>JAWOKN010000067.1:0-6112 GCA_033854175.1 Bacteroidota bacterium | reverse complement strand
ACGCATGCTGAAGCTTGTCCAATCCGGTCCCATCCGGCATGGCGGCGGTGATGCCCACGATCCTCGGATTTTCGCGCGCGAGCTCGACGACCGCATCCCCGAAGACTTTCGTATAGGATGGAGCTGTCTCGGCCTTCTTGGCTGAGATGCCCGTGATCTTATCGAACGGGGTCACGCCGTGGAGAGCCTGGATGTCTTCCTCGGCGGGTTTATACCCCTTCCCCTTCTTGGTGATCGCGTGAACGAGGATGGGGCCTTTGAGGTCCTTGACCTCCTTAAAAATTCTTGTGAGCTGGATGATGTTGTGTCCGTTGATGGGGCCGAAATACCTGAAGCCGAGTGCCTCGAAGAGCATGCCCGGTGTAATGACAACCTTGATGCCCTCCTCAACGCGGGAGGCGATTTTCCGGAGGCGGTCGCCGATGGTATCCCACTTGCCGGTGAGGTCCCAGACATTGGCCTTGATCCGGTTGTAGGAAGGTTTCGCGATGAGTTCGGTGAAATAGTTTGAGATCGCCCAGACATTGGGAGCGATCGACATGTTGTTATCATTCAGAACGACGATGAGATTGCGTTTCTGCAGGCCGGCGTTGTTCATGGCTTCGTAGGCCATTCCTCCGGTCATGGCGCCATCGCCGACAATGGCCACGACACGAAAAGTATCCCCCGCAAGATCGCGTGCTATGGCGATACCGAGTGCGGCGGACATCGCCGTGCTGGCGTGGCCCGCGCCGAAGACATCATATTCGCTCTCCGACCTTTTCAAAAACCCGCTGATACCGTCCAGTTGCCGGATGGTATGGAATTTCTCCCTCCGGCCGGTGAGGATTTTATGCGGATAGGCCTGGTGCCCGACATCCCAGACAAGTTTATCCGTCGGGGTGTCAAAAATGTAATGGAGAGCCACTGCGAGTTCGACCGATCCGAGGCCCGCCCCGAGGTGGCCCCCCACCTTGGAGATGGTGTCGATGATAAAATCACGGATCTCTGACGAAACAACCTTGAGTTCCGGCACCGAGAGCTTCCGGATGTCGGCGGGAGAATTGATTGCATTCAGATATTTGTAGGGGGAACTACTCATTGCCTTCGAGTTTGAGATTTCCGTTGAGGTCTCTCCCCAGGCGTTTCAGCGTCAGTTCGGCCTGCTGAAGATGTTCGAGGCAGGTTTTTGAAAGGGCCACACCCTCCTCGTACATTTTCATCACCTCCTCCAGGGGAATATCCCCCTTGTCGATTTTCTCGACAATTTCCTCAAGCCGTTTCATGGACTGTTCGAAGCTCTGTTCTTTCCGGGTCGAAATCTTTTTTGGCATGGTGTCGCTCATCATTCTTGGGTTCTGGCCGGAACGTTGCCGTCGGTGAACCGGATGGTCACGTCCTCATGTGGATGAAGGAGGTGTGAACGCTCGATGATCCGGCTGTCCCGGTAGACGATCGTATAGCCCCTCCGGAGGACCGCCAGGGGATCGAGTGAGGCCATGCGTTGAGTGAGCGAAAGGTGGCGCTGCTTCAAAATCGCGTGCGTGTGGGTGACGTTTTGTGCAAGACTCCGCTTCAATTCATCGAGATGCTGAGAACGTTGCCGGATGATGTCGAAAGGCCTGTTAAATGAATGGCTTCGCAGCAATGCCTTGATCCGATCTCTTTGCGACGACAGTTGTTCACGAATACTCTGTCCAGCAGTATAATGAAAATCCCTCACAAATTCAACCATTTCCGCTGTTGTCGGCACGACCAATTCCGCTGCGGCCGAGGGTGTGGGAGCGCGGAGATCCGCAGCGAAATCGGCAATTGTATAATCGATTTCATGGCCCACGGCGCTGATAACCGGGATGGAAGAACGACGGATTGCCCTGGCGACAATTTCCTCATTAAACGCCCACAAATCCTCCAGGGATCCGCCGCCCCGGGCCAGGATAAGGACATCGATGCCGCCGAAGAGATTCAAGTCCTCGATTGCCTGGACAATCTCCCCCGCCGCTTCCGCGCCCTGGACCTTGGCGGCACAGAGGATGACCTCAAGGGCGGGGCATCGCCGGTTGAGGATATTCAGCATATCATGGAGGACAGCGCCGGTCGGTGAGGTAACAATCCCGATCGTTTCGGGGTAACGCGGGAGCGGTTTTTTCAACGAGGCGTCGAAGAGCCCTTCGGCGGCGAGCTTTTGCTTCAGCCGTTCGAACGCCAGTTGGAGCTCGCCCGCGCCGAGGGGTTCGATATGGGCGACATCGATCTGATAGACGCCGCGGACCTCGTAGACCGTGATATTTCCCCGTACGAGCACCTTCATACCATCCTGGGGGGTAAAATAGAGGCCCTGAGCCCTCGATCGCCACACGACAGCCTGGATCTGGGAGAATTCGTCCTTCAGGGTGAAGTACATATGTCCCGAGGAGTGGTGCTTAAAATTGGATATCTCGCCCTGCAAACTGATGCCTGCGAATCCATCCTCAAGGACGCGTTTGATTTCCTTCGTCAGTTCGCTGACGGTGAAGATTTTTGAATGTGGCATACTCCGACCGTTGATTTTTTTAAAAACCCAATATAGAAAGAATTTCAGTGAACGGAAAATTATCAATTGCCTTTGAGAACGAGAGTCTCTATATTCCTACCGTCGAACAACAATCATTCGGAGTAGGCATGGAACTCGATATACTGGCGATCGGGGCGCATCCTGACGATGTCGAACTGGGATGCAGCGGAACCCTGGCGAAGGCGGCAGAGGCCGGTTACAGCGTTGGACTCCTGGATTTGACCGAGGGAGAGCTCGGGACGCGGGGGTCCAGAAAGATCCGTTCGCGTGAGGCCCGGCAGGCGGCTTTTATCCTCGGGGTCCGTGTGCGGGAGAACCTCCGGATGCCGGATGGAAATATCGAGGTCAGCAAGAAAAACATCCGCAAGCTTGTACAGGTCATCAGGCGCTACCGGCCGAAGATTCTTCTCATCCCCTATTCCGAGGAGCGGCATCCTGATCACGAACACGCACATCTCCTCTGCCGCGAGGCATGGTTCTACGCGGGGCTGCGCCGGATACCGACAAGATTCCGGGGAAAGGATCAGGCGCCATGGAGGGCAGAGGCTGTATTTCAGTACATGCAGTGGCGCGAATTCATCCCGACATTCGTTGTCGACGTGAGCAGTGCGTACGCAAAACGGCAGAAAGCCATTCTGGCATTCTCGTCGCAGTTCTACAATCCGGCCTCGAAGGAACCGCAGACGATGCTGAGCCAGAAATCCTTTCTGGACCTCCTGGAAGCGCGGGCGAGGTTATTCGGGGCGAAGATCGGCGTCCGATACGGCGAACCGTTCTATTCACAGGAGCTTGTCGGTGTGGACGACCTTTTTCACCTGCGGCTTGTGCGAAATTAAGCTCGCGTGACCACAATCGGCTGACCCTGCCCGGGTTTGAAATTCATCGGAATATTTCGTATGATACACAGTATCATATGCACCGGTGGAATCACCATAAATCGGTATCTGTTCTTCTTTGCGGGATCTTCTTCCTTTTCAACATCGGAATTCCGGTGGTGAGTTCTGCCTGTCCCATGATGAAATCGCCTCACCGCGGAGCCTCGTGCTGCGCACCTCGGGCCGAGACGCATTCCATGGCATTCAGGCCGGATACACCAATCGGCTGCTGCTCTCAGAAAGTTTCACTGGTGAGGAACACAAACCCGTTCCTTGGGTCTGCTCCCCCATCCCGGCCGGAGGAAAAAGCTCAACTATCTGTTCCTCCCGGCACCTCGCAGGTGCTCATTGCCGGTGACGATCATCAATATGCTTCAATCTCGCTGCTTCATTGTTGGAGGCTGCCGACATCGAGCGGTGACATCCCCGTCCTCTACTCCTCCTTGTTGATCTAGACTCTTCTCTGCCCGCCCTGGCGGGACTGTTGTTACCTTTTTCAAACTGAGTGATGTTATAAACCCGGAATCGCAGAGATTCCACAGGTACACAAGAGGTTTTATGCATACGAAAATCCTTCTCGCGCTTTTCGCGCTCGTCTGCACGTTGTCGCGTGCACAGCAGGATTCCATCGTCATACCCGAACCCGAGAATCCAACCATACAGTTTCTGGTGGCCGAGGCGATGATGAACAATCCCGCCATACGGACATTGGAGTATCAATCGGAAATGACGCAGTCGAGGATAGGGGAGGCAGGTTCTCTGGATCCTCCGGAACTTGATTTCAAGCAGGAAGGGATGCCTGATTTCAGGTACAGCGAGGCGATGTTCTCGAGGATCGAACTATCCCAGATGATCCCCTTTCCTACAAAACTGGGGGCTCGCCGGGAGCTTGCCGAAATCCAGGCAGAACACGCCGATCACGACCGGCTCGAAAAATCCAATGAAATCATCTCCAGGCTCAAGTCGTTGTATTACCAGCTCTGGTTCATACAGCAGAGTGTGGTACTTGACCGGGAGAATGAACGGCTGATGAGCCAGTTTTCGAAGATCACCGAAACCCGGTACGACGTCGGGATGAGCACCATGCAGAATGTCCTCCAGGCCCGGGTGGAGCTGTCGCGCATCGGGAATGATCTCATTGTCCTGCGCCAGCAGGAATTAAGCACCAAGGCGATGATGATGGCGATTCTCAACAGATCGCCCGGGGATACGCTCGGTTTTGCCATCATCCCCGACGACGTCGTGTTCAACCCAAACCCCGACTCGCTGATTTCGCTTGCCATGCGCACAAGGCCGATGATTGTTCATGATTCGCTGATGATCCAGGAAAGCGAGATGATGCGGGGGCTCGCCAAAAAAGAATATTATCCCGATTTCCGCGTCGCACTTGAGCGGATGACCTCCCCCTCGACCGGATTCCAGGGCTGGAGTGTGAGTCTGGGGATATCGCTCCCCTTCGCACCCTGGAGCCTCGGGAAGGCAGGTTCCGGAGTGGAAGAGGCCGATGCAAGGATCAGGGCAGCCCGGTCTTCGTATCAATCGACGGAAGCGATGATTGCGGGTGATATCAGGGATCTCTACTTCAAGGCTCAGGCAGCCAAGGCGCGGCTGGAAAATTACAGGTCGAAAATCATTCCCGCCACCGTCGAGGCGCTGAACGCCTCACTCACCTCGTATCAGACGGGGACGGCGAGTTTTACTGAGGTTCTCGAGGCCTACAGGTCGAAGACGGATTTGATGAAGGAATATTTCAGTACGAGGATGGATCTTGAGCAGACCATCGCGATGCTCGAGCAGGAAGTCGGGGCGGAAAATATCTCAGGTTTACACTAGGAAGGAATTGACTCATGAAGAACAAAAAGATGATGGTACTGGCGGCACTGGCAGTTTTCCTCATCCTTGGAATCCATGCCACGCAAAAATTATTCTCCGGCGGGCAGACAACCGGGGCAAATGATTCCGGCGCAACGGCGCACGTAGATCACCCGATGAACATGCCGGCGGCCCCGGGTGAAGGTACGGGGCATGAGGCGCCTGGTCCGGCAGCTGCCGTTAAGGAATACTACACATGTCCCATGCATCCGTTTGTCCGCAAGGACAAACCCGGGGCGTGTCCGATCTGTGGAATGACGCTGGTAAAGAAAACCGTCGAATCGGGGACGGGTGGGTCAGAATCGCTCGCCGGGCGGCGCGTCGTGGTTTCAGCGGCAAAGCAGGTGCTGGCGAATGTTGCGACATCTGAAGCTGTGAAGATGCCGCTGGTCCATGATATCCGGTCGGCGGGGACGGTTGAATATGCGGAATCGAATCTCCGCTCGATCAGCATACGATATCCGGCGCGGATTGAAAAGCTCTATCTCACCTATACGGGGGAGCGTGTCCGCAAGGGGGATCCCGTTGCGGATGTCTACAGCCCGGAGGCGATTTCGGCGCAGAAGGAATATCTGCTTGCCCGCGAATCGTACAATCAGGCCAGGGATGAGGCGGCGGCGATTTCCGAAGACGCACGAAACCTCCTCGGGCACGCCAGGGACAAACTCCGGTTGTGGGGTTTCACCGACGGTCAGATAGCCGGGCTCGACACGACGAAGCAGGTGCGGGAGGTTGTGACCTTTTATTCCCCGGTCGACGGAATCGTCACGCAAAAAAATGTCCAGCCGCAGCAATACCACGAGGCGGGTGATGATCTGTATGACATCGCGGA
>JAWOKN010000066.1:0-25702 GCA_033854175.1 Bacteroidota bacterium | reverse complement strand
TGTTTGTGTTAACTTTTGTTTAAGCATTAAAGGTCTCCTTTCGTTGGTTTGTTGTGGTTTTGGTCAGCCGTAAATTACGGATAACTTCAATACCACGAAAGTGGGACCTTTTTTAATTTACCAAGCTTTTAGATTTTTGACGACAATTTGATTATCGTCGTACCATGTGCATCGGAACACCATCCAACGAAGCCATTGCGATGAGACCTTCCTATAGGCCCGTCGGATTTATATCGCAAAAATGGATATTCCAACAAGGAATATCAGATCGCCTGGCAAAAAAAATCCCGAGTCATAAATGGACTCGGGATACGAGAACTACAAGTTTGTCATTCAGCGGATCAACTGTCTGCTTTACAGTAGTGACAGAAGCTTCAATTCAGATTTGTGACTTGAAATTGTACACCCCCGCCTATTCATACCATCGCATGACCCGGTATGCCTGAAGTTTATTGATGTACATTGACATTCTTAGTGCCTCGACGCTGTATCGGATATCAGATGTTCCTTTCATAACAAAGTTACTTCCTGGAGGACCGGTTTCGATAATTGCTCCGTAGATTCTCGGCGTACCTGCGGAGGTTCCAAGGCAGATGGTATTGTTGTCACCGTAGGCAATGACAAGTCCGTAAAAATCGAAAGTTCCGCTGAATGTTATACTGCCATGGACGAGAAGAATTCCGTAGAATGATCCGGTCCCGGAGAACTGGACGTCCCCGTTTACATAACCAATGACCGGAGCGGCACGCGAGCCATAGTTTCCGCTGTTGACACTTCCGTCCGGGAAATTGATATCAGCAGCCGAGATATATTGAGGGACGTATATCCCAGGATCAGGAGGAGTTTGTGTCGTCACCTGTTGGGGGTCGCCGGTAATCTTCGCGTCATATATGGCTACGGACGTGCTTTCTGCTGTCCCCATAACGGATACCCCGTTGGTATCGGTTGTGCGGTCCGGATTCAAATTTCCGTTCATATCCCAGTTTCGCCCGTCGATAGTTGGGGCACCGTTCATGCTGAAATCTATGCTTGGTGCTGCAAGATTGACCGCCGCATTGACACCCGGAAATGGGACGGGGTGGCGGTAGAGCCGCACTTTCATCAGATATGACGAATCGATGTATGTCGCCTTGCTCCTGATATCGATCGTATCGAGTGCCGGCGGATTTGTCAGCTGGACCGATACCGAGCATATGCCGGACATGACATTGCTGATCATCCAGGCGGTGTTATACGTGCTCAAGGGGGTTATCAACGTCGAATCATTGCGGTCCAGGCGTCGCAGGAGGAGGTTGACGCCGGTGTGTGCGATGTTCCGGGCCGTTGTATATTTCTCAAAACCCGAGACATTCGTCACGAGGAACGTCTTGGATCTGTTCATATTATACCCAACCACCCCTACGCTGAGCGAAAGTGCTAGAACGAGGAAAATTGCCAGTTTGCCCATAATGATCTCTCCTTATAGATTTCGTGGGTATATCTGTTTCTGGTAGTAAGTACCCGCATACGCTGATCCCCCGATTCGTGCCGTATCAAAAGGTATCGGACTCTGGAGGGTGAGCAGCACGCGAACGGATTTTATACTGTCAAGATATGCCCCTGTAACGGGTGTGGTCATGGGCTGTTCGTTCGCGTTGAAATACTTAAGCCTAAATTGTATAACACTGTAATTGATCCATACCCTTGTTGTGTTCTCATACCGGTACAATGCCCTGTCGACAGGATTCGGTGTCGAGGTGACAAGATATGCCAGATTATACTCGATGCTGTCTTTCTCTCCGTTCACGTCGTACAGATCAGTATAATATTTAATGTGCGAGGTGTCCGCGATACAGATCTTGCCCGGGCCTTGTATACGGTAGCCCATCTTGTAAAAATCGAACTCTATGATCCGGGAGAGCTGGATCAGTTCCGTATGAATATGATACTCCGATAATCCTTTAAAATTCTGGTCACTCACATTAATGTTGACGGACATAATGGTCATCATCAACATGCCCACGAGGACTGTCGCGCCGATGATATCAAGCATAACGGTCATATGAAAGGCTCTCCTTCAGTTCTGGTTGTGAGTTGATAAGAAACCTGTTTAAAAATATCGCCTGTAGACGGCAATGTCAGATAGTTGAAGCGGATAGGACATGTTCGGATGTGTAATCGTCACGACGATTTTCTTGAAAAAAGTTTGTGTCGTCGATTGCATATCCGGACTCGATTCGATGACATAGTACACGGTGTCGGTGATAAAGAATGTTCCGAGGACGGAGGAGTAGACATAGCGACTGTAATGATTATAGTCGTCAACGTCATTGTAGTTTTGTATTGACTTGAACGGGTAAACCGTATCAGGAGATTCGGGTAAAGGGACATTGTGGGATTCCGTCCCGCTCGGTCCGAGACCTGACGGAGATGTAAATGCCGAGGAATCATACACTTTCGTGCCGCCATCAGGTGGATAGATGCTGCCGGAAGGAGCGGTGACAGCATCGTAGCTCTTGGTTTTGATTTCATCCAGCATGGTCTGTCCCAGGGATATGGCGGTCAGACTTGCCTCGGCCTGGAGCATGACCTGTGCTTTATCAGCCAGCATCTGGTTGATGACAAGAGTAACCACTCCGAGTAAAACGAGCGCAAAAACGACGGTAAGCATTTGTCCCGTGTTCATATCTCACCAAGTCCTCTTTTTGTTTATCAATGTACTGTTTGTCAGAACCATGCCCAATAGCGCTGTGACGCACAACAAGTCAGGTATTGTTTTACTCGAAAAACGCAGGTGCGTTTTATCACCTGTCGCCCCCTACTCCGCATGCCGCAGGCGGTTAGGAGTATTTCATGCGTCTTTACATGAATGATCCCTGGGGGAGCATAAAATATCCGAGACGCTTATCGGATATCGCCATGGAGGTTTCGGGCAAGGAGCCATTTTCCTGGAAGTTCGTGAACGGGGGCAGAATTTGAAAATCACGTTAAAAACTGCATCTCATGTGAGATTGGTCACGATTTTTTCGTTCTGTTGTTTGTATGTTTAGAATGTCATCAACAGGGGAGGTCTCAACAAATATTTGAAACTGATTAACACTAGTAGGGGGATTCCGTATGGGATCAAATATCATATGTGCCGTCGGCGCACTGCTCATTTTCGGGGCTTTCCTGAGTACGTCAAACCGGGAAATGACGCTCAATACGAGGGTTGCCGAACAAAATGAGTATTATATCACGGCAATCTCTCTTGGGCAATCGCTGATCGATGAGGCAAAATCAAAAGCCTTCGACGCGAAAACGATCGGTGTCTCAACTATGACCCGAAACGGGTTGTCTGCCTCTCTGGGCCGGGAGTCCGGAGAGGGGTTCTCGATGCCCGATACTCTCGTCTCAACAGCACCGTATTCACCTGGTGTGCAGGGATATCTCTCGACGGTGCGGTTCAACGATGTTGATGATTACGACCGGTACATGCGACTGGTGAATACGCAGCGTGCGGAGCGATTTCAGATCCAGTCAAGTGTGAAGTATGTGAACGAATCCAATCCGATGCTGTTAAGCGGGACCCAGACATTCTGCAAGCGGATGGATGTCATAGTCACCAGTCCGTTCGTCCCCGACACCGTCAGGTTGTCGTATGTTTATTCTTATTAGGGTGTTCGTATGAATATTATGGATCTCATAGGATCTTTTATCATCGGCGGTATCGTTCTGGTCATGCTTGTCGGATTCAATGGGACGATTATGGAGGATGCCGGTGCGCAGACGATCAAGGTTATGGCACAAACGAATCTGACCGAGGTGACAAATATCCTCGATTATGAGTTCCGGAAGATGGGATATCGTGTCGATAGCGCTCCGGATAGCTCGATTCTCTATGCAGACTCGTTGAAAATCATCTTCGCGGGTGATCTTGATAACAACGGGAGCGTCGATACCGTCAGGTATCGTTTTGATCCGCTGACTTCCGGCTACTCAAATCCGAATACGCATCTGCTCTACAAATCAATTAATTCTCAACCGCCACAATTAATCAATGCCGGCATTACCCGAATGCGGTTTTGGTATTACGACGCTTCCGGAGCACCGTTGGTGTCGAATCCCGTTGCGTCCCCCTCGAAAATAAAATCTGTCAAAATTGCTGTCAATGTCGAGAGCCGCGAACCGTACAAGGAAACGACGATGCCGTACTTGAAGCTCAATCCGGGCGTCTATTGGGAAAGAACATTCAAACCACAGAACATGAGGTAAGGCATGTCAGGGAAAGCTGTTCTCTTTGTCGTTGCGGGAATTATCATGATCGCGGGGATTATTTTCCACCGCATTGAAGCATCGAGCACGCATATTGTCTCAAACTCCGCCGGCTATCTCAAACGCCAGTCCGCCCGGAACATCGCCCAAAGCGGTGTCAACATGGCAATCCGTCATCTCGGGAATGACAGCTCCTGGAGGACAACAAGCTGGCCGGTCAGCATGATGGGTGGAAAAGCGACGGTGACAGTATTTGACACTGCTTCGTTTATGGGGGTAACGCCGGCGATCGGCGTCAGAGCGACGGCAACGTTTATGGATACCGTCCAGGTATCCTCCGCGTTCTGTTATTTTCCCCCGTCGTTCACGCCTTCCTTCATCAAGGGTCTCCTGACGCTCAATGCGTCAAATCAGATGAACGGCAATATCATCCTCGATGCACGGGATCACGACACATCCGGTAACGTTATACTGACAAAAGGCACCTATGCGATCTGGTCCACAGGATCTTCATTCACGGTAAGCGGTTCGGCAACTGTTGGTGGAACAAGCAACGGAACAGATTACGCACCCCCGCCGACAGGAGTGGCGGATCCGAGTATCATCCAGTTGAACCAGGTCCTGCCGGCACCGGGCTACCCCGCCACGCCAGATAGCGTCTTTGGCGGTGCAGCAACGGGATATCCGGAGGGGACATTGAAGGCGGTCGCGAAAAGCGGCCTCGCCGGGAGCCAGTACACCACCGATCCCACGAAGCTACGTTATCCGCTGAGCGGTGTTACGTATGTCGAGATGAGTACCTCCGCCCCGGCATGGAATCCGGCAACGATTTCAGGTTCGGGGATTCTCATTGTCCATAACGGGACGAAGACGGCTTCTCTTCAGAATGGAGGGGGGACTTTTCGTGGAATCGTAATCTCTGATGATATCGTTCGTTTCCATGGCATTGTGTATGGTGCGGTCGTGGGATTGACCACCGCCCCCACAGGCAATGTCATCGGTAATGGCAATGCGTCATTGTATTTTTCACGGCAGGCGATTTTACTTGCCACAGGCGTCTTCGCCAACGGCTCCCAACCGAAGGTTATCGCCTGGTGGGAGTAACGACTACCTGAGATCGGTATCAGAAAAGGGAGGCACAATTTATTTTCGTGAATCTCCGGGATCCATCGCCCGGTAATCGTTGACTCCTCGAGGGTTTTTTCTCCCTTTCAGCAATCAACCCCTCACCCTCTGAACGACAGGGCAGAACCTCCACAACACGGCAGGTGAACATGTGGCGGGGCGTGGATCTCGGGACTGCCTGTCACTTCAGTATCAGCAGTCAGGCCCGGGAGGATACTACTTCAGCGGCTTGTCATTCAGAAGCTTTTGGATGGTGTAGTGCATGATTTCGATGTTGTACGGTTTCGTCATGAACTCATCAGCCCCGCCGCTCTGGGACATGACTGCATGTCGCAGATCCGCGTATGCCGTGAGCATGATGATCTTGACCGCGGGCATCTCCTCCTTGACGAATTTTAAAACACCGAAACCATCGACCTTCGGCATCCGGATATCGACGATCGCCAGCTTGTAACGGTTTTGTTTCAACTCGGTTATCGCATCGGCTCCGTTATTGACGACATGAACGTTATAACCGAAATCCACAAGTTCTTCCCGCAGAATATCTCCGAGTTCCAGATCGTCATCGGCTACCAGAATGTTGTCCATTGCTCTCTCTCGTTGGTGTTTGGATTTATGTCCGTGTGTAAATTGCTTTACGTACCCGCTGTTGAGGACCCGCACGGAACCTATGTGATTATTCGAGTCCGCCTCATCTGATTAATGGGGCCTTCCGTATCCAGTCGACCGGTTTCCAATAAAGGTTTTTGTTGTGGTCATACATGATGTAAGCCCTCTCGCCGCGGTATAGTATGGTCAGTTCGATTTCGCTTCTCACCGGTTTGTCCTTCTCGCGCGCAGGGTTCCAGACGACGGAAAGGAGTACCGATCTGACATGTTCAATGAGTGCGGTGTCAAGGAGGTCGCTCAGAGAGAATCCATTGGCGATCTCGGTTGGGCTGGTGAATAGATCCGCACGTCCGTCAGGTCCGATATTCAGTATCGCCGCATAAGGCCCTCTCATATCCATCCTGCCCGCGATTTTTGGGAAATGCAGCCTGAATCTGAGGGAATCCCATCCAATTTGCGGTGAAGCGCTTTCTGAGGATCGGAATCGTGATTGGGTAAACAGCGTGTAAGAACATAGTACAGCCAGCAGCAGGATGTTCACAACCCTTCTCGATGTCCCCATGCCCAATCCTCCATCAACATACTATCTAAACCCCCATAGAAGGTAGAGAATTTGGCTGAGAAGTTCAACTAGCGGCTGCTTGACAAATAGGGTCCTTGCGATAGTCGAAAATCGGGGTTTCGCGGTCGATTCGTTCCCCCCAGGTTGCGGGATTTTTCAGGGTGCGGCATTGTCTGGATTTCGCCGTCTGTTTTTACTATTTTATCCTCATGACGCAAAAGGTTTATCCTGAGGACGTTGTCCTCCATAATTCGTGTATCTCCGGCCGGTCATCATTTCACTCCGATGGAGAAGGGATCTGAAATAGAATTAACGGTTGAAAGCCTCTCCGGTGACGGCAGGACCGTAGCGCGGAAGGATGGTGTAGTGGTTTTTGTCGAGAATGCACTGCCCGGCGATACGGTTCTTGCACGTGTATGGAAATTCAAAAAAAATTACGCCGAAGCACGCGCCCTCCGGATACTCAAACCCTCATCCAGCCGGGTGCAGGCCGAATGCATGCACTTTGGAGTCTGCGGCGGCTGCAAATGGCAGGATCTTGCTTATGATGCGCAGCTGCAGTTCAAACATCGTCGGGTTGTCGAAGCATTTCAGAGGATTGGGGGATTTCCGGATCCGCAGGTGGGGCCAGTGATCGGGTGCGCGAGTCCGTATTTCTACCGGAATAAGATGGAGTTTACATTTTCCAGGGAACGATGGCTGACTGATGAGGAGATGAGGCTGATCGAGGAGGAGGCGGGTTATAAATCCGTAGGAGCTGAAGAAAGCCCGGATGGGCCGAAGGGAGCCATGAATCTCTTCCTCGGCCTTCATGTCCCGCAGCGATACGACAAGGTTGTCGACATCAGCGAGTGCAGGTTGCAGTCTGATCTCAGTAATGAAATCGTATGTGCCGTCAGAGATGCTGCCAGAGAATGGAAATGGGATGTCTACTCGTCCGAGACCCAATCGGGTTACCTCCGACATCTCGTTATCCGGCAATCGAAACGGACCGGCGAGGTTATGGTCAACCTCGTGACCAACGGTTTCCGCGGGCATGCAATGGAAGACCTGACGGGATACCTCGTATCGCGTTTTCCCGGAATCACCACGGTGGTCAATAACAGCACGACGCGCATGTCGATGGTCGCCCTCGGAGAAGAGGAAAAGGTTTATTACGGAAGCGGGTACATCAGGGAAAGATTGGGCGAGCACACGTTTCAGGTATCCGCGAATTCTTTTTTTCAGACGAACACGGAGCAGGCCGAGATTCTCTATTCGACGGCAAAAGATTATGCAGAGTTGTCGGCGTCGGATGTTCTGTATGACCTTTACAGCGGGACGGGTACCATAGCGATTTTTTTAGCCGGAGCGGTGGAACGGGTTCTCGGTGTTGAGGTGGTTGAAAGCGCCATCCGTGATGCGGAAACAAACGCTAAACTCAATCACATCGCCAACTGTTATTTTCTTCAGGGAGATCTGAAGGATCGTTTGACCCGGGACAGCTCGTGGCTCGACGAACATCCCAGACCGACGGTCATTGTCGCCGATCCGCCGCGGAGCGGGATGCACGAGAAGGTTATTGAAAGGATGATCCGCCTCTCGCCAGGCCGTATCGTGTATGTCAGCTGTAATCCCGCGACACAGGCACGTGACGCAAAACTCCTCTCCGGCGGCGGCTACCGGCTTGAAAAAATACAGCCCGTCGACATGTTCCCCCACACCGATCATATCGAAGCGGTGGCGCTCTTCCGAAGGACGTAGGTCAGGCCTTCCTGCGGCCTGTATAGATGGTTGCAGTGCCGAGAGTCAGCTGTGTGACGCGTACTTCGTCAAATCCCGCCTCATGCATGAGCGGGATAAAATCCTTTTCGTCGGGGAACCGGGAGATCGATTCCGGGAGATAGCGGTATGCGCTGTTGTGATGTGAAATGACACGGCCGATGAGAGGGAGGAAAATCTTCGCGTAGAATGTATAGAGCTGGCGGGGGAGGAACTTTTGCGGTGTGGACAGTTCCAGAATCAGGGATAGACCACCAGGTTTCAGGACCCGCCGCATTTCCTTCAGGGACTGCAACCGGTCCGCGAAATTGCGGATCCCGAAGGCGACCATTGTGGCATCGAACGTCCTCTCCTGGAATGGGAGTGAGAGTGCATCGCAGGAGATCAGTTCGACAGGATGGATAGTATCGAGCTTCATCAGTTTTTCTTTAAATACCTCCAACATCGTCTCGGCGAAATCGGTCGCCACGATTTTTGAAGGGGAGAGCTTCAGGGCTTCGATTGAAAGGTCCCCGCTTCCGCATGCGATATCAAGAAATGTTCCTCCTTTTTTCTCCTCAAGAAGCCGGACGGCTTTTTTCCGCCATCTGATATCGAGGCCGAAGCTCAGGACGTGGTTGAGAAGATCATAGGTCGGTGCAATGGCGTTAAACATTCTCCGGATCAATGCAGGTTCTGCGATCGGAGAGTTGATGAGGTTATGTCCGGACATGGCAGTCCAATTTCTCTAAATTTGCAGTGAAATGCAACGGGTGTCGGACATTTCTCCCTGCGATCATGCCGGAGTCTGCAGGCCGTGTGTTCCGGGCTGTCCCGGGAGGATTATTTCGCGGGTAACGGACATCCTAATTCCTGTGTGGATTATACACATCTTCGCCGACGGATGAGCCGAGTCCGGTCGACCTCCGGATTTTACGGCATTGTGTGTATCCCAATTGCCGCATGCTACCACCCGAGATCTTGAAAGGTTGGATAAGCGGGTGGGGCAGCCTCCTTGATGCTCTCTTTCCTGGGGGATGATCGACAATCCCCACAGATATAAAGCTTCCTGTCAAGGGGAAGGGCGCACGGATCCTGCCGCCCCGAATGGCGTCGAAAACGGCAATTTTTCTGATTTTCTTGATTTTATCGTTGAATTACTTTATGTTCACAGGGTTCATGAAGAGGATTATTCGAAACAGCGTTCTTGTTCCGATTACCGTACTCGCCCTTGTCCTGAATTCGTTCGGGGGAACCTCGCCAAAAAATATCGTGGCGACGCAGGTTCATTCTCCACCGAAAATCGATGGCTTTTTAAGCGAATCAGAATGGCAGACGGCAGTCCCGTCAACCGGTTTTACTCAGGCTGATCCCGAGGAAGGATCTCCGGAAACCGAACGGACTGTCGTGCGCGTTCTTTACGATGATAATGCTCTCTATGTCGGGGTGATGTGCTTTGACAAGGAACCCGGAAAGATTGTCAGCCAACTGACCCGGCGCGACCGTACCGGCCAGTCGGACCGCATCTCCGTCATCATCGACTCGTATCATGATCACAGTACCGCATTTCTCTTCAGCGGTACTGTCTCTGGCGTTCAGGCGGATGGATTATTGTCGCAGGACGGCCGCGTGTACGACATTCAGTGGGATGCGGTGTGGGATTTCAATGCGCGGATCCTCGATGACGGCTGGTCGGCCGAATTCCGCATCCCCTACAATGCCCTCCGATTTTCAGATCAGGACAGCGAGTATGTCTGGGGGATCAATTTCCGGCGGTATCTTTCCCGGAAGCAGGAGACTGATGAATGGGTCCTGGTCCCGAGGAGTGAAATGCCCATCGGCGTGATTTCCTCCGTATCCGGGATGGGGCATCTTTCAGGTATCCGGAATATCCATCCTCCCCTTCATCTCGATCTTCTTGGGTATGTCGTTCCCCAGCAGAATTTTTTTTCCGAACCACCTCCGTTCCCCCTTCAGAAGGAATTTAAAGGATCGGCGGGACTGGATGCGAAATACGGCGTAACGAACAACTTCACACTTGATGTCGCTCTCAATCCCGATTTCGGACAGGTGGAGGTTGATCAGGCTATATTAAATCTTACGGTCTTCGAGACATATTATCCTGAGAAACGGCCGTTGTTCCTCGAGGGCTCGCATATCTTTTCCTTCGGCAACGATTTTACAAGCGATCAGTTGTATCTCTTTTATTCGCGGCGTATCGGACCGACGCTGGCACCACTGCCAGATTCCGGCTTTGTCTTTACCCAGAATCCACAGGTCACGAAAATCCTCGGAGCGCTGAAATTTACGGGCAAAACCGATAATGGATTGTCACTGGGGGTTCTGTCGGCTCTGACCGACAGGGAGGAGGGAGTCGAAGAAAATCTGGGCGGGACGGTGAAGAAAACGATATTGTTCCAGCCCACTTCGAATTATTCCGTGGTCCGATTACGCCAGGATCTGTCGGAGAATTCCTTCATCGGCATGATGTTCACCGGCGCGCTGAAGGATCAGTATCTGCCTTCCTACTCGAGCGGTGTTGACTGGAACCTGAGGTTCCTGGAAAACCAATGGGCATTCGACGGCTATCTGGCCGGATCACAGGCGATTTCCCCCTATACCTACCCCTATGTGGACAGGGTTACCGGTACCGCCGGGAAATTTACTCTCGGGAGGGTGGAGGCGGAGCATTGGGTGTATTTCACATTGTACGATTTCTACACCCCCCATTTCTGGATAAACGATCTCGGTTTCTACAATCAACCGCTTGAACACGGAGGCTATTCACAGATTTCCTACAAGGAAAATTTTGCGGATGAACCGTTCCGGAGATATTCGCTGAATATTGACGGCGACTACAGGTGGGATTGGGAGGGGGCGAGGACTCTGCAGAGGCTGGAATTTACGTTCATCGCCGATATGAGAAATTTCTGGTCGCTTCAGGCGAGTGCTCTTCACCTTTTCCCTGCATTTGATGATGCCTACAAGGGGATCATCGGTCTCTATCAGCGGCCTGCTGGTGAGCTGTTCCAGGGAATGGTGCAAACTGACGGCAGGGAACCGTGGATCGTCTCACTCAGCGGCAACTACCAGATATCGGCGAAAGGTGCACACCTCTTTTCATCGAGTTTACTCCTGACGCTCAGGCCGAACACCTGGATCGAAATCTCACCCGGTCTCAATTTCGACCGTGTCAGGGACCAGGAAAACTGGGTCTATAATTACGTGAGCGGAGTCGGTTATTATACCGACGACAATAAAAATCTTTTCGGGGATCTGAGTGTCGATTCATATGATTTTTCACTCAGGGGCACGCTGACATTCCGGCGGAACGTCAGTTTGCAGTTTTTTACACAAGTGTACCTTACAAAGGGAGAGTATACGGGATTCCGGAAACTCCTGAATCCGGATGACTTGCCTGTGTATACGGATCTCCCCTCGGTCTTCAGTCCTGATTTCAATCAGAAAATCATCAATGCGAACATTGTTCTGCGCTGGGAATACCTTCCGGGGAGCACGCTTTACCTCGTCTGGACGCAGGCCAGATCAGGCTATAATGCGATTTTTGACAGGACTCTCGGGCAGAATTTTTCCGACGCCTTCCATCTGCCGATGGATAACGTAATTCTGGCGAAATTCACGTATCTCTTCAGTTTTTAGGCGCCAATGTCAGGCAAAACCCCGAAATTCTCCTAAAACACCCCCCTCCCCGCGAACCTCAACGAAACCGCCCCTTTCTACGTATATATCAATATACCGGTCAACCAAACCGGTGTCATAACAGTCTAATATGTACAATCGCTAAGAAGGATCCCGTGCATGGGTGCTGGTGATGAGCACCAGTTGATTTCTGAAGCGCAACGCGGAAATCGAGACGCATTTCGTTCGCTCGTCGAGCGCTACATGAAACACGCATACAACATAGCCTTCGGATATGTCAGCAATCATGATGATGCAGCAGACATCGCTCAGGAGTCGTTTGTCCGGGTCCATCGTGCCCTCCGGTCATTCCGCGGGGATGCCGAGTTCAGCACGTGGCTCTACAGAATTGTTGCCAACCTTTCTCTCAACTGCGTGAAGAGGAAGGTCAAAACGGCCCAGCGGGAGATCCCCCTTGAGGAATCGTCGAGTCAGACGGGGTATATCCCGCAGGAAGAGTACCGGACCGACCGACATGAGCTGCTTGAGCGTGCATTGCATGAACTCCCCACGCTGCAGAGGGCAACGGTCATTCTCCGGCATTTGAACGGTTTCTCGACTAAACAGGTGAGCGGGATTTTGCACTGTTCGGAAGGTACGGTGAAAACGCATCTTCACCGGGGTTTGAAAAAATTGAAGGCGAAACTGGAGTTTTTGAGAGATGAGCAAAATGTTTGAACATCGCCGGGTTCACCGGCTTCTGTATGAATATGTGCGGAATGAAACAATGCCGGGTGAGGATGCCCTGGTGGAGAAACACATTGCCCGGTGTTCCCGCTGCGCCTCGGAGCTTGAGGATCTTCAGAAGGGGTTCCATGTCGTTCCCTCAACCGGCATCAATCCTGCCGATGACCTTCCGGAGGAATTCTGGCTGCGGTTCGTCGATGAGGTGGATCGGCGGATCGATGACGCCCGGCCTGTGAAAAAACCGTCGTTCCGTGAGGAATGGGATGCGATTCTCTCCTTTCTCGTTGCACGGCAGCGCTGGGTGGTGGGATTGAGCGGGGCTGTGGCTTCAATTGTTGTCGTGCTTCTGATTGTGAATCCTTTCAATTCTCCGACGGTTACCAAGGTCAAACCTGTTGTTGCGGAGCCGGTGCAGCCGCGTCAGGATATCATGCAGGTAAATTCCCGGGCGGGGGATTATTTCCGGAAATCACAGGCACTTCTGGTTGGCATCAGCAACATGAGGATTGAAAATAACAGGCCGGTCGATTTTTCCGCCGAGCAGCAGTTGTCCCGCGAGCTTGTGCACGAGGCCCGCTATCTGAAACAGCAGCCGCTCGATTACCGGTCGGTCAAGGTTGTCGGCGATGTCGAAAAAATTCTCATCCAGCTCGCAAACGCCGGAGCGCACCAGGAACTACCTGATTTCGAACTCATCCGCGCCGGTATCCACCAGGAAAACCTCCTTTTTAAATTACGTATGGCAGAATCGATCTACGATACCGCCCATTTCGGATCAGGAAATATCTCCAGAGAAAGTAAGTAGGTATGTCACATTTCATATTCGGAGTACTAGTTCTCACCTTGCCATCGGGGTGGTGTGGCGATGGTCAGGCGGGGGTCACACAGGGTGGCATTTCCGGCCGGCCTGCCGTTCCGGCACATTCGCGGCCTGAGGTGGCTCTTGCGATGGCTGAAATGGGAAATCCTGATGATCAGAATGATCCCGGTTTCCGGTTGTACCGTGAAGGGTATCACCTTGTGCTGGATGAAAAATGGACGGAAGCGCGGAAAAAACTGCAGGAATTCATAAAGAAATACCCGAAAAGCGGATACCTCGATGATGCGCATTACTGGTGTGCGTACGCGCTCAAGCACATCGACCGGAAAAAGGCGGTGAATGACTATATCACCTTCATCACGGAGTACCCCAACAGCAGGTATTACGATGACGCGGTGGCCGATCTGACGGAGATCAGCAAGGGTCACCCCGTGACGATTGGAAAGTACATGGATAATGAAGGCACACGGGTCTATGTGAGCGGGGAAGGGCGGGGGATATCGGTTGACTCTTCGGGGGCGGTTATCGGGGATCATGAGAACAAGGTCGTCGTCGATAAGCGCGGAAGACCTGTCATGAGAAGCGGGAAACGGGTCGATTTTAATTTCGGGTCCGCACCGCGGCCGATGGTTATTCATGAAAAAAGTTTGGAAGCTCTGGCACGGGCACTCTCGCGGATGCGGATGCCTCCGTTTGTATCCCCGTTCACTCCTCTCGCCGAGGACGAACACCTGGATAAGGCGACGAGAATCAAAATCGAGGCTCTTCAGGCACTCGGTGAATTGAATGATTCAGGATCGTTTGCGGCGTTAAGGAAGGTGGCACTCGATGGATCGAACGCGAACCCGCTCCGGGTTGCCGCCATGCAGCAACTGGCGGAAATGCAGGTTTCCGATCCGCTTCCGGTCTTTGTCGATATAGCAAAACGCGATACCAACGAGGAGATTCAAAATTTCGCCATAGATCAGATCGGAATGCTCTCAACGGACAAGAACCGTTCGGTGGAGACGCTTATTCAACTTTTCGACGCGATTCCAAACAAGCGGGAAGACCGGCGGGAGGAGATATTCTTTTCGATTGCGGAGGTGGGTAATGACAAGGCCGTCGATTTTCTTTCCCGGGTAGCGAGAAGCGATGAAAATTACGATCTCCGCAGTCAGGCGATCTATTATTTGGGGAGCATCGGAACTCCGAAAGCCAGGGCCGCGCTCCTCGACATACTTCAGAAATAATCTGTTCCCGGATCCGGCGCCGGGTTAGAATGTACAACGAACGCAGACCAAGGTGGGTCGCTGTGTATAAGCTCGGTATCATCGCGATTCTGCTTCTCACATGTGGAGCCTTCACCTTTTCCCAGACGGGAAATATCGCCGGAAGGGTGTACAATAAAGCTACGGGCCAACCTGTGGTCGGGGCGATTGTCAGGCTGGATCCTCCCCGGTTGACCGTTCACACAGATGCAAGAGGCAATTTTTCCTTCCGTGACATTCCCCCGGTACATTATCAGTTGTCTGTCCGCGCCGACTTTTTTCGACCATGGTTAAAGAAGAATCTGAGGGTTCAGCCAGGTAGAACGGTCTTTGTCGTTGTACCCCTTGTTCAATCAGGTGACCCCCGTTATCCCATGCCCTTTTTTGTTCCGGACTCAAACATCCATTATCAGTGATCCCCGGTTTTCGGATTATGGACCGGTCGGGATATTCGGTTGTATTCCGGATTTGCCTTTTGTCCATCAGAAAACGGGATTTTCGAAGGGGAGGGGGACAGTGGGGCTTCAAAAATATCATGTGGATTGTCAACCTGGGTAGATTCCCTTTGTTTCCGAAGGGCCTTCTCTTGACATTTTTCGGCCATTTTTCCTACTTTACCCCGCAACTCTTTCCGTAAATTTCAGTCTAACTATATAAAAGAACCGGATTCTTGGGAATGAATCAGACCGATTTGGAGCTCGTACGGGCTGTTCAGCAGGGTGACATGACTGCTTTCGAACATCTGGTCCATCGTTATGATGCCAGAGTTCTGAATATCGCATCACGTTTTGGGAATTCGCGTGAGGATGCAAAGGATATCTATCAGGAGGTGTTTCTCCGGGTCTTCAGGAACATTGAGAAATTCGAAGGACGGAGTGAATTTTCAACGTGGTTGCACCGGATTACGACAAACGTCTGTCTGACGTTCCGTTCACAGAAAAAGAAGGAGTATGCCCAGATGGCAAATTATACCGATGGCGGGGATGATCACGATCCGGTGGAACACTCGGTTCCCGGTCCGCGGGATAGCTGGCCTGACAGGAGCCTGGAGTCGGGTGAAATCGCCGGGCGCGTCCAGAACGCACTGGCGAAACTCTCGCCACAGCAGAAACTGGTTTTTATCATGAAACATTACGAGGGTTATAAATTGAGGGAAATTGCATCGATGATGAAATGTGCAGAAGGTACTGTCAAACGGTACCTGTTTTCTGCAACTCAGCGGTTGCGGTTTCAATTGCAGGATTTGCATGAGGTGGCGTCATGACACATAACCGATGGAAAGAATGGATTCAGTTATCGCTCTATCGAGAACTCACTGAAGAGGAGGAGCGTTCGCTGCAGGAGCACCTGAACGGGTGTGAAGACTGCCGAGAGGAGATGGAGAAGTTCAAAAGACTTCATCAGACAGTCAGCGATTTCGCTCCGCAGCCGGGAGATCCGCAGCTGTTGCGTGAAGCACGTGAGAAGCTTTTCCGGAGTCTGCGGTCGGTGCCGAGGAAGGAAAGTCTCCGGGACCGTTTGCGGGATATTCTTTACGGCTTGAACAGACCAGTCGTGAAGGCTGCACTGGCGGCGTCAGGTTCGTTTGTTGTTGGTATTGCTCTTTCGTATCTCTTTCTGCGTCCCGCCTCGGAATATCCTGTTCAGAAGGAAAATCCGGCACCACCTGTTGCCCTGACCGGGGAGACGAGGATTTCGAACGTGCGGTTCCTGGATGCGAATAATGCCAGTGG
Source organism: Bacteroidota bacterium (assembly GCA_033854175.1). Lineage (GTDB taxonomy): Bacteria > Bacteroidota > Ignavibacteria > UBA10030 > SZUA-254 > DATKPE01. The sequence goes on along the minus strand of JAWOKN010000066.1, from coordinate 9,244 downwards.
CCAGCTTGATTTCACCTTTGACGCAGTCAGACCGGTTCACATGAAAGGGAACATCCATGACGAGCAGGTCCAGAAGGTCCTGACCTATGCGATTCTCAATGAAGAGAACCCGGGTGTCCGGTTACGGTCGATCGATGCGGTCGCCGGTCAACGGACGGTGGATAAGGACATCAAGAATGCGCTGATCGCGGCTGTGAAAAACGATGTCAATGCCGGAGTCCGGAAGGAGTCGCTTCGTGCGCTTCAGAATTTCCCGCTGGATGAGGATATCCAGAAAACGCTGTTGTTCGTCCTCACCCATGACAAAAACCCGGGTTTGAGGATTTCCGCCATCAATCTGCTTGATTCGCTGAGAACGTCGAATCTTATACCTGAAAAGGATTTGCGCGAAGTGTTTAAAAGTACATTACAAACAGATGACAATAATTACATACGACTGCGGGCGAAAGCCGCTCTCGAGGAGATAAGGCAATGAAAAATCTATTGCGGGCATGTATGTTGTTGTGTGCGGGTCTTCTGTCCGTTGGCCTGGTGACGGCCGCGGACAATGGAAACACACCGGAGACAAAATCCTTCACCGTGAAAAAAGGGGGTATGCTGCGTGTGAATCTCAACGGCGGCGACATCCGCCTTACGCCGTGGGATAAAGACCTGCTCGAAGTGAGGGTGCGCGGGACCGGGGAGGATGATGAGAACAGTGTTGATATCCGGCAGCGGGAAAATACCATCACCATCCAGACCGACGAGGAAGAAGGATGGAGCGGGGACACCCGTCTCGATATCTCGCTCCCTTCCCAGTTCGATCTCGATCTGAGAACTGTCCAGGGGGATATCGTCATCGATGGGGCAATGTCGGGGAAAATCAACGGCTCAACCTCTGCGGGTAATATCCGGATGGGCAATGTCACCGGTGTTGTGGAAATGCATACTTCGGGTGGGGATATCCATGCTGGTGATGTGAAGGGTGATCTGACCCTGAAAACCTCGGGCGGGGATATTGTCTCCGGCGCCGTGACAGGCGAGGCGGACATTACTACATCGGGGGGGAACATCCGCCTGAAGGATGTCGGAAAATCGTTATGGGCTAAGACTGCCGGCGGTGACATCGATGCCGGGAGTATCGGTGGTGAGGCAACGATTTCAACGGCAGGCGGTAATATCATGGTCGGCAAGGTTGGATCACGCGCTTCTCTTTCCACGGCGGGCGGAGATGTTGAACTTCAGGGTGCGACGGGGCGTATCAGGGCGAAAACAGCCGGGGGCAATCTGCGTCTCTACGGCCTGAACGGCTCTGTCGATGGAGAAACCGCCGGTGGCGATATCGATGCCGAGCTGACGCCGGATGGTTCGGGTTCATCACGTTTGCGCACAGCGGGTGGAAATGTCTCTTTGGATGTCCCGGAAAAAGCGAAGGCGACGATTGATGCAACAATCAGAATTCAGGGCCGCTGGCGGGATGCCAAGGATGAATACAAAATCCGCTCGGTGTTCAAGTCCGACAACTATGTTGTGGACAGTGATGAACATGAAATTCGGGCGACCTACAAGTTGAACGGCGGGGGGGCTCAGATATCGCTCGAAACCGTTAACGCCAATATCGATATCGGTACACTTGGCAGCCGTGCCAGGAGATCTCCGGGGGAATAGAAAGCGTCCGATGCTCCCCCCGCTCACGGGGGGGGATCTTGTCTTGAGGATGTAAAAAATGGCGGCCGGCGATGATACCGGCCGCCTGAGTATTCGCGCTTCGTCTCTTTAGTGTTGTCGCCGTTCTCGTGGTTGGAATCCACCGTGATCCCTGCCTTGTTGTTTCGGAACATTTCTCTCCGGCGGTTTTCCCCTGAATGCAGGGGGATGCTGGGTATTCGGACGCGGCTGATTATATTGCGGTGTCCGGGGCGGTCTGTTCGTATTTTGACGTTCGATCTTCCCCTGCGGTCCTGCATTGGTCCTTGGATTGGGCTGGAATCGGGGCTGTTGTCGCGGACGCTCCATGGTCGGCTGGTCCGACGATCTCCGATCGGGAACATTCGGTTGATACCGTCTTGGTCCGAAGGATGAATGCGTGTCCCCTTCAATGGAGCGGATGCGGTCTCTCCGTTTTTCCCTGACGGATCTGTCAAAATCCGTCGCTATCGGCTTGTTGGACCGCTCGAAATTCTGAGGCCGCCCGAAATCTTCTCGCACCCTGGAGTCCATTTTGGGGCGATAGACCTCAATCCTGTCCCGGTTGCCGGCCCGTGAAACCTGTTCACCGCCGCCGGATGGCCGTTCGATGATATCAGCCGTTCTCACGCGGACGTTTCCGCGCCGCTCAATAATCCCGGCGTCAATACCTCTGTTCATGATCCGGTTATCGCGCACCGAGATATCAACCATCCCGCGCGTACTGCCGAATATGCGGCCGTTGCGTTCCACAGGTTGAACGGCGTCGTTGATCCTGTCGGACGTAAAGTTGTGATAGGTCACGAAGTTCCAGTAGTGTGCCGGCGAGGACCAGGGGTGTGAATATCTCACTCCGAACGAAACACCAAACGTGGCATAGGGTGTCAGGGGTGCCCATCCGATGTAATCGTCATTGTACCGCCACTCCACCCATGCCGGGCCCCAGGTTTCGTCAGGGATCCAGATCCATCCGTAATAGTCATCATAGTACCAGCGGCCGTAATGATATGTCGCCCAGCCGAAAGGTTCGTCAGAGACCCAGTACCATCCGTAATCTGACCAGACCCATCTTCCATCCAGATAGGGGCGCCAGCCATGGCTCATATGGCCGGGACGCCATACATATCCCAGATTGCAATCCACCCAGGTTCCGTACGGGGATAGAGATGAGTAAAAAATCCCGAAATTTACACCCGGGCGGGCCTGAGTTTCGGACGGCTTTAAAAACCCGAAAACGGCTGCAAAAATCAATAAAATCAATGTTTTTTTCATGTTCAAACTCCGGCTATTGTACCACATGCCGTTAAGTGATATTACAAGCATTATGCCATAATATTTCCTCGAAATAAACGAATTTTATTGGCATTTTCTTCATTACTGTCTAAAAAAGGAATCATCGAGTGGAATAATAAGCACAACAGGGATATTTGTGATCCAGATCCTTGACTTTGACTACGTTATAATCTAAATTGGATTACACCTTAAACCCATCCCCTATTACCTGGGGAAGTTTTTAACCGACAAAAAAATTACCAAACAGCTCTCTGATGAACCCTAGGTTCATTACACTGTTCTGTCTACTGGTGTCTTCATCACTGGTGATGGCGACGCCGAAATATGATGTCCGTTCGAATCCGAAGGATACATTTTCGGTCTATATCGGTGAACTCCTTAAGCAGATGAGGGAGCATCACTTACCCGTAACAGTTCCGAAAGAAAATGAACTCCATGACTGGACGAACATTCTCCGCATGGTGCGGGCGAATCAGCTTGACAGTTGCCAGCAAATTCTTCACCGGTATCATTATACTCTCCGGAAGATCTCGGATCCGATGAAGGATGAAAAGTTTATCGTCATTGCGGAAAACTATCCGATACAACGCGCCTGGGGAACGTTTATTTACAACCGCAATTACAAGAAACGGCTCTATATACATGTCACTCGGCCTGTGGATGAGGCGAACACGCTTCTGATCGGCGCTGAAGCTTTCCGCCGCCTCGGTGCTGAGTGGCTGTGTGTGAACGGATCGGTGAATTTTACGAGCGAAGGAGATTCACCTGCTCCCCTTCAGAATCCAAGGACGGTATTCGCCAAGTGGCACGAGATCCTGACCAACCTCACACATCTTACAGTATCGGTCCGCGGTTTCCATTTTTCGAAAAGTGACCATCCCGACATTGTCGTCAGCAACGGCCGAACCTTTGATCAGCAGTGGGGAATTTCCCAGATCAGTCTTGCTCTTCGTGACAGTCTCCGGAGGGCCGGATTCGATTGCATGCTTGCCATGTACGATTCCGGATATGCGAACCTGGCCGGAGGTTCAAGCAGGGAGGGGATATTTTCGAACGACAGCACCGGGTTCGGTCATTGGCTGAATATTGAACTCTCCTCCAGCCTGCGGACGAATCCTGTGGAGCTGGGACGGTTCATCAGCGTCACAAATCGTGCTCTGGAAATCACCGGAAAGAGGATTTCCCAGGAGGTCAACAGGGCATTCGGGCTTGTTTCCCCGAGGGTTGTGCGGGTGGATGCGAAACACCGGATTCTTTTCCCTCCGTCGGATGAAAGCTCCTACCGCATTGTCTCGTTCAATCCGGCTCAGAGCAGGTCCGATACAATCAACCTGCAGATGGGAAACTGGCTTGATCTTGTCGGCGAGAGGAATTCGGTTGTTTCGGCGGACAGTGATGGTGTGGGCAAACTCTTTTCGCGTGCAAAGAACCCATCGGTGAAAAAATCCCCCGATGTTGTCCTGCTGGCCGAATCGGTTCTTGCGGATACTTCCACGAGCGGGGGGAACGAATCATCCTCCCAGGAACCGATACAGACTCACCGGATTCCGCTGAAAAAGGTGCCGGTTCCCGAATATATTCCCGAAATTTCCTCCCCCCAGACACCGTATACCTGGAACGGGATACTTCCCGCCAACGGTGTGACACCGATCTCATATTTTCAGATGACTTCTGCCGATCGCAGTGCCGAGAATTCCTCCGCCGTCACGGAATTTCTGATTCCTCTCCTCAACCGGGTGTTCAGGGAAGGGTCGGAACAGTGTATCGGCGTGCAGATGAACACGGTTCTTGTCAATGAGATTGCCCGGCTTGTCGCTCTTCATCGGATGACGGATAATCAGATCGGTCTGGTCGCTGAGCAGGATGCAAGCGGCAACTATTACCTGAGAATTGTACCCAGCCCGTCTTCTCCGAAAAAAATGGATGACGAAATCGCCCGCCGGTTCTGAATCCTTCTCCGCTTGTTCACCTTTTCCCGCCGCGTGCCTGTAGACCCCCTGTCTTATACCCAGAAGGCGGAACACGCAATGTGTGTCTGCCATCCTTCCCGCTAACCGGGAATCTCTCCGGCGCCGATTTTCAGGTTATGACGGGGATCAATACCCCTTTTTGTCGGGGGATTTTGCCATGACACTCCCTTTTTCTTTTCTTCCTTTTTTGATATATTTATCAGATCAGGTAAAGGCTTTATTATTGTATTATCAATGGACAGGATCTCATGACGACTAAACCGCCATCCCAGGTTCAGGAAGCGCCACTCACGGCTCTTGAAAAAATAGCCTACGCGAGCGTCGCAGCAATCCCCACTCAGGAACCGAACGATCGAAACAGATTGGGATATCATATCTGGCGACTCCTCAAGACCAGGCAGGGCACTCTCGAGCAGGCAGTTTCGGAATCCGGTTCCCGGCTTCTTATCCCGCATGCGGAGGCTGTGAAGATCATACGGGAAGCACTTGGCAAGGATGGACTTAACCTCTGACTTCTGGAGTGCAGGTCGATAGGATCCCCCGGCCCCGGACCCCCACCGGGGGGGGGTGCGATGCTTCTTGGTGTCATGTGCGGGGACCATGGTGTTCGATGAGCTTGCCGGTATGCTGACAATTGTGTCCGATCATGGATGTTCTGCCAGGTGAAAACCTGCCCTGTCATGTATGACCTGACCTCCCAGGGGGATGGCGTGTGATGACCAGCCGCCCCGGACGCGTGAAACTTCTTCTATTTCTTTTTGCACAGGGTTTCATTTACTGCACCCTCTACCTGACGGTTCTGCCTCCTGTTGTCCTCTTTGTCCTCATATCGCTGGTAAGTTCCGCTTTCTATTGTATTCTGGCGTGGATGATAATTGCGGATGAGGCTGATTATCCCCGGTCATACATCATCGCCCTTCTGATCGCAGGAGTTCTATTCCGCATGATTGTTGTCTGGCATGCTCCTGTCGGATCTGATGATATTTTCCGTTATATATGGGATGGAAAAGTACTGACCGAGGGTATGGATCCATACCGCTACGAGCCGTCCAATTCTGCGCTCCTGCAGTTGCATTCGGAGCTGGTCCCTGCGAAAATCAACTTTCCGGCAATGAAAAGCATTTATCCCCCGCTTGCGGAGTGGTTTTTCGGGATTGTCTATCTTGCCGTTGGTGAGAGCGTGGTGGGTTTCAAACTGGCGATGGTTTTTGTGGAGTTGGCGTCTGTGGTACTTCTTTTCAGGCTTCTTCGTAAAATGAGCCGCCCGCTCAAGTATCTCTTTCTCTATCTCCTCTGCCCATTACCCATTCTGCAGTTTGCGGTCGACGGCCATTGTGATGTTCTCCTCTTTCCGTTCTTACTCGGTGTGATGCTGTTCTGGGCACGGGGGAGAAAAATTTGGTCGTATATCATGCTGGGGTTTTCCGCAATCGCCAGACTCTATCCGGTGGTGCTGCTCCCCGCGCTTCTGATCCGGGATCGGGGGAAAATGAAGGTGGCCGGCGTCATGATAACTGCCGCCGTCATCCTCGGTGCATACTTGCCGTCGCTGCTCGGGAAGGGCTCACCTTTTGAGTCGTTGAAGATTTTTTCTCTCAACTGGGCCGCGAACGGCTTTTTATTTGAACTATGCTATTATGCCCTGCGGAACAACCAGTATGCCCATATTGTCCTTGGAACTGTTTTTTTGGCCTGGCTTGTCTCTGTGGTGCGAAGGAAGGCGCCTCTGCCTGACATGATCTTTGAGATCATCCTTGGTTTCTTCCTCTTTTCACCGACAGTCCATCCATGGTATGTGACGACCCTCGTTCTTCTTCTCCCCCTTGTCCCCCGCATGAGCGGCGTTGTGTTTGGCGCGCTGATCAGTCTTGCGACGATTCCGCTCATCCCCTTTATCCTTACGGGACGATGGAGCCAGTCGATCTGGCTGATGGCACTCGAGTATATCCCTGTTCTTTACCTGGCGTGGAGGGAATTCATGGGCCGTCCGGTAGGACACGCGCCCGGTAGACCGCTGCCGGGATCCTCCTGACAGTCACATCCGTCAGAGAATTGCGGAACTATGTCGTCGACCACGAGGTTTTTGGGAGACGAACGAACATGTCCCGAGGTGTAAAAACAACCCCGGTCAGGTTACCCTGCCGGGGCATAAGCTGCGAGAGACTCTGGTATTGTCAAAAGATTGTGTAACTCAATCCCATGGCGATGGTTTCCTTTACCTGTGTGCGCGGTGAGATGAGTTTTTCGTTGATCACTTCAAGGCCCGCGATCGCCGTGATGTACTTGCTGACCTTTGCGGTGAGTGTTGCGCTTCCCCGGACGACAATTTCGTCCATCTTCTTGAACGGACTGAACAGTTCCAGCTGTGATGTCAGGAGAAGGTTTTCCTCGAGATGCCAGTCGAGATTGGTCAGCGACTGCAATCCTCCGTCGACCCTTGTTCGTTTCTGGAGTGTGGGATCGGCATACTGATGGAAATCCTGTGTCAGGATTTCCCTCAATCCGATACCCAGTCGTGTTTTTAGCTCCTGAACCGGTTGATAACCGAATCCGACGCTTTGTGTCAGATAGGCAGGATCGAAGAATTTTGACACTTCGACTTCCTGGCCCGCAGCGTTGTATGTATACCCTTTTGCGAACTGGGTTCTCAACGTTGCCCCCGCGTACGGATTGAGAAAGGTTCCCAGTTTGTAGGTGAACACACTGGAGATATCGATGATGTCGTCGGTTTTTCTGAGTCCCTGTGTGGCCAACCGGGCCTGACCGAACGCCAGTCTGTAGAGTGTTGTCCAGTTGGTTGTGAGTTCATCGTCGACGATTTTGCCGTCGCCGGTCAATCCGTAGGCGAGCGCATTGTCTCCGCCCTGTGTCCAGTCGGTGAAGCTTACCTGCGTCAGGGTCAGTGCCGCGACAAGATTGTTTTTCCATCCGTAGACAGGGGGTGGTGTGGAGTCCGGTGGAGCAGCGGGTGGTTGTCCCTGGCCAGACCCGGGTGATATCATGATTCCAAGGAGTAGGAAAGACAAGAGTAGATATTTCATACGTGTTCTCCATGCTGATGGTTTCATTGTTGAGAGGGGTGTCTTGTGCCATCTGACTAATCCCATGTAGGGATGATAATACAAAATCCGTGGTTGTAATGCAATGGGAACAAGGGGGATGGATTGCTGCATGAAGGTACGAGCCGGAGTCAAAGTGGACCGGTTTCGCGGGGGGTGGGTGTTCTACGGCGAGGATGGCGATAGTTGACCGGTTACGGTGACTTGCGGCAACAGAGGGGGACGATGTGGAAGGGAATGTATAAAATAATTGCGTGAGTCAGCGGGTCGAACCGTGGGGAGGGCACGATTCGATTGGGAGGGTGCCGACTCACGCAAACTGTTGCACAAAACTTATCAGTATTCTACGCTGGACTTCTGCCTACTCGGTAATATACTCTATTTGGATGAATGTATCAAAATTTGTCAACGAAGTGAACTGCGATTTCCTCCATCAGAACTATACGACAAAATGACGCTCCTGCTTCTGATCTCGTGCCTTACAGGTAAATATAATTAATAAAATATCGACAGGCAACAGTTGAATGGCAACCGGGATCGATGTTCAGGACAAAACCCCGGTTGTTTGCCCAGATGGCGGAGAATTTGGCCCTGACAGATCAATATTAAATTTTTTTTAAATACGGCAATCACGGTTTTCTTTTCGCTGAATGACGGCCATAAAGCCTGACGATTGAAGGACCGGAAGTTTTATCTTCTGAGAATCCGGACAGGTAAAAACATGACCGCGCGGAAGAGGTGTAAAACTCCGTCGACGGCTATTCCGAGAATTCTGAACGGCAGGAGTAAGAGCCAAACCACCGGGTAGAGGAGCAGGGCCAGAAGCGCCAGCGGCCAGCAGAGGAAGAGGAGTAACAACCAGAGTAGAAACGCAACCATAGGACATTCACCTTGTTCTATCCATTTTTTACGTATTTTGACCGGTCATGTTTCGTTTTTCCGCGCTGTTGATATACGATACGAAATATTCCGGATAAAAAGTCGCAGGACCGCGCCGCCGCACCGGGCCGGGTTGTTTGGATTCGGTAATATTGCTACATTCAATGGCCATTTGTACAGACTGGCTGAAAACCTCAATTTTCTGATAGAGTACGCAGATTAAACCCCCATTAGGTTGTCGAACCATGATCATCATTCCCTCGAAGAAGGAGTACCTTATGAGATTCATACTGCTTTGTGTCATCATATTTTCCATGATCGGGGTACGGGCGCAAACGAAGAGCCCGTCCTGGTTACCTGCCTCAACGGCAAAGCTGG
>JAWOKN010000065.1:0-3943 GCA_033854175.1 Bacteroidota bacterium | reverse complement strand
TTTTTCTCCAGTGGTTTATCAGCGAGCAGGTGGAGGAGGAAAAAAACGCCGCCGCGATCATCGAAAGACTGAAACTCGTCGGCGATGCCGGACCCGCACTCATCATGCTCGACCGGGAACTTGGCGCAAGGGGGAAGGGCTGATCGAACGGGATCCCGCAATGAAAGGTCTGAACCCTCCTTCACCAGGAGGGTTTTTTATTCATGCACCCGTGAGATCCCTCCCCGTGAAACTCGGACTAAGTTATCACAAAATGGCTCCGGAGACCCTGAATTTCCGTGATCCATGAAAAACCGGCTAATTTGCCGATGGGCCGGCAATAAATTCAATAATAATAAAGGGTTATACCGCTTCAGTATTGATAAATGGCCGGTCGGAAAATAGGTTGTCTCCCCCTCCAAGTTTTGCGAATATCACATCGGAGCAAATTTTTTTCACATGGTACTGGATTTTTAAATTTTTTTATTTACATTCATTTGGCTACAAGTTTCTTAATACATCGAAGTACAACCATAATCCACAATCCCCTCAATCTATAGTTAGGAGTATACCATGAAAAGTGCACTACGATTCTGGCATGTTTTCCTGGTTCTTCTTCTCCTGCCGTTACTGATGTCCACACTTGTGTATGCGACAGGAGATGTAACATTCCAGGTGAAGTTGAGCGTGCAGATTCTTGAAGGTCATTTCAATCCTGCGACCGATTCTGTATTTGTCGCCGGTACTTTTCAGCCGGGTTCGGGATGGGACCCGCGCGGAACTGTTTTGACCTATAATCCGGTCGATAGCGTAGCTACGACTACCTACACGGGCATTACCGAAGGATCAATCCAGTACAAGTTCATCACTGGAGCTGGTGCCTCATCGAATTGGGAATCCATCAGCAATCGGTCGTACACGGTTGTCACCGGACCACAAACTTTGCCTTTGGTCTATTTTAACAACGACTCGGTGTTTTCACCTTCCGGATCGGTGACGTTTCAAGTCAACATGAGAATCCAGGCTGAGGAAAACAATTTTGATCCGCTTACGGACACAGTTTTTGTAGCGGGTGATTTTCAGGTTCCGAGCTGGAATGCATCGAATAATCCTTTGGTGCTTAGTCTGGTAGACACTATTGCCAGAGCGACTATTCCGAATGTTACTGCCGGCTATCATGAGTATAAGTTCATCTATGGTAAGAATGCGACAAGGAACTGGGAGGGTATTGGCAATCGGAACTATACGGTTGTTGTCGGATCTCAGACTGTTCCAGTTGCCTATTTTAACAACGATTCGGTTTACAGGGTCGCAATAACCGCCAATATCCTTTTCCAGGTCAATATGAACCCGTATGAAGAACTCGGACTGTTCAGACCGGATCTGGGAGATAGCATGGAAATTCGCGGGCAGTTTAACGGCTGGGGTGGCGGTTCAATGATGACGGAAGATCCGTTTAATCCGGGTGTGTACACATACAACCTCCCGTATTCGGGTCAATCAAATGATCAGATCCAATATAAATACCGGATGAAACTCGATTCCGCTCAGGCTGTCATACGATTCCCCGGATATGGAGGGAATCAGGATGGCGTCGCATACGATCATCCCTACGGACAGGGTGACGGGAACCGGATATATAACGTTGGTTTTGGCGGAAACCGGCCGCTGATTCCGGAATACTTCAGCTCGATCGGTCCTTGCGGCGAAATACCTGCCGGAGACAGTGTGACCATTACTGCACAAGTGAATATGGGCCCCGCATCACGATACATCATCCCCTTCACTCTTGGCACTGACTCGTTATGGCTGTTTTATCAGGATGCGTTATCATGGTTTACTCAGATAAACCATCAGGGCTCTAACTTCCCCGCAAACGGTTATATCCTGATGACACAGGCACATGATTCAATCTATACGGGTACATGGACAATCACAGGCCCGGCTAACTTTGCCATTATGTATAACTATTCCTTTAAACAGGCCGGACCAAGCGGTTCGTCATACACCGAAAGCGGCGGTCTCGGCGGGCAGGACATACGTCGGTCCCGGTTTATTGCCCGTGCGGATTACAATCATAGCGTCAGAAATTATACGATGCCCCTCGACACCTGGCAGCCCGCCGCACCCTATCCCGAGGAAGTGGCCTCCTGCGGTCCGAAAAACTACCAGATGTGCGATGGATGGAATATGGTTTCTGTTCCCGAATCTGTTGCCAGTTTTAGTTCATCGATACTGTTCCAATGGGCAACAGGCAGCCTCTTTGAATATAACAACGGGTACGTTCCGGTAAGCGTCCTGTCGAATGGCCCCGGATATTGGGCAAAATTCCGCGGAGCCCAGACCAATTCCTATTTTGGCTATGACCGTGTATCGGCGGATATTCCCATTGTCATGAACTGGAACATGATCGGCTCGATCAACGCCTCCGTGCCCGCCGGGAATATCACCTCGACACCGGATTCGATTGTGATTTCACCCTATTTCGGTTATGCCTGCGGTTCAGGATATTTCCCCTCAGCATCAGTTGATGGGGGTGCGGCATACTGGGTCAGAGCGAAGTCTAACGGAACACTGCATCTCACCACTCCGCCACTTGCTGCGGCCAAAAATATCGCTGCGGTCGATGAAACAAAGAAGCTCAACAAGCTGACGATTCAGGACCAGGGCGGACACCAGCAGGTTCTCTTCTTCTCGATCGACGGCATCGTTGATCCATCCCGCTATGAAATGCCCCCGAAACCACCCCAGGGTGCCTTCGATGTCCGGTATGGCTCAGGCCAGATGCTTGCGACGGTGGGGGTGAACCAGATGAATACATTCCCGATCTCCATATCTTCATCGTCAAATACCGTGAAGGTGTCGTGGGATCTGAATTCCAGCTCAGTTTCTGCATCCCTCGGGAACGGAACGAAGATAATCGAACTGAAGAAGAACGGTACGGCGATATTCTCCAGCAGCGACCTGAAGCTCGTTCTCACAGGTACCAGGAATGACGCCCTCCTGCCGAAGGTGTATGCCCTTCAGCAGAATTATCCGAATCCGTTCAACCCGACAACGTCAATTCGCTATGAGTTACCCGCAGATAGCAAAGTGAACGTCAAGATTTATGATATCATGGGCAACGAGGTGAAGACCCTGGTTGATCAGGATCAGGAAGCCGGGTACAAGACCATTGAATGGAATTCCACAAATAATGCCGGCAACATTGTGGCCACCGGCGTTTATTTCTACCGTATTACCGCGACGAACCTGTCCGATGCGTCGAAGTCGTTCGTCGATACGAAGAAGATGATGCTTCTGAAGTAAATCGTCTCGTGAACTGCATTCCGCCCGCCCTCTCTTGATGCGGGCGGAATGCGGTGTTGTTGAGTTTTTCCTCCGCTTCAGAATGCAAGAGTTTGTCATCAAATCATCATCCACAACTAAAATAGTGAGGTAGTTATGAAGAAGCTTACCAACTTAACCTTGCTGTGTGTCGGTGTGCTGGTATTGGTCTTCAGCCAGTCGCTGATGGCGCAGCATCCGGTGATGCTCAAGTTGTATGCGACGGATCATACGCGGACCGATTCGCTGATTCTCGGGCTTGATCCGGCGGCGACGAATCACATTGATTCGGCGCTGGGGGAGGAAGAGTATCCGCCCGCCGGCCCCGCATTCGATGTGCGGTTTGTGTCGAATACGACGTCAATCGGGAGGGATACACTCGGTGGCGGTACAAAAGTCAATTATCACTTCATGGTGCGGGTCACGCAGACCGACCGTTGGAAGGTGGGGTTCTGGTCGGATGACTCCGGATCAACGGTCACCTTTACATGGGCGTTCATCCAGCCGGGGGGCAACGGATGGACGATCGACGACGGATCACCGGACGAGATCACGGGACCGCATTTTCCGACCGTGGACATGACGACGACACCGTCGCTGACCTATCCGGTAAAGACCACCAGCACGATCGGCGCAC
>JAWOKN010000064.1:0-5434 GCA_033854175.1 Bacteroidota bacterium | reverse complement strand
CCTCAGGCTTCTTTGGTTATGAGGGAGGATACGTCAACACGGACACGATTCAGCCGGGTAAAGGTTATTGGGTGAAGGTGGATCGTGAAGGAACACTGATTTTGAGTGCGAGTACTCCGCCTGCCCGGCTAACCAACGGCATGACCGGGTATATCCGAATTGTATCGACCGCTGAGATGCCCCCGCCTCCGCCGAGCAATGCAGACCAGGCAGGGGAACACCCCGAAACGTTTGCGCTTGAACAGAATTATCCCAATCCTTTCAATCCGACTACAATCATCAGATACGCAATACCCATGCAAGGTGCCGTAACCCTCAGAGTCTACGATGTTCTGGGGCGGGTCATTTCCACACTTGTCAATGAGAGGAAAGAACCGGGCGAATACACAGTCCAATGGAATGCCGAAGGTATGCCGAGTGGAATATATTTTTATCGGATTGAATCGGGGAATTTCGTCCAGACAAAGAAAATGATCCTCCTCCGGTGAAAATCGTGATTCACTGAATCAGCTGTGAGGACGATGCCTTCAAGCAGACCATGAATATGAAGTGAGATGACACACAACCTTGATAAGCATCCATTTTCAGGCGCAAATATCCTCAGGGCGATGTGAGGAAAATCTTTAACAAAAATATGACGATCTCCTGACAATCCACGCGTCTTACTGTCATATATTTCATTATGAACTCGAACAGAATATCAATCAAGGATATATCGCTCATTGCCGGTGAAATTCGGCAAAAGTCTTTCCCTGCCTTCATTACCCGGATGCTCAAGGCCGGTCGCGCGAGCATTGATCGGAGATTGATTGCCATCATCACTATCCTGGCGATGGTAAGTTCAGGCTGCGCAACAATCATGCATGGGACCTCCCAGTCTGTCACAATTGCAAGTATGCCGGAAGGGGCCCGGGTAAGCGTTGATACTGTCTATATGGGAAAAACTCCCCTGACCGTTCAACTAACACGAAAGCATGAACATCTTGTCCGCATTGGCGCTCCAGGATATGAGTCGGCTGAGTTTATGGTGACACGGTATACTTCGGGCTGGCTGTGGGGCAGCGCTGCATTATTCCTCCCGGTTGCTCTGATTTTTGACGCGGTTACGGGCGCCGGCGAAAATTTATCAGTCGAGCAACTTTATGTGAATCTTAAAAAGGATCTGTGATGAGACCCTCGATCAGCCTATTGCCGAGACATGCCGGGTCGAATGGCTCATCGCACAATGGAATGGGGATTTTGACCGTTTTACTCTTTGGTTTGATGTCGGAAATAGGCTGTACAACCACCGAACAGGTTGTTGAACCGGCCGCCTCCAATCCCTTTGTGGCAAGCCGGCTGTCGAGAGAGGTGGCAGGTCAACCGGTGTCTATTACACTCACGAACGGTTCTGAGATCGAGGGTCGTGATTTCCGGTTCGGCGAGGATTCCTGTATCTGGCTCGATCCCTCAACGAAGGAGTTGCACACTGTGTATTCGAAACAGATTGCGAAGATTAGTCTAAAGAATGAACTGCGTGGAACCCTGGAAGGCTTTGGAGTCGGATTATTAACGGGTTTTGCTGTGGGTGCTCTTTTCGGTAGCATGAGTCGTACCCTTAAGAGCGATTTCTTCGATCTTGGACCTGTTGCTGCAGCCGGCATCGGGGGAGCAATCGGAGCCGGTATTGGATTGGTTAATGGACTCGTGAGGGGGCATAAAGACGTTTATGAATTTTTGTGGTTCAATAGGTTGCCACCGCCCGAACCCGGGCCTGCGTTCAGTCGCAAAATAAATCTGAATTCGGATAGATAATCGATATCCGATTTCAGATGTTTTGTGGTTGTTAAAATGTTTGACCGCAGGTACATCAGATCACCTGCGAAGGCCCATTTTTTACGGCCGCTTCGATTGCAGGTCCCGCTTTCATCATATGCTGGGGTGTCATGACCGGCATCATTTCGATGTCCGCCTTCACCCGGAAGAAAAGAGACTCACCGATTGCCAGCATCTTTGAACCGAACTGGGGATCCTTTAATGCCTGATTGCCGGTTTCGACAGGGGAACGAGCCTTGAGCAGGAAGGTGATCGAGTATTTTAAACCCGGCAGGGAAAAACAACCCCTCGCTACCCTTACCGGCAGGGAAAAGGAGATCGTCATCGCCCTGGTCGACGGGCTGAGCTGTAAACTGGTCGCCGACAGACTCGGCATCTCGATCGGAACAGTCCGGTTCCATATCAAACAAATCTACGACAAGCTCCATGTCTATTCCAAGGCGGAGGTGATTACAAAATCGCTCCGCGGGGAGATTTGACGTAGGCTTCATTTTGAGCCATTATCCCCTCCTAGAAACCGGGAACATATCCCCGAATCCGATGGTTCAATAAGTGGATGAATCGGGCCCGTGTATTGATAAAGAACGGGATCAGGTAAATATTTTTTTTGGGGGTGATGGTCATGAATACCGGTCTCTATGCCTTCAGATTTGCGGTGGTGGTCACCGCGCTTTTTTTGAGATGCAACGATGTTACGGTTTTTCCACCCGACCACTTCGAGAACCTTGAAATACGGGTCCTGGGCGGTACGATCGGCGCAAACCTGATGCCTGTTGTCCCTGCCGACCCGGTAATCGCCCGCGTCGACCTTCTTCTGAAAAATTCGAGCCGCCAGACGACGTTCTCGGATCTGAAGATCGAGGAGGCTGACGTGTTTCTTGATTCGTCGGATACACGACTGGGGTCGATCAGCTTTTCCACCAGCTGGGACGGGGAACTGAAACCCGGCGAATCAGATACCGTCCGCCTCTCCAAAGTGATGTCCCCTGAAACGTTGTTTACCCCTCCCTGCAGACAATATGTCCGCCTGATTCTCAAGGTCGTCTGCTCGCTTTCCTATTTTGTGCCCGTCCGGAGCGACAGCCTTCTCTTTTCCTGCGTCTATTGACCCGTATTCGCATTTCCGCCGGACCGGGTCTCACCATCGTGACCACCGACCGGATGTGTCTAAGGCGGATTAGATGTGAAGCCGCCTGCCCTTGACAATCGGACAATATCTTCTTACTATCACGATAACCTTCAGGAGCTTTCTCCCGGGCTGGTGCAACCGGGGATGGTCTTTTATTCATCCGGGCTGAGTTCGTCCGGTAGAACCGCAGATGGGCTTCCCCGTAACGGTGATATGATGATGGTACGGAATATCAAATACTTCTTGGGCTCTTTCATCGTTTTTTTCTGGTTTTCCTTCGGCGCTGTCCTGTCCCCCGCCCAGTGGATTCAGACAAAAGGTCCCTATGGCGGTGGTAATATATTTTCAGTCTGTGTCAACGGCTCGTCCGTTCTTGCCGGCGCGATAAACGGCCTCTACCGTTCGTCTGATAATGGCGCGACCTGGCACCTACTGAACCGATCGATGACCTATATCAGCGGATTTGCCGTTCTGGACTCGGAGATCTTCGCGACCGACGGCCAGGCGTCGACGGATGACGGGCTAACCTGGCATCCGGTCTATCTTGCCGGTGATGTACGCTCACTGGCTGTCATGGATACCATCATCTTCGCAGGCGGCGGGAACGGCGTTCAGCGATCAACCGACCGGGGCGCGAGCTGGTATCCTGCGGGCCTGGACTCTGAATTTGTCTGGTCATTGACCGCCGCAGGACCGGATCTGTATGCCGGCACCGACTCGGGCGGCGTCTTTCTGTCGACAAATGCGGGTCTGACCTGGCTTCAAAAGGATAGCGGCCTTGCCGATAAAAAGGTGCTGTCTCTGGCCGTAAACCATTCGGCCGTCTTTGCCGGCACAGCCGGCGGGGGTGTGTTCCGCACTACGAATAACGGGTCGGACTGGCAGGAGGTCAACGATGGCCTCGTGACCATCCAGAAAAATGTCTACTCGCTCGCCGCGGACGACTCCATCGCCCTCGCGGGTACCCAATACGGCTTTTTCATTTCCACCGACAATGGCGGTACGTGGAATGGGGTATCGGGAGCGGCTGGCCATGGGTTTGTGTATTCCGTTGTCATCAGGGGTCCGGAGGTTTTTGCAGGCGGCGCAACCGGCATAGATTATTCTCCCGATCACGGCCGTACCTGGACGGCCGTCGGCGTGAACGCCGATGTACCGGTCATGGCTGCGTGCAAATCGAGGGTGTTCGCCGGAACGGGCGAGAACGGGCTCTTTTGGTCCGATGACGGCGAGAATTGGCAGCCGGCCGATAACGGCTCGCCATATAACACTGTGCATGCCCTCACTGTCAGGGATTCCACGATTTTCGCGGCCGCGGGCTCGTATGCCTACCGGTCCACCGATGTGGGGATGAGCTGGCAGCGGGCCGACAGCGGTCTCGGTCTTGGATTCAATTTTGTGCAGACGTTTTCGGTGGGTGATCCTTACCTTTTTGCCGGAACCTATTTCTATGGTGTTTTCCGTTCCAGCGATGATGGCTCGACGTGGCAGCCGACCCCGATGACAAACCCGATCACCGCAATGATTGCCCAGGGTAAAAATGTGTTTGTCTCATCCTATGACACACTCTACCGTTCTACGGACGATGGTTCTTCATGGCAGGCACTGCTGCAGGGGGCGCCCACCTCGGTCCAAATCCTCGGAGTATGCGGTTCGTCCGTCTTCGCCTCGAACTATTATGGCTTCTATCAATCGACTGATACCGGCGTGAGCTGGGTTCCGGTCGACAGCCTTCCTGCAGGCGGCGGAGTCACCGGAATTTTTACCAGCAATGCGAATGTCTTCGTGACTACTCTTATGCAGGGGGTTTTCCTGTCCACCGATTCCGGCACCTCATGGAAAAATATCGGTCTCACCTCCGAGTTCACCGCTTCATTGACAATGACGGATTCCGAGATATTCGTCGGTACGGGGGATAACGGTGTCTGGCGGAGATCCCTTGCGGAGGTGATAACATCGGTTCGTCTCACGGAAAACGCCCGCATGCCGGCCCGATGCGCACTGTACCAGAATTATCCCAACCCCTTTAATCCCACCACCACGATCCGATATGATCTTCCCGGCAAAAGCCGCGTTTCCCTGAAAATTTATGACGTGCTCGGTCGGGTCGTCGCAACATTGAAAGAAGGGGTGCAGGGAGCGGGCTCCGTGCAGGTCGAATGGAACGGTTCGGGATTCGCATCAGGGATCTATTTCTGCAGGCTGGATGCCGTTGCCCTCGATGATCCGCGTTCGCCGTTCGTGGATGTGAAGCGGCTCGTCCTGATGAAATGACATCCCGCCGTCCTGTGCATATCGTGGGCACCTGTTAGGTCATTGTGCGGGAAGGGGATAGAACGAATGAGGCTGAAAAAATATTGAGATCTCCCATATCCCCGGATACCTCGATCGGTTCTCACCGGCAAAATTATGCTGTCTGATTGTTGACATTCGTTCCCGCTATTCGTACATTTGCACCGTTCAGGGGGCGCTGTTCTTGCCATTTGGCGG
>JAWOKN010000063.1:0-18225 GCA_033854175.1 Bacteroidota bacterium | reverse complement strand
CGAGGGGAACCTTTTCGTTCTTGCCGATGACAAGGCCCGCGGCGCCGAAGCCGATGGAACTCTTCGGATTCAGCATCGCGGCGAGGGCATTCACGCGGTTCGGCATCGGCAGGCGCAGGATGCTGTTCGCCAGGGTATAGGTTGTCCGTTTCTTCCCGACCTGGATTCCGCTGCGTGTCCACCAATAGCCGGACAGTTTGATGTTCTTATTCGTCCAGGCATATCCGAGGATATGAACCTCATTTCCGCTCGTCACTGGAGAATTAAACACGAAATCCCATTTCTTCAGCTTGCCATCCGGGTTGGAGTGGGTTGACGGCGGAACAGTCTCGAACGTCATGAACGTATCGATCGCGGCGCTGAAATCCACATGCAGATCAGTGACAAACGCGGAGTCAACGACCAGGCGGATGTCGAACTGGTCCTTATCGTTTTTCAGCGGAACGTACTTGTTCACCTTCTTCTTATTATCGACATCGAAGGCGATTGCGCGATGTGAGAATGTCCGATAATTGAACAGATACGCCGAATCCCGCACGAAGGTCGCCGTAATGTTTTTGTCGCGGTCGATGATAACCGTCAGCGGATTGACAGACGCGCTGGTATCGCCGCTCCAGGCTGAAAACTTCCAGCTCAGATCCTGCGGTACGGCCGTCAATTGCACCTGCGACTGATACAAATACGATGCGGCATCGGGCGATTTGGTCACCGTACCTTGTCCAACGGTATTCACGGTCAGTGTGAATGAGTTGAGTTCACCAATCGCAAAATCGCTGAACTGATCAACCGTTGCGGTCATACTGGTCGACGTTTGCCCGATGACGGGGGCCACCGTCCACGTCGACGCATCATACTTCGCAACGATAAAGTCGGACGGATTTGCTCCGGCGTCAACGTCGCCTGCAACGAAGTTGAAGGTGATATCGCTCGAACCCGTTGGTGCACCGGTAAGCGTATAGTAACGGTTCACCGACTTCGAGGCATAGACAAGCGAGTGTATGGAATCCGGATGGTCACCGGCAGTCGACTTTGCCGTTACCTCGAATGGCGCGGCATACGACGCACCGGAAATTGTAACGGGCGTGTATGACGTTGCGTCGCCGATTTCAAACGTCTTCGAATCGGCGCCGCTGTTCATCGTCTTATTCAGGTTGCCGTTGATATATTTCCCGGCCTCGACACCCGATATTGACCCGCTCGTACCAATTGCGACAACATTGGTATCGGTCGCCAGTTTTCCGTTTGTAAGTGCCAGCGTTCCATTCACCAGCACATTGCCGGATAATGTCGCGCCGTTGGCATTATCAATGGTAAGATTATTGACCGCCGTTGGAAGTGAAGCGCCAGTAAATTGAGCGGAGCCTCCGTTGAACACATAGTTTGCTCCGGGGCTCAAAACCGGCGCCGGTCCCCCGCCTTGCGGCGCAATGTTTCCATTCACCCCGTTCGGATGACCACATATCAGCGTCGCACCGGCATCCACCGTGAATCCACCAGGGAGACTGCCGCCGTAGGGAACCACCGTGGTGTCGTTGAGATAGAGTGCGGAACCGCTGAGCACCCGGTAGCGGAGATTACTCGTCGACGTCAGAGCAAGTGGCTTAACGAACTTCTGTACCCCCGTACCACAGAAGATAACCGAATCCGGATACTTCGCTGCGGAATGTCCTCTAAAAGCGTTCGAACCCGCGGCCCGGATGGTAATGTCGCCGTACGCATAAAACTCATTGGCGACGCCGCTTCCGTTCCCATAGAGCACGCCTTTAGAATCAATATTGCCGTGTATCTTCAGGACCGCCGTTTGGGGATATGTGGCTGACCCCATACCGATGGACATCGATGCCGTAGCGCTGTCAATAAGCAGATTGCCCAAGACTGTCACGGTCGCAATGTCCGTAGGATCTCCTCCTGCGGGACTCGTACCCCTGGGAGTCAGCGCGATGTAGTTCGTGGCGTCACTGGCAAGATCGTTGGTATTGTGAATGATCAGGTCGCCGTTAATCGTGATGTCCCTCATGCCGAGCCGGGCTTGTCCCAGCATTCCCGGGGCGAAATCGACCTTGTAGTTATAAAAGTTTTGGCTCCCGTTGACTATCCCGCCGGTTGCCGTAACACTGAGGCGCGTCACAAGGCAGGTTGACCCGGTATTCCATGTCGCGATCGGGATGGAACCGGCGGCTGCCGTATCGTTGTGCTGATAGGTGCCGTTCACGATTGCCGTGCCTGCGCTGTTCAGTCCACCGCTGTTGACAAGCCAGCCGTCGATCTGGAGAACCCCCTTGACCTTCTTTGCCGCCTTGACCGTGTCAACGGAGTTGCTGCCGATGGTCAGATTATTGACGCTGTCCGGAAGCAATGCCCCAAGCTGCTGCACGCCCGTACCCAGATAGCTGTAGTTGGCTCCTGGATCGAACGTCGCCGTCGTTGTCTGAACCGGACCCGAGGCTGCATCAAGGCCTGCACCGGCTCCGATATTGATCATCGCCCCGGATTGGAGGGCGAAGCTTCCCGCACCCGTCACTATTGCAGAGGTGTTGGTGAAGTCAGCCGTGCCGCCGCTCTGGATGTTCAATTGGGCACCGCTTTCAAGTACAACAATACCACCCGTAAGTGAGAGCGTGCCGTTGACGGCCATAGAAGTCGGTTTCAATGTATCAGCCGACACGAAGATTTTTCCGTCGAGTGCTACATTCGACGGAACAAATTTCGCTGATAAGGCAAGCTTTCCGCCTGACTGCACGTTCAACGCCATTACCGTGGTGGGGGAGGTCAGAGACACCGAATCTGTACCCCGGATCACGACGCTGTCGAGTAAAGCCGGGGCGACGCCGCCCTGCCATGTCGGACCATTGCTCCACACGCCGCCGCCAGTGCCGTTACTGAAGATGATGTTTTGTGCAGCAGTTTGACTTCCCGTCGCACCCGGCATGAGATAATTCTGCGTTCCGCCGGCGCCGTTGAATTCATACACGGCGAAATAATACGTCGCATTGATCGTCAGGCCTGTTAAATTAACAGAATTTCCTGAGCCAGCGTAAACGACAAAATTTCCGCTGCCAATTTGCGAGCCGTTCCCGAATGCCGCATCCGCGGTATACGCCGTGCCGTCCAGGGGATCGGAATTAACCGCACTTCCCGATTTTGCAAGCACGATACGTTCCGTTCCGTTGCCGTTCGTCCAGTTCACCGTCATGGAAACCGGTCCGACGTTGGTAAAGTTGAGTGCACTCGCCTGTGTTGTCGGTTCTGAGGAAACGCCCGTACCGCTGACAGCTTTATCCACCGTCGTGGCATTGGTGCTCGTATGCGAGATGTTGCCGCTCTTCGCACCGGTACTGCCAGGCGAAAAGCGGACGTAAATCGTCGTACTCGCCACCGTTCCGCCCGACTGCGTCAACGTCACTGACGGGCCAAAACCCGAACCGCTTGTCGTTGACACCTGGAAATCCGCAGGCGCAGTGATGAGAATATCGCCCTGAAGGTTCGTACCTGCGACGGTGTAACTTTGTTCTGGTGAGTTTGTGCCGGCGGCGATGAAGCCGAAATCCGTAAGCGTTCCAGTCACCGTGATCGTGGGCGGCGCGATCTCACCCACGACAAAATCGCTCATCGTCGTCATGCCGGTGGCCTGCGTACTGGTCGACGTTTTTGTGCCGGTTACAGGAGACGACCAGGTGCCCGAGTCGTATTTCTTCACCAGGAAACTGCTTGTGTCCGCACCGGCGTCGATATCACTCGGATCGAAGTTCAACACTGCGCTGTAGTTATCGAAACCGAGACCGCTGTTCGTCAGCGACCAGTACCGGTTGACCGATTTACCGGCATCAACACCGGAGGTGCTGATATTCGGGTGATCGCCGGAAGTCGTCTTTGCAGTCACCGTTCCACCTGTGGCCACGTTGTTAAACGACACGGCGACGGGCGCATAGATTGATGCATCGCCAACGGCGTACGTGAACGCCTGAGCGCCGGTAAGATACGTTCTCGCAAGATTCCCGTAGACGTATTGACCGGAACCTGCACCGCTCACAGTGGCGATTGTGTCAAGCGTCAGTGTATTTGCCGCTGTCGTGAGTTTTCCGCTCGTGAACGTGAGCGCACCTTCCACCGTCAGACTTCCGCCCAATGCTGCCCCGTTCGGGTTATTCAGGGTGAGTCCGTTCAACGATCCGACGCCGGCCGGAATAGTGAGGCCGCTCGTCGATCCGCCGATACTAAGGTTGGAAGTTGGCCCGCCAACGAGACTGCCTCCCGTTTGGGAGAGAGCGCCATTGATGGTGAGCGTGTTGGCGCCGATGGAGAGCGCCCCGCTGGTGAGAGAGAGTGTGCCGTTGACAATATGCGAAGTATCAAACGCCACCCCGGAACCGTTGTTGATGGTCAGACCGTTCACCGTCACCGGCAGCCATTTGCCTGTAACCTGGGGAAGGCTGCCAACGAATTCATAATTTGCGTTACTGCTCAGGGACGGTAATACCGACGATGAAAGGTTTCCGTTTGCACCATTCGGGTGGCCCAATTTCAGCGTCGCCCCGTCCGCCACAGCAAACGTCCCGATCGTACTGCCATATTTTACCACTGTGGTATCATCGAGATATAATGTTGAACCGCTCCGCACAAAGAAGCGCAAATTATTCTCACTTGCCAGGGCTGTGGGTATAGTGAGTCTCTGCACTCCCGCACCGCAGAAGACAACCGAATCGGGATACGTCGCGGATGAATGTCCCCTGAAAGCGTTTGCCGTCGTGCTTTGGATGGCAATGTCGCCGTAGGCATAAAATATGCTGGAAATACCGCTCCCGTTGCCATACAGTACGCCCTTAGAACTAATATTACCCTGTACAATTAATACTGCCCGCTGGGCGGTTGACCCGTAACCGATGGAGAGAGACGCCGCAGAGCTGTCGATAAGCAGATTGCCCATGACTGTCACTGTGACATTATCATTCGGAGGGCCACCTTTGGGAGCTAGCGCAACCATGTTCGTGGCGGCGCCGGTGGGATCATTGGTATTGTGGATGATCAGATTGCCGGCGATTGTGTTATTAGTCATGCCGAGTCTTCCCGCACCTATGAGGGTCGGGCAATCGACCTTGTAATTATAGAAATTCTGGCTCCCGTTGGGTATCCCGGCCGATAAAGCGGGATTAAGAGCCGTCACAAGGCACATTGAACCGGTATTCCATGTCGCAACCGGCATGGTAGTGGCGGCTGCCGTGTCGTTGTGCTGATAGGTGCCGTTCACCGTTGCAGTTCCTCCGCTTGTCAGACCGCCGCTATTGACAAGCCAGCCGTCAATCTGGAGAACTCCCTTGACCTTTACTTTCTTTGCCGCTCTGACCGTATCAATGGATGTGCTGCCGATGGTAAGGTTATTCACGCTGTCGGGAAGCAACGCCCCAAGCTCCTGCACGCCTGTACCGAGGTAGCTATAGTTCGCCCCAAGGTCAAACGTCGCCGTCGTTGTCCGAACCGGACCTGAGGCGGCATCCAAACCTGCAGCGGCCCCGATATTGATCGTGGCCCCTGACTGGAGGGCAAAGCTTCCCGCGCCGGTCACTGTTGCGGAGGGATTTGTGAAGTCAGCCGTCCCGCCGTTCAGGATATTGAATACCCCGCCGCTTGCGATGTTGATTGCTGGTATACCGCTGCCGGTACGGTACGGAGTGAAATTCATACCGACACTTACCACCCCTGTGGCGCCAACATTCATTGTACAGGTGTACACAGCGCTGTCAACAAGATTCAGATTACCTGACGGTATGCTGAGCGTTCCATTCACATTGAGGGTGAAGTTCGCATTTCCGTACGGTGTAGTTCCTGATGTCAATGAAAAGTTGCTGAGTGTGCCGAAGGTGACCGTGACACCTGAATTTACCGTAACCGTTACGTTCTTCGCATTCCCGCGGCCGGTCAGATAGATGCCTGAGCCGCCTGTCCCGCTCGAGCCCGCATAATTGATCGTGGCATTATTTGCAAAAATAAGCCCCAGAGGCTCGGCTTGAGATGAATTGGGCCTGAGCTGCCCGATGTTAATGGCCCCTGTGCCGCCGATGGTGATCGGACCCGTGCTATATTTTGTTTCGATCGACAGACCGTCGGTCGGGCCCGACCCAAAGGTCCCGTCGACCCACAGGGTGGAACCGTTGATCTTCAGGAAGGTGGTGCCCGGAAGCGCCACACCCCCCTGGAGGGTTGCACCCGATTGAACGACGAGATTCGCGCAGTTTTGCGAGCTTGTATTGTATGTGACTGTCGTTCCAGTCAGAATGAACACGTTTTTACTGGAACTGGGGGCGCCGGTCGCAATGCTGTCAAATGCATTACCGCTGAAACTATAAATTCTCCAAGTACCGGCAGTCTCCCAGGCACCCGAAACAACTGATCCGAAATCACCAACTGCAGGTGAGGGCTGTGCCATCGTGTTCAATGTGCTTACAATGAGCACAAGCCCAAGGATCAGAAATCTGTATCCGGATTTCATGATATGACCCCTTTCTTAGAATATGTCCTTTTTGGTGGATTAGTTTGACGCTGTAACATCTGGTAACTCGTGTTCCCAAGTATCAGGTGGAACTTATTTCATCTGGAACTTTCCCTTCCGCTACCTGATGACTTGTGTTTTCATTCGAACTCTATCAAAACCGGACGTGAAGATCACCTTCGTCCGGCTTTCCTGAAGGAGCAAACATCAACAGCCGATACATCCATGCTCTGACAGTCGAACCAGAGCCCAGGGATACCGGGGATGTCCTCCTGCCCGCTGCCGGGGGTTCGGGATGGAGCATCACCCCATCCCAAAACCCGGCACGTTCAGGAACACCTGAACCCGGTGCTCATTGCACCAGCATCATCTTCTTTGTCGACACAAACGCTCCCGCGCGAAGCCGATAGAAATAGAGACCGCTTGAGAGCTTTGTGCCCCTGTCGTTCACGCCATCCCAGCGCACGGTATAGGAGCCCGCCTTTTGGTCAGCATTGACGAGGGTCGCTATTTCCTGTCCGAGCGTGTTATAGACCATGAGCGTCACCCTTCCCCCGGCCGGCAGAGAATACGTTATAACGGTCGACGGGTTGAAGGGATTGGGATAATTTTGTTCAAGGGCAAATTGTTTCGGGATCCCGGAATTCAGGTCGGAGATTTGCCCGTCTGGCGGGGGTGGTGGAAGCTCCTCGCTCGGCACGATCGTTATGCGGTTTTTCCCCTGGAATGTTCCGCTCGATGAAAGATACAGCTTGCCCGGCTGATTCACTTTCACCCAATAACCCTTCCCGGGCTGGATCGTATCGGTGCGGGTGTAACCGCCATCATAAGCAAAGAATTGCGATGCAATCATTCCTCCGGGTTCCGTAGCGATCGATGTTGTCTGGACGGGAGAACTAATTGAGCCTACTAAATTCCAGCCTTGTACAACAGCAATTGAATCCTGTGTCCGCGGCAGTCCGAGTAAGGTAACTGTTTGAGGACCGCTGAATCGCAACCAGTATGCAGCGCCATTCTCAAGCGTTTGCGCGACGACATAACCTCCACTATAAGCAAAAGCTTCAGAAACGGCGGTTGGGAACAGAAAAGTCTTGGTGTAATAATCCGGAGTTACCGGCACCGAGATGAGGTTCCATCCCCCCGGAACTGATTGAGTTTGCTGGACTGCAAACCACTCGAGTGAGCCCACCTGCCTGCCATCCGAACCAAACGTGTAAGCCGTCGCGCTCGGATTGTATGCAAGATTGACAAGGTGAATGCTGCCGACCCTCAGGATCGAAGCATCGTCGACGATCGGGGAAGCAGGCATCCAGTACAACCGGACGATGGAGTCAATGGGCACTGCGTCGGGAAGTTCCCATGGAGCCTTTTGGAACGTCACCTGATCTCCAATGTTCAAGTTCGTCGTTCCTGCATTGGCCATGAATGTGAGCAACGTATCGGAGAACCAGCGGACAAACGTGACAGTATCGCTGTAGACGTGGTATGCCGCAGAGAGGCTTGCCGTATCTGCATACAGCACGTTGTTGGAAATGTACGCAGATTGACCTGACGGGATCGAATTGACGTCGACGACTGCACCGGTTGAGCTCATGCCATGACCGAGGAAGCCGCAATTCACCAGCAGGTTGTTGGTAAACACCAGGTTCAAGGTGTTCCCCAGTTGGAACGTCGGACCCGCGACATCGACGACGGTGTTATGATCGAAATACCCGTAGGTAAGAATTCCGCTGCCTTCGCGATAGATCCGGGACCCGATCCGGTAAAACGTGCAGTTGATCATCGAAAGCGTGTCGATGGTAACTGTGCGGTTATCGACCACCCTCGCATTTGACCAGTCTTGCGCGACGTTGCTTATCCGGCAATTCTTGAGGAATATCCGATCGTGTTGGCTCTCGGCGCGGATAGAGGACTGGTTCGCTTCGATTATCCTGCAGTATTCCAAGCGCAGGGTGACACTATCTGTCCTGATGTGGAAGATCCTCAGGGCCAATGTCCCCAGAGTGTTCCTGGCGGTGATCGTTACTCCGTTCATGGAGAGGTTCGCCTTGATGCTAAAAATCGGACTGAAGGGGGTGCCATCGGAGAGCGTTGCCGCGATAATGGTCGGAAAATCACCCGTGCCGGTCGATATGATGTTCAGCGGCATTGATCCCCAGTCGCCGACAGCTGCGTCGAGGTAATACACCGAATCCGCGGTGCCGCGGTGGAGACGGTAGACCGTATTGGGGTTTGCAACTCTGTTGAGGCTGTCTGCGGTGATAACCTCGCGAATAGTGCCATATCCACAATTGATATCGACGAACCTCTGTGCAAACCCCTGATTCACAGAGGTCATCATGAGCATAACGATCAGGAAAAGGGCACCGATAAAGAAATCTCTTTTCTTCATAAAAATCTCTCTGAAATGAGGTGAAACATCAGTGAATTACGCGAATACGATTTTAAAATTTATAGCGAATACCAAAATCTGTCGTCCAGCCATAATACAGTTCGGTCGTAAGATAGCGTTCGTTGCTCGACCTCTCGGTGACTGAGGATAAATTGTTGACATTCAAAAATACACTAAGGCCGCCGTAGAGTTTCTGTTGAAGGGCAAGATCCCAGCGATAGTAGGGATTGACATACCCATCTGTCTCGGCTCTTGTACCAATGACTGCAAGACTTTTGCCCTGATAGACAAGTGAAAGTCGGCCGGAGAATCCCTGGCGTTCATACCCGATAGTGAAGTTACCCATCAGGTTGGCCTGACCAGGCATCGGAAGCTCCCGAACCGTATCCACAACATTTACAATGAGAAAAGGCGGCGTTGGAATGCGCTTATTCTCTACATAAAAGCGCGGGACCACCGTTCTCGACTTGAGCACAGAGAGATTGCCGGAAACGACGATGCCGTCGAAGGGGCTCGGCAAAAGGGTGAGATTCGCCTGAACCTCGACCTCTCCTCCATACACCGTCGAGGGGTCAGCTGCATTCACCGGCTGGGTTAATTGATACCCCTTGTACTTTCCCGAGGTGATGTAGGAGGTCCGGATATAGGAAACATTGTCCACCTTCTTGGAGAACCAGCCGACGGTAAAGAGACCATACTGATTGAACAACGAAAGATAGACGTCGTAATTCCACGCTGTAACAGGTAGAAGATCCGGGTTCCCTTCGTTAATTGTTGCCACCGTACCGCTGGTACTGACAATTTGGTAGGGAACAAGGTCATAGAAATTCGGCCGGGAGAGCGTCCTGGCTGCAGAGACGCGGATATTCATCTGATCCAGAATCGATACGCGAGCCTGAACCATAGGCAAGTATGTTCCGTAGGTCCGGTCACCCGTCGAGTCCCGCACCCTCACGATGCTCGGAATATCCTCCGACGATATGATGTTCGTCCCATAGACCCCCTTGTAATTGTTTTTTGTCTGTTCATAGCGGAGCCCCGGCACGATCATCAGATTGGGACCGATATTGAGCTCAGTCATTCCGTAGCCGGCAAGGATATCTTCGTGGGCATTATAGGATTCAGCAACTACCTGTGCGTCACCCGCTGCCGTCATGGAGGTATCAAAAAGCGCACCTCTGGAAGTGACCAGGTGGTGCATATTGTCCCAAAAATCATGAATCGAACTGCCGCCGAGAGTGGGCCAGGAGGGATACTGCCCCCTGAGGAACGGACTGATCAGGTCATCCTGAGAGAAAAAGTTTGACATCAAAATTCTGTGATTCACATCCGGCATGAGGTCAAATGAGCGATAGAACGCGCTGGGCTTGTTGAAGATGTCGACACCAAGCCCTGTCCACATCGTCGTGTTGCTCAGGATCTGGTCGTGATTGCGGTACCGGGCTTTCATCGTCAGTTTTCCCCCGAATTTCAATGAGCCCGAAACAAGGTTGCCGAAATTATACGCGGTTTTTGCATTGAGTTGGAGTGTCTGGTTTTTGTCGAGGAGGTTCGAGCTGGAGAACGTCATATCGTACAGGGTGGTTTGCGACAAGTCCGGCGTGACGCTTGCCATCAATGCATCCGGACCCTGGTCGGTCACCAATGCGTTCAGTCCCCCGGTTTGGCGGAACGTGGTTTCCAAATCGAAGGGATTTTCCTGGTTGGACTCGGAGCTTGCCGCATGCCAGTTCAGGTCCAGCGGTCCGATCAAAGGCAGGAAGAAAAGATGTTTACCGTCGAGGCCCACAGAATAGATCCGCGTTCCGATGGTGTGGTCCTGATAATCGTAGATGAGCCGATTATCCCTGGTGTTGATCTCCTCTATCCTTCTTTCCTCGTTTCTGTCCGTGCGGCTCCAGAACCCCGTGACAAAAAAGCTGTGGTTCTCACCCGCATTGAAATCCAAGACGGCGCTGGAGCCATAGCGTTTCCGGATTTCCCTTCTGTCCGAAAGCTTCATCTTGTCGTCCCTGTACGTAATCAGCTCGCCGGATGCCGGATCATAGGGAATGGAATAGGAGTTGTTCTGCCCATCAGAGCCGCGATTTGCACGCTGGACACTTCCCGTCACGACGACACCGAGACCATTGTCGAGAAATCTTTTGCTCAGGTTGACCGACGTTCGATAGTTGCCGTAGTCCTTTTCCAGTGCGTTGTACCCGCCTTGAACCCGTACATCCCCGAAGAGTTCGTCGGGTGCTTTCTTCATAGCAAAATTGATCGTTCCACCGAGCGCATCGCCGTCCCGGTCGGGTGTTGGTGATTTGTACACCTCGATGCCGGCGAGCATATCGGAGGAGACTGCGCTCAGGTCCACCGAGCGATCCACCAGATCGGTCGAGGGCACCTTTTCACCATTGATCGTGATATTGTTGAATTTCGGGTCGAGGCCCCGGATGATGACCTTCTGAGCCTCTCCGCCGTCGCGGACGACCGAGATGCCCGGAAGGCGGGCAATCGACTCGGCAGCATTCTGGTCAGGCAACTCGCGGATGCGTTCCTGGGAAACGACGTTAACAATGGAGTTGGACGAGACCTGTTGATTAATTGCCTCCTGCTGGCCTTTGAGTTGTGCGGTAACCGTGACCCCCTGGACTGTGACGGCGGTCTGGCTCAGGCGGACCTCCAGAGTTGCGGTAACTCCCGTGCTCACACTCACCTGCTGCTCCGCACTCTCATATCCCAGGTAACTGACACGAACCGTGATGGTTCCCGGAGGAATATTGGAAATCCGAAACCGGCCCTGCAAATCGGTCGACGCTCCCAGTAATGTCCCTTTCACGAGCACGTTCGCTCCCGGCAGGGGCGAACCATCCGCAGAGTCGAGGATCCTCCCCGCGATAAAACCGCTGGTCTGGGCGGAGGAGAGATAACTGAAAAGCAGGAGATACAAAAAAATCAAAGAATATTTCAAAAAGCGGTTTTTAAGTTTCATAGAATCTCATTTGCTCGAGTGTCAGGCATTGCGTTATAAAAACTTCAGTGCGAGACGAGAAAAAGCTCGATGTTCCAGGTATATCGGCTGCGATAAAAATCATTTTCTCCCCTCCCGCGACCGCTGAAACAACACCAGATGTCTTCCTCCCGCGAATCATCGTTCAGCCTCCAGCATGGCCATTTTTTTGCCGGTTTCGGTCGGTTGAAAACCCCGCCTGGCCGCTCCGCAAGATTCCCGAATGACCAACGTGGGTTCCAGTGCTGAACGGATGGGAGGATGGGCGCCATTGATTTTCTGGAGCAAGGCTTCAATTGCTGTTCGGCCGATCTTGGCCGTCGGTTGGCGGACAGTGCTCAGGGGGACGTCAGCGTAGGCGCTGCGCTCGATGTCATCAAAGCCGACGATGGCGATATCGTCCGGGACTCTTTGTCCATGCTTCATCACCGCCTCCTGAAAACCCAGTGCTGCGAGGTCGTTATAAACGAAGATGGCATCGGGCTTCGTTTTCAATTTCGTATACTTTTCACCGATCTCGAACCCGGAACGAAAATCGTTCCATTCGCCCTTGAGCCGGAGGCGAAATATCAGGTCTTCCCTGACCTGGATGTCCGCGGCGTGAAGTGCATGGAGATATCCTTTTTTTCTTTCTTCCCCGACAAGGTTCCCTTTTTCCCC
The DNA here is from genome assembly GCA_033854175.1 of Bacteroidota bacterium. Lineage (GTDB taxonomy): Bacteria > Bacteroidota > Ignavibacteria > UBA10030 > SZUA-254 > DATKPE01. The sequence continues at coordinate 5,694 of JAWOKN010000063.1, read as the reverse complement.
GTTGATGTAGCCGATTCTCTCATATCCCAATTTGATCAGGTGGTTCGTCGCCAGATAGCCTCCCAGCTCATGATCTGTCCCCACAAACGGGACGTCATCATCTTTGACATATGAAACCATGACGAGCGGAAAATCTTCCTTCAGCAACGTTCGGATGATCGGTGTGGGATGGTAAACATGACTCATCGAGGCTATCATAAGTCCGTCCACACCGATTCTTCGGAAGTGTTCTATCTGCGCTTCTTCTTTTTCAGGATGGCCGGAAGAGGTAGAAAGGAGTATACTATAGCCCTGTTCAGAGGCAGCTTCCTCGGCGCCATGGACAATGAGCGAGAAGAACGGACTACGCAGATCACGAAGGACAAGACCGATTGACTTCTGTTGTGAAAATCCCGTCGGGGCGTACTTACGCGCCACATATGTTCCTTTGCCAACGCGGCTGAACAGGATTCTTTCGTTGATGAGAGTTGAGAGAGCTTTCTTAACGGTGATGAGGCTGACTCCGTACTCCTGTGCAAGCTCCTGTTGCGAACCAAGTTGTCCTCCGACTTTTAACTCGCCAGATTCTATTTTCGAACGAAGATCATCTGCGATCTGGTGGTAAAGGGCTGTCGGTACTTTGAGATTAATGGCCATACTTTACACCAATGATGGATTGAGGTAGAGGGATTTCAAATAACAGGTTACTCCGCGAGATGTGCGGACCTTCGGCATACCAGGTATAGCTGGTATACGAGGTCTGGCGTAACAGTAAGAAAAAATAAATTATTTGTCAAGGGTTTTCTAAGAAATATTTTTAGAAAATCTTAATAATGCCGGACCAAATACTCCGATTACTAGGAGTGCCATGAAACATTTAATTCTTCAGCTATTTTTGTTAGATCATGCTGTATAAAATGGACCATCTCCTCTGATTACCAATCGTTCGTACCTGTTCGTCAGATGAACGATGGTCTGGCGGAAGTACACCACATCCTCAGGGAAACGATTTCGATGCCTGATCGCCTCTCAGCTGCCCGAACGAGATCTGCCCCCAAAGCCTGCTGAAGTTTTTCCTGTATCCTCTGGCGACCCAGATTGTTCACAAGCAGATAGGTTTACGGCCGATCTTGCCGCCTCAGGCTGCGTACAAACATTGCATGCGAATATTATTCCGGTGATTCGCCATCGGTATATCCTCCTCCCAGGGTTTATTCTGGAAGTCCTTTTCTCGTCCCGGATCCACAGACACACCGCATGTTTTTCTGAACGGTGAGAACAATTAAACATTTACACATCTATTGAAGATCACCATCCCGTCATCACAGGCGTGAATGCATGTCACGGGTAGCCAGACCGTTCTGAGGATCGCCGGATTGGTAATCGGAATTATCATTGCACTTGTTCGTATACTTGCTCTTTCTATTGAAGCCAGTGGGACACAGCATACGATAAACCAACAAAACATTTCATCGCCCCGACCGATTCCGCAACATTCGCAAGGGAAAAGTACATTTTCAAGAACCAGTCATTGTGCCGGGAACGTCACAATACTTCCCCGGGGCGTTCGAGTATTTGACCGCACCAGGACAAGTCCCGGTTTTGGAATCTATTATTCCCGTAAATTGACCCCGGATATGAAAACCGGGCTCGGAAAATGGACCGATGGTGAAATTGTGCAGGCAATCCGTGAGGGACAACGCCGCGATCACACTCCCCTCTTTCCGATCATGCCCGTTGATTGGTATCATGAGACGGCAGATAAGGACGTTCTTGCCCTTGTCGCGGATCTCAGGAGTCTGCCGGTTGTGAAGAATGCAGCCCTTATGTTTCCGGCCATCTGGGTGGTTGCGCCGAATGTCGCACACCCCTCAACCTCTTCCGGGTGGGCTGGCTCTTCTCGTACCGACCCAATCCCGGTACCGTATTTTTTGCGGGCTACGGTTCAAGCCTTGAGGACGCATATTCGTTCAAATTTCAGAATCTCCTTCGTACGCAGGACGGATTTTTCATCAAGCTGAGCTATCTGTTCAGGAGTTAAAAAGGGGGAAGAGCTCGGGCGCATGGGGGTTCTCCATACCCGGGGGATCACCGGATACGGCCGCAAACTTGCTGGACAACCGGAGAACAATTTGCTATATTTCCCCCTGATCACCTCCTTGAAAAGCTCATGGGATTCGCCCGAAACGCGCTGCTCTGGGTATCAGACAATCCGAAGCTGCGGCAAACACTTCCACAATATGCCTTCATTCGACGTGCAGTGAGGCGGTTCATGCCGGGTGAGGAACTGGCAGATGCCCTCGGAGCCGCAGGACGACTGCGGGGGGCTGGAATCAATACCGTCCTGACCCGCCTGGGAGAAAATATATCCCAGCAGTCAGAGGCTGACAATGTCAGAGATCATTACATTCATGCCCTGGACGAAATCAGCAGCCGGGGTTTCGACACAAGCCTTTCGGTAAAACTGACGCAACTCGGGATGGATCAGGGCGAGGAGGTGTGCCTGAGGAATCTCAGTCTCATTCTTGAAGACGCGGTGAAGCACAAGAACATGGTATGGATTGACATGGAACAGAGCCGGTATGTCGACCGCACGATTTCCATCTACAGAAAAGCCAGGGCTGGTTTTACGAACGTGGGCCTCTGCATGCAGGCATATCTCTACCGCACGGAGAAAGACCTTCAGAACCTCCTCCCCCTGGGACCTGCAATCCGGTTGGTAAAAGGCGCTTATGCAGAGCCGGCAAGCGTGGCGTACAGGCAGAAATCCGGTGTCGATCGAAACTATCTCCGGCTCGCGTCAATCCTCCTCGAAGATGCGAAGGAGCGGAGCACGCGGGTGGGAATTGCTACTCATGATCCATCGATAATCCGGTGGGTCATCCGGAAAGCGTCTGATGAAAAGCTCCCGAGGGATAGTTATGAGTTCCAGCTTCTTTATGGGATCCGCACCGAAGATCAGCTCAGGCTGGCAAGGCAGGGCCATCGGACAAGAGTGTTGATCAGTTATGGAACGTTCTGGTTTCCGTGGTATGTCCGCAGGCTCGCGGAACGGCCTGCGAATGTACTGTTCGTCCTCAGAAATCTCATGATCCGATCAAGAATTCCAGTCTAAGCGGAGGGGTGCACGGCATGCAATCGCCTTCATTCACAATCCCATGAAGAAGATCCCGATGAAGAGGTGAGCGCCATCGTGGGAAAAGCCGATGCATAAACCCGGATTATACTGCCTACCATTTCAGAAGTGCCCCCTCAATAGAAAGCCCGGGACCAAGGGCCATCATTATCCCCAAATCACCTTTTCGTGGCGGACTGACGCCGTTCAAACTCTGCTGTGTTGCTTGCAGGACGAAGAGTACGGTCGGCGAGGACATGTTACCAAAATTTTCCAGAACATAATTGCTCCGGGAAACCTGTTTCGTGGACAGCCCCAATTCCTCCCGGATCCCGTCAATCACCTTCCTGCCGCCGGAGTGAAGTATCCAGTGTGCGATCTGGTCCTGTGTAATGCCGAACCGGTGGAGGATCTGGTCGATCAATACGCGCGCCATTCCCCCCGCCATATCCCGGATATCCTTTGAAAGGATAATTCTCAGTTTTCCCTCACGTTGCTCGAATCCAACCCGGTCGATACAGGATGGCTCAAGAAAGGTATTGAACCCCATGATTTTGGGAAACACATCTTCGTGACTCATTCCCATGACCAACGCTGCGGCCCCGTCGGCGCAGATCGAATTACCGACGACGGTTTCGAGAGAATCATCGATAAAGTAGCATGCGGAGCAGATTTCAACGGCAACAACGAGAGCTTTCTTACTGGGATAAGCCATGACAAAATCATGAGCCCTCTGAAGCGCAGGCATTGCCCCGGCGCAGCCCATTCCGACCAGGTCGGCGCGCTGGACATCGGTCCGGAGGCCCAGTTCCTTGATATAGATGGATGAGAGTGCCGGACAGAGATAACCCGTACACGATGCCACAATGATGCAATCGATATCGGCGACGTTCAAACCTCCTTTTGCCAGGCAGGCCTCGATTGCCTGTTTTCCGATTTCAAGTGCACCGCGCCGGTACCGCTCGTGTAACTCGTCGACGGTCTCCATGCCATCAAACGAATGCAAATCGATGTACAAATGACGGTGCCGTATGTCGCTGTTCATGAATATCCGATGAACCACCGGCTGCCGGTAAAATTCGGCATGGTCGCACAAGGAGGCATAAATCTCCTCCTGTGAATACCGAGTCGCCGGGGTGGAGGTGGACAGAGCCAAAATGGCCGGAAGCGCGCTTCGCTTATTGCTGTCCGCCGTCCTCATTATGTTTGATCCATCTGCCATACTGCCTGGTTCAATTTCGAATATGTCCAATCAAGAGAAAACAATCGCCACTCGAAGAAATCCTTACATGCCCCACGGATGATCCGGTACCGGATGGAATCGATGCGGGCCTTGTACACCCGCATGTACCCCGATATCACCACATGGTGTAACTCTATTCACCCTGAGAAACATATTCATTCTCCTCACAGGGGGACGTTACCAAGATGATTCAACGGTTTACCCAATCAGGGTTCAACAACCGTGCCACGTCATCATCGGCTGTTGAATCCGGGCCGGTAACCCTTATTTGTCATCCTTATCGGGTCTACCCGCAGGACCAGCGCTCCGGGTCCGGGTCCGGCGAAAAGACACTGTGACCGTGTATCCACATATAATGTGTCCGGGTTTGGGTGCGATGTGACATCACTTCCAGTTCTTTCCGGTCGTGAATTTTCCACCCCTCTGTGGGTCAGAACGCAATTATCCCCCGCTTCACACCTCAACGCATTCGGTCTGAGCAGGATCAAGCAAAGAACAAACTTGTCTATTCCGGTCAAAGCGGGCATTTTCGCAATCCTTCTGCCACCGGCCCCTCCTTCAGGCGCTGCAGAAAGTCTCAGCCGGCTCTCTTCCGGTTGAACTTTTTGTTGAGATGGGAACGATTGAAGAAAAGTGTTCACCATCGCCCCTCTTTGAACCGGGACTTCACCGGAGAGAATAGATCATGTGGTGTTTGTTTCTCTGATGAGAAACAGTCACAATCGTCAAAACCATTTTACCATACGCATGGAGCGGGTATCCACAACTTCCGGTGACAATGTGCTGGCGGGGAATTTTCACCTGCGAACAGAGATATCGAGGCCTGAATATGTTCAATAACGTAAAAGAATCGCCGGGAGTACCCGGACATCATCATGCGGGTTTGTTCAGCCTCCGGCGGACCGGTAATACGGATCTTTACACATCGGGGGGGACAGGCATCATTCCCATCAGCCATTATTGTCGGATCCCTCCGGGTGGATTTGGGCTCACTAAAACTCAATCTCCACACTGGTAAACAATTCCGTTTTCTCTGCCGGTGTCATTGCGTCGATCTCTTTTCCACGCGGAGCGATGTGGGTATTCCAGGCCATGCGGATCACCTCCATTACGCGGTTCGCCTCCGTGACAGATTCGAATGCATTTCTCCCATGTTGTTCAAAATACCGCAACAGATGAATTTTCTGAAAGTGGTACAAATCGTCAAAGACCTTCGACGGTGCCGATGGCTCCCTGTATTCATTGGTCAAATGCTCAAGATTCCGCCTCGCGATCGTGTTGTTCGGATCCAGTTGAAGCGCCATGTGCCACATTCTCAACGCCTCATCCCTTCTGTGCTGCTCCCACAGAACGGCAC
>JAWOKN010000062.1:0-7221 GCA_033854175.1 Bacteroidota bacterium | reverse complement strand
CGGGCCTTGTCATCGGCAAGAACGAAAAGGTTCCCCTCGACAGCTCGAAGTACTACGGCTGGCTGCAGCTGATGAAGTACGGCGATGTGCTGAAGACCCTCTACACCAAGGGTGCCGGTCAGCCGACGTCGGATGCCGCTCATCCGTTCGACTTCTTCACCCAGACGGGTAAGGATATCAAGGGGAAACAGACGTCAATGCCGATCGCAAAGGAAGTCAACAGCCTGATGGCGAATATGATCGCACTGAAGGTGAACATTATGGCAAGCGATCTCGGGATCAATCCGCCCGGGTTCGGTGACCTGATCTATCAGGGAAATCCATCGGATGACTTCAACGGCCTGACATTGAGGTCCCTGGCTCATCTGGGTGATTCGCTCATGATGGGCTGGCAGAAGGATACGGTCGATTCGCGCAGCCGACCTGTGAAAGTACACAGGTTCAACTATGACTTCAGCTTCAATGATCTGGATAGTGTCATCGCAATGGTTGATTCGGCGTTTGAAGGACCATTGGATACCACCGATGGCGGTTTCTCGCATGGTCTGTCATTCACGGGAACAAAAATACTGGTGGATGTATCGTTCCTGCGCAAAAATCCGAACGTCGTAAAGCCTGAAATTCCGCCTGTGGTGTCGAGCGCTCCGTTCGAGGTTCCGGAGTCGTATCAATTGTACCAGAACTATCCGAATCCGTTCAACCCCGTGACCACGATACAGTTCGACATTCCTGAACCGTCGGTTGTGACACTCAAGGTCTATAATATCCTCGGTCAGGAGGTCGCGAGCCTGCTCGATCACCAGCAGATGGATCCGGGCCCGCAGAATGTCCAGTTCGAGGCTTCGCATTTTGCAAGCGGCGTGTATTTCTATCGTCTGACGACTTCAGCATCCAATCCCGACGATGGAACGAGCATGCAGCGGTATACGGCCGTGAAGAAAATGATGCTCATTAAGTAAATGGGAAAATAAATCCTCACCCACCGCCCCCTGGTGCACAAGCCATGGGGCGGTGAGGTGGTTCCGAAATTACATTCAAACGGTTTCCGATGTCCCTGCGGTAAGATCATGACCATAACAGGATCAATGAAATATATCAGGACATTAGCCCTGTTCGCTGGCTTGGCGGCGATCTCAACGTCGCTTTTCGCTCAATCCCCGGAAGGGTCTTTCCGGTCACACCAGTCGGGCAACTGGAGCGATGTCAGTTCGTGGGAGCGCTCGGACGGGTCAACATGGGTAACCCCCGCCCCCAATGTACCCACTTCACTCGATGGTGCGATACTCATTCAGAACGGCCATACTGTTACACTCGACGTGGATACCACGGTGGATCAGCTGACGGTGGACACGAATGCAATACTTGTGGTCGGCCTCAGCAGGATACTTACGGTTGCCGATGGTGCCGATAGCATCGACCTGGCCGTGTATGGGACATTGAACAACTTTGGAAGCGTCAATCCGGCGGGCCGGATAAGCTTCGAAAACGGCTCCACGTATGTCCATAGCGTTCCCTCCGGGGGATCATCGTTACCCTCCTCGACATGGCGCACCGGTTCCACATGCAGAATCGACAGCAGCACCGGCACCACACCGACGAACCTCAACACACAGAGTCTTTATAACCTTGTCTGGAACGCCACCACTCAGACTGCCAATGGCGGGCCGAATTTTGCCGACGGAACGGTCATCTATGGCAGCGTGACGGTCCTGAGCTCAAACGCCCTCCAGTGGCGACTTACAAACCTTTCAGGCGGACAGACAAAGAATATCAACATCAGGGGAAACCTGACCGTGAACGGGTCAAGGGCCCTGCTGAGCGCAACCGGCAGCGGTGCGGATACATCCGCAAAAGCCATTATCACCATCGACGGAAATGTCGCCGTCCTCGCGGGGCAGTGGTCCCTGATCAACAGCTCCGCCGCCTATGCGGAGTGGAGGGTCAAAGGGGACGTCAATGTGACCGGAGGGACCCTCCAGAGCGGTGCCAGCGGCTGGTACGGCAGGCGTACACTCAATTTCGCCGGTGGTACAGATCAGTCGTTTGCTGTCTCGAGCCCCGGAACGATAGGCTCCGCATCGACAACATTTAAGGTGAGCAACAACTCCACCGTTCACATCAATTTCCCGTTTACCCTGGCGGCCAATTGCGCGCTGAACCTTGAGAGCGGGAAATTTGTCACAACGGCCACGAATATTCTCACGCTTCCTTCCACCGCCATGGTTCTGGGAGGGAATTCATCGGCGTATGTCGACGGTCCCCTCACCCAGACGATCGCATCGGCGAACCCGACAGTTAAAATGTTTCCTATCGGCAACGGATCCGTTTACCGCCCCCTCACGCTTTCTGTCAACCAGGATGCTGCAACCGCAACCACCTATACCGCACAGATCGTAAGCGGAGCCCCGCCGGCAAGAAATCTCCCCCTGGCGCTTACGAGCGTATCCTCTGTCCGGTATTATACGGTGACGAAGGGAACCGGCGCGAACCTTTCTCCCACACTTGGTGCGACAATCCAGCTGAATTACGGACCGGATGATCAGGCCTATAGTGCGTCCGTCCTCCGCATCGCCAAGGATGACGGGGCGGGGAACTGGCTGAACATCGGCGGAAGCGGTACAGCCGATACGACCGGTTCGATTACCTCGAATGCTTTTTACTCGTTCAGCGACTTCGTCCTTGCCACCGCCGATACAACCCAGGCTGCAGCCATTCCGACCGTTGTAACGACAGCAATGAGTTATATTTCAACCACATTCGCCACAAGCGGCGGAAATATCACCAACGACGGCGGCGCGGCTGTCTCCGCACGCGGCGTCTGCTGGAATCTGACCGGATCACCGACCCTGCTCGATCCCAGAACGTCCGACGGCACGGGTTCGGGGATCTTTACGAGCTCCGTCACGGGCCTTGTACCCGGCTCTACCTACCATCTCCGCGCCTATGCCACGAATTCCGCAGGCACGGGCTACGGGGATGAGATGGTGTTTACCGCATTATCGTCAGTCGTTCCCCCGACTGTCACCACCACCGCGGTCTCATCGATACAGGTCACGACAGCCGTAAGCGGCGGAAACGTCACGTTGTGGGGGGGCGATTCGGTTACCACACGCGGCGTCTGCTGGAATCTGACCGGATCACCGACAACCGCAGATCACCACACGATTGACGGCGCCGGGCTGGGATCGTTCGCAAGCGGTCTTTCTCCACTTACAGGCAATACGACCTATTATCTGCGCGCGTACGCCGTCAATAGTTCGGGGACAGGTTATGGCGGTGAACTGTCGTTTACAACTCAAATTGCAGCTCCCGATACGACCGTAGTCGTCGCACAGGACGGCAGCGGGAATTATACCACCGTCCAGGCAGCCTTCAACGCTGTTCCCAACGGCTATACCGGGAAATGGAAGATCTTCGTCAAAAAGGGTGTTTATTACGAAAAGTGTACGCTTTCGAGCGGAAAGATTAATGTTGTCCTCCAGGGTGAAAACAGGGATAGCACCATTATCACCTACGACGATTACGCCGACCGCTATGGTTCGGGAAATCCCGGCACGAGCGGTTCATTCTCCGTTGCCATCGACGCGAGCGATTTTGTCGCGAAGGATATCACGATCCAGAATACCTACGCCCCGCAACAGGGTGTGACCGGTACACAGGCCGTCGCATTGAGGACCCAGGGTGACCGCCATGAATATATCAATTGCAGAATCCTCGGATTCCAGGATACCTATTATTCCTGGGGCGGAAGCGGTACAGGCAGGATGTACCACAAGGGGTGCTATATCGAGGGTACGGTCGATTTCATCTTTGGCAGAAATATCGCCGTTTTCGACAGCTGTACGATCCATGAGAAACGGAATTCGAGTACTCTTACCGCAGCAAGTACGGATGCCTCATCCCTGTTTGGATATGTGTTCCGTAATTGCACACTGGTCTTCGATTCCCTGGGATATGACGGGGTTCCCGTTACATCCGTGTACCTCGGGAGACCATGGCAGGGAAGCCCCCGGACCGTCTTCCTCAATACCTTTGAGCCTTCCGCACTTAATCCCGCCGGCTGGCAGGCGTGGAACGTCACACCGGCCCTGTATGGGGAGTTTAATTGCTACGGGCCGGGATCGGCAACAGGCGGACGGGTCGGGTGGTCGTCACAATTGGGCGGCCCTGCAGCATCCGGCTATTCACTTTCGAATATCTTCGCCCATACCGCTGCATCTTCACCCCTGATCCTCTATGACTGGATACCCCCGGATGCAGCCCCGGATGCTCCTCTGATCATGCGGATCGTTTCCTCCGCCGATCCTCATGGATCAATTTCACCACTCGGTATCGTCAATGTGAGCTATGGCGGCAGTCAGACATTTTCCATCACGCCCGCACCGGGCTACCACATTGGCGATGTCCTCGTCGACGGATCGTCCGTGGGTCCTTTGACAAGCCGGTCGTTTTCTGGCATCACCGACAATCATACGATAAGTGCGACGTTCGTACAAAATCCACCCCCGGAATATTCGCTGACTGTCAATGCGACAAACCGTGCCGTCGTGAAAGTTCCCGACTCGACGTCGTATGCCGAGGGGACGGTTGTCCGTCTTACCGCAGTCCCGAATACCGGTTATCATTTTGCCGGCTGGACGGGGGATCTGACGGGTTCTGTCAATCCAGATTCCATCCTCATGAACGGCAATAAGATCGTCACGGCCAATTTTGCCATAAACCAGTATGTCATTGACGCTTCAGCCGATACCGGCGGCTCGATTACACCCGAAGGACAGATTACCCTGAACCATGGCGAGTCACAGGATTTTCTTATCACACCCGCTACCGGTTATCATGTCGATTCAGTCGTCGTTGACGGTCTGCGCACGGATTCATTGACAAGCTATACGTTCGTCAATGTGACCTCCGGACATACAATCAGGGCATTTTTCTCGGTCAATGTCTACACTCTCACACTTGATGTCCCCCAGGGCGGGGGAACAATCATGAAGGACCCCGATCAGCCCGGTTATCTGCACGGAATGAGCGTCAGATTGACTGCCGAGGCACTGGATCTGAGCTGGAAGTTTTCGGCCTGGGGCGGCGATACCAGCACGTCTCTGAATCCACTGACGGTCGTCATGGAAAGGGATAGAAGCATCACGGCCCTGTTCATCCGGGATTCGGCCTACCTCGCCAGCTACCGGACATTTTCACACCGTGCGATTGCCTTCGATGTCGATAATAAACAGAAGGTGAATAAGTTCGTCCCCCTCAAAAATGACAAGGACGAATTCGAATTGATCCTGACAGAATATGCCTCGGATGTCACAGGCCTCCATGCGGAGTTCGGTTCGGCCATTGATACCTCGTTCCCGATGACAACCCTTCCGCCTTCGACACACGCGACAGCGGATCCCAAACTGAAGAAATGGGATTTCACATTCCTTACACCGATAACAACCGGTGAGCCCGTCCACATCTTTGGCCGTGCCTGGACGGCGAAAACTGTTAAACTCACGGGTTACTGGTGGACACGCACGGGTACGCAGGTGAGCGGGAAACGGTCAAAATATATCGTGGCGGGGAGCATTTTGCGCCTCCCGATGCCGAACCGCGTCAATGCCCTGGCGGCGATGCTGAACCCGAAGAGCCCTGTAGGTTTTGGCCCAACCGGGCTTGTCGTCGGAAGGAACAAAAAGGTCCCGTTGGATAGCTCGAAGTATTACGGCTGGCTGCAGATGATGAAATATGGCGATGTCCTCAAAACCCTCTCTACCAGGGGCGCCGGGCAGCCGGCGTCAGATGCCGCGCATCCCTTCGACTTCTTTACCGAGACAGGTAAGGTCCTGAAAGGTAAACAGACCTCACTTCCGATTGCCAAGGAAAAGAACAGTCTGATGGCGAATATGATCGCGCTGAAGGTGAACATCATGGCAAGCGATATCGGGATCAATCCGCCCGGACTGGGTGATCTGATCTATCAGGGAGGGGATGCCTTTCGTGGTTTGACATTAAGGGACATTGCCCATGTGGGTGACTCGGTCATGATGGGCTGGCTGAAGGATTCTCTGGACTCACACAGTAGACAGATAAAAGTGCATATGTTCGATTATGCCTTCGACTTCCGGGCCCTGGATAGCATCATCGCATTGATAGATTCGGCATTTGAAGGGCCGCTCGATACCACCGATGGCGGATTTTCGAAGGGTCTCTCATTTAAGGGGACCAGACCACTCGTCAACGTGACATTTTTACGGGCAAATCCCGCTTCGGTGCAGCCTGAACAACTGAAGATCGTCCCGAGCCACATATTCGACCTCCCGGAGTCCTACCAGTTGTATCAGAATTATCCGAATCCGTTCAACCCTGTGACCATGATACAGTTCGATCTGCCTGAACCGTCGGACGTTACTCTCAAGATCTTTAACGTTCTTGGCCAGGAGGTTGGCAAAGTTTTTGATCATATCCCTTTCGATCAGGGTCACCAACAGATGCCGTTTAACGGATCCGGCCTCGCCTCCGGTGTGTATTTCTACAGACTTGTCGCGGAACCTCTATCGAATGATCCCGGGCATGCCGGCGCGCAGATCTTTTCTAAAACATTGAAAATGCTACTGATTAAATAATTTTTGCAACAACCATCATTTATCATAAAGGATCGCATATGAACTACAGGAGAATTTTGCTTTGCCTTTGCCTGATTCCGGGAGTTTTTTCAACCCTCGCGTTCGGGCAGGTTACCGGAGATTTCCGGTCCCATCAGACGGGCAACTGGGATACCCTGTCTACCTGGGAACAGTATAACGGCGCTACCTGGGTGTGGCCCGCACCTGCGATACCCGACACCCTCCATGCTACCACTATCCGCAGCGGAGACAGTGTCTTCGTCAAGGATACGGTCAAGACATATGTCGGTGCATCAACCGTGGAAGCCGGAGCGAAGCTTGCTGTGATCGGGGACGGGGATACAACCCTCAATCTCATTATCGCAAACGGTACGATGCTTGTACGGGGTACACTCGTCCAGACAGGGGCACCCGCCGCCAATTCGCCCTATGCCATCGTCGTCACCAGCACGGGGACTCTCGAGTTCGCCACGGGCGGCATCCTGCAGCAGGACCAGAACGGCGGCCAGATTCCCACGGCGACGTGGGACGACGGATCAACCCTCCTGGTCACCGGCATCACCAGTTCGACCAATATGGGCGGATCACCCGGTGTGAGTTATTACAATAT
>JAWOKN010000061.1:0-4119 GCA_033854175.1 Bacteroidota bacterium | reverse complement strand
GGGGGATAATACGGCACCTGGCGAGCATCCTGAGATGGGCAAGGCTCCCCTCGATATCCTCGAGCCAGAGGCGTCTGTCGACGCCGAGGGAGGAGGAAAACCGGAGGGCAAGCGGATCGAGGCCTTTCCTGAACCGCGACTGCCAGAGATTCGGCCGGTTACTGCTGGCGGAGGATCGCCGGTTCTTTTTTGGATGCTCCATTATTATTATAGCGTACCTGGTGATATGTCTTCAGGGGGAGGCCATAGATCCTGATAAACCCTTCGGACGACCGGTGATCGAACTGATCCCCGCTCGTATAGGTGGCCAGATGTGTCTGGTAGAGCGAGTGGACAGATTTCCTGCCTGCTACGGTCATATTCCCTTTATAGAGTTTCACCATCACGGTTCCGCTCACGGTTTTCTGGGTTTCGCCGACAAACCCGTCAAGCGCCTGCCGGAGGGGGGAAAACCAGAGGCCGTTATAGACCAGATTAGCATATTCCTGGGACAGCAGGTGTTTGAAATGAAACACGGATTTTTCCAGAGTCAGCCGTTCGAGTTCCGTATGGGCGAAGTGGAGAATCGTCGCGGCAGGGGCCTCATAGATCTCCCTGGATTTGATGCCCACGAGCCGGTTTTCCACAAGATCGATCCTTCCGACGCCATGTTTCCCGCCCGTTTCGTTGAGTATATGAATTAATTGCCTGCCATCCAAAACCATCCCGTTGAGTGCGACCGGAATGCCGTACTCGAATTCGATCGTGAGGGTTTCCGGCTCATCCGGCGCAAGATGGGGGGATGTGGTATGCTGGTAGGCATCCTCCGGGGGTTCATTCATGGGGTCCTCGAGGACGCCGCATTCGATGCTTGTACCCCAGATATTCTCATCGATCGAATAGGGATTCGATGTGGTGGCTTTGACGGGGATGCCATGTTTCCGTGCATAGACAATCTCCTCGTCGCGCGAAGTAAACTCCCAATCGCGGAGTGGTGCAAGGACCTTCAGGTCGGGTGCGAGGGCGGCAATGGAGACCTCAAAGCGGACCTGGTCGTTCCCCTTGCCCGAGCAGCCGTGGGCGACCATTGCGGCCCCCTCCTTCCGGGCGACCTCGACCAGATATCTGGCAAGGAGCGGGCGGCCGAGCGACGTGGCCATCGGATAGACCCCTTCGTAGAGAGCGCCTGCGCGAAGTGCGGGGAAGATATAACCGGTGATAAACTCCTCGGTCAGGTCCTCGATATAGACGCGGGAGACGCCCGTCGCATATGCCTTCTCTTCAATGCCGATCAACTCCTTCTGCTGGCCCAGATTTCCGGTCGCGGTAATGATATCGGCATCATACTTCTCCATCAGCCATTTCACCATGACGGAGGTATCTAGGCCGCCCGAATACGCCACAACGATCTTCTTCTTCATTGATGTCCTTCTATAAGTTTAGCCTTTAAAAATTCCATTATATGTTTTGTTTTCTTATGCGACTGCGGAATAATCAGAAGCGTGTTATCGCCTGCGATCGTGCCGATGATATCGGTGTTCCGGAGTGAGTCGACGAATTCGGCGACGACATTTGCGCAGGCAGGGAGGGTCCGGATGACGATGGCGGACTCATTGGCATTCATCGAGAGGACCTGGGATCCCACAAACGGGCGCAGAATGGCGGTCTCCGACGCCGCCGGCTGGAAAACATACCGGCCGCGTTCGCCGCTGGTCACCCACCCGACGCCGAGTTCCTTCAGATCCCGGGACAAGGTCGACTGCGTCACGTGGAAACCCCTTTTTCTGAGAGCGTGCCGGAGATCATCCTGGCTGCTGACCTCTGTTGAAATAATGACTTCCTTAATAGCGTATTGACGGGCATGTTTATCGATCATAAAATACCTCCTTCTAATTCTGGAACCTTTCGGACGACTGCAACGGGGGGTTGGCAGTCTGTAAAGACGAATGGATCAGCTCGGTACCGACGCCTGCATCGGTAAAAATTTCCAGGAGGAGAGAATGTTTGACGCGGCCGTCGATCATATGGACCTTCCCGACGCCCGCATCGAGCGCATGGAACGCCGACTGAATTTTCGGAATCATCCCGTCGGTAATAATCCGGTCGCGGATGAGGCGTTCGGCCTCCTGCTGTTCGATGCTATGGACCAGGTGGTGATCGATCATGACCCCCTTGACATCGCTGAGATAGACAAGTTTTTCGGCTCGGAGGGCTGCTGCGACCCTTGAGGCGGCGACGTCGGCATTGATATTATACGTCTGGCCCGACCGATCGACGCCGACGGGAGCGATGACGGGCAGGATATTCTGGTCCAGCATACCGGCAAGGTAGGCGGTATTGACGCCGGTAATCTCACCGACAAAGCCGAGATCGGTTTCGCCGGGAGAATATTTCCGGACGGTAAGAAGTTTTGCGTCGATGCCGCAGACGCCCACGGCATTGCCTTCATGGAGATTGATGCGGGAGACAATATCCTTGTTGGTTTTACCGGCGAGGACCATCTGGACGACCTCCATCATCTCCGAGTCGGTATACCGCTGGCCCTGAATAAACCGGGTATGAAGCCCGAGTTTATCGGCCATCTGGGTCACTTCCTTGCCGCCGCCGTGGACAATGACGATGCGGATGCCGACGGTTTTCAGAAGTGTGACATCGCGTGCAAAGGCATCTTCGAGGTCATTGTCGACCATGGCGGCCCCGCCGTATTTAATGACGAACGTCGATCCGCCGTAGCGGCGGATATAGGGAAGGGCTTCGATCAGTATTTCGGTCTTTTCAGATATGGTCGTCACGGGGGGATCCTTTGCTAGGTCCGGTAGTTGGCGTTAATCGCCACATAGTCCTTCGACAGGTCGCATGTCCAGAACGAGGCGGCGGCATTCCCCTGATGGAGGTTGACGGTAATCGTAATCTCCCGTTGTTTCAGGACGCGTGATGCCTCGTCCTCCGAAAAATTAATCTTATAGCAGCGCCCGAGGATCGGAACGTCGTCGAAGAAGATCTCGACATGGTCGGGGTTAAAATCGATCCCCGAATAGCCGACGGCGGCGATAATCCTCCCCCAATTGGCATCCTCGCCGTGGATGGCGGTTTTAACGAGATTGGAGTTTGCGATCGCCTTTGCGGCCTGGACAGCCGTTTCCTCGGATTTTGCATCGGTGACGCGGATCTCGATAAACTTCGTGGCCCCCTCGCCGTCCATGACGATCATTTTGGAAAGGCGGATGAGGACCTGTTCGAACGCGTCATAGAACAGCCGGTATGCGGGATGATCCTGGTTCACGAGTTTTTCATTCCCGGCGACGCCGTTTGCCAGGACAAGGACCATATCGTTGGTGCTCGTGTCGCCGTCGACCGAAATGCGGTTGAACGAGCGGTCGGCGGCATGTTTGAGTGTCGAATGGAGAAGTTCCGAGGAGATGTTTGCGTCGGTGGTAATAAAGGCAAGCATGGTGGCCATATTGGGGGCGATCATGCCGGAACCCTTGGCCATGCCGCCTATAGCGACCTCGGCGCCGTTCAGGTCGACCTTCACGGCAAATTCCTTTGAGAACTTGTCGGTGGTCATGATTGCCTCGGCGGCGGCGGTATGGCCGTCGGCATCGAGCATGGCGGCGGCATCGCGTATGCCATGCTCCAATTTCTCCATCGGGAGGTACTGACCGATGACCCCCGTGGAGGAGACAAGGACCTCGCGTTCGGTGATGCCGAGGGAGGCTGCCGTGAGCCGGACCATTTCCCAGCAGTCGTTATACCCCCTTTCGCCGGTACAAGCATTGGCGTTGCCGCTATTGACGACGATGGCGCGGAACCGGGAGGAACGGGCGAGCTGCTGTTTATCGATCGTGACGGGGGCGGCGGGGACCTTGTTGGTGGTAAAGATGCCGGCGGCGCGTGCCGGGGTTTCGGAAAAAAGGAGTGCAAGGTCCTTCTTCATTTTTTTAATACCGCAGTGTATCCCGGCGGTATAAAAGCCCCTTGGGGCCGTAAGACCGCCCTGAGCTTCTGTAATCATTATCGGTGATCCTTTCCTTTGAGTCCTGTTTCCTGGGGAAGATCGAACATGATATTCATATTCTGGATTGCCTGGCCGGCGGCCCCCTTGACGAGGTTATCGATGACGGAGACGAGGATGAGCTT
>JAWOKN010000060.1:0-17897 GCA_033854175.1 Bacteroidota bacterium | reverse complement strand
CGCTGAACCGATTTCCCAGCATGCGAAACCGTTTAACCAGGTCCGGAAAATGATTTTACTCCGCTGATCCGCACCCCTTTCTTGAACATCATCCCGCCCCGGTCTAACCCCCGCGGCGGGATTTTTTTTCTCGCCTGAGGCAAGAAGTGGAGTATACTCCTCCAGGTGAGGCCGGATCCTCTCTCACTTTAAGCCCCTGATTTTATTGAATTTATATGCGGAATTGAAGAATGTGGCTTTTACCGGCTGTTTATTCAATAAAAATCTCCACTTTAAAAATTTACCGGCAAATTGTACATCCATGGATGTATTTTTTACAGCATTATCATAGTTATTATGAGAATATTCTAAAAATGTCTGCAAATGGCCCGAATTTTGAGCAAAATGAAACTATTTTAATGAATGGATTGGCACGCTGCTTGTCGGATTAATATCCAATGAAATTGAACCGATGGAAATGAAATGGAGAAAGTATGGGACAGCAACAGCTGTTATTGATTATCGTTGGTGTCATAATCGTCGGCATAGCAATCGCGGTCGGAATTGCGCAGTTCGGCGCAAATAGCACAGAATCCAATAAAGACGCGATAATGTCGAGCCTCCAGAATATTTCCGCAAACGCCTATCAGTATAAAATAAGGCCAGTGACACTCGGCGGCGGAGGGAATAGCTATTCGGCCTATACGATCCCTTCAAAACTGGCAAGTGACCAGAATGGCACCTATTCGGTCATATCCTCCACCTCAGACCAGGTCCAGCTCCAGGGGACCTCTGCCGTGAATACAGCCTGGGTCGCAACCTGCACGGCCGACGATTCGGGAAAGACAATTGTAAGTTTTAACGGTTGGTAAATAAATAACAGCATCCATCACAATTCACATTCACAAAGGAGAGATATATGGGTCAGCAACAGCTTCTTCTGATTATCCTCGGTGTTATCATCGTGGGTATCGCGATTGCAGTCGGTATTTCGCAGTTCAGCGCGCACAGCACACAGGCCAATAAGGATGGCGTGACATCCAGCCTTGTCAATATAGCCGCGAACGCATACCAGTTCAAGATTCGTCCAACGACGATGGGCGGAGGCGGTAACGCATATACAAACTACGCCATACCGTCGAAAATGTCAGCGGACGCGAATGGTACCTATACCATCGGAACAGTCGCTTCGAATTCGTGCCAGATTGTCGGTACCTCGACCGTGAATACGGCGTGGGTCGCAACCTGCACGTCCGACGATACCGGTAAAACATCGATTACGTACAACGGCTGGTAAACAGAGATTTTGTTCGACTCCAGGGTGACAATGCGTAGGTAAGCGATTGTCGACCAGCGTAGGCGCTGCCTGACGGCAATTCACTGTCGGGTAGCGCCTTTTTTTTTAAAAAAAATGAAAAACCGTGATGATCGGCAACCCTGCTGCCGGAAGGGGTGGGTGCAGGCGGAATGTGGCAAAACGTGCTTCCCCGGAGGGATGGGGTTGTGATAAAGAACACATGGCTGTTCGTTTTTACGAGATGATAGTGTACATTAACGCGTCGGATGAAGAAGGAAGAAAAATAAAAAGGTAAAGACATAATGAGGGGAATGATCAATGCCTGAATTTCGAATTGAAGGTTTGTCTGCTACGGGAAAACCCATCCAGGGTGTCATCGAAGCCGAGAATCCGCGTTCAGCAAAACAGAAGGCCGAACAGATGGCCTCACAACGGAAGTTCAAACTCCTGCGCGTCCTTCCGCGCGCGACGTTTCTCTACAAGGTGCAGCGCGGCGCCGAGAAGCCGGTCAGCGGCGAACAGAAGGCGTTCACGCGCGAGGAGGTCCAGGACGCTCTTTCGAAAATGGGCTTCCGCGTCCTCAGCGTCAAGAAGAAACCGTTTGACCTCAAACTCAAACCGCCCACGGCGGAAATCGTGACCTTCGTCCGCGTGAGCGCTGACCTGATCCGCCAGAAGCTGCCCTTCAACGAAATCCTCCAGCTGATGGTGAACGATATCACCAACAAGACCCTGCGCGATGCCGTCAGGGAAATCAACAACGAACTGAAACAGGGGAAGGACAGCGAGAAGGTTTTCATCAAACAGGAAGCGGTCCTCGGACGCTTTACCGCACATATGCTCGGCCTTGCGTCGAAGAGCGGTAACATGGCCGAGATTTATGACAGCACCGCGAAGTTCCTCGAACGGCGGGCGGAGTTCAAGAAAAACCTCAAGAGCGCCCTCATCATGCCGATCGTGACCCTCATCGCTCTTGCCGGCGCATGCGTCTATTATGTGGCCTACATCTTCCCGAGCATGGCCGAAGTGTTCGTCCGGCTGAAGGTCGATATGCGCCAGTTCCCCATGACCTATGCAACCCTCCAGATGAGCTATACGCTGCAGGAGTATGTCGTCCTCATCCTCATCGTTACGATCGTGCCGCTTCTTTTCGCGCTCAGGTTCTTTACCACCGACCGCGGCCGGTTCGTCCGCGATAAGTATATCTGGAAGGTCCCGATCATCGGCACGCTGCTCCATAAGACCTCGATCGAAATTTTCTGCCGCGTCTTCTACGCCCTCTACAGCGGGTCGGGCGAGAATATCGACGTCATCAAGATGGCCGCCGAGGCCTGCGGGAACAAGTATATGGAGTTCCAGATCAAAACCATCGCGATCCCGATGATGGTCGAGAAGGGCGCCGGCATCACCGAAGCGTTCGAAGCCTCGGGAGTCTTCACGAAAACCGCGCTGTCGCGCTTTCATTCGGGCGCGGAAACCGGCACCGTGAAACATACCTCGCTCCAGCTGGCGGAGTATTACGAAAAGGAAACAACCTATAAGATGCGTAATGCGATCGACTTCATCCAGCTCTGGATAAGCCTGATCATCATGGTCGTCCTGACGCTCCTGACACTGGTGTCGTCGGAGACCGCAACGTTCCACCCGAGTACGGCACCGGGTGCGCAATGAGACAGCCGGAAAATTCTTGAGGAAAAATTATTTCGGTTGAACCTATGGCAGACATCGACATCACTGATAAAATCGGCTACACGCTCCTGAAGAAGGGGATCGTCGATTACGAGACCCTCGAAAAGTCGCTCCAGGTCCGGGAGAACGAAGACAAGAAGACGCGCCGGAATCTGGGCCAGATACTCGTCAATGACTTCAAGGTCGACCACGATGCGGTCTTCCGGGAAGTCGCAAACCTCTACGCCTTCCGGGAGATCCATATCCAGGAAGCCGACCTCACACAGGAACGGATCGATTTCATCAAACATTACGTGGAGATCCTCCCTGACGCCTACCGGGACCTGATGATCACCACGATGATGCTCCCGTACCGCTTCGATGAGAAACAGCAGGATAAGCTGATCATCGTCGCCTCAGATCCGACCGACCGCAATATCCCCGTGGTCGCACGGTATTTCGGGGTGAAAAAATATGAGGTCTGCTATTGCCGGCTCAAGACCGTCCAGGCGGTGATGGAACATGCCATCGCCATTGAAAACGAGTTTTTGAAATTACTCGCCGACGCCGAAGTCGACCTCTCCACCGACACCGACGAGAATACACTCGATGAAGAGGCCCTCGAAACCGAAATCAACAGGAGCGCACTGGTGAACCTCGTCGAGGGATTGCTCGTCGAGGCGGTCCGCCAGGGGGCCAGCGATATCCATGTGATCGGTAAGGAGGGGAAACGCACCGAGTTTTATTTCCGGATCGACGGCAGCCTCCGACTCTGGTACGTGCAGGAAAATACCATGTGCGAAGCTATCGCAGCCGTTATCAAGGACCGCTCCAAAAACGTCGACCGCTTTGAACGCGAAATGTCCCAGGACGGATTTATCCAGCGGACGATCGACACGCACCAGATCAGATTCCGTATCTCCATCATGCCGATCGTCGGCGCGGATATCAAGAACAAGTTCGAAAGCGTCGTCATCCGCGTCCTGGATGACCGTAAGGTCATCACCGATCTGAATAAGCTCGGTCTGCAGGGGCCCGCGAAGGATTTCTTCTATAAGGCCATTTCCAAACCGCAGGGGATCGTCATCCTGACCGGCCCGACCGGCAGCGGTAAAAGTACCACACTGATCGCCGCCCTCCACCAGGTCATCGATCCCACCGTCAACGTCCTGACAGTCGAGGAGCCGGTCGAATATCTGATCAGGGGCGCACGCCAGCTGAAAATCGGCCCAAAGATGAACTTTGATCAGGCCATCCGCGGTATTCTGCGCCATGACCCCGATATCGTCCTGGTGGGCGAGATGCGCGATAAACAGACGGCGGAAATAGCCATTAAACTGGCAAATACGGGCCACCTGACCTTTTCAACACTTCACACGAACGACGCTCCCAGCGCCGTCGCCAGGTTGTTTAAGATGGGGATCGAACCCTTCCTCATAGCCTACGCGATCAATATCGTTGTGGCACAGCGGCTTATCAGAACGCTCTGCAATAACTGCAAACGGCCGATAAAATTGTCGGAGAAGGAACGTACCGTCTACCTGAAGTTCGGCTTCACCGAGGAAATGCTCAACGGCGCGACGTTCTTTGAACCGGTGGGCTGCGATAAATGCGCCCAGGGGTGGAAGGGAAGAGCCGCCATCCATGAGGCTCTCTATTTTACACGTGAAATTAAACAGATCATCGTCGGCGCAGGCATCGAGATCGACGAAAACGCGATCCGCGAACAGGCGCTCAAAGACGGTATGTGGACCCTGCGCAGATCCGGTATGGAACGGATGCTCGAAGGGGCTACCACGATAGAAGAGATTATCTCGACCACGACAGAGGATTAGGTCGAACAAATCCGCAATGATCCCGCTCACAGGCACTATTGCGAAGAGGGGAATTGTGATGTAATTTTGGTGTCAGGATTTCGATCAGATTATGCAAAAGAATAGTGGAAATAAGATGGTTTTGAAGGCGCTGTTCCTTTCTGTCAGTCTCAAAATTGATACGAGGTGACGGAAAACCGGTTCGAATAGTCTACAACCGGTAGATCGAAGTTCATGAAAGAAGGATAGGTTCTTAAAATGCGAAAAATGAGGGTTTTTTCGACATCGACATACTATTCACATATTCTGCCTTGTATGCCCGGGACCTGGCGACAAGGCTTTTTTTTGGCCGTTATCTTGACATGTGTGGAAAATTTATCTATATTAACCGGCGAAAATTTAAAGAAATATTGGAATAATTTAAAGAAACACTTTATACAAACTAAAATCAGGTAAATCGGGAAAAATGATCGAAGCAGTCTCCATAATAAAAGATATCGTTAAGAACATTCCTGAGACCGCGTTCGGCGTCGAACGACAGATGCTGATAGGCGATCTCGTCGCCCGCCAGTCTCAGGAGGAACGCGTGCTGGTGAAAAGAATGTTCGATTCTCTCCTGTCGAAGATGCTGGAAATCAATGCTTCCGATATTGACCTCGGCGGCTATGGTTCCGGCGGACGGATTTGGTACAGGGTCTACGGCGATAAAAAACCGGACGAGACCTGGCCCCAGTTCCATTTTGACGAGACCAATGTCCTCATCCAGACGATTCTCGTGGAACGGCAGCGCCAGTTCCTCTACGAAAACCGGAATATCGATTTTTCCTATTCGATCATCCAGAATGACGAAATGCACCGGTTCCGCGCCGATGCCTATTTCGATCTCGATCAGATCGCCCTGAATATGCGCGCCATTAATGCGTCCGTGCGCGCCTATAAGAGCCTTGAACTCCATCCGAACCTCATCAAGACGCTGAGCCTTGTCCATACACAGCAGGGCCTCATCCTCGTAACCGGCATCACCGGATCAGGCAAGAGTACCACGCTCGATACCATTATCGATGCCAATAACCACAGCGTCGATGCGCACTGCGTCATTATTTCATCGCCGATAGAATATGTCCATAAGTCGGACCGCTGCATTATCCGCCACCGAGAGGTCGGCCGCGACGTCCTCTCCTTTAAGGAAGGCGCAGTCCAGGCGCTCCGGCAGGACCCCGATATCATCGTCATCGGCGAGTTGCGCGACCCGGATACGATCCTCACGGCACTGGAAATCACCGACAGCGGCCATAAGGTCTTTTCAACGCTTCACACCTCCTCCGCGGGGGAAAGCATCGACCGTATCATCGGTGAAGTGCCCCCGATCGAACAGGAACGCGTGCGGAACCGTCTGGCGGATGTCCTGCAGTGCGTGATATCCCAGAAGCTCGTCCCGTCACTCGACAAAAAAGTTGTCCTGACGAAGGAAGTCATGCTCGCTACCCCGTCCGTCAGGGCGGCAATCAAGAACAATAATACCGGCGAAATTTATCAGATGATGGCCGAATCGGGGGACCAGGGTATGATAACGATGGAGCAGGATCTGAAGCGGTTGTATCTGGCCAAGAGGATCACGCTCGAAACGGCTGTGAACTTTGCGAATAATAAACGCCGCTTGCAACAGCTGCTGAATCTTGTTCCCAAAGAACAATAATGTTCATATACAGAGGTCAATAGGATTATGGCATCACTCAGAGGAAGTAAGTCATGTGCAATCGGGATCTTCGTTGATGGCCTGGATGTCAAGCTGGCCAAGTTATCGGCGAGACACGGAAAAATCCAGCTCGATGAACTGGTCTCCACAACTTTTGTCACCAAGCTGGAGGAACGGCAGCCCGCCGCCGTCGAAGTCGATTCGATCGGCGACGCGACCGAGGCGTTTGCCCTCCCGACCAATGAGGCGACGTCTGAAGTCGCGACGGATAACAACAGCGTCCTTCTCAGCCTCCTTTCCCGTTACCCGTTCGGCACCTATGTGCTGAGCTACGCGGTATCCGAACCGAGCGTCTATTACCACCTGCTTGAAAGCGATAACGGGCTCAAGGGGAACAAACTCAAACAACGGATCATCAACGAGCTGCGGAATGTCCGCTCGGTCCAGCCTGCCATCGACGCGGTCGATTATTTCTATTCTGCCGACAAAAACCTCGTCAGCGTCGTCAGGGAAGATGGCACCATGATGCTGAACCTGCTCGATGCGATCAGACCCTTCATGGGACGCCGCCTCCCGAGGATCTCCCTGATCGAGGTCTCCGATATCGCCCTTCTGAACCTTGCGCGCGCGAATTACGGCTTTTCACCCGACGAGATTTCAACGATCATCTACGTCGGGGTCGAATTCACGCGGCTGATCTTCATGAAGGGTTCGGAATTCTTCCATTTTGCACCGGTCCTCGGCGAAGGATACGATTCACCCAATATCCAGAATACGGTCTATGCCCGCCTCCTCCTTGAACAGGATAATATGGGGATCTCCCGCATCGATAAGATCCTCCTGGCCGGCGAAAGCAAGAAGATCGACTTTGATGCGTTTATCCGCGAACAGATACCCGACGTCGATGTTCAGTACCTCCGCACACCATACCTCGATACGAGCTCGGTATCGGCCGAACAGCAGGATCTCGTTCCCCAGTATGCAATCCCGATCGCCACGGCCTGGAAGGTCCTCGAGGAGTCGCATCCGGCGTTTTATCATACGAACCTTCTCCCCGAGATCGTCCGCGAACAACAGCGAACGTTCAAACTGGCCTGGCACGGTTATCTCCTCCTGCTGTTGGTGTTCTTCGCATCGTTCTTTTTCACCACCCGGTATGCGACGATCCATAAGGACCTCTCCACGAAACAGGCAGTCCTCGCGCAATTGCAGGATAAACTCGACGAGAATGAACGGCTGAAGACCGCCATCGCGGGCCTCAACGACCAGATCAACAGGCTCAATACGGCCCTCGCCGTCTATGATTCACTCGTCCCCGGATCCGACCGCTGGAACAAGCTCCTCCTCCAGCTCACCAAGGGCGTCGAGGATCTCGGCGCGGTCTGGATCACCGAGGTCGGATCCCTCGGCGGCGGCGCAATGAATATCCAGGGATATACCCTCTACCGCGCCCGCATTCCGCGCATCGCGGCTCTGTTTGATAACGCAACTCTGGCACGCGTCGAAGTGAAGGAAATCCGGGATAAGACCCCGCCTGTGTACGGCTTTACGATCTCGGTTCCGCCACAGGAAAAGACCCCGGCGCGGACGATAAATCCGGTGGCACGGTAGATCCGCTTAACCTGATTATGAACAAGAACGGAGATTATTGTGACCTATATCATTAGAAATACTGTCGTCCTGGGTTCGGTCCTCGCGGTCATCCTGATCCTGGGCATCTACCTGACGAGCTTTTCACTGCCGAAAAAGCTCAATGCGATCGAGAAGGATATCAAGAGGATCCAGGTCGAACTCCAGAACACCCCCGACCTCGCCAACCAGTATAATGTCACTGCGGCTACGCTGGCGGACATGAAAAAACGCTGGGAGACGAGGAATAAGGACATCCCCCCGAAGGATATCACCGGCGAGACCTACGGATACCTGAACCATACGATCGATGTGAGCGGTGAAATTAAGATGGATATGACCTACGTCGGCCCGAAGGATTTCGGACGGTATGGATATAATGTCTATACCATCAAGGGGGAAGCCCCGTTCGGCAATCTCTACAGGTTTATCTGGCTCGCGGAAAACGGCAGACGCCTCCTGAAAATATCGAACATGTCCCTCCGCGGCTATGAATCGGTCACCAAGGATACACGGGAGTTTAAGGAACTCGTGCTGTTCGATATCGAACTCCAGTCGTATTTCTCGACGATCCCGGAACTCAATAATGCCCCGAATCAGCAGAACCCGGTGCCGGTCAGCCTGGCCTCCAATCCGTTCTTCCCGCTGATTACACATGAGATTCCGCCGCCGCAGGCAGGTGAAATCGAGATCGAACGCTCGGACCTGAAAGCCGTCGCCAACGGAAAAGCCTTTATTATCGATCAGAATCAAAAATCCCGTGTTCTTGAGGAAGGTGATAAGGTTTACCTCGGCTATGTCACGAAAATCTACCCCAATGAGGGGAAGATCGAGTGCCTGCTGAACCGCGGCGGCGTCGCCGAACGGTATGAACTCAAGATCCGACAGGGCCAAACTCTTAAATAGTATTCATAACTGGAGCACCCATGAAAAAACACTTTGTTTCTGTAGTTGTCCTGATCCTCCTCTCCGTCGTCCTCTGCGCGGCTCAAAGCCGCGACGTCCGGCTGCGGACAAAAGGATATGTGAATCCGCAGGAGATTGTTTCGCTCGACTCGACCATGCGCTTTGATCAGGCCCTCAGGGTCCTCAACGAGCTCAGCAAGCAGTACGCGGGGAAAATCATCATCGACATGGAAAAGCATACGAATCCCATCGGCGTCTATGTGGTGAACCAGCACTGGCGCGACGCGCTGGATCTGATCTGCAGCCGCAACGGCCTCACCTCCGTCGAGGAGCAGGATTATATCCGCATCATGCAGGTCGGTGCCGCATCGGCCGCCGCCGCGCAGGGTCCGCTTGCCCCCTCAGAGCCTCCTCCGACCCTCGACAGCCGCGATATCAAGATTTCAGCGGTGTTTTTCAATACGAACCTGAATAAACTCCAGGACTATGGCATAAGCTGGAACTTCTTCAGGAAAAAGAATAAGGAACCGGAGATGACCTTCTATAACAGCGCCAACATCGGCCGCGGTGATACCACGTCACCCGTTCCCCCGGTCGTGTCCACCGTCGGCGGAACAACAGGCGGTCCGTCGCTGGATAAGGCCATCGCCGTTCTTCAGTCGCCGCCCGAGTTCACGTTCGCCAATCTCGATGCTCTGATAAAATTCTTCGGATCGAATAACCTCGGCGAGGTGATCACAAGCCCCGAGATTACCGTCCGCGACGGTAAAAGCGGCAAGATCATCGTCGGAAGGGATTTCTTCATCACCGAACGCGATATCGCCGGCAATACCGTCAACCAGCGGATCGAAACAGGTACCATCATTGACGTCAAACCGACGATCTATACCCAGAACGACACCGATTTCGTCTACCTCAACCTCAATGTCGAACAGAGCGACGTCGAGGCGGGCCCGACCGTCAACAGGACAAGCGTCACCACCCACGCCCTACTCTATGACGGCGAGGAAACGGTCATCGGCGGATTGTATTCGACAACAGACCAGCATAACCGCGAGGGAATCCCGGTCCTCAAGGACCTTCCCTGGTGGTTCTTCGGCCTACGGTACGTCTTCGGCTCAGACCAGACTCTCAAGGCCCGGCAGGAACTGATCATCCTCCTGAAGGCGGAACTCATCCAGCCGATCAGAACCCGTCTGGTCCACAAGAATTCACAGCCGAACCTGATCGAAGAGAAGAAGAAGGAACATAAGAAACAATTCGAGAATAACTAATCCGCGCTAATGAAATGGTGTCTATGTCGTTTATTCCAAGGAATGATATCTATGAACGCTAAATTTCTCTATCTGTTGATACTTTTCTGCTTCATGCTTGGATTATGGAACTGTAAGGATCTGCCGCCGACAGCAGGGATTCCGGTGAAATCCAATTCCGCGAATCTCACCGGCACCGTTCTGGCGCTCGCCACATCGTCCCCGCTCACCAATGTGATGGTCTACCTGGCTCTTACCAATAAGACCGATTCGATGATGACCGGAAGCGACGGCGCGTTCCACTTCCAGGTCGATCTCTCGAGCGGGGAGGCGCAGAGCGCCCTCCTCACCGTCCGGAAACATGGATATGTCACCGATTTCCAGAATCTCATCGTCACGGGTGATACCTCGTTTATTATTCAACTCGGAACGGACCTCTCGACATCCGCCGTTGTCAGCGGCACGGTGCGCGACAGCGCCACACTCTACCCCTTGCGGAATGCCACCGTCCTGCTGTCACTCCCGGGATGGGTCGATTCCATGATCACCGGCATCGATGGCAAGTTCCAGCTGACTGCGGATCTCGTCGACCGTGACTCCCTCCCGGTCACCCTGACGGCCTTTAAATCGGGCTACGTGACGACCAAGGTCAATGTGACCATCCATAAGGGGCAGGTCACGAACCTCGGCAATGTCCTGATGCGCCTGGACGTCAAGTCGACCGTGGGCCAGATTTCCGCCCGCGTCGTCGATAACCAGTCTGGCCTTCCGGTGACGAATGCTTCGATCCTGCTTACGTGCCCCCTCAAGGTCGACAGCACACACTCCGCGACAGACGGGTCGTTCAATTTTACCATCGACCTTGCCGGGCTCTCCTCTGTATCCGGCACGCTGAATATCACCAAGAGCGGCTATAAACCGGCCTCGTATTCCTTTACCGTCTCCGCCGGCCAGATCATAACAGGGGATATCCCGCTTGACCGCGATACCTCCACCGGCGTGCGCGATTCCACAGCCACCGGAAGCGCTCACTCGATCGCCTTTATCTCCATGTCGACCGACCAGATTTCCGTCTACGGGGTCGGCGGCATCGAATCGACGATCCTTACGTGGGAAGTCCGGGATTCGCTCGGATTCCCGATCGACTACGATCACCGCGACACTGTGACGTTCGCCCTGAGCGGCGCACCGGTGTCCGGCGGCGCGTATGTGTCACCGGCGAGCGCGATGACCAACTCCTCGGGCCGCGTTTCGACGACCGTCAACAGCGGAACGGTCTCCGGCGTCATCCAGTTTACCGCAACCCTGCGCCGGAACAGCGACGGAGTCATTATTCAGTCGACACCGGTCATGATTACCGTCAATGCCGGCCTCCCGGATCAGAATCATTTCACCATCGGCGCGACACAGTTCAATTTTGCCGGCTACGACTGGGTTAACCATACCAACGGAATCCTCGTCCAGGTCGGCGATACCTTCTCGAACCCGGTCAAGGTGGGAACCGCGGTCTACTTCCATAGCACGGGCGGAGTCATCGATGCCTCCGGCTTTACCGATGCGACGTCGCATGCCTTTGTGACATTGTACAGCGGCAACCCGCGCCCGATCGATCCGGTGCACGGCAAGGGATTTGCATGGGTGAGCGCGACGACGATGGGACGGAACAATGTTACGGTTGCGGACTCTGAACTGATCCTCTTCTCGGGTATCTCCCAGGTTCCCGTGGATAGCGTGAGCGTCTCCTCCTTTACGGTCCCCGCCCGCGGCGCATCAGCACCGGTCTACTTTGTCGTCGAGGACGAGAACCATAATCCGCTTTCGCCCGGAACCCATATCACGGTGAGCCTCCAGTATACACCTCCGCCGAATTCTCAGATCAACCTGATCGTTGACGGGGATGTCAATGTCACACTGGGTGATTACCTGTTCAGAGGAGCGGGAACAACGCGCTTCTCCTTCAGGGTCGTGGACCAGACGATCGGCGGCGTCCCCTCGACTATACCGGCTACCGTCATAATCACGGTGACCAGCCCGAACGGCGATCCGCCTCCTGTGAAGATCTCCGGCACGATCGGATAAGTTTGGCGGTTGTGGTGGATGACGATGAACGCCATCCTGCCTTCACCGGCAGGATGGCGTTCGTGCTTTAGCGGTATCCGCCCCTTCAGGGCTCCAATGCCCGCTCAATCGCCGCAACGGTTTTCCTGATGTCTGCAGGTGTGTGGGCCGATGATATGAAGGCCGCCTCGAATTGCGAGGGGGGGAGATAGATGCCCTCTTCGATCATCCGGGCGAAATAATGGGAAAATCTCTTTGTGTCGGATGTTGCGGCGGTCGCATAATCGACGACCTCTGCCTTGGTGAAAAAGAGGGTGAACATTGATCCGACCCGCCGTATGGTGCAGGGTATCCCGGTTCTCTTGATGATCCCCGTGACCCCTTCCTCAAGCATCATCCCTTTTTCTTCAAGCTCGCGGTATAACGACTTCCGGGCCTTGATCATGCGGAGCATCTCGTAACCGGCCGCCATCGCCAGCGGATTTCCCGAGAGCGTGCCGGCCTGATACACGGGCCCGCTCGGCGCTACCATCGACATGATCTCGCGCCTCCCCCCGTACGCCCCCACCGGCAAACCCCCACCGATGATCTTTCCAAGAGTCGTCAGGTCGGGGCGGATTTTGTACAGCTCCTGCGCACCACCGCGCGCGAGGCGGAATCCCGTCATGACTTCATCGAAAATCAACAGGATGCCGTTCTCCGTGCAGACACGGCGGAGTTCCCCGAGAAAACCCGGCGCCGGTGGGACGCATCCCATGTTCCCGACCACCGGTTCAATGATGACCGCCCCGATCCGCCCTGCGTTCTGCCGGACCAGCGAACGGACCGATTCGGTATCGTTGAACCTCGCGATGAAGGTTTCCGCCGCAAGCGCCGCCGGTACTCCCGGACTGTCCGGTACACCAAGGGTCATCGCCCCCGATCCCGCCCTGATCAGGAATGAGTCTCCATGCCCGTGGTAGCAACCCTCGAACTTGATGATCCCGTCCCGCTTCGTATATGCCCTCGCCAGCCTGATTGCACTCATGGTCGCCTCTGTTCCCGAATTCACCATCCGCACCATCTCAATCGACGGTACCAGCTCGCAGATCAGTGCGGCGATCCTTTCTTCGAGCTCCGTCGGTGCCCCGAAACTCGTTCCCAGCTTCGCAGCCCGCCCTACCGCCCGGAGGATGCGCGGGTGTGCATGCCCGAACAGCAGCGGTCCCCATGAACCGACATAATCGAGATACCTGTTCCCGTCCGCGTCCCACAGGTATGCACCCCGACCGCGGCGGATGAACCGCGGCATGAGGCCGACAGACGCGAAGGCGCGCACCGGTGAATTTACCCCGCCGGGAATCGTTTTCTTCGCCTTCTCAAAAAGGCGTTCTGATGTGATGGTTTTCATGCTTCCTGTGGATTGGAATGAAGATCCGAACGGTTCTCACTGCCTCCTCCCGGGGCGCGGCTTGATGAGAATCCCACACACCGGGCGGAACTCGATCGGTAAACCCGGGATTAGAGTAACTTTGCCGCATCCTTCGCGAAATAGGTCAGGATGATGTCCGCCCCGGCCCTCTTGATGCCGGTCAGCATCTCCATCATGACGCGCTGCTCGTCAATCCAGCCGAGCCTGGCGGCGGCCTTGACCATGGAAAATTCACCGCTGACGTTGTAGGCGGCCGTGGGCATCCGGAATGTGTCCTTTACCCGCCGGATGATGTCGAGATACGGCATTGCCGGTTTTACCATGACAATATCTGCGCCTTCCTCGATGTCGGCCTCCACCTCTCGGAGCGCCTCGTTCGAGTTTGCCGGATCCATCTGATGCGACCGGCGGTCGCCGAATTTGGGCGTGCTTTCAGCTGCTTCACGGAACGGGCCGTAAAAACCAGATGCGTACTTTGCCGCGTAGGACATGATCGGTACCGATGGGTAGTTGTTTTCATCGAGAATCGTGCGGATGGCCCTTACCCGGCCGTCAAACATGTCCGAGGGCGCCACCATGTCCGCACCTGCCTGGACGTGCGTCAGGGCTTCCCGCGCAAGAAGCGCAATCGATTCGTCGTTGACAATCTCGTCCCCCCGCACGATTCCACAGTGGCCGTGCGACGTGTATTCGCATAAACAGACGTCGGTGATGATGAAGAGATCGGGGAGTTCCTTCTTGAGCGCACGGATGGCCTGCTGCACAACCCCCGATTCATCGTAGGCTTCGCTCCCAACCTCGTCCTTGTGCTCGGGGATGCCGAAGAGGATGACCGCCGGAATTCCGAGATTCCGCACATCCGTGCATTCCCGCACGATCTCGTCAACCGATAACTGGAAAACTCCCGGCATCGATGATACCGGCCGCCTGACCTTTGTTCCCGGACAGACGAAAAGGGGGTAGATGAAGTCCTTTTTCGTCAGGTCGGTCTCCGATACCATCGAACGGAGGACAGCGTTCATCCGCGTCCGCCGCAGCCGCCTGAAGTGGTTCGTTTCTGTGGTCGTTATCGATCCAGTCTGCAAAGCTTGCTCCCGCGTCATAGAGATTCTCCAGAAAAAATTTTGATACTGAAATGTACCAAACTCCCCGAAATTTTCCAAGAGTCGCAGCCCTCACGCGGGATAGCGATCTCATCCGGCAATTTCCCCACACCGTTTCTTTGGGTAGCAAGAGGGCAATTTGAAGGCTCGAGGCGGGAGTACGCCGGAAAAATATATCGTGGGTGCTCAGCGAGTCCGTCAGTTCTTGACGGCTGAGGGCCTTGTGAAGATACCGCGGGACGTGTTCTTGGCCGAGTGAGTCGATGACCGGTCTGATCAGCCTGCACCGTTGCCATAGTACGAGGCACAACCAATTCAACTTTACTGCGATTTCCCAAGGCTTTACGGTGTCGACCCGCGCTGTCAAAGAAGAGTCACAGGACGAGATGCTCCCAGGCATTTTTCACGCGTTGCTCGAGCTCTTTGAACCGCGCCTCACTCCGAATATTGTCGAGGAAGGAATCCTTCTGAAGGAGGATGTAGTTCACAAATCCGCGGTCGACAGAATTCTGCAACCAGTCCAACGATTCTTTTTTCATGCCGAGGAGGGCAAAAACCGTCGCGAGATGATACGACCACTCGAAGTCCCTTCTGAAAGTTTTCCAAACATTCGGGGTGAGGATCCGCAAGGCATTTCCCGTGTCTTTCAGTATTGCGTACTTCAACATTATCCCCTCTTTGCTGAACGCGTTGTTTGGCGTCAGGGATACACTTTGATCAATCATGGTGATGGCCCTGTCGGAGTTCCCCGTGTGAGCAAGGCTCGAGAAGTAAAACCATTGGAGATTTGTTGCACTCGAGTCTAATTCATAGGCTTTTCCCAGGTCCTTACAAGCGAGCGCGTATTCACCGGTATAGTAGTCCAACATTCCCTGTCTGTAAAACCTGGCCCATATCCGGGGGTCGAGTTGATCGAGTTTAGAGATGAGAGGAATCGCTGCTGATGGTTTGCCGTAAAACAGATAGAGATAGCGAAGAATGGCAAGGGCGTCTTGACCGGCCGGATTTGCATCCAGGGCGAGCTTGCACTGCCGCAGCGCTTCGCCCTGATTTCCCAGGATACTTGCGTTGATGAGGCCGAGAATGGCATGTGCCTCAGACAAATCGGGATCGAGTGCGAGGGCTTTCTTTAAATATTCTTCCGACCTTGCGATTTCCTCATCCTGCCCTATTCCGATGTTGACATACTGCCAGTAGGCATTCGCCATTGCCGTGTAGAGGAGGGCATTGTCGCCGATTTCATCGACGCCTTTCTGAAGATACTGTAGGGCACGAGCCACTCCATCCCGATTGTACAGGTCGATCTCCTGGCCCGCTTTGAGGTAGTATTCATAGGCGGTGATATTGTCAATGTATCGTTTGGCGATGCTCTGCTGTTCTGCCGGGGTGAGGGTGAACTTGAGTGCATTGGCAATTGCGATCGATATCTGATCCTGCACTTCAAAGACGTTCTCCAGCCTCCGGTCATAGTTTTCTGCCCACAGATGGACGTCGTCTGCCGCTCGGACGAGCT
Source organism: Bacteroidota bacterium (assembly GCA_033854175.1). GTDB lineage: Bacteria > Bacteroidota > Ignavibacteria > UBA10030 > SZUA-254 > DATKPE01. The sequence continues at coordinate 1,570 of JAWOKN010000060.1, read as the reverse complement.
GCACGTTCACACGGATTTGATCCTTTTCTTTTTGGATGCTCCCTTCCAGAATGGCTCCGACACCCAGCTCTTTCGCGATTTCCCTGGCGCTCTTGTCTGTATTTTTATAGCCATTTGTCGATGAGCGGGAAATGACCTTGAGATCATGAATTCTCGAAAGCTTTGTGATGATATCCTCCGTCATCCCATCACAGAAATACTCCTGATCCTTCGCCGCGCTGTAGTCCTTGAACGGCAGAACTGCGATGGAATCTTTCCAGGTGGCCGTTCCGATCTGTGGTGTAACGGGCGGCAAAGCCGGCTTTTCCACGGCGCGATTTCTTGCAGAGAGGAAATATATTGCAGCGAGGACTACCACCACTGTGATGGCCGCCGCCCAGATCAAAAGCCTGGCCGTTCGCGGAGGACTGATCGAAGATCTGGGCACCGTTGCGGAAGGCAATTGGTGCGAGATCCGGGTCAGATCCACGGTCATCTCATCGATATGTTGGTATCGTTCCCGTTTGTCCTTCATCAGGGCTTTGCTGACGATTGTCTGCAGATCATGCGGAACATCTGCGGTGTACCGCGCCAATGGTTCGGGCGTTTCATGCATTAGGGAATAGATGATTGCTGCTTCGTGCTCACCTTTGAATGGAAGCCTTCCTGCCAGCATCTCATACAATACAACGCCAAACGAAAATATGTCAGACCGCTGATCAATTTGTTCACCACGGGCTTGTTCGGGACTCATGTAGGCCGCTGTCCCGACTGTCGTTCCCGTATCGGTGAGGCTGACCGCACCCTTCATTTTTGCTAATCCGAAATCCGTGATCTTGGGCTGACCCCTGCGTGTCAGAATGATGTTCTCACTCTTGATATCACGGTGGATGATCCCTTTTTCGTGGGCGGCAGCAATTCCCTCGCATACTTGAATTGCGATATCGAGGAGTTGCCCCGTGGAAAGGGATCCCTCTTGAAGAACCTTCTTCAGCGTTTTACCTTCGACATATTCCATTGCGATGAACACCCGCCCATCGTGTTCACCCATTTCGTATACGACGGCGATATTCTGGTGCGTCAGTCCTGCCGCAGCTTTGGCTTCGCGGTATAAACGTTCTTTTGCGCTTCGATCACTTGTGAGATAGTCGGGGAGGATCTTGAGCGCGACGATGCGTTCGAGCGTCAAGTCGTAAGCCTTGTACACTATTCCCATTCCACCCTCGCCAAGCTTCTCCACAATCCTGTAATGGGATATTGATAAACCGATCATGATGCAGGAAGTTAGATATATTTTCCCCGAACTTCAACAGCTTTGCTCCTGATCCTCGTCTTTGGCGGCAGGCCCGATAATGTGAAGATCTGTCTCATCAGGCGACCGTACAGCGATTTTTGATATTTCCTCTGGATCTTCTGGTGAGTCTCGGGAAATTCTCTCAATGGGCCGGTGAAACCTCCACACGTTCATGGTTGTGTTGCGTCCCCGCGTCGCCGTCACTATCGCAGGACATTGCTTGTTCCGGTGCACTGCTACCGGTCACTTGCCCTGCGTCTGGAGCTTGTTGAGAAAATTCAGGAGATGGAGATTGAA
>JAWOKN010000059.1:0-7005 GCA_033854175.1 Bacteroidota bacterium | reverse complement strand
TGAACTTTGCCCAGGCGATCGCCAATGGCAGCGGGGGAACGCTGACGGCGGTGCAGGCAAGAAAATACGTGGGTCTGGGGTATGCGATCCAGGTGTATACGGGCTGCAACAACTGCTATGCCTACCTTTACCAGCAGGCGAGTCATCTGACGTCGCCGACAGCAGTTGTGAACTTCGATAATCAATCGAAGGAAAGATGGCTCACCGACGGATCGTACTCTCTTGCCTATGAAGACACGCTGACCGGGTACTGGAAGGCGGATTTCATCAAGAAGAATGGTTTCGGCGGGGCGATGGGCTTTTCGATAGGATACGGGTATTTACCGAATCCGCCACCGGGGTGGGACAGGAACCCTGCGGCAAAAGGTGTGGGTTTCAACCTCGGGATCAATAATGGCGGCACGACGACAACTCCGTTACCGCCGCCGACGCTGGTAAGTCCGACAAACAATACAACAGGACTTGCGGCGGATTCGATCACATTGTCATGGACCAGCGTAGGCGGGGCGGCGGGATATTACATCAACGTTAAAGATTCAGCCAGTGGTACGGATATCATCTCACCAACGCGGGTAGTGGTCGCATCCTTTACGATACCGGCGGGGAAATTACTTCCCAACACCACCTACGGCTGGCATGTCGCGACGGATAACGGTGTTGTCGGTACGTATTCGGGAATATACTATTTCCGAACAAAAACCGGAACCGTGATTCTCTCCGCACCTGTGCAGACAACCCCTGCGAACGGTGCGACAAACGTGCCTACACCGTTGACACTATCATGGTCCCCGGTTGCCGGGGCGGTTTCATATCACGTCCAGTTGGCAAATGATTCACTATTTGCCTCGCTGGTCCTCGACGATTCATCGATGACAGGAACCTCACGTCAGATCTCCTCATTACCGCTCGGTTCAGATTATTACTGGCATGTCATGGCGATGAACGGCACCACATCGGGACCATACTCCGGAGTATGGAAATTTTCGACAAGCCAGCAGATCACCAAGATGGTCGTGAATAAAAACAATATAAATTTCGGAAAGGTCGCGATCGGGTCTACAAAGGTTGATTCAATACTGGTCACGGACTCGGGAACGACACCGTTCACGATTTCCAGTTTTACCTCAAACCTGAGCTGTTATTCCGTGAGTCCCACATCGGTGTCCCTTTCACCCGGTGACCGGAAATTATTTTATGTAACCTTCAGCCCCATACAGCGGAGCTTCGCGTCGGGGAGACTCGTATGCCTCACGAATTCAAATAACCTCACGGACACGATCCCCGTATACGGCAGAGGGGTAAATCCGCCCTCCAAGAGGACATCACCGGGATCGCTGATCATGAAATCCGTTCCGACCGGGATTCATACGGTGGATACTTTCACCGTTTATAACGATGGTGATCTCACTCTCACCATCACGAACATCCAAACGACCGATTCGTTTTTCAGCGTAACTCCACCATCGGCCGATATCGCACCACTCGACAGCCTTCAATTTTATCTGGCTGTTTCACCCATGCAGCCGGGGACACACACGGGGTACATCATTTTCACCGATAACAGCGTACCCCAGAACGACTCCATGCTTATCCAGATCCAGACGGTCACGGCTGTAACAGGAGAGAGATCACCGCTGGAATACTCGCTTGAGCAAAATTATCCGAATCCTTTCAATCCGAGCACGGCAATCGCATACACACTGCCCGAGGATAGCAGAGTTCTATTGTCGATCTTCAACATCCTCGGCCAACAGGTACGACTGCTGGTGAACGGCATCCAGGGCGCCGGAACCCAGACGGTGAAATGGAATGCGCTAAGTGACGCCGGTCTCCCCGTCTCCACGGGATTGTATTTTTACCGGCTTGAAGCGTTCAGTCTCAGGAACCGCACCACACATTTCATTCAGGTCAGGAAGATGATTATGACAAATTAACGCAGCCTCCTGATCCGGACACACCCGCCACAGGTAACTGCAGAGCCACTCAGCGTGGCAAAAGTCCCGCCTCTCAAGCGGGACTTTTTTTCCCCCGTGAAACGGGACACAACACCCGCACATTTCCCGGACAGGACTCGAACCGTACATTGATAATGTGACCGATAATCGTTATTATTGATCCATACAAAAGTCACCACCGCACAGCACCCAGGATAATCAGATGACCGGAAAAATCCTTGCTCTCGATCTTCTCCTCATTCTTCTTTTCACGATTCACCTCGATTGTCAGCAGCCCAGGGAGGGGCTAAAGAACGTATCACCGCCCACCACACACCACCCTCCCGGTCAGCAGGCAGGCATGTGGGTAACAACCTACTGGGGGTACTGGTGGCAATACACCGTTCCGCCATGGACATTACCCTGGGAATCGATCACGCATGTGATCCACTTCGATGCGACCTATCCACAACCGACACCGCCCTATTATCGGGTTGATCCGGAATGCGAGCTGGGTGCCAACGGAAAACACTATCAGGACAGCTTGCTTGCTGAAGCTCACAGAAACAATGTCAAGGTGCTTCTGGGGTACGCCTTCAACAATCAGGACCAGGTTTTTCAGCAGGGCGATGAGGTCGTGCGAGAGTGGGCTCACACAATTCTCACGTACGCCAAAGTGAAAGGGTACGACGGAATTGATCTTGACCTTGAACCGGCGCCCGGACCCAACCAGCAGGCATGGTGGGGCAACGCCATTCAGGCGCTCCATGACACACTGGCCACCTGGACCCCACCCGGTATCCTGACCGTTGCAGTCATGCAGTACTTCAGAGAATATTTTCCGCTGAACCTGAATCTCTGCGATCAGGTCAACCTCATGGAGTACGATCAGGCGGGGAGCTGGAACACCGGGACGGGATATAACTCTCCTCTCTACAATCATCCGGGGTTCCCGGGCGGTGACGACTCATCGGGCATCATCTCCTGGGTAACGAGCAACCGCGTCCCCCCGGAGAAAATCGGTTTCGGCGTGGCAACATACGGTCGAATCTATCGGGGCGTTTCCGCACCGGCGTCCGTGCCCAACAACAACTATGCGTACCGCTGGTACACGGATATCGTCAACACCGATATGAAATCCCCCACCGCAACAGTCACGTGGGACGATATATCCAAGGTACCTTACCTGAGCGATCCGGATAAGAACGTATGGATCACCTATGATGATACGCTGTCTCTCCGGCACAAGGCGGAGTTTGCAAAACGGAATGGTTTCGGCGGATTCATGATCTTTGGCCATGGCGAGGGATATCTTTTTAATCCGCCACCCGGCCGTGATCCGAATGAACTGACGAAGGCCGTATCGGCAACTCTCGGAAAGCTCGCAAAAACCCCCACGCCGGCGATCCCCCCAAAAAACAACCCGGACAAGGAGTAAATCGACAGACGGCCTGCGGTTTTACCGCCGAGGGGTTTGTAAAAAAGTGAGAAGTTTATTGTGAAGGGTTTTCCTGCTCACACCCAGGATCCGGGCAGCCTTTGCCTTATTGTTCCCCGCCGATGCCAGTGTCTGCAGAATCAATATCCGCTCCGCCTCATGCGCGGAGCATCCCAGCGGTATGTAAATATGCTGCTTGACGGGATTCTGCTTCTGGATGCGTTCCGGAATGTACTGCGGACCGAGGATTTCATCAGGGCAGATGACCACTGCACGCTCGACCACGTTGCGGATTTCCCTGACATTTCCCGGCCAGGCATACTCCGACAGCATTTCAAGGCATTCTTCCGAAAAACACCTGTTCGGCTTGCCGTATTTCGATGTAAACAGTGACAGAAAATAATCAATAAGAAGCGGAATGTCTTCTTTCCGTTCCCTGAGGGGGGGGATATACACTTCGATCACACTCAGCCGGTAATAGAGGTCTTCACGCAATTCCTTGGCCTTCAAGGCGGTCGCGACATTCCTGTTTGTTGCCGCAATGACCCGCACATCGACCCTGAGTTCCTCTTTTCCGCCGAGCCGGCGGAACTTCTGTGTCTCAATCGCCCGCAGCAATTTCGCCTGCGTGTCCAGGCTCATTTCCGCCACTTCATCAAACAGCAGTGTCCCGGTATCCGCCATTTCGAAACACCCCGGTTTCTTGATGAGTGCGCCCGTGAACGCACCCTTTTCGTGTCCGAACAACTCGTTTTCGATGACATCCTTGGGAAGCGTCGCACAGTTCAGTGCGATGAAGGGGTTCGATGCGCGGTTGCTTTGCGAATGAATCAGACGGGCAACGACTTCCTTTCCCGTGCCGCTTTCACCGGTGATGAGAACGGTGGTGTTCGTTTTTGCGACAAGGTTGACGGCCGACCGGATCTCGCGGATAATCGAGCTCCGTCCGACGAGGACAAATTCGGATTCCGCGGGCTGATGGGAATTCGCACCATTGTGCCGGGGGAAGGCATCCAGACAGTTTGCAACAGTTTTCAGGACCGATTCAACAATGCGCGCATCGTCAGCCTCACCCACGATAAAATCGGCTGCACCCGCCTTAATAAGCTTCACGGTCTCTTCAACGGTTCCGGTTTTTGAGGTGACAATCAACTTCGTGGATAAGTTACACTTACGGATGAAGTTGAGTACCTCGAAAATTTCGCCGCTTACAGCGTCAGACCGGAGGACGCATAAAGGGTAGTCCTTCGTGCGCAGATTTTCCTCAGCCTGTGGCAATGAGTGGACGTCATGAATGGCAATCTCGGCCCGTTCCAACCGTTCCACAAGCCGCGCATCGGTCTCACCATTGAGTGCAAAATAAAGAACGTTACTTGTTGATGTCAAATCTCTTCCCCATATTGTGAAACTTCACATATAAAGTAATTCATCGACCCACAACAGAAAAGTCCCACCCCACTGCTGATCATCAGATGGTACTATATCAGAACACGAAATACAGGAATTGCGTTTTTACTTGACGAGGAAACTGGAAACTCCGCACCGGGATGTTTGATTGGCCCCGAATTCTTTTCTCTCATGACGCACATATGGATACAAGAAGCTATATTAAAATTTTTTAATCAGTTTCTACGCAGAGTAAATCCCTGTTTATCCATATTTACTAACATGATGAATATTGCAACAGAGGGGAGACCTCAACCGACGTTTATGACGCTAAAATGTAAGGTTTCCATTTTTCATTGTCAAGTAATGATAACCCTTCCTGATCATTTTTTATGTGATGTGGATCACCAGATCGACAAAAAATAATGAAAACGCCTAAAATTTTGAATTTATGGAGGGGTGAAATGAAAAAAAGAAGGTTTGGGAGTGATTTACCCGATTTAAAAAATAAAGCTTATAAGACAAACAGTCCAAATTCCGGTCCCCCTGAGACATTATACAACAATCTCCGGGGGAACCGGATAAAACAGGGATCCTATTTCATGAGCAACATTTTCCTGACCGATACATAGCCCCCGGCGGATAATCTGTAAAAATACACCCCGCTCGGCATTCCTTGCCCATTCCAGCCGACCTTGTACGTACCACCTTGCCTCCTACCGTTCACGAGTGTGGCAACTTCCCTCCCCAACACATCATAGACCTTCAAGGATACCACCTGCGGCGAAGCCAACGTGTATTCGATCCAGGTTCCCGGATTAAACGGATTCGGCCAGTTTTGCTTAAGCTCAAAGGCGACGGGGGTGGCATTCTGATCATGTACTACCAACGTGAGTGATGTCGCCTGAGTATCAATCCTGACCGGAGTTTGGCCATCCAAAATAATCTCCTGGTTCCCATAGAGCAGGGATGCATGTATTCCCAAGGAAGGCCCGCTCCAGGATATCGTTACCGGATATTGAGCGGAGGATATATATATCGGGTATTCCCCGGCACCGGTGTTATCGAGAACTTCCAGCATACGATTCGAGGAGTACCGCACATCAAATCCACCCGGAGGGGGAACGGGAGGCAGTTCGCATATATCAAGATAACTCTTCGCTTTCGAACCGAAACCGAGATAAAGTTTTTGGCTCCTCCCAATATCATCCGTCAGCTCCAGTGTGCCGGTATTCTCACTCAGGATGGGCGCCATCGCACTCTTCCCCGGGGCAAAAGAACTCCTCAGGATGATTTTCCCACTCTGATTGACCCTGACATAGTACCCATAACCTGGCTGGATTGTATCAACCAGATTGTACGCGCCGGTGTAGCCGTACAATCCGGAAATAATGATGTTTCCGGGTATGGTCACCAGAGAATCTGTTGGCAGAGCGATTGCTGTATCTATTCCCCCGATCGTGTTCCAACCCTGTGTCACATCGATAGTATCCGACCGGTAATGCAAACCTGTAACCACGGCATTTTGTCCACCGGCGAATTTCAACCAAAAACCCGGCCCGTTGGCGACACTATCGGTATTGACATATCCGTTAATGTAATAAAATGCCGTGGAAGTCGCCGTAGGGAACACATCCGACACAGTAGGATTGGACACAAGGAGCGGCATTGACAGAAGATTCCAGCCATCGATGATTGAAATCGACTTGGCCGTCGCATTGACATTCGTGATGAAACTGCTCACGCCGGAATAATCGCTCGTTCCGGTCGTCGTTGTCACCTTCACCCGCCAATAATAAACCATCGTATTCTGGAGGTTTCCAAGCTGGCGGCGAGGTACAATCAAGGTCGAGTCGTCGACAAGGAGTGTGCCGAATGTTGAAGATGTTGAAACCTGAACATGATACCCCGTTGCATTAATCACGGGCGCCCAGTTCAGCGTTATGTTCGCTGGTTGAAGCGTCGAGGCATTTGTCGGAAACAGGATTAAGGGTGCCGCAGGAGGAGGAACCGGCGTTGTACCGTTGCTGATTCCGAGATTGAACCCCACCCCTTTCACTGCAGGGTTCCTGTCCCACCCCGGCGGCGGATTCGATATATATCCGTATCCTATCGAAAAGCCCATCGCTCCGCCGAAACCATTCTTCTTGATAAAGTCTGCCTTCCAGTACCCCGTCAATGTGTCTTCATAGGCAAGCGAGTACGTCCCGTCGGTAAGCCATCTTTCCTTCGATTCATTGTCAAAGT
>JAWOKN010000058.1:0-10575 GCA_033854175.1 Bacteroidota bacterium | reverse complement strand
CTTCCCGATCATGCGCTTTCACCCTACATCGGTGTCGTCGCCAACGGGGGATGGACGGAGTATAATTATACCTATCGCTACCCGGATTCGTCGGTTCAAAATGTGGATATAGCCAAATTTATCGGCGGGATCCTGTTGATCGGAGCCGAATACCGGCTCACATCCTCCATTTCATTGGCCGGAGAACAGATGATCGGTTTTTCTTATTCAAAATATTCCGGGGGTAATCCGTATTCATCCCTCATATTCCAATCCCAAACATCCACAGTCATGCTGTTGATCTATCTGTGAGATGTGGGCGCTCTTCCGCGCGGAGCCTAAACGTATGTTCCGGATTACATAGAGAGGGAGAGTCGATAATCTCACCCCTCTCTATGCCCAATGATATTGTCAGGATTGCCGGATAATCCTGTGTCTTAACGTGGTCGAGTGCAAGCGCGTATTTCGATACTATTTGACGAAGAGCATCTTTTTGATATCTGTGAACACTTTATCGGGATTTCCAACCCTCACCGCTTCCATACGGTAAAAATAGACACCCGTCGCGCAGTCGGATGCATTGAACACGACACTCTGTGTCCCGGCCTCGTACAAGGCACGCTCGGATAAGGTTGCCACCTCCCGGCCCAGCAGATCGTATATCTTCACCGTTACTTCCGAGGCGACCGGCAGATCAAAATCTATCCGTGTCGTTGGATTAAACGGATTGGGATAACATTGCCGCAGGGCAAATGCGGTAGGCACCGGCTTCACCTTTTCACAAATCAACAGGATTTCCCTGACTTCAGAATTTTCGATCCGTACGGTTCCATCCTTGTCAAGCACCACACGCCCGTTCACCCCGCCCGATCCCAGCTCGAGCGCCAGATTACGCTTCACGGGATCGCGCAATCGCCACTCCAGCGTGACGGGGTAGACCGCTCCCTGAATATGGATCAGATATTCCCGCGATGCGTCATCCTTGACCGGATAAATCTCGACATTCCTCGCGCTACCGTACCGGATATCAAAGACTCCTTCGGGCGGTACGGGCGGTAATTCAAAGTACGCCTGATGGACTGAGGTGGAGCTGCCAAAATAGAGCTCCCCGATGTGACCCGCCGCATCCCGGATGCGGAGTGCGTTGAGGTCGGCCGGGAGTGCCTCCTCTCCCCTTTTTTCAACCCCGGATGCAAAGTGATCCAGTGTGATCTTTCCCGCACTTCCAAGTTTGACCCAGTAAGCCCGGCCGGGCCACAAGGTGTCGGCTTTGTAGTATCCTCCGTTGTATCCGAAAAAGCTGCTGAGGATGTTGCCGGCGATCGACGATGTGACATGATCGGCTTTTACCGGGTAACTGATTGTTCCGAAGAGGTCCCATCCGGGCTCGAGATCAAGTGAATCAACAGCGCGTTCGATTCCGGAATAGAGAAATTTCTCATCCGAGAGGAATTTCATCCAGTACCCCGTCCCCCCCGTGAGAAGATCAGCCGCCCAGTATCCCGCTCCGGGCTGATATCCGTACATGTCACTCGGGGGAAGCGGATAAATCGCGCTCTTATGATTATCACTGTAGAACACGGGAACCGATACCAGATTCCATCCCGCAAAGACCGAATCCGCAATGTCCTTCCTCACGAGCCGCAGTTTCAGGAGTACAAGGGACCCTTCCGGCACGCCCGGCTGCAAATCCGATGGCATGTAGACAAACTTTATCTTTGCCACGAAACCGGTTTCCGGAACCGCCTGGACGACGTAAAAATGATGCAGCAGGGGAGCCCACCGGCCGCCGACCTGCGCCCCGAATGCAAAGGGGAGATCGCGTGTCAGCGACGTCACGTTCGTTACCGCAATGGTGTGCTGTGTCGTGTCGATGTCAGCACTGATGCTGTCCCATGTCGTTCCGAATCCCACGAGCGACGTGTCCAAATACTTCATGAGAACCTGCTGGGGCGTTCCTCCGCCCGCACTGAACTGAATGTAGGTGCTGTCATACTGAAAGCGGTATTCCTGCACGGCCGCATTCCGGATCGGCCGGAGTATCGAGCCGTCGGGAATTGCGCCGGCTCCTCCCATCGCCGCCGGATCATCACTGGCGATGGTCAATGTGCCCTTCCCCAGACTGATATTATCGTTCAGCGTCAGGACGTTGTTGATCTGCGTGTTCCCGGTCAGGATGTTGTTCGACGAAGTGCTCAGGTTTTTCTGAGCGGATCCCCGGGACGTCGGTGGACCGATCTGGAGGTTGTAATATGTGCCGCCGAGGACGCTTCTCGGTTGGCTGGTTTTTACGATGACGGTGGACTTTCCCGTCGTGAATGATCCCGTACCGATGAGATCACCGTCAAGCGTGATGACCGGTGTTCCGGAAGGATCCACGATGACCGACCCGTTGACAAGTATTCCCTGCGCCATCTCCACACTATCCGTCAACGGCATTTCGACAGCCGCGTTCGGGTTCACTGCCAGTGCCGTGCAGCCGGAATAGCCCGGCATCTGCGGCACTCTCCATGCATGATCCGCACTGATGATAATGCTGTCACCACCCGTCGGCAAGACCTGCGGGCTCCAGTTGAGGTGATTCCCCCAGCATGCGTCCGCTGTCCCTGTCCAGATCTTCGTCCTGCCGCTCGCCGCGTTCAGGAAATCCACGGTGTGCGAATCGGCTCCGTTGATGGTGATGTGCACGGTGTCCCGCGCCCCGATCGAGATTCCATCCAGAAATGTCCCGATGGTTTTCCACTGGGGTCCCCGGGCTTGCTGGATGATGTAATTGCCCGCGAACGGATGGACGGTGAGGCTTTCCGCATCGACGGAGTCGATTCTTGCCAGGGGTGATATGACGTCCTTGTATATGGCAACATTCCATGGGGTGTAGTTCCTGTCGGTTGCCGTGGCGATGTTGCCGTCATCATCCCGCATGTTCCTTACGACAATCGAACCGGTGAGACTGCTCATGAAATCGACCGTGTCCGCATCACCGCCGTTGATGACGATCTGGACTGTGTCGTCAGCCGTGGACCGGAACCTCCCGTTGATCCTGCGGCCTATGGTCTTCCAGTTCGCCGGCGGAATTTGCCGGACAATGTAGATTCCTCCGCCGAGGTCGGTTTTCATCAGCAGGGAATCCGTGCCGCTGTAGACCAGGTTTTCAGGAGAAACGAAATTGATGTACAGTTCGGTGTTCCGTACCAAGCCTTCCTCGTCCGCCAGCGTGGCTGCGCTTCCGTCGGCGTCTCCATAGGTGCGTATCACGATCCTTGCGTATTTTGTCGAGAGAAAGTCGACAAGGTGCGATTCACCGGTGTGAAGATCAAAACTGTCGGTGAAGACGGGGCTGCTCAGGGTGATGATGCTGTCGGAAAGCCCGGACCGGTGGATGATGTGCCTCTCACCCAGCGACTGCCAGCCGCCTCCGGTGCTGTCTGCGATCTGAACGGTGTATCTCCCTTCCGGCAGATTTGTCGTGTCGAGCGAGGCTCCCACAGTGGCCTTCAGCAGGGTTGACCCCCTGAAGAGACTCATCGACCAGTTTTTCGGGGTCAGGTCATTCCTGGTGACGGGACTTCCATCCAGATCCGTAAATGTCCTGACCGTGATCGAACGCGTGGGGCTGAGGTAATTCCCGAAATTTTTACCCGCCACGGCTACACCGCTCTGGCCCGTGAATGCAAACGAATCCGGGGCCACCGGATAACTCTTGAGATAACCTGTCCGGATGTATTGCGTGAGCGAGTAGTTCCCCGGTCCGAGACTGCCGAATGTGTACGATCCGTCAGCTAGCGATGTGCCGGTCGCTATGAGCTGGGAGTTTTTCATGAGCGCAATGACACATTGCACCAGACCCCCCTCGCCCGCATCACGGACCCCGTTCCTGTTCACATCCTCGTAGACCACCCCCGCGACCGAGAAGAGTTTGAAGCTTCCGAAGTTCAGATTGCCCACCGCGCCACCACTCGGTTGGTTGATCGTGAACGACGACGGCGCGCCGGTCTCGATGTATCCCGGCGGGAGGAGCTGCGTTATGAGATATGTTCCGTACCCTCTTCCCGCAAATGCATACAGGCCCTGATTCAGCGATGTCGTGCTGTCAACCACGATGCCGTTCTTCTTGAGGTATAAACGGACTCCCGGGCGGCCCGGCTCTCCGGACGACTGCTGGCCATCCCCGTCGTAATCATCATACACAGTACCACTGAACAGATAATAATAGTTGCCGAGGTTGTTGTTGATGATCTGCTGACCCGGAGCCGATACGACTACCGTGTCGGGCTGCACCGGGGTCGTCTGAGACCACCCCAGCGGTCGTTCTTCCGTTATTACATAGACGCCAGGCGAGATCCCGGTGAACTGGAATGTCCCGTTGTCCGATGATTTGACCAGAGAATCGGCTGCGAGAATGCCGTCCACCCGCTGGAGATGGATGTTCCATCCCTGGAGGGGAGGATCCCCGGGGTCTTTTATCCCGTTGCCCACGAGATCGTTGAACACACTCCCCGTGATGTTTGTGGTCGTGAAGTTCCCGAAGTATTTTGGCGCGTGAATCTGACCGCTCGATACCACCGAATCATCATATACATCGGTCGCCTTTGGCAGCGTCCGTACGACGAACGGCTGCACAGCCTCCCGTATGGTGAACCTTCCTGTGTCCAGATTTGTGAACGTGAAGGTCCCGTCGGATCCGGTCAAGAGGGAATCGTTCCTCGAACCGGTGATGAAGATCTTGACGCCGGGAATCCCCGGTTCGCCGCCGTCGAATACCCCGTTCCCGTTCCCGTCGCTGAACACCATCCCGGAAATCTGACTGAACGGAAAATTCCCGAAATCCCTCGCCGTGATGTTCCCGCCCGACGTTAGACTGACCTGATAGGTGCCCCCAGCCCCCGGCGCCGTCCTCCTCCAGCCCGGCTTTGCCTTCTCAGAGACCAGATAGGTCCCGGGCACAAGCTTGGTAAAAAGATAAACACTGGAGTCGGTTTTCAGGGAATCGGTTGCGTACGGTCCCTGGAGATATACCCACCAGTCGGCCAGCCGGGGTTTACCGGCTGCCGTGCCGCTCGAGTTTGTATCCAGATAGACCGATCCGCTGATCCGCCCGTTGCCCGTGTTCCCGAAATCTATGTTCTGGCTGTTTGATCCGCTTGCAATGGTCAGGATCACCGAATCATGGGGAACTGTCTGAATCCACCCGGGGAGACGGGCTTCCTTGACGACGTAGATGCCAAGCGGCAGCCCGTAGAAACCATACTGACCATGACTGTCGGTCAGTGTGGAATCCTTGCGCGGCCCGGTGAGATAGACCTTTTTATCCGCTAATCCGATATCACCGGCGCTGATGATCCCGTTGCTGTCCCGGTCGTAATATACACTCCCCGCGATCGACCCCATGTTGAAATTGCCAAAGTCCCTCCCCGGCTTGTAGGAGGCGTAGGTTGTCAGCGTATCCTTGTAAACACCCTGGAAGGCCGGCAGCGTCTGACGCCACCCCGCCGGGACATCCTGGTTGATCCAGTAGATGCCCGTGTCCAACCCGGCGAAGATGTAATTACCGTGGGGGTCCGAGAGTGTCGAATCGACCTTTTTTCCGCTCAGCCTTACGACCACACCAGCCATTCCGCTGTCCCCGAATCCCTTGTAACCGTCTCCGTTGGCGTCATTGAATGTTGTCCCTGTGATCAACGTCGTCGATATGCCGAAATCTTTCCCCATATTCTGTTCGCCGCTCGAGTCGATCGCGATGGAATATGCCCTTCGCCCGGAATCGACGAAAACCCCCGGGAATGTGACACGCGGGTAGGTCGGAGATGACCAGGGTACGAGCGTCGCTACGACAACATACGCCCCCAGGTCAAGATGCGCGAACGTGTAATTCCCCGATCCGTCCGTGAGCGTATCCAGCTTGACCGGCCCTCTCAGGCGGATCCGCCAGTGGGGAATGGGCGGATCGCCGATGATGATGCTGTCCTTCGCGATGTCCAGCAGCAGATGCCCGGATATGACCCCCAGCTGGAAGTTTCCGAAGGTCAGGGTCAGGTTCTTACCGCTCCGCATCGCGACTTTGAAGGCGCGCGGCCCCGCGGAATCGCCGTAGAGGATCGATGCCTGGTTCACGCTGTCCCGCCGGGGGACGGTCTCGCGCCAGTCAGTGAAGAGGCTTTCTTCCACCGTGTAATTCCCCGGCGGAAGTATCGTGAACTGACATGCGCCGGCCCCGTCGGTCAACCCGGATGAGACAGGATGGCCGTTTTTAAACAGCTTGACGCGCCACCCCTGCATGCCCGGATCGCCCGCAATGAGACTATCCTTCGTTATATCCCTGAATTCCTGGGCGGTGATTGTCCCGCCCAGAAAATATCCGAAATCCCGGGATGCGGTAATCGTCCCGCTGGTGTCGATGGTGACCCTGTATCCTCTGACCGAATCGGCGAACATCGTGTCGGCGGGCGTCCTCGGGTACATCTGATACCACCCCGACTGGTACGTTTCCCTGATGGCGTACTGACCCGTGTCGAGATTTGAAAATGCGTAATCCCCGCTGCTGCCGGTCAGCGTGTCCGCAATCAGGGTGCCGCCTTTGGTGAGAATGACTTCCCATCCCTGGAGCCCGGAGTGCGCCCTGCTGATGTATGCGGAACTGTCACCGACGCTGTCGATGAAGGCTTTGCCGGTGATTTTTCCCAGCCGGTAACTCCCGAAGATGATGTTGCTGATGTCCTCCCCCGGGGTGTCGATCACAACCGTGTCGACCAGCGGAAGACTCGTCGGGAGATATCCGGTTTGCCCTGCCTCGTTCACATAATAGGTGCCCTGCTGCAAACCGATGAACGTGAAGGCGCCGTTTTTGTCGGCCGTGGTGGTGAGGCTTGCCGCTCCCGTCACCTGGATCACCCGGCCGCTGTCTCCCCATTCGCCGCCGTCATACTGGCCGTTGTGGTTCCGGTCGTTGTATGCCGTCCCCCTGATGGTCGCGAGCTGAAACACGGGGAATATTCTCACAGAATCACCCCCGATGGGCAGACTGACGATGGTGTCGGTGTAATGCGTCTGTATCCAGCCCGGCTTGATTTCCGGCTTCACGGTGTACATCCCCGGCGTGAGCCCGTCGAAGGAATAATTGCCGCTGGCATCAGTGGTGAGCGATTTTGTCATGACACCGGTGAGATTGATCTTCCATCCGGATAACCCCGCCTCACCGGAGTCGCTTATGCCGTTCTGATTGAGGTCGCTGTACAGCGTCCCGTGGATCGCGTACCCGCCGATTGTCCCGATGTCGTTGACAAGCTGTGCATAGATGTCGAAGCCCTGCGTCGAAAATTTTCTTGCGTCCTGCCACGCAATGATCGCACCATGTACGGAGTTCTCAACCAGCACGGGCACGGTCTGAGACGTTGCTTCCGTGCATATCGCGACTCCGTCACCCTGCCAGCGCAGAGATCCGTTCGACGCGATCCTCTGGGCGTAAATGTCAGGCAGCCCGCCGCGGTAATCTTCCCATGCGATGATCGCCCCGCCCGAGCCGTCGCTCAGGATCCGGGGATTTTGCTGATTTCCGGCCGCCGAACAGACCGCAATCCCCCCCGATGGCCAGACCATCGTGTCCCCCGCTGATATCCGATCCGCGTAGATGTCCGGCTGACCGTTTCGCCTGTCAACCCAGGAAAATATCACACCGCCTGACCCGTCAGAGACGATTCTGGGCTGCGTCTGGTCATTTGCCGCGCTGTAGACCTGCAGGCCGTTGAGCGGAAGTCCCATGCTCTGATCGCCATGAATGTGCTGTGCATAGACGTTGGTGTTGTCACTCCTGTTGTCCTCCCATATGAGATATGCTCCTGTCCCACCGTCCGATGCAAGGCTGACGTTTTGCTGGTATCCCGCGGCGGTCGATACCGCTATCCCACCCGCCCCCCAGAGAATGAGGCCTGTATTGCTTATTCTTTGTGCGTAAATGTCAAAATAGGCCGAATTGCGGAGATCCTGCCAGACGATGATCGCACCACCATTGTTGTCACTGACGATCGCAGGGAGGGTCTGGTTGTTTGCCGCGGTAACCACAGACACACCGTTTGCCGTCCAATTCATGTTTCCGGCCGCATCGACATGCTGCGCGTAGATGTCCGCATTGCCATTCCTGTAATCTTCCCAGACGATGATCGCTCCCATGAGGTTGTCCGAGACGATGACCGGATGCGTCTGCTCGCTGAGATCGTTGCACACCGGTATGCCGTTCCCCGTCAGGAGAGTTGTCCCCGTTCCGTCAATATGCTGCAGGTAGATGTCCGTATTGCCTTTTCTGTTGTCCTGCCAGACGATAAAGGCGCCCCCTCTTCCGTCTGCGGCGATCGCGGGGGAGGTCTGGTCACCCCCGTATTTTGCTATGGCAACACCATTGGCGGTCCATTGAGCGATCCCGCTCGCGCTGAGCCTCTGCGCATAGATGTCTGTTCCGGTTGCCGATGTATCGCGGGTGTCGGGCCATACGATGATGGCCCCGCTCGATCCGTCGGATATGATTCTGGGCGCGGTCTGGTTCCGCGCAGCTCCCGAAACAAGCGTGTTGACCTTCGGATCCCGCGACCATTGTGCGTTGAGAATCGTGGTGGATAGAATTGTGAGCGATAGAATGATAAGACATCTCCCTCGAGAAATGGATTTCATCGATTTCCCCTCCTGCAATATGCGACCTTTAATGTTCCGAATTAATTATCCCCGATTAATCGAGAATAACCCCCGAATATCAAAAAAAGTGCTACTGTCTGACTCGAACTGCTACAGTGTGAATCTTTGTGCCGTACAGCTACTCACCCTCTACCAACCTCGCGGCGTTCTTGGAGATCTCTATAGAAAGGGAACGGCTGCGTTCTGGGTGAATGTAAAGAACAGTGTACGCTCTGTGGAATGTGTGATCGAGTGGTACGATCTTGAGCGGGCTCCGCTCAAGGTGTAATGAGAGATTTTACGAAATGCACGGTTGCATCGACCAGAGCCCCCGCAATGGTCCCTACCCAGATTTCGCCCGTAATATACCTGTATAATTATTGTTTGTCAATATTCTGAACGACTTTTTTACGATATACTGTCAAAAACTCTTTGCCCCATCGGGGATTCGTCATATTCTATGTTTCTGTAATTTTTGATTTTACAATCTCAGAGTAATTAGTCTTAATTCCTGTTCTGTGCATCCCTTTAATTTTTGAGTATATCGGGCAACTCCTGCATTGAGGCATTCTGCAAAACCGGCGGGATAAGCCCTGTCTCTCGTATCGAGTGATCTGACCGGAACGTTATGGTTGCCCACAGTCGCTCGCGGTGATCGACCGGATATCCAAATTGTTCGGTGCGTTTATTGACCGTACTGTGACTCAACAACCGGGGTGGGAGGGGTGTGCCCACCCACCTGGTCGCTTGTGTGAGGGAATTGGAGTTTGGTACCGAAATTCTTACCTTACGGCGCTTATTCACTGCGGGTGATGCACTATGCCCGCAATCCCTCATGGGACTCGTTTACCGGTCGTTTTCCCGCTTCCTCGCGGGGTGCGCATATCATTCTTCATTTCGTTCCTGAATATATATAGGAGATGTTCACCATGTCCAGAAAATCCGTTGTCGTCCTGATTGTCCTGCTGCTTGCTTCCGTTTTGTCCCTTGCGGCACAGACGGTAAATGTTCAAAAGACCACACACAAATCCTCACTCGATCAGATCGATATCCCGTATACCAAATATACTCTCGGCAACGGCCTTACGGTCCTTATCCACGAGGATCATAAGGCTCCCATTGTCGCCGTGAATATCTGGTATCATGTCGGCTCCAAGAATGAAAAACTAGGGCGTACGGGCTTCGCTCACCTTTTTGAACATATGATGTTCAGCGGGAGCGAAAATTGCGATGAGGTTTACCTCAAGGCGATGGAAAAGGTCGGCGCCACGGATATGAACGGCACCACCACGCAGGACCGAACCAATTATTTTGAGAATGTCCCCACTTCGGCCTTCGACCGAGCCCTCTGGATGGAGTCCGACCGCATGGGCCACCTCCTCGGGGTGATTGATCAGAAGAAACTCGATCTCCAGCGGGGCGTCGTCCAGAATGAAAAACGGCAGGGTGAGAATGAACCCTACGCCGTTTCGGATGAGCTTATCACCAAAAGTACCTACCCCGCCGGCCATCCCTATTCCTGGACGGTCATCGGCTCGATGGATGACTTGAGCGCGGCTTCGCTCGACGATGTCAAGGATTGGTTCCGTACCTATTACGGCCCCGGCAATGCGGTGCTTGCCGTCGCAGGTGATATCGATACCAAGACCGCTTATGAAAAGGTGCAGCGCTATTTCGGCGATATCCCCCCGGGCCCGCCTGTCGGGAAGTATAACGAGTGGATTGCAAAACGTACCGGCTTGATCCGACAGCAGGTGGAGGACCGCGTCCCCCAGGCCCGCGTCTATAAGGTGTGGAATGTACCTCGCCGCGGCTCCGCCGACGCCGATTACCTGCGCCTCGTTGCCTCCGTTCTTTCCTCCGGGAAGACGTCACGCCTCTATAAACGGCTTGTCTATGACGATCAGATCGCTACCGACGTCTATGCCTATGTCGACC
>JAWOKN010000057.1:0-3176 GCA_033854175.1 Bacteroidota bacterium | reverse complement strand
ACAAGCTGGAGCACCGGCGACACCGCCTTCGGTCCGGTTCACACGAACGACAAGTTTAACATAGACGGGACACCGGTTTTCACAAAGAAGGCCACTGCCTTCATGAGCGCGGTTCCCAAGCGAAATTACGCCGCCTGGAACGGCGGTTATGAGTGGGGAATACACATCCCCTATCCCACAGACCTCGATCCTTTTGTCACGGCGGCGACGAGCGCTCAGGGAAAAGCAGTCGGCAGTGATACGTATCTTACCTTCAATGCCGACGGAAGCATCAGAATCCGTGTTCCGGGGGAAGGTACGGATTCCGTGGTCTCTTCCTCGGTAAATCTCGCACACAACGGCGCATTTGCGGTCATCGGAGGGGATTTGTACTTGCAGGGCACCCTGTCGGGCAACCTAGCCGTGGGCGCGGTTTCTCAGAGCGGCACCGGCGGGAACGTGTTCATCACGGGAGACATCACGTACAACGATGACCCATGCGTCAATCCCTCGTCGGGCGACAAACTGGGCATCTATGCAGAGAAGAACATCACTGTGACCTACGACCCCACGAATCCCGCAGCGTACGTGAACAGGAAGGTCGATGCATCCATTTTCTCGCTCACGGGGGTGTTCCAAGTCCAGGATGCAAAGACAGGTCCTCCGAGGGGGACCCTGACAACCTTCGGAGCCATGATGCAGTACTACAGGGGAGAAATCGGGAACACGATTAGTGGGGTGCTCAGGAGTGGCTATAGCAAGAGATTCGGCTACGATGAACGGCTGAGCTCAAGCCCGCCCCTGTATTATCCGTCTGCCGGCCGATACACTCTGTACGCCTGGCGGGAGGGAGCGTGAAGAGACACTCTAACGCTGGCCTCCATTCGGGAAAACCAGCCCTGGCTAGGGACGGGATTGAGCGGATTATCCCGGGACAAGACAGACGGCCAAAATTGCAGGGTTCCGATGCATTACCGGACTGCAGACCTGAGAGCAATATGGGCTCGAGGAAGCGTGTGGCTGATCCGGGACATCTGGTGCGCGGCCGATACGAAACCGGCCCCGAATTGGTAGAGGGAAGGTGCATGACCTATGTTGTCACGCTTTTGCAGATATCCAGTCGACATTGCCCATATTGGCCTTCTTCCGGGGTCAAAAATGTATGTGTTTTCCGGGAGGCCATCAGTAGCAAGGAATCGGCAGCTCTTTTACGTCGATAGTTAACTTCATATCCCGAAAGGCCTAACGCGAGGCTTATGATGGACATCCTTCTGATTGACGACAATCCGGACTACCTGACACTCCTCAGGGACGCGCTTCATGCAAACGGGTACACCGTTCACACAGCAAAAGACGGAATTGAAGGGTGTGAAATCTTGGAGTCCGCACAGATTGACTTGATCATATCCGACATCCGCATGCCGCGCTTTGATGGCCTGAAAGTTCACGCCTTCGCGCGCGAAATGGAGAGCCACAAGGATACAAAGTTCATTTTCATTAGCGCTTTTAAGGATGCGTACAGAGGTATGATGAATCTCGACGGGAAGAGGGACTTCTTTTTGGAAAAGACCACGCCTGTCAATGATATTCTGAAGATGGTGGACACCCTTGTGTTCAGTGCCTTCGAAGGCGCCTGGATCTGAGGCGTCTCGCGGCAGCTCGGCACGAACCAGAATCGTATTTTGCAGGTTGAACGGTGCCTACTGCTCCTTTCACAGCCTCAAGGAACTCAAGGTAGGTCTCGATCCGCGATCTCCCTGGCTCGTCATCACGAACGTCTAGTTCACCTCTTCATGTGACCGACCGGGTTCCCTACGAACAAGGCGCCGGATCAGTCTCCCTCTCATGTCGGATATTTTGATCTTGGCGACGGACGGCGGCGCCGACAGATTGCAGTGGATTACGGCGATGCCTTGGGTGCCGTCGACACGGGAGCAGAAAGGACTGCGTGAACAGGAGTGCCGGGATGCCGGCAAGGGAGGATACATGGAAATGCTGCTCACCGATCGCGGAGTACCACCGAGCGGTCCTGGATACGTCCCCGGTAGTGCCCTCTGTTGAACACACAGGACAGAGAGACACACCATCCTGAAAGGATTCGCATGGGTATCACACGAAAGGGACTCGAAATCAGACGACGAAACCGAAAAACGGAGTACGAAAAGCCTCTGAAACTTGACATCAGTCTTGATGAGCCCATAAAAGGCGTCTCACAAGTGCCACCGCCAAATAAATTACTGTAGAGTGCGCTTCATCACACTTTTGCAGGACCAAGTTGATATTATTTGCCCAGTGGGATGCCATTGGAGTGTTAGCGAGGTAGAGCGTCCCATATTCTATAGGACGGAATTCGCCGGCCAGCCGAGGGACAACCTGCAAAAGTTGTCCCTTTTGTTTTCCGCCTTACGTTCCTCAGATCCAGCCAGAAAATGCCCAACAAATGCACGAAATTGCCAACGATATCCAGATCGACAATTCCAATTATCAGCATGTTCGGATCTAACCTTTGGTCTCTATCCTCGGGGAATTGCATGTATACGCCCGCAACAGAACGAGGTGATCTTTATCGCTCATCCCGAAATTCCAGGAAACATCCAAAAGTGAACCGCCAGCTACCACGAAGCCATGTTCGGTGGTGCGGTCGTTGAGCATCTCAACTTCCCATTCTCATCGCGGCTCGTATCAGGGAATAAAGGGAGAGGGTGCATCGGAGGTTTGGAGACTCCTCTCCGCAATTGTTGCATCGACGCATGCTGCGTCAGATATATAATTCTGATGGGTAATTGAATCAAACGTCGGCCCCGGCACTGAAGAACCCAAGAAGGTTCCAGCCGTTCCAGATCTCTCCGAACTCGTTCAGCCCAAGGCCGCAGTTTCCATTTGCTGTACCAAAGACACCTTACGTCCATATCACGGTAGCCGACATGATGGGGAGGGAGATCAGGAATATCAACTGCCTGATCAAATGAGCAAGTTCAAAGATTTTGAGAATTAGCGTAAGCGCGACACGGGCACTTCCTTGCATGAAGCTACGTTACATGAGAGGTTCCCGGGATCGAATTCACTACAGGCGGGGGGGCGGACGGTATGAAGAAGAATCAAAACTACACCACGAGCATTCTGGTAGACCAGTCTCCGAAGGAGGCCTTCGATGCCATCAATAATGCCCGCGGCTGGTGGGGAGGCCGGTGGTCCGG
>JAWOKN010000056.1:0-75701 GCA_033854175.1 Bacteroidota bacterium | reverse complement strand
CAGAGTTTGATTTTGTCCCAACCTTTTTTATTTTACCCTTGCCTTGGACGCATCCTTGGATTGTGTCCGTTTCAAAAACTGTATACGGAAGATCCGTACCTGCGGTTTGATGAGAAGACGTAGGCCCTTAGAAGTATCCCCACACTCTCTTGTGCGGGGTTATTGTGAAAATGAGGTAACCGGAAATGAAGAAGAAGCAGTTTTCCCAGATGTCAATGCAGGAGGTGCTCGAAGAGGCTCTCCAGAGGGAAGAACAAATTATTGCATTTTATGATTCCCTCCTCTCCGAGGTCGGAGATGAGGCCCGGCCGCTCCTGAACTGCCTCCTGCAGTCTCACCGCCAGCATTCCGACGCACTCAGGGAGTTTGAGGACGAGATCGCCCTCCGCCGCGATATGACGCTCGCAATGGCGGATTGACGCTATTGTTTCCCCACCCTCTCAAGCATGCGCTGCCTGGTGTAGGGTATCAGTCCGCCTGCGTTGATGATGTCCTGCCGCGCCTTCGGAAGCGGGACGACCGGGTACGATTTCCCCGTCGTCGTGTTCTTCACCTCACCGGGCGTGATTTCCAGTATGTCCTTTTCCGAGGCCGCGATGTCCGGACAGACGATCGTCTGCAGCCCGAGGTTGACCGCGTTCTGAAGGAATATCCGCGCAAATCCCTTTGCAATGATGATGAGATCGTATCCCCGCAGCGTCGAACATGCCTGCTCGCGCGATGACCCGCACCCGAAGTTTTTCCCCGCTACGATCACGCTTCCCGGCGGGATTTCCTTGCTTTTCAGCTTTGTGTTGAATCCCGCGTTGTCGGCAAAGGCGTACTGCGGTGTCTCCGACGGCAACACTGTCGCCATGTACCGGCCGGGATAGATGACGTCTGTCGATATGTCGTCACCACAGACGTAGACAACCCTGTGACTGGTGTTCTGCATGGTCATTTCTCACTCTCTGGGATCGGTGATGACCCCGGTTATCGCACTCACCGCGGCTACCGCGGGAGAGCAGAGGTAAACTTCTGAATTCGGATTTCCCATTCTTCCCTTGAAATTACGGTTTGTCGTCGAAAGCGATACGTCGCCATCCGCGAGCGCACCCTGATGCACACCGAGACAACATCCGCACCCCGGGTTCATGATGACTGCACCCGCATCGGCCAGATCGCTCAGCATCCCGCTCTTTAATGCCTGCTTGTAGATCCGCCACGATGCGGGGAATATCAGCATCCGTACGCCTTTCCCCACCTTCTTCCCTTTGAGGATCCGCGCAGCAACCTCCAGATCGTCCAGACGGCCGTTCGTACACGATCCGATGACGATCTGATTGACCTTCGTCCCGCCGATCTCGCTAACCGCCTTGACGTTGTCAACCGTGTGCGGACATGCGATCTGCGGCGCAAGGTCGCTGACGTCGATGTCGACAATCGCGTCATAGATGGCGTTGGCATCGGGGGAGACCGTTTCGATCTTTTCCCGGATACCCGCTTCTTCCTTCAGATATCGGAGCGTTTCCTCATCCGCAGGGACGATCCCCGATGTGGCGCCGGCCTCAACCGACATGTTGCACAGGGTCAGCCGGCCCGATGTTGGCATGTTTCGGACCGCTTCCCCGTGAAATTCAATGACCTTGAAATTGGCCCCCTCCGCCGTGAGCTTGCCAATGAGATGGAGGATCAGATCCTTCGGCGAGACGAGTTTTGAAAATTTTCCCCTCGCGTTGACCTTGATGGTCCCGGGGACTTCGACGTTCAATACACTGCCGAGCGTCCAGACACTCGCCATCTCCGTCGCCCCGATCCCGAACGAAAATGCCCCGAGCGCCCCGTGACTTGTCGTGTGACTGTCTGTCCCGACAACGACCATGCCGGGCCGTGCATATCCGTTCTCCGGGAGTATCTGATGACAGATGCCCCCTTCATCACCCCGTATGTCGTGAAATTTTGTTATCCCCTGCTTGCCGACAAATTCACGGACTTTCTTCTGGTTTGTCGCTGTCTTGGAGCTTTCAGCAGGTACACGGTGGTCAAAGATTATCGCGATCCTTGAAGGATCCCATACCCTGGCCTCATGCCCGGTTCCCTTGTAGATCTCGCTGAACTGGTTGATCACGAGCGCGGCGTTCTCGTGCGACATTGCCAGATCGACACGCGGCTCTACCACGTCCCCCGCCTGAATACGGGAACTGCCACTCGCCCGTGCCAGTATTTTTTCGACTATTGTCATCCCCATAAATTTGCGCCTTTGGTGTTGTGACTGGTGTTGTAAAATTTCCTAGATTATTTTCTTCTGACGGAAACAACTGATCTCTTCATCGGTGTACCCTGCTGCTCTGAGAACCTCCTCGGTGTGCTGGGAGAGCCTCGGGGGGGGTGCCTCGACGTTGCACGATACGTTGCTGAATTTTGCCGTGAGGTTGAACAGGTTTAACCTCCCAATCCCCTCGGTTTCTACCGTTTCAAGAGCCTTCCGGTGCTTGATCTGCTCCTGCGTGAGCGCTGCCTCAAGACCGAGTATGGCCCCCGATGGGACGTCATGCGCGTTGAGCGTCTCCACCCAGTGATCGGTTTCGCGCTCTGCGAGCTTTGCCTCGAGGAGCGGTGTGAGTTCTTTCCGGTTCTTCTTCCGTGTGTCCCGCTCCTGAAATCGGGGATCGGTTTTTAGTTCCGGCATACCCAGGACGTCTGCTACAGCTTCCCACTGTTCCTGCTTGTTTGCCGCGATGTTGATGTGCCCGTCCTTCGTCCTGAATGTCCCCGACGGCGCTGCGGTGAAGTTGTCGTTTCCCATCGGCATGGGCTGCTGTCCGCCGATCAGTAAATTCGCCGCTACCCACCCCATCAACGGCATGATGGAGTCAAGGAGCGCTACGTCGATAAACTGCCCTTCTCCTGTCCGTTCCCGATAGTAGAGCGCCGCAAGAATGGCGTACGCGGCGTTCAATCCACCCACGGTGTCGCAGACGGGGAAACCGGCCCGTAAGGGGCTCAACCGCTCGTCCCCGTTGATCGCCATCTCACCACTTAGCCCCTGGATGATCTGGTCGTATGCCGGCTTGAAGGCGTCAGGACCCGTCTGCCCGAATCCCGATATCGCACAGTAGATCAGACGCGGATTGATTTGCTTCAGGATGTCGTACGACAGCCCGAGCCTCGTCATGACGTCCGGCCGGAAGTTTTCTACCAGGATGTCGGCCGTTTTTACGAGTCTCTTCAGGATCTCTTTCCCTTCCGGCGCCTTGAGGTTCAAGGTTACCGATTTCTTGTTCGCGTTCTGCGCCAGGAAACTTGTGCCCATGAGCATCTGGTTGTATTTCGGTACACACCCGAGCTTTCGCGCCAGATCGCCGTCGGTCGGGTTTTCAATCTTGATGACCTCTGCCCCGCACAGGGCGAGATGAAGGGTCGCGAAGGGTCCGGAGAGGACGTTCGTGAGATCAAGGACCCGGATTCCGGTGAGGAGTTTCATAATGGGCATTCTCCGATGATTAATGGGTTAACTGACCCGCAATAATTGGCCCGGTTTTGTAGACCGACCCGGACATGTCCCGCTGGAAAAATCCCGCCACGTCTTTTGCGGTGTCGATGAGTTTTTCAAGGCTGATCTCTTCCCTCAGCCCCATCCTGTGCAGCATGTGGACGAAGTCTTCCGTGCAGGCGTTCCCGCCAGCTACCTTCGTGAACGGACATCCGCCAAGCCCTGCAACTGATGTTTCAAAGTTCTGTACGCCTGCCTTCATCGCTGCCCAGCAGTTTGCCAGCGCCAGACCGTAGGTGTTGTGGAAATGACACGCGCATTCAGCCTTGTCGTCAAGTTTGAATATCGCCTCATAGAGCTTTTCGACCTGATCGGGTGATGCATGTCCGGCGGTGTCGGCGAGACTGATGTTGCTTAAACCTGCATCGAGATACCGTTGCACGATCCCTAAGACCCGCTCCTGCGAAACAATTCCTTCGTACCCGCAGCCGAACGCCGATTGTACCGATACCTGCACCCGCTTTCCCGCCGCCCCGGCCTCTCTTGCCATCGCAATGATCCGCACCGTCGCTTCACTTGTGCTCATCCCGGTGTTCTTCCTGCTGTGCGTCTCGCTCGCCGAGACTCCCATGCAGAACATCTCCACTCCGCACTTGAAGCCCCTCTCCAATCCCTTTTCATTCAACACCAACCCCGATAATGTGACCTTGCGCGAACCGGGACGTTCCGCGGTGAGTTTTGTAAACAGGGTGTCGGTGTCTGCCATCTGGGGGACTTTTTCGGGATGGACGAATGACCCGACCTGGATGATGTCGACTCCGGCATCGATGAGATTGCCGATCCACCGGAGTTTGTGCTCCATCGGTACGACCTGCTTTTCCATCTGAAGGCCGTCCCGTAACCCGACTTCGTGGAGTATGATGTTTTTCATCGTTTTTTATTCGTGGATGTTCGTCCGCTTTTAGAGTTTTGCTGCTATGGCATTGGCCATGTCATAGGTGGTGCTCTTTCCACCCATGTCGTATGTCCGGGCTGTGCCATCCATGATGACCGATGCGACGGCTGTCTCAAGCCGCGCTCCTTTTTCTTTCTCGCCAAGCCAGTCGAGCATCATCTTTGCCGCGAGTATGGTCGCAATCGGGTTGACCTTCTTCATTCCGGCATACTTCGGGGCCGATCCGTGCGTCGGCTCGAATACCGCAAGTTTGTCCCCGATGTTCCCCGAACACCCGAATCCCAGCCCGCCAACCATCTGCGCACAGAGGTCCGAGATGATGTCCCCGTAGAGGTTCGGCGCGACCAGGACATCGTAGTTGAACGGGTTTTTCAATAGCCACATTGTCATGGCGTCGATATTGGCATCGTCCATCGTGATGCCGGGATAGTGTCTGGCTACCTCCTTGGCCGTTTCGAAGAAGAGCCCGTCAGTCGCCCGCACGACGTTGGCTTTGTGGACAACCGTGACTTTCTTCCGACCATTTGCTTTCGCAAATTCGAATGCCGCCCGGATGATACGCTCCGATCCTTTCCGGGTGTTGATCTTGCACGACACCGCATATTGATCCGGGGCGAGATCTTTGAACGGCGCGAATTGCTTTGATATGCCTGCAAGCACTGAGGAGAGTTCCTTCGGCACCGGCCCGAATTCCACACCCGAATAGAGATCCTCCGTGTTCTCACGGAATACCACAAGGTCGATCCCTTCCTTGAAGTTCAGGGGGTTGCACTTGTATGCCTTGCACGGCCGGAGACAGATATAGAGGTCGAAGAGCTGCCGCATCCGTACGATCGGCGACCGGTAGACCAGCCCCGTTCCCTGCAGACCGGACGCAAGCTCCGCCTGCGCTGCCTTGACCGGCTTCGATGTGATCGCCCCGAACATTGCGGCGTCGACGTTTTTCAGTAGCTCGATCGTCCGCGCCGGGAACGGATCGCCTTCCTTGCACCAGAATTCCCAGCCGATGTCACCATGCAGGTATTCCGCGTTGAAATCGAGTTTGTCCAGGACGATCCGCGCCGCTTCAAGGACCTCAATCCCTATTCCATCCCCGGGGAGCCAAGCGATTTTGTAACGTGCCATGTTGTCTGTTCCTTCTGGGTAAGATGTTTGTTTGCAAATGGTTGCCGTGTGTGTCTTTTCCCGCAGTTTGCGCATTCTTCATGATTCAATGTGTGTGCCAAGAAGATTCGCCCGTGGATCGCCGGGAGGACCCGCCTTTGAGACTATCATGGGGAAATTCGTCAGGATCTTCCGCCTCCCTCTGCCACCATGTCCCCAGGTTATCATTTCTGAAAGGTTGATTTTTTTGAGCTTTCACCATTGAGAAATAGGTCCCGGAAACCCTGCATGGTCTTCCTAAACCACTGAAAAATGTTCACTTGTAAAGGTATATCAATTTGCCCCTAAACCGCCTGCTGGCACATCTCTTGATGATGTATAGAGTGAGGAATTTTTAAACAGGGTCATCAGTCGTGACCCTGTTGGCGATATAATGGGCCGGGAGGGATGTCCCGTGGTGACCCGGCCGTCGAAGAGTGTCAATGAAAGTGAATCAGATGCAGGATCCTTTTGAAATATTCATCCGCGAAGGTAAGGAGGAGGGTCAGTATCTCTCCCAGCTCGAACGCGCCGCGGAGTCGATCAAGATGTATGGTTTTTCCGCCGACGCATTCCAGCAGATTACCGATGCCGCTGTGTATATCGATACCGTCCTCCGCCGCCACGATCAGATCGAGGAACAGTTTCTCTTTCCCCTCCTGGAACCGTATGCGCTGTCATCCGTGAACGAAATGCGGGAAAACCGGCGACAGCTCTGGTATGCGTTTAATAGGCTGCAGTATGTCGTCGGCGATATCGAGAACGGACGGGTCTACGGGAATTCAGTCCCCGATCTTGTCGAAGCGGCGAAGTACCTCGCCCGTTTGATGCATATCCACCTCAACGATGAAGATGGCATACTTATTCCGCTCTCCAGGAAAAAACTGACGCCGAAGGAGTATGCGAAATTGGCCGCCGATATCGCCCAGACGACCGGTTCCAGGCCTGACTGAATTTACCCCCGATGAAGAAAACAGTACCAGAGGTCATCCTATCACAGATCAGAACGAGGATATGTATCCGATAATTGAGAAGGAACAGCTTGCGCCGACAATTACGAGGTTTGTCATTCAGGCGCCCTTTATTGCAAGAAAACGCCTTGCGGGGAATTTTGTCATGATCCGCGTCGCGGAAACCGGCGAGCGCATTCCGCTCACGATCGTCGATAGCGACAACCAGAAGGGATCGATTACCCTGATTGTTCAGGCGATCGGCAAAACCACGAAGGTTCTTTCGCGGATGAAGGCGGGGGAGAGTCTTTCCGATGTCGTCGGCCCCCTGGGGAATCCTACCCCCATCGAACGGCATGGCAATGTCGCCTGCGTCGGCGGCGGCGTCGGTACAGCCGAGCTTTATCCGATTACCAAGGCCCTCCGCGAGGCGGGTAATACGATCTGGTCGATCGTCGGCGCCAGATCGAGGGATCTCATTATCCTCGAGAAGGAAATGGAGAAGATTTCTGATACGCTGTTCGTTACGACCGACGACGGTTCGTATAAACGGAAGGGGTTTGTTACCGATCAGTTGAAGGATATCCTCGACGGTCCGACACCCGTTCATGCCGTGTTTGCCATCGGCCCCCTGCCGATGATGAAGGCGGTGTCGAATCTTACCAGAAAGTACGGTGTGAAGACCTTTGTCAGCCTGAACGCCATTATGGTCGATGGTACCGGCATGTGCGGGGGCTGCAGGGTGACCGTCAACGGCAAGATGAAGTTTGCCTGCGTCGACGGTCCTGAGTTTAACGGGCATGAGGTCGATTTTGATGAGCTGATCATGAGGAACCGGACCTACCAGGACCTTGAACGGGTTTCCGATGAACAGCTTGCCGCCCAGATCGCACAAGGAGAGGTCGCACATGGATAACGTGAATCCCAAAAAACCTTCGGAACGGATGAAGATTCCGCGCCAGAGTTCCATTGAGCAGGGCGCGGATGCGAGGGCGAAGAATTTTCTCGAGGTGTCGTTCGGCCTCGACGAGGAGCGCTCGCTCGTTGAGGCTGCCCGCTGCCTTGAATGCAAAAATCCCATCTGCATCGAGGGGTGCCCCGTCGCGATCGATATCCGGAGCTTTATCCAGCTCATTTTTTCCCGCGATTATGTCGGCGCGGTGAACAAAATCCGCGAAGCGAATTATCTCCCGGCCATCTGCGGCAGGGTCTGCCCCCAGGAGAGTCAGTGCGAGGCGGTCTGCACACTGGGGAAGAAACATCCCCCGGTCGCGATCGGTAAACTCGAACGCTTTGTCGCCGATTACGAAATGCAACATAACCTCTTCGTCCCTCCCGAAATCCGTGAGCGCAGAAAGGGCAAGATTGCCATCGTCGGTTCCGGCCCGTCAGGCCTGACCTGCGCAGCCGAACTTGCCAAACTCGGCTATGAGGTTACGATTTTCGAAGCGCTGCACGCCGTGGGAGGGGTGCTGCGCTATGGTATTCCCGAATTCCGCCTTCCACGCACGATCCTGGACCTGGAAACGGACCGGATCAAGGCGCTGGGCGTGAAGATTTATACAAACTTCGTGGTCGGCCGTACTGCCACGATTGATGAGTTCTTTGATGAATGGGGCTTTAACGCGATCTTCCTCGGCACGGGCGCCGGTACCCCCACCTTTATGGGTATCCCCGGCGAGAGCCTGAGCGGGGTCTATTCAGCCAATGAGTTTCTTACCCGCGTCAACCTGATGAAGGCGTATGAGTTTCCGAAGTTCGATACGCCGATCAAATTCGGCAGGGAGGTCGCCGTCATCGGCGGCGGTAATACCGCCATGGATGCCGTGAGAACCTCTCTCCGCCTCGGCGCCAAGAAGGCCTATCTGGTCTATCGCCGCTCCCGCGAGGAAATGCCCGCACGTGATGAGGAGATTCATCACGCCGAGGAGGAAGGGGTCGAGTTTGTCCTCCTCACGAATCCTACCCGCATCCTCGCGGATAAGAATAACTGGGTGTGCGGTATGGAATGCCAGAAGATGGAACTCGGGGAACCGGATGAATCCGGCCGCAGACGCCCCGTCCCCATCAAGGGTTCGGAGTATGTCATCCAGGTCCAGACCGTCATCGAGGCGGTCGGCCAGAAACCGAATCCCATTATCCAGGCCACCACCCCCGGCCTCGAAACGAGCAAACGGGGCACGGTCGTGATCAATGAGGAACAGGGTACGAGCCGAGAGGGTATTTTCGCCGGCGGTGACCTTTCCCGTGGCGGTGCTACGGTTATCCTTGCCATGCGCGACGGCAAGACGGCAGCCGCTGCGATTCATAAGTACCTGCAGTCGAAGGATCTGAAGGAAACACAAAAAGTTTTTGAGCCCGTCAACAGCGTGGCCTGAAATTCTTATGGAACCTGCGGAAGCGCTCATAGTCCTGGTCGTCAACCCTGGTTCTACCTCGACAAAGATCGCCCTGTGTGCAAATGGCGTCATCACGGAAAAGGAGACTTTTTCCCATGACGCCGCTTTTCTGAAGAAGTATGATTCTGTCTGGGGCCAGTTCGCGGACCGGCTTGCCCTCTGCACTGCCTGGGCAAAAAAACATGCCCGGGCCTGCTCCGCTGTCGTTTCCCTGGGCGGCCTTCTTCGCCCTGTCCCGGGAGGGACCTATAGGGTTTCCGAATCTATGCTCACAGATGCCAGGAAGAATATTCAGGGGGAACATGCCTCAAACCTTGGCTGCGCACTGGCGCATCACCTCGGCAGGGAATTTTCCTGCCCGTCGTTTGTGGTCGACCCTGTCTCCACCGATGAGTTTGAACCGCTCTCCTTCTATTCCGGCCACCCTCTTATCCGGCGGAGCAGCCTTTCACATGCCCTGAGCATCCATGCGGCCGCCTATAGGGCTGCCCGGGCGTTTCAACGTCCCATCGCCTCCACCTCGTTTATCGTCTGCCACCTGGGCGGCGGTATTTCCATCGCTCCCGTCCTCGCAGGCTGGATTATCGACGTCAACGATGCAGCAAGCGATGGTCCGTTTTCCCCCGAACGTACCGGCGGTCTCCCGCTTCAGCCTTTCCTGCGCCTCTGCTTCTCGGGTAAGTATTCCGAGGGGGAGGTCCGCCGGATGATCATGGGCGAGGGCGGCCTCGCCGCCTACCTCGGCACGAATTCCGTCCTCGATATCGAACGGCGAATCGGCCAGGATGATCCCCGGGCGGAAGAGGTGCTGCGCGCGATGGCGTACCAGATTTCCAAGGAGATCGGCGCCATGTCCACTGTCCTGTCGGGATCTGTCGATGCAATTATCCTCACCGGGGGTATCGCGAACTCAAAACTGCTTACCTCGTGGATAGAGGATCGGGTGAAGTTTATAGCGCCGGTTCTCGTCCAGACGGGTAATGATGAACTGCAGGCTCTCGCCGACGGGGCCCTGCGGGTTCTCCGGGGGGAGGAGAAGGCGAAGGAGTATGCCGATGATTAAGAATTTTGATGACCTGCTCAAAAAGGCCCTGACACTTGACCGGAAGAAGGTCGTTGTCGTTCATCCGAATAACGAGGAGACGTTTGCAGCCCTCCGCGATGTCCTGAATCTCCATCTTGCCGATCTTGTCCTTGTGGGTGACCCCTACGGGATTTCCGCGGGTCTGAACGGAGAGGGGTCCGTGGAGATTGTCCCCGCCGCGGATCCGTCCGAGGCTCTTCTGAAAACAGTCGACCTGGTCCGGGGCGGTAAAGGGGATATCTTGATGAAGGGGGGGATCGATACCTCGACGATGATGAAGGCTGTCCTGCACGAGGATGCGGGTCTGCGTACCGGCCGCCTCCTTTCGGATATTTTTATCATGGAGTATCCCGCCCGCAGGGATAACAAGTTCATTATGATTACTGACGGCGGTATGACGCTTGCCCCCGACCTGAAGAACAAGATGGAGCTGATCGCCAACGCCGTCGAGGTCGCCCACGCCCTCGGAAACGAAAATCCCAAGGTGGCCGTGTTGTCGGCTACGGAGTTCGTTCTTCCGAACCTTCCGTCGACGCTTGATGCGGCCGCTCTCTCGAAGATGAACGAACGCGGGCAGATCAAGGGATGCATCGTGGACGGGCCTTTTGCGCTCGATAACGCGATCTCGGAGGAGGCTGCCGCCGAGAAGAGGATCAATTCACCTGTCGCCGGCCACGCGGAGATTCTTATCGCGGCGAATATTGAATCGGCCAACAGCCTGGCCAAAAGTACTACGTTTTTTGCGGGCCTCCGGCTCGCCCATGTTATCGTGGGCGGCAGGGTTCCCGTTCTTATTCCGTCACGGGCGGATAAGTCCGATGCAAAGCTCCTCTCAGTGGCACTCGGCATTATCATGGCGGAACATAATCAGCTTCAGATGAATTAAGCGTTCGTATCATGTATGTCTGATTCTTTTTCAAGGGGGTTGTCATGACTGAACCATCGGTTATCGATCACCGGTACCTGTACCGTTTGCCCTGGACCCTGCCGGATAACGCCATCGTTTGGCTGGAACCGACATCCGCATGCAATCTTGCGTGCGACGGGTGCTACCGGGAGAATGTACCGAACAGCCACAAGACGCTCAATGAGGTCCGCGAGGAGCTGAAGACGTTCCGCCGCCTCCGTACCGCGGACGGTGTTTCGATCGCCGGCGGCGATCCCCTGATGCATCCCCAGATCCTCGATATCGTCGAGATGGTCGCCGAGATGGGGATGAAGCCGATTGTGAATACAAACGGTCAGCTGCTGACGAAGGAGCTCCTGCTGGATCTGAAACGCGCCGGGGCGTTCGGCTTTACCTTCCATATCGACAGCAAACAGGGTCGCCCGAAATGGAAGAATAAGAATGAACTCGAGCTCAATGAATTCCGCCTGCAGCTTGCCGAAATGCTCGCCGAGGTGGGCGGTTTCTCCTGCGCGTTTAATTCGACCGTGTATGAGGATACCCTCCAGTATGTTCCGGAAATGGTGAAGTGGGCCGAGGAGCATATCGATATCGTCAATGTCATCGTCTTTATCCTCTACCGCGCCGCTATCCCTGCCCTTCCGTTTGACTGGTATGCCGGGGGCAAGAAAATCGATGTGCAGAAACTGGTCTATACCGAAACTTCCGCCCGGAATATCGCGCTTCAGTCTCCTGAGGTGGTGAAAACCATCCGGGAGAAGTTTCCGGAATTCGACCCCTGCGCGTATCTTAACGGGACCGAGAAACCCGATTCGTTCAAGTGGCTGCTGACGGGCCGCGTCGGTACGAAGAAGGACGGCATCCTCGGCTATGTCGGCCCGAAGTTTATGGAGATTATCCAGACCGGACATCATTTGATCAAAGGGCGCTATCTGGCCTATTCCGGACCGAAGGATACCCGGCGGGGACGCGCGATGATGCTTCTTTCCCCGTTTGATGAGGGCGTGCGGAGGATTACCGGCCGGTTTTTCAGGAAATTATTCACCAGTCCTGCAATCCTCTTCCGCGGTCTCCACTATCAGTCTGTCATGATTATCCAGCCTATTGACTTCATGCCGAACGGCGGCCAGAATATGTGCGACGGCTGCCCCGATGTCACCGTCTGGAATAATGAGATTGTCTGGTCGTGCCGCCTTGAGGAATTGAAGAATTTCGGATGCTGGGTTCAGTGCGTCCCGAAGGGGAACGGGAATAGCACTCTCTAGGTTGTCCCCCCCGGGGCTAAACCCCCGCCTTGGCCGGTTCATGTCTGAACCGGCTATTTTTTTGCGGATTCGGCGGTTGACGCCGTGCTGTTCCTCACCCGGGAGTTGCAAAATTCGGCATGCGATGGTATATTTTACTCGCATAAGGGGTAATGGCAGTTTGATCGGGGGTTGGTTAACGTTGCCGTAACATAATCAGGGAACATTGTCAGTGAGTGATACCACACGTTCATGGGCAATCATTCTTGCCGGGGGCGAGGGACGCAGGCTGAAGGGCTTTATCCGCGCGTTGCACGGCGACGACCGCCCGAAACAGTTTGCCACCATCATCGGAAAGCGGTCGATGCTGCGACATACCCTGGACCGCGTGCGCCTTCTTTTTCCCGTAAACCAGATTCTTACGATTATCGATCAGGCACATGTTCCCTATGTGAAGGGTGATTTGTGCGACCAGCCTCCGTCAACTCTCATCATTCAGCCGTGCTGCCGGGAAACCGGCCCCGGTATTCTTTTGCCGCTTCTGGCTGTCTATAACCGTGATCCGGATGCGTTTGTCGTGATATTTCCCTCAGACCATTTTATTCTCGAGGAGGTCCGCTTTATGGGCTATATCGAATATGCCCTGCAGCATGCGGCGAGGTTTCCTCATCACCTGATCGCGCTTGGTATTGCTCCGCAGTACCCCGACGAAAATTACGGGTGGATCGAGAAGGGGGAAAAAATCGCCACCCATAGGAATAAAAACCTCTTCCATGTCAGGGATTTTATCGAGAAGCCTTCCATTGATGTTGTCGGTCGCCTGCACGAAAAGGGCCATCTCTGGAATAGTATGGTGCTCGTCGGGAACGTCGGAACGTTTCTCCAGCATTTTGAAATTTTACTCCCCGACATTTATGAAGCGTTCTTTGAACTGAAATCCGCCCTCGGAACCCCGGACGAGACTGCCGTCCTTCAGCGGATATTTAGGATGATTCCCTCGGTGAACTTTTCTCTTGCGTTTCTGGAACGCATCAAGAGGGATTTTTATGTCCTCGAGGTGGGCGATGTCTTCTGGAGCGATTGGGGTGAGGAGCATAGGATCCGCAGGGATGTCGAGCTGCTGGGATTAAAGATAGTTTCCCACTGACACATACGCCTGAGAGGCGGCAGGCGTGCCTTTTATCAAAGCTTCATGGGCGTGAAAAATATTTTCCTATCCGTGGAACTTCCATGTTCGTCCCGTAGTATAATGGTGGATTGCAGATGTAAATTCCCGGGGGCAGAGGGGTTACTGTTTATTTCCGATCTCATGGGTCAAATGCATGGTGCAAGGAGGGTTTATGCTGCGAATGGTATCATTTCTGTGTTTATTCTCTTTTGTGGTGAATCAGCTTGAAGCTCAATGGGTGCAGACGAACGGTCCCTTTGGCGGCGATGTGTATGCCATAGCCGTTAATGGTGCAGATCTTTTCGCGGGGACTGATAACGGGATTTTTCATTCCACAAATACCGGCTCGACGTGGACTCCCTCTGGTCTGAGCAGTATGTATGTCTATTCATTCGCCCTGAGCGGCACGA
The DNA here is from genome assembly GCA_033854175.1 of Bacteroidota bacterium. GTDB lineage: Bacteria > Bacteroidota > Ignavibacteria > UBA10030 > SZUA-254 > DATKPE01. The sequence goes on along the minus strand of JAWOKN010000056.1, from coordinate 61,969 downwards.
ATATCTTTGCGGGTACCCGCGGAGGCGGTGTTTTTCTTTCCACGGATAACGGGGCGACATGGACCGGACGGAATTCCGGCCTCTGGAACATGTTTGTATCGTCCCTGGCTGTGAATGGAACGAGTATCTTCGCGGGAACATCCGGGAGCGGAGTCTTCCGGTCGACCAATAATGGGCTTACCTGGACGTCTGCGAGCGGAGGATTGACCGATTCATCCATTCTTGCCCTCGGTGTCAACGGGGTGAACATATTTGCCGGGACGATGAACAATGGGGTTTTTCGTTCTACGAACAACGGATCCGCCTGGACTGCTGTTAACTCCGGACTGACAAATTCCCAAGTGGGTACCCTGACCGTCAGCGGTTCATATCTTTTTGCCGGTACCTGGGGCGGCGGTGTATGTGTTTCCACCAATAACGGTCAAAATTGGACCCGCGCCGATTCAGATTTATGGAATCCGTATGTTAGAACTCTTGCTTCAAAAGGGACGGCGTTGTACGCAGGCGGCGGTACTGGCGTCTTCCGGTCAACAAACAGCGGGAAAAACTGGGTGTCGGTGGATTCGGGTTTGATCAACGGTTCGGTCTATTCGATTGCCGTCAACGGAACGAATCTTTTTGCCGGCACGTATGGCGGTGGGGTCTATCTTTCCACGGATGATGGGACAAGCTGGAGCTCTGCCAGCTCAGGTCTGACGAATACCTCGGTGAGGGCTCTTTCCTCCGATGGAATAAATGTTTTCGCGGGAACATCCGGTAACGGCGTATTTCGCACCACCGACGGCGGGTTGAACTGGTCCCCGGCGAGTTCCGGACTGTACGACGTGTATATCTCCGCCCTTGCGTCGAGCGGTACGAATCTCTTTGCCGCAGCGCGCAGCGGGGTTTTTCTCTCCACCAATAATGGGACGGAATGGATCCCTGTTGATTCGGGCCTGATCTATCCCCTCTTCAGTTCCCTCGCTGTGAGCGGTGGCACTGTCTTTGCGGGTAGCTCCGGAGGCGGCGTGTTTCTCTCGACGAATAATGGAACGAGCTGGAGTGCGGCCGATTCTGGCCTGACGAATTCCATAATACGCTCGTTTGCCGTTGTCCCCGACGGGGGCGGGGGGACAAATTTGTTTACAGGGACATCCGGCGGTGGCGTTTTCCTCTCCACAAATAATGGAACGAGCTGGACCGATGTCAGTTCAAATCTGTCGAATCTGGACGTGCGCGCTCTTGCCGGTACCGAAACACGCCTTTTTGCCGGCACACTGGGCGGGGGGGTTTTTTGTTCAACGAATAACGGTGGGAGCTGGGTTCCTGCCGATTCAGGCCTGACAAATTTCAACATAAGGTCGCTCTTGACGATTCAGGGAGGGGGCGTGTTGAATATCTTTGCGGGAAGTGACAGCGGGATTTTTCTTTCGACGAACGACGGGGTGTACTGGACCCAGGTCAATCTGGGAATGCCGAATACGACGGTTTATGCTTTTGCTGTGAATAATGGAAACCTTTTCGCAGGAACGGTGACGAGCGGGGTGTGGAGACGTCCATTGTCGGAGATGATGACGGGGATTGAACCCGCCCACGATCCCCTGCCAGCGCGATTTTATCTGTCGCGAAATTATCCCAATCCCTTTAACCCATCAACCACAATTGCGTTTGGCCTTCCGAAACAATCGGTCGTTACGTTGAAGGTGTTTAATCTGCTGGGTCAGCTGGTGGGGACGATGATCGACAGGGAGAGGTTGGCGGCCGGGGTCTATGCGAGAACATTCAGTGCCGCGGAGTTGCCGAGTGGACCTTATTTCTACCGCTTGCAGGCGGGAGAGTATACGAAGACAGAAACAATGCTGCTCGTGAAATAATATGGATTTTCCTCGCCGGGAGGATAATGATTTACACCCTTATTTTCATCAATATCGTTACCGCGCATATCGTAGAACAACAGATACTTATCTCTGCCCGGGATGTCTTTATGCCTGATCCGGGGTTTCTTTTCCCTTAACGATTTTGTAAATTAGCCTATCATCGGGGGCGGGCGTTCTTTCCATGTATCTAATTTCCCGGAATCATAACTGAGACGATCGGGATGACGTTAAAGTTTTCGAAAGGTGTCTGGTATTGCAGGTGAAAAGACCGGTGACCGTCAATTCCGTGGGTCGGGTGCGCAATGAAACTTGATATTATTGACGCGAGTAATTATTTCAGAGGTCTTCTCTTACTCATAAGAAAGGACCGGCAAATCACTCAGCCTGAGATCGATCTGATGAAAAGCATCGGCAAATCCCTCGGTTTCGAAAAGGAGTTTTGCGACAATGCCATCCATGAGATTCTTGACAATCCCTATATCGAGGATGCACCGCCGGCGTTCTCTTCGAAGGAATTGGCTGTCAAGTTTGTCAAGGACGGGCTCCATCTCGCTTTCGTCGATCATGAAGTAATCCATGCGGATGAAGAGCAATGGCTGATATCCATAGTTGAGAAGAATGGCCTCGATAAGGATTTCTTTTCCCGGGAAATGGAAAATGCTCGAAACAACAGGGGACGTCCTTCGCGGTTGGAGGTCCTCGATTTCAAAGTCAAGTATTTCTGATATAGCATCTTGCCCCGGCAAGTATGTGCACCGTATATTCTTTGGTCCGATCGTGAGAACAACCTATGAAACTGTCTGAACTCGGATTTGATGGCTGGTTTCGGGAGCGAAGGGATGCGCTGAAGAAGCCTGATTTACATGTTGCGCGCGTAACGAGGGTCGACCGTGATCGGTACCTTGTCCTGAACGAACGATCGGAGGTTCAGGCGGAGGTGACGGGGAATCTTCTTTTTTCGGCGGACTCGGGCCAGGACCTCCCGTGTGTGGGGGATTGGGTGCTTGCGGATTATTATAATGAGGATTCACTCGCAATCATCCATGAAGTGTTGCCGAGGAAGTCTTTCCTGCGCCGGAAAGCGGCCGGGAAAAAAGTTGAATATCAGATGATTGCTTCGAATATCGACGTTGCGTTTATCATGCAATCGTGTGATGCAAATTTTAATGTCCGGCGGATGGAACGGTATCTTGTCATGGTTCATGAAGGCCGGATCAGACCGGTGATTCTCTTGAGTAAATCGGATCTCGTTCAGGCCGGAGAACTGGAACAATATGCTCTGGAGATCAAGAACGCTCATATCAGTGCCCCGGTTATTGCATTTAGTAACACCACGGGCGACGGGCTGGGGACGATCCGGGAATTGCTCGAGCGGTCAAGGACCTATTGTATGCTTGGCTCCTCAGGGGTCGGCAAAACGACACTTTTGAACCATCTGCTGGGCCGTGATGAGTTTGAAACTCATCCCGTCCGCGAGAAGGACGGGAGGGGAAGGCATACCACCGCCCGGCGCCAGCTCAGCGTACTTGATACCGGCGCCCTTCTCATCGATACTCCCGGGATGCGCGAATTGGGCGTGATGGCAGCCGACGCGGGCATCGATTCGAGCTTCTCTGAAATAAGCGAACTCGCCGCGAACTGCAAATACAGGGATTGCACGCATACGAGGGAAGCCGGCTGCGCAGTTCTTAAGGCTGTCGAAGAGGGGGCGCTGGATAAAGAACGATACCAGAATTATCTCAAATTGATGAAGGAGTCGGCGTTTTATCAGATGTCCTATGCCGAACGGCGTAGGAAGGATAAGCAGTTTGGTAAAATGGTCAAGGCTGCCCTGAAAGAGGTGCGAAAGAGAAAACCTTTGGAATGAGAATGAAGATTGTACCCCATAACGGATATAATACCGATGAACCTGGTTTTTTCATAGTCTACAAGATTAGGAGAGGTGCCTATGTCGACGTCTTTTCAGCTTCGATCCTTCGGTAATACAGGCATCAGTGTAACCCCGCTCGGTGCCTCAGCCTCCTATTACCCGGGCCAGAAAACTGTCTATGCCGCAGTGGAGGAGGGCATCAACCTCTTCTTCGGATTCGGGATTGATCTGCAGATGACAAGGGCGCTCCGGAAGCTGATACCTCCCCGACGCGATAAGTTCGTCCTGGTGACCGGGGCGTATAATTATATCTGGTGGTCACAGAATGTCCGGTCGGCACTGGAGAAGCGATTGCGCCAGTTTAAGACGGATTACATCGATGTCTTTCTCTTTCTGGGGGTGATGAAACCGGCCGAGTTTACACCGAAAGTCCATGAGGACCTGCTGAAACTCAAGGAGGAAGGGAAGGTTCGGGCTGTAGGGCTTTCAAGCCATAATCGGGTGTTGCTCGGCACGCTTGCCGCCAACGGCTCCGTTGATGCATTGATGCTGCGCTATAATGCAGCCCATCGCGGTGCCGAACGGGATATCTTTCCTCATCTTGCGCCGCACAATCCGGGTGTGATCAGCTATACGGCCACGCGCTGGACTTATCTCCTGAGGCGCCCGAAATCCTGGCCGAAGGACGGGCGCGTTCCGACGGCAGGGGAGTGCTATCGGTTTGTTCTCTCGAACCCGAACGTTCAGGTTGTCCTGACGGCCCCAAGAAACGAACGCCAGCTGCGGGAGAATATCGCCGCGGTGCACAAGGGTCCGCTGGATGCGGAGGATATGGCGTTCATGCGCGAGTTCGGCGACGCGGTGCATAATCAGAAAAAATGGTTTATGTGATGTTGTATCGTTGACTATTGCGGACCGCTGTCGTCCGATTTTTGGAAGGGTTGCCGATGTCAGTAAATGTCTTCACACAGGATCAGATTGCACCATGCGGAATGAACTGCGGAGTCTGCAGTGCATTTCTGGCGTATTCCCACGGCATCCAGAGGAAACGGGGTAAAATCTCGCATTGCTCCGGCTGCCGTATCCGCCCCAAGAACTGCGCCTATATCAAGGGTCAGTGCCAGCGGCTCTCCAAAGGCCGGGTGACATTCTGTTATGAATGCCCCGTCTTTCCATGCAAACATCTGGAAAACATCGACAGGCGCTATCGGACAACATATCGGATAAGCTTCATCGAAAACCTCAGACAGATTCAGGAAGTCGGTCTGGAGGTGTTTCTCCGGAAGCAAACACAGCGGTTCCTTTGCCGAAGATGCGGAAAGGATGTTGTGAGCGTCCACAACAGGATGTGCTACACGTGTGATCATGTGACCGATTGGAAGAACCGGCAGGAACAATCCTGAATCCGGATATGTGGCAGAATGACTTGAAGGAATCTTTATGAATGATGTGGTGTCAGCCTGCGGAGTGATATGCTCCAAATGCGGGGCGTATCGTGCTGCCTCGAAGGGGTCATCGTTTCAGCAGGAGGTCGCCGAGGCCTGGCGGAGAATCTATGGACTCGATGAGAAAACTGCCAACATATCCTGCGGAGGATGCCTGAGTCCCGATGATCAGGTGTTCCATACGAGCATCCGGTGCACCGCGCGCCGGTGCTGCCTTGAGAAGGGCCTCAAGAATTGCGGGGAGTGTCCGGTGGAATCGTGCCCGCTTCTGGAGAGGGCCCAGTTGCAGTGGGATGAGGTTCCAGATATCTGTGCGAACTTGCCGGCAGGTGATTTCGAGAGGTATGCCCGTCCTTATTGCGGTCATCGCGAACGGATTGCTTCTCTTAGGGAAAAATTCCGCTCACTCGGATAGATCCGTCGAGTACTACCCTACTAACAACCGCAGAGTACGGGACATTGATGGAATCGATCTCCCGTCATTTCCGGATAAAACCGCGGCTATTTCAATATCCAGTTCCCGGGATCGAGAATCATCAAGCTCGGTTTGCGATGCCATTGAATTTGGAATATTTGATCGGGTTTGTCGTTCCAAAGTGTGATGATGCTGTCCTTCCCGCCAGCCCAGATCTTCAAATCTACCGGCATGATAAAATAATCGGGTTTTGAGTGGTAATTGAACTGGCGTATTCGAACGGTCAGGCTCTCTCCGTTTCCGGAATGCTCCGAGGTCCAGGAATATTTATACGTAGGGTGGCCCTCCCCATAGACCCATTCATCGAAGAAATATCCGAGGTCTTTGCCCGATGTGCGCTCACAGACAGCGCGGAAGTCTTCGGTTGTTGCTGTGGCATATTTCAGATGAGGATCGTTTGCGTATTCATACAGTACTTTGAAGAACAAGCTGTCACCGAGAATGCGCCTGAGCATGTGGAGCACCGATGCACCCTTGAAATAAACAAGGGGTCCTTCGAACATCTTTGCCGGATCCGTTGTATCTGTGAGATGGAGCGATCCGGATGCGTTCCGAGCTTGAGCCATGTGATCATTGATGAATGCCCGGTATTCTGACGCCCCGTGCTTCTGTTCGAGGTAAAGGGCATTGCAATATTCCGTAAATCCCTCGTTGAGCCAAAGTTCGCTCCACGTTCTGCAGGTGATCATATCACCGAACCATTGATGTGCGAGCTCGTGGATGATGTTTCTCTCGCTCCAATGACGCAATGCCAAGGAGATCATGGTCTGGTTTTCCAGACCGGCACCGCATTCAGCAACGCCGTATTTTTCCTTTGCGAACGGATAACGGCCAAATAATCTTGAAAAGATGGTGAGTCCATCACGCACACAACTAAAATTTTCCTTTGCATCCTCCAGATCCGCAGGAAATACATAGTTGAGTATCTCCATCGAATCGCGGTCGGTGTACTTCCACCAGTCCGAGTACGCTGCATAATCGGCTATGGCCACAGAGACGAGATATGTCGCGATGGGATAGCTTTCGTGCCAGTGATATGTCCGGGTGCGGTCCGGATTGTCGGTGACCGATACAAGTATTCCGTTTGAGCCTACCTTGAGGTTCCGGTCGACGGTGACAATCATGTCGACTGAGTCAGCTTTATCCGAGGGATGGTCATTGCAGGGCCACCAGAATCGCGCCATCTCGGTTTCACTTGTACTCCAGATCCAAGGATTATCGGTTCCGAAGGTCGCAAAGACGAAATCACCAAAACGCCGGCCATCATACGTGTTATGATAGAAAATCCCGGTTGTGACCGCCTCACCACGATGATAGACTCTGTCGAGCATGATCGTGAATGTTGCCGAGTCCTGGACAAACGTGGACTTTCGGCCGGCGACAGTGACTGAGTCGATGAGCATTGTGGAGCGGATGAGATCAAGCTTGATGGTGCGCAGGCTGTCTCCTGTGCCGACGATCTTTGCGAGAACCTGCCCGTGTATTCTGTTTGGTGAGGTGGCAATTCGCAGATTGAGCCGGTAGTAACTTACATGGAACGGCCGGATGCCGGTGTTGTACTCTGTCTTCTGCTGAGGACCAGCTAATGCGGGATACCCGACTAGGTGGAGGAGGAGGATCTCTACAATGAGATGCGCTTTTTTAAAAAACAGGGATATTCCCGGACCTGACATATCAAGCAACCTCACGAGGTTGAAAATTCAGCAGAATGTAATAATCATGATCGTGAAAAGCCAGTGCGCAAAATGGATTGTACGAAGATTTGATGGTCGGAGGGCCTTTACCCGGTCCTTATCAGATTACCGGAAGGGATACTGTATTGCACCTCCTGCCAAAGATTATTACCTTTGTGCAGCTGCCTGTCGATAACCATTGATGGACTGTCACTATGTTGAAGAAGGTCTTGTTACTCGGTGATCCGCGTCTGCGAAAGATATCCCGGGAAGTAAAGGATTTCAAGGATCCGCAGTTACACAGGGAAATGAGTTCCTTGAAGAGTGCACTCGAAAGATTCAGACGGGAGATGGGATTCGGCCGGGGGATCGCTGCTCCCCAGATCGGCATCAATAAACGTTTCATTGCCCTGAACCTTGGAAATGGTCCGTTCATGGTCGTCAATCCGCTCATTACCTGGCATTCGAAGGAAACATTCACCCTCTGGGATGACTGCATGTCATTTCCCGACCTCCTGGTGAAGGTCAGACGCTGTACTTCGATCAGTTTGACCTTCCGGGATGAATCAGGCAATATCCGGAAATGGGAGAAACTCGGTCGTGCCCGGTCTGAACTCCTGCAGCATGAGATCGACCATCTTGACGGGATACTTGCAGTCGACCGTGCGATCGATGAGAAAAGTGTGATGTACAAATCTGTCTTTAATGAAAATAAGCACTCTTTCCAGCGGCAGGTGGATTATGTCATTCAACCGAAGTTGAAATCGAAACGGCCGTCATCATAGAGTCAATGCGTCTGGGCGAAATGGTTCGATTGAATTTCATATTTATCGTTTGTCTTCTTTCTTTGACAATAACGTCCGGAATGGTTCCCTCTCCGCCCGGGGATAGTTCGGGCGATGCCGCGGGAAATCATTATTGGATCAATGGGGGAATTGGACTCGGTTCAGCCGGCGGATCTGCCGGCGTAAACGTTTCCTATCAAACCGGTATGCATGTCGTTTCGATCCGTTTTGTGTATAATGAGGAAATGCGCATCATGGGTCCCGATCCCCCCGAATCCGTCAGGGACCTCGGTGCTCTTTATGGGCTCATCCTCAAGAAGACACAGACGGATCTTGCCTCAATATCCGCAGGCGTCAGTTTTGTCGGCGTGATCCTTCGTGGCCGGTACTTCTATAGCTCGGCCGAATATGAAAAGCTCACCTATCGTACGGTGGGTCTTGCCCTGGACGGGCAGTTTTTTTGGACACCCCTTCCATACTTCGGTCTCGGTGTAGATATTCCGGCGAACCTTAATAGAGATCGATCATATGTCGCCATGCTGTTCAGTCTGCAGTGTGGCGTACTGAGATAGGCCGGGCAACATGGTTTGCCACCTGCTGTTTCACATTTGATTGCAGGAGCGGTGTTGCTTTCCATGCCGATGAATATTTATAGACTAGTGTGTGGGAAGTGAAGAAGATTAAGAATTTCAGCGCATCGTTCGGGGTTTCATTCTGCGGAAACTCTGAAGTCACCGCTCGATCCGGGGGAGGTGATGTAACTATTCTTCCAGTACTTGGTTTTAGTCTCGAGTGACGTTCTGGGTCAATTTTCTGAGACTCAGCCGGATTGCGTGGATTGTCTCCGCCGGGAGATGGGGATGGTTTGTCTTCTCACACCCGGAGACACGGGAAAAGTTTTCTCTTCCGGGGATTATACGGCGTTAATTGCCCGCTCAAGCCGGTCGGCTACCTCCCGGGCAATTTTTTCGAGCGACCGGTTCCCGATCAGCTCCGTCATGGCCATCGGATTGAATGCAGCCACAACTGTGGCATTGTCCTTCTCGTACACGATGACGTTGCAGGGGAGGAGTAGCCCGATGTTTTCTTCCATCTGAAGGGTCTGATGGGCAAAGTGCGGGTTGCAGGCTCCCAGGATGACGTACCGCTTGAAATCAACGTTCAGTTTCTTTTTGAGGGTTTCTTTGACGTCGATCGATGTGAGGATGCCAAAACCTTCCTTCTGTAAGGTTTCAGTTACTTTTGCAACTGCCTGGTCGTACGACAGGTGGACCGTTTTTGAGATTCCGTAGTTCATAAAGTGTCCGTTTGTTTGCTGTCCGGTGGTGATGTTCTGGTAAACTGGGATCCGATGAGATACCCGAGAAGCGCCCCATAGAGTGTGCTGATAAACGGGTTACCCGTTATCGGACAGGCTCCCGTTGTGCATCCGACAAATTTGTAGTACGCGAAACCCATGATCCCGCCGACGATCGGGGCGGCTGATTTTATTAAAATTACCGGAGGTTTTGGAAATTCCATTCGGCTATCCCTCCTTTGAGGTTTGCCACAGTGTATCCGTGACGCTGGAGAATCGACGAGGCTGCGATGCTTCTGCTCCCCGATTGACAGTAACAGATGATTTCTCGGTTCATGTGTGGCCGCAGTTCGTTGATCCGACGGGAGAGTTCGTGGAGCGGAATGTGGATCGATCCCCTGATCGACCCCTGGGCCCGCTCCGCACCCGTCCGGACGTCGAGAAATATTTTATTCGGGGATTGCTGCGCCTCCGCCGGTGTATATTGCTTTACCGACCGCTGGACGAACCATCGGCGGATTCTGAAAACCAGGAATAATGCGATGACTGATAGGATGATAAGAAGTGTGGGGCTCATACTGTTTCCTGGCCGGTTAATTTACCTGGCATGAGCCTCCGCAACATCCTCCGTCGGCTCCGCATGAAGGCCCGGAAAAGGAATCGGTTCCCGATGACTGCCCCACGGAAACCGATGGAGCGGAGATGAGTTTTTTGTACTCCGTCGATCCGCACGACGGACAGATGACGTCGGCGGTAATTTCACGGCCTTTGTGGAGGATATCGAAGACTTGATCGCAGTGCGTGCAGCGGTATTCAAAAATAGGCATAGGGTGATGCAGCTCCGTTCTGTGTTTGTGGTGTATTCCTGTGGTTGTTGTCCATCTCACGCTCAGGGATTTGTGAGATCCCTCAGGTATCAGTTGTTCTCCACGAGCATTTCGGCGGGTGCTTCTTCCTGCACACCGACCTGCCGGTATGAATGCGTTATTTCTACTGAGCTCCGGAGCATCGCGGAAATTGAACAGTATTTTGTCGTTGAGAGTTCTATCGCCCGTTCGAGCGCTTCTGTGTCCAGGCCATTACCGTAAAATATATATTCGATGTTGATGTTGGTGAAGATCTGCGGGTGTTCGTCCCGCGTGTTTCCTGTTACCCGTATTTCAAGTTTTTGAAGGGGGACACGCTTTTTCTTCAGAATCGGGATCACGTCGTTGGCAGTGCAACCCCCGAGTGCCATGAGAAGTAATTCCTTGGGACTCGATCCGGCACTGCTTCCCCCGAAGGTCGGAGACCCGTCCATGACAACCCAGTGATTTGAATCGCTTTTTGCCAGAAGCGTTGTTCCCTGAAGCTGATGTATTGTTGCCTGCTTTGTGCTCATGATTACTTGCTCCGTTTCATTTCATGTCTGGTGTCTAATTGCCCGATTTTTCACTTCATCGCCGTTTCGGGAAAATACTCTGCCCATTCATCTATATGATGCAGGAAATGAGGAAAAGATTCGCATGTATGCCTTTTTGGCCAGGATGATTACATCGCGCGACCTACCCTTCGAAAATGGCTCCTTTTGCAGGCTTCCGTATTCTGCCATCACTGTGAATCCTGACCGGATGAGGAGCCTTTGAAGATATCCGCTGCGGATTGGGTTCAGCTTTATTCTGATGTTCTTCAATGTTCTCCCCCTGGCTGAAGTCTTGATATCTATACTGAAGGATATTAAAGATTGAAGGTAGCAGTACGATCGCACGAAGCTTTTTCCTCCGGAATCCCTCACATGCTGCAGACGTGCCCTCTCTTTGAGTATTCGGTCGTAATTTCCCAGCTGGAGTACCAAAAGTCCCTTCGGCCTGAGGAGTGCACGGAAATTTGCCAGGCTGTCGAGTAATTCCTCCTCCGTCAGCATGTGCGCCAGGGAATTTCCCATGCAAAAGAGGGCGTCGGCGACGGTATCCAATTTTTTTGCCATTTCACCGAATGACGATTCTACTCCTCTTATCGGGAGGTGAAATTTTTGTGCATTGGCTCTCGTCGCCGTGATCATTTTCCGCGATATGTCCACAGCAGTGACCTTCACGCCCAGCCTGGCAAGAAGTATCGAGTGAACTCCCGTCCCGCAGCCTGCATCGATTGCGGTGCGAATGTGATATTTTTTTGCAAGGAAACGGAAGAATTCCTCCTCTCTCGCGACGCGATCGTTGAATGCCGTCATCAGGTCGTAGTCCGGCGCCAGAGTGTCGTAAAACGCCCGGAGAGATTTATCGGATCGCGTCTTCATGGGAATAGACGTGGGATTCGATGTTCCGGAAGTGGTTCAGGTATTCTGCCTTTGTGATTGAATTCTGCCAGTGCCCGGCGAGCATCGCAAGACCGGTGATCCCGACGAATACCCCGGCGACGAGAAGCCCGAAGATCCATCCGGGGACTTTCGCGTTCCCCGCGGGGGGCTGAACTTCAAGTGTGTTTTTTACCGGACAGATCTGCACGCATTCAAGACAGCTCATGCATTCATCACTTCTCACCTTCTTCAGCGCGTGGACCCTGATGCTGGCCGGACAGACTTTCGTGCAGAGTTCGCAGTCGATGCATGTTGTCGTATTCCGCGTGATCTTTAACGGACTGAATAATCCGGTGATGCCCAGGAGCGCTCCGTAGGGACAGAGATACCGGCACCAGAAGTTTTTGATGAAGACCGACAGGATCGCAAGGATGATGATGGTCCAGAGGGCAAAGGTGCTGATCCGTGCGAAAAAGTAGTACATCTTGACGTCTGCTACCTGGTTGTACGGGCTTTGTATGAAAAACTGGAGGCCATCGATGCTCATGCTCCAGATGATGTAGGCAAAAAACAACAGGAGCAGGTATTTGATGGAACGGAGCGGATAATCGAGCCATCGGGGTAGGACGATATTTTTCCCGAAGAGTTTCCGGCCGAAGGTCCAGAGGGATTCACTTATTGTGCCGATCGGACAGAGCCAGCTGCAGAAGGCTTTTTTAAAGAAAAATCCTATTACCAGAATCGCTGCGAAGATGAATAATCCCGAGGGATGGACGCTGTTGATGATGCCGGTCTGCAGGAAATATTTCAGGCTGATCAGAGCGCTGATCGGCAGAAATCCTTCCACACCGGGAGGCCGCATATGATAGGCCTCCACACCTCCCGAGGCACCCCATTTCACGAATAAATAGAACTCTATCCCGATCCAGATGCAAAGCAGCAGGAACGCTGTCTGTATGACCGAACGGAGGAACTGTGAATCTTCCCTGAGCCTCAGGAGGATTCGGCGTATGCCTGTTTCGTTCCGGTAACCCATTTTCGGTTTGCGGAGCGCGGGTGAGAGCTTTTTTATACTCAGACGCCCGGACCTGGCGCCTTCGGCTTTATACGGGGATAGTCCATTTTGCGGTGCAACGGCAAATGCAGCGGAAGGAGGGGGCACGGTGTCACTTCTTATAGCCGTAAACTGCTGATTTCTCATTCTTAAAAAAGGGATTCTTCTGATGATCAAAAAGGTCTCTAATACAGAGGGAAGAACCGGCCTTTGTATTTCTTCAGCTCTAGTAGTGCAACATCTGTGCCAATATCGGATAGATTTATCCGATATTCATCAGGTGGTGCTTGGCCCGGGTTGATTATGGAGATATTGCGGTTTCTTCATGCTGAGCGCCGCCTCATAGATGTTGGTCGATTTCAGCATGGTATTGAGTTTCTCCCGCATACCCTCCCATTGGGAATGCAACGCGCACGGTTTTTCGCTTGAGCAGGATGAAAAACCGAGGAGACAATTGTTCAGAAAACTTGATCCGTCAATGGCATCGACGATGTGGAACGGTGTGATGGTTTCCTTCGGCATCGCAAGCATGTACCCGCCGGTGGAACCTTTCAGGGATGTCAGCAATCCTTTCCGCGTGAGGTCCTGGAGGATTTTTGCAAGGAAATGATACGGGATGCCGAGCGTCCGCGACAGCTCGCGGATCGAACTCATCTCGTTCTCCGGTTTGAGGGCGATGTACATGACCGCCTGAAGGGCGTACTCGCATTGACGGCTAAAAAATATGCTCATAGATTTTCCATTGGTTATTTGTAACTGTGGAGTGCTTTCATGTAATTGGCGCGTTCAAAGGCCGAGGGATCTGCAATGGACCGCTGGTTCATGCTTCCCTTCATCTGCTGCAGGGAGAGGTATTCCCGCTCGATCATCCACCGTTCCACGCTCTGGAGGACATCGGCCAGGTACGACGGCCCGTTTTTTAAGAGGGCCGAACACATCATGGTCACATCGGCCCCGACAAGGAGCATCTTGAGGACGTCCTCCGCCGTGTGGATCCCGCTCGTCGCGGCAAGACTCGCCTTGATGTTCCCCGAGAGTATCGCTATCCACCGCATGGGAAGCCGCAGTGCATGGGGGGTGCTGAGGATGACGTTGGGCGTTACTTCAAGTGATTCGAGGTCGATGTCGGGCTGGTAGAACCGGTTGAAGAGGACGAGCCCGTTCGCCCCCGCATGGTCGAGCCGCTTCGCGAAATGCGCGAGCGAACTGAAAAACGGGCTGAGCTTGACCGCCACCGGGATTGTCACGGTTTCCTTTACCGCGTAGAGGACCTCGAGATACCGGTCCTCCACATCGATCCCCCGCAGCTCGGGATCGGTCGGGATGTAATAGATGTTCAGCTCGATCGCATCTGCTCCCGCCTCCTGGATCTTTCTCGCATACTTGATCCAACCGCCCACCGAGATCCCGTTGAGACTGCCGATCACCGGAATCGTCAGCGAGTTCTTTGCCGTGTGGATGAACTCGACGTATTCTTCCGGCCCCCGGTCGTATTGCTGCAGCTCGGGGAAATAGGTCAGCGCTTCCGCAAAGCTTTCCGTTCCGTACGAGAGGTAGTGGTACAATTCCGCCGTCTCGTGCGCGATCTGCTCCTCGAAGAGGGAGTGAATGACAATCGCAGAGGCTCCCGCTTCCTCCAGCCTTCTCATGCTGTCGAGCGAGCGCGACAGCGGCCCGGCCGACGGGACGATCGGGTTTTTGAGTTTGAGTCCGAGGTATGTGGTTGAGAGATCCATGTGTCTGTCCTTGAGATCAGTCGGGGTACGACGGCCTAGACCGTCTCTCCCATGGTTGTGGGTTTCTTTGTCTGCTGCCCCTCCGGCGCCGCACCATCGCCGTCTTCTTTTGCCAGATGCTCGTAGACTTTCCAGCGGAGATAGACGTCTTTCTGGGCAAGCGCGCTCAGTTGCTTTGCGCGTTCGGGATAGCTCTTCTCGAGCATCTTGAACCGGGTCTCCAGCTGCGTGAATTCCTGCAGTGGTATCCGGGGTGCCTTGGAGTCGAGCTTGAACGGGTTCTTTCCTTCCCGCTCCAGCATCGGATTGTACCGGAAGATCGGCCAGTAACCGCTCTCAACCGCAAGCTTCTGGTTCTGCATTCCCCGTGTCATGTTGATCCCGTGCGCGATGCAGTGGCTGTAGGCGATGATGATCGAGGGTCCGTCATAGGCTTCCGCTTCCAGAAATGCCCGGACGGTCTGCAGATCGTTGCTCCCCATCGCGACCTTCGCCACGTAGACGTTTCCATAGGTCATGGCGAGCATCGCCAGGTCTTTCTTTGCCGTCGGTTTTCCTGCGGCCGCGAATTTCGCAATCGCCGACCGGAATGTGGCCTTCGACATCTGACCGCCTGTGTTCGAGTAGACTTCCGTGTCGAGGACGAGGATGTTGACGTTCCGCCCCGAGGCAAGCACGTGATCCAACCCGCCGTACCCGATGTCATATGCCCAGCCGTCCCCACCCATGATCCAGACGCTCCGCTTGACAAGATTGTCGGCGATGGTGAGGAGATTGTTGCCATCAGGGGTGGCAAGCTCGCGCAGCTTGTCCTTCAGGAACTGTACCCGCTCGCGCTGCTCGTGGATGCCGGCTTCGTCGGATTGATTGGCATTGAGGATCGCCGTGGCAAGGTTTTCACCGATCGATGTTGAGAGCTTTTTCACGAGCTCCCGCGCCATCTCGGTGTGCTTGTCAATGGTCAGCCGCATGCCGAGCCCGAATTCCGCATTGTCTTCAAAGAGTGAATTCGACCATGCCGGCCCCCTTCCGTCCTTGTTCGCCGTCCATGGTGTGGTCGGGAGGTTGCCGCCGTAGATGGAGGAACAACCGGTCGCATTTGCTACAACACACCTGTCGCCGAAAAGCTGGCTGACGAGTTTTACGTAGGGTGTCTCGCCACAGCCCGAACATGCCCCGGAGTATTCAAAGAGCGGCTGCAGGAACTGCGATCCTTTGATGTTGTCAACCTTGACGGTCCGCCGGTCGACTTCCGGAAGCGACAGGAAGTAGTCGTAGTTGTCACGCTCGGCCTCGCGTATCGGTGGCTGCGGTTTCATGTTGATGGCCTTGACCTTGGTCATGGTCTTGCTCTTCGCAGGACAGATGTCCACACAGAGCCCGCACCCCGTACAGTCTTCCGGGGCGACCTGGATGGAGTATTTCATACCCTTGTATTCCATCCCCTTGAAGTCGATCGACTTGAATGTCGCGGGCGCGCCCCCAAGGAGTTTCGGATCGAAGACCTTGGTCCGTATGGTTGCGTGCGGACAGACCAGGATGCACTTGTTGCACTGTATGCAGATTTCGGGTTCCCATACCGGAATCTCCAAAGCAATGTTTCGCTTTTCCCACTGCGCCGATCCGACCGGGAATGTCCCGTCGACGGGCATCGAACTCACCGGGAGCCTGTCACCGAAACCCGCGATGATTTCCGCCGTGACTTCCCGGATGTATTTGGGCGCCTTCGGTGATACGGTGTCGGGCATCGTTATCGTGCTCGTGACCTTCGAGGGTACCTTGACCTCGAAGAGGTTGGCCAGCGTCTTGTCGATGGCCATGAAGTTCTGCCTGACAACATCCTCCCCCTTCTTGCCGTAGGTCTTTTCGACGGAGTGCTTGATCGCCTTGATGGCGTCCTCCCGGGGGAGTACACCGGATATGGCGAAGAAACATGTCTGCATGATGGTGTTGATCCTTCCGCCCATCCCTGTTTCTTTCGCCACGTTGTAGGCGTCGATGACGTAGAATTTGAGCTTCTTCTCGATGATGTGCTTCTGGATGTTGACCGGCAGGTTGTCCCAGACTTCCTGGGGCCCGAACGAGCTGTTCAGAAGGAACGTTCCGCCCTGGATGACGGGCTGCAAAACGTCGTATTTTTCGAGGAAGAACCACTGATGACATGCGACGAAATTTGCCTGCGAGATCAGATAGGTCGAGTGGATCGGACGGGGTCCGAAACGCAGATGGGAGACGGTCGTCGATCCGGATTTCTTGGAGTCGTAGACGAAATACCCCTGCGCAAAATTGTCGGTGTCCTCGCCGATGATCTTGATTGAATTTTTGTTCGCACTCACGGTCCCGTCCGCTCCGAGACCGTAGAAGATGGCCCGGATCACATCGTCCGCTTCGGTCGTGAAACTCGCGTCGTACGACAGACTCGTGTGGGTGACGTCATCCTTGATCCCGACGGTGAAGTGGTTTTTGGGGGCCGGCTTCTGAAGTTCGTCGTAGACCGCTTTCACCATCGCCGGTGTGAATTCTTTCGACGAGAGGCCGTATCGGCCGCCGATGATTTTCGGGAACGACGTGAGGGGCGACGTGCCGCCGGCAAAGGCTTCGCTTAATGCTGTGGTAACGTCCTGGTAGAGCGGTTCCCCTGTGCTTCCCGGCTCCTTCGTCCGGTCGAGTACCGCAATCGACTTGGTCGAGGAGGGGAGCGCCTTCAAAAAATGCTCGATGGAGAAGGGCCGGAAGAGCCGGACCTTGAGTAATCCCACCTTGCCGCCTTTCCGGTTCAAATACTCCACCGTCTCCTCGGCGGTTTCCGCACCGGATCCCATCATGATGATGATCCGCTCAGCATCGGCCGCACCGACGTACTGGAAGAGCTCGTATTTCCGGCCGACAACACGCGCGAATTTGTCCATCGTTTTCTGGACGATCGCGGGACATGCGAGATAGTAGGGGTTCACGGTTTCCCGGGCCTGGAAGAAGACGTCGGGGTTCTGCGCCGATCCGCGCATGACGGGATGCTCCGGCGAGAGCCCCCGCGCCCGGTGCTGGAAGATGAGCTTGTCATCCATCATCGCCCGGAAGTCGTCCTCGCAAAGCTGTTCGATTTTCATCACCTCGTGCGATGACCGGAATCCGTCAAAGAAATGGACAAACGGAACACGCGATTCAAGCGTCGCCGCCGTCGCAATCAGGGCAAAGTCCATGATCTCCTGTATCGAGTTCGAAGCCAGCATCGCCCAGCCCGCCGACCGGACCGCCATGACGTCGCTGTGATCGCCGAATATGGAGAGGGCGTGGGTCGCTACCGTGCGCGCCGCGATGTGGAAGACGGTCGAGGTCAGTTCGCCCGCGATCTTGAACATGTTCGGGATCATCAGGAGGAGTCCCTGTGACGATGTGAACGTGGTCGAGAGCGCGCCGGCCTGCAGCGCCCCGTGGACCGCCCCCGAAGCTCCCCCTTCACTCTGCATTTCGACGACAAGAGGTACCGTCCCCCAGAGGTTTTTTCTCCCGAGCGACGACCATTCGTCCGACCATTCCCCCATGTTGGAGGAGGGGGTGATGGGGTAGATTGCTATGACTTCGTTTAATTTGTGCGCGGAGAAGGCAGCCGCTTCGTTGCCGTCAAGCGTGACCTTCTGCCGTAATGTTCTTCCTGCCGCTACATCTGGCATGGCTCAAATGTCCTTTCGAGAAAGTAAAAGATTGAAGTAAACCGCAAAGTAAAATGCAAGAATCATTCCATTGAGGCATAAGCCAAAATGTGCCGAATCAACTCTGAAACCTCAAAAAACGGATGCGTTTTTATCAAAAATGAAAGCCTGCAATGTGATTTTTGCAGGGGTGAAATCTCTGTTTTTCCGCACCCGCGCGCGCTCGCTCGCGCATCGTCTAGTGCGCGGTGATGAGCTGGAGTTTTTCCGAACATGTGCCGCACATCTCCACCTTTTTTAAGTCGATCTCCTCCACATAGGTCGAGGAGCGCATGACACAGTCAAAATGCCTGCAGTGGTGGAGACCGAATGTGTGGCCGAGCTCATGCACGATTTCCTTTTCGACCCGGTCACGGAGTAAGATCGGATCGTGTTCAAGCCCGTAGAACTGGTTCGCAAGACGGAAGGAGGAGACGACAGCAACACAGCCGGTGAATTGTGCCTCGCCGAAGACAAAGGTGAGGATCGGGATGAAGAGATCGACATCCACAAGCCCGAGGATTTTCCTCCCGTCACCCCCGTTGGAGGAGAGGATGTGCGCAATGAGTGCTGTGGAATTGTACTGACGGCGGGAGCTGTCGAACGCACGCTCCGGGTTTAAACTCCCCTTGACCACGTCGACCGGTAGGCTGAATATCCTCTGTATGGTGTGTGAAATGTGTCCGAGATCGGTTACCGGGTGCGACGCCGTCGTCATGATGTGGATGGCTGTCGTCACTGCGGCTTTTTCAGGCCATATTTTTCGATCTTGTTGTAGAGAGTGACCCGGTCGATCTGCAGGACTTCCGCGGACCGGGAGATGTTCCAGTTGTTCATCCGGAGGATCTCGGCGATGTGGCTTTTTTCCATCGATGCCAGAGATCCGAGCGAAGGTGCCGCAATGAGATCGGAGAACTGTATCGGCAGATCCACCGCCTTGATGCAGGGGGGCTTTCCGACCACCATCGCCCGCTCTATCGCGTTTTCCAGCTCGCGGATGTTCCCGGGCCAGTTGTATTTGACCATCAGATCCATCGCGTCCGAGGAGATGGTCACGATCGGCTTCCCCATCGATCGCGAGTATTTTTTCAAAAAGTAATTTGCCAGCAGGGGGATGTCCGACTTCCGCTCGCGCAAGGGGGGGACGAGGACGGAGAAGACGTTGAGACGGTAATAGAGGTCTTCACGGAAGGTGCCCTCCTGAACGGCCTTCTCGAGATCCCTGTTTGTCGCGCAGATGGTCCTGAAGTCCACCTTGATCAGCTCGTTTCCCCCGACACGCGAAAATTGCTTTGTCTCGATTACACGGAGGAGGTCCATCTGGGTCTTCATCCCGATGTTGCCGACCTCGTCAAGAAATAATGTGCCGCCGTCGGCCAGCTCGATTTTTCCCTTTCTCCTGTACTGCGCCCCGGTAAACGCACCCCGCTCATGACCGAAGAGTTCGCTTTCCAGTATTCCCTCCGGCAATGCCCCGCAGTTGATGGCGACGATGGGAAAATACCGCCGTTCGCTGTTGCCGTGAATCGCCCGCGCGATGAGCTCCTTCCCCGTTCCGCTTTCGCCCCGGATCATGACCGTCGTGTCGGTCTTTGCCACCGTTTCGATCAGTTCGAAGACCTTCTTCATCTGCGGGGAGTCGCCGATGATCTCATCGACTTTCGCGAATTCGGTGATCTGCTCCTTCAGACGGATGTTTTCTCCCGTCAGGATCCGCTGCTTGATGGCGTTCTGGATCAGATGCGACAGGTAGTCGGGGTCGATCGGCTTCGCGATGTAATCGAACGCCCCCGCCTTCAGGGCCTGGACCGCCGTGTCGACCGAGGCGTGCGCCGTGATGAAGATGATCGTCGCTCCGGGGTCGATCTCCCGGATTCGCTGCTGTAACTCCATCCCGTCCATCCCCGGCATTTTGATGTCGAGGAGAATGATGTCCCATTTCCGCACCTGGAGCTGTTTCAGGGCTTCAGCCGCGTTTTCTGATGCGCCCACGATGAAGTCGTCTTCCTTGAACCACTTCGAGAGGGATTCGCGGACGACCTTTTCATCGTCGACAATGAGTATGGATATATCGTTGTTCATACGTTTTCTGTGAGGTTATGCATAGTGTGGATCAATGGGTGATTTTTTCGCCTCCGGCTCCGGGATTCCCTTGGTGCTCCGCTCAAGCGCCGGGAAGGTCAGCGTGAATGCCGTTCCCTTGTTGAGACTCGACTCCACACTGATCGTGCCGCCGTGACGGACGACGATGCCGTAGACAACCGAGAGGCCGAGGCCGACACCCTGACCCTCCTTTTTTGTTGTGAAAAATGGTTCGAAGATGTTGTGGAGATCCTCCTCCGCTATCCCCGTACCGGTGTCCGAAATGCGGAGGATGATGTTGTCATCCTTCGAACGCTGCGAGACATCGACGCGCAGTGTGCCGCCCCCCGGCATGGCTTCAACCGCGTTGACAAAGAGCGCAATCAAGGCCTGCTGGATCTGCATTTCGTCGCACATGAGCGACACGTCCTCAGGCGCGTACGTGGCCTCGAATTTCACGTTGGAGATGTGGAAGTGGTGATCCACGAGACGCTGGGCCTTCTCCACGATCTGCCGCGCAGGCGCAAGCGCGAATTCGCCGACCTGCTTCCGGGAAAAGAGGAGGAGGTTCTTCACGATCGTTCCGCACCGGTCCGTTTCCTGGATGATGAGATTGAGTTCCTCGAGAAATTCCTTTGACCGGTCCGCAGAGAATTCGGCTTTCCTGAGCTGCTTCGCCAGGAGCTTCGCGTAGGTCAGGATCCCTTCCAGGGGGTTGTTCAGTTCGTGCGCAACGGTCGCCGCGAGCTTCCCGAGCGATGTCATCTTTTCAATCTGCAGGATCTGCTCGTGAATGTGCTTCAACTCGGCGGTTTTTTCACGGACCCGCTCCTCCAGCTCGCGCGACCAGGTGTTTTTCTCTTCAATGAGGTTGCGCAATGAGGTCGTCATCGAATTGAACGATTCGGCAAGCTGCCCCAGTTCGTCCTTCGAGTGTATGGGTATCCGGAGATCGAGGTTGCCGGAGGAGACTTCATGCGTCCCCAGCGTGAGCCGCTTGACGGGCCGATGCACGGTTCTGTAGAGGAGGACCGAGATGAGGAGCGATGCAAGGAGAACTCCCCCGACCGCCCAGCTGATCATCTTGGCGTGCGCTTCGGCGATTGCCGTGTCGACGTTTTCCAGCGACATCCGAACGTCGAGTACACCGAGTATGGTTTTATCAGGCGGATGAGCATGGCAATCGGCATTCGAACAGCTTGGCTCGTTGTGGATGGGGTTGATCAAACCCAGTACCCTGTACCCCTTCGGGGAGGTGTAGATCCGCATCCTGTTGTCCGATGCGAGCGATTCCAGGGGTTTTCCCTTCTCATGGCAGACGTAACAGGCTTCAGCATGCATGTCGACAATCTGCAGTTTTTCTTCGGTGCGGGAGGAGGCCATGATTTCTCCCCGCTTGTTGTAAATCCGTATCCCTTCAACCCCCTTTTCCTTGCCGATGGTGAGGATCGTCTGGTAGACGTCCTCCTTCCTGTTGAGGAGCATGCTGTAGTGGGTCGAGTTCTTGATGATGTCGCTGATGCGGCTTGCGTTTCCCAGGACGATCTCCATCATCTGTTCGGTGTGAAACTTTATCGCAAAATAGGAATAGAGCCCCAGGAGGGTCACAAGGAGGAGAAATGACCCCGCAAATACCCTCACACTGAGCGAACGGAATGCCTTCATACCATTTCCGTTATCGTCAATTCTCGTGCCATAAAGGGGGTTGAGATGATACTGAAAAACGGAGATTTGGCTTCTCTCCGGCCCGTCTTTTCCCCCGGAGTTATCAGATTTGAAATGAATTCGGGGATTTTATCACAAAATGGTTAAAGGTGGTTTTACCGGATCACCCCCACCCCGAATAACTACCGCCCACCCCTGTACACCCCCGGGTGAGCGGTACCCCCGTCCAGCCTGTTCGCGGCGGGTTATTTTTTTGTGACACCCCTTTTCAGAAAGATCTCCTCGATGAGATCGAAGTATTTCTTCGGTCCGAGCATTTCAGGGAGATTTTTCAAAAGCTGTCCGCCGTCCTGGAGTGTCGCTCCAGCCGGCGCGGTCTGTAGCGTGTCGCGGAGCCTGTCACGGAAGAGTTTCTGGTCCCTGCCGTAGAGTTTCTCCGCCTGGACCGCGGTCAGGAGATCCGGCTCACCCCCCGCTGCGTCGAACTTCATGTCAAAGAGCCATCCCTGGTCGTACGGATGGTAATGGACTTTGTAGGGCCGCTCCGGCAAGAGCACATTCTGCGTCACAACCACGCCGTCGGCGAATGCGTCGAAGGGGACGGTCGCGGCCTCCATCACGAACCAGAGACAGGGCTGCGATGCCTGGAGCGTTTCACCCGAGGCGGGCAAGACGATGGTCCGCGGGACGAATAATGCGTGGGCTATCCCCGGTTCAAGTCCCACACGGTAGAGCGAGGTGGAGATCGACTTTACCCAGAAATGCGTTGCCGTGTAACTGTACGCGCCGCGGAGTTCTGTTTCCTCACGCTCCCTGCCTGGCGCCGCCTCATCCTTCTCCCCCTCGGGTCGCGGGAAGTGCTGCCGCATCGCCATGTCGAGCGGACATGCGTCGCAGTCGAATGCGCGGTTGCAGAGCTGGTAGCTGAGGATCCCGGCCGACATCCAGACACACCGGGAGTCTCCTTCAGGGATGATTGTGTAATTTTTTTGATTCTCGTTCATGACAATTATTCCAGTATCATCGAGCGTTCCCGCGACGATGAGACGCTGTGGAGATCCTCGACGATCGGGTGTGCGAATTCCTTTTCGGGAACGTTCAGTTCGGGCTTGAACACCGGCAGATATTTGGCCGCAAGCCGGAATGCAATGAACCCCACCGTGACGATGGTGAGGGTGACGGAAATTTCCATCCATGACGGGAAGTAGGAAAGACCGGCCCAGCCTTCCATCCCCGTCAGACTGATGTTGAGACGGTTCATGATGAACCCGGTGATGATCATCGTGGCCCCGGCGAATAACCCCGTCTGACTCTCACGGGCTTTTCTGATGGAGAAAAGTATGATCGGTGCGATGACCCCGACGGTGATCTCAGCCCAGTAAAAATAGGTCTCGGCGCGGGGGAGGAAGAGGAGGCTGATGACGTCGCGGTCCTTCAAGTCGACGATCTTCATCGTGGCGTAAACGGCGAGCGCCACGACGCTGATGCGGGCCAGCTCCGCAAGGAGGTTCGTTTCCAGGCTCTTCCGGAACGCCCGGGAACTCAGGATGGATTCGAAGATGACCATCGCACAGCCGACCGCGATCGCCGAGACGTAGAAGAATACCGGCAGATAGGCGGAATACCAGAGGCCGTAGAGCTTCTCGGGCACGATGAGGTAGAGCGAGCCGAGCGACGACTGGTGCAGCGTCGAGAGGATC
This sequence comes from Bacteroidota bacterium, assembly GCA_033854175.1. Lineage (GTDB taxonomy): Bacteria > Bacteroidota > Ignavibacteria > UBA10030 > SZUA-254 > DATKPE01. The sequence goes on along the minus strand of JAWOKN010000056.1, from coordinate 38,367 downwards.
ACCCCGAGGATAATGAGCGGTATGCTGATTTTGTGGAATGTCTTCAGCGTGTTGTTCATCCTGAATTTTTCAAAGAGCATCGGCGAAAATTCAAGGGCGAGAACTGTCGTGTAGAGCATGACGCACCACGCGACCTCGAACATGACCGAGTGATGGTTCCACATGATGATCGCATGCCATATCTGCAGCGGCCGCCCGAGATCGAACATCAGCGCGGCAATCACAAGGAGATAGCCGAGGAATGCCGTCAAGATGGTCGGCCGGATGATCGCTTCAAACCGCCTGATGTTGAAGATGTAGACGATCGCAGCCAGCGTGAACCCCCCGGCCGCAAGCCCCACGCCGCACAGGATGTCAAACCCGATCCATAATCCCCACGGGAATTGATCGCTCAGGTGCGTCGCCGCCCCCAGCCCTTTTGCGAAACGGACGTAGGTTGATATGAGGCCGCTGAGGATGATCAGCCCGGCGACGACCTTCCAGAGTGTCAGTTGCTGAAGTCTGCGTTTCATACTCTCTCTCCATTCTCGGTTTGTTGGGTTTGTTCTTTCCGGGAATGATGGTCATCCCCCGGCGCCGTACCGTTTGCCCGGCCGTTTTTTCGCTCTTTCTCGAGTTCCATCCGGCGGTTGGTGATCCACCAGATGCCGAAGAGCGCCACTCCGCCGACACTGACCACGTTCGGAATCTTCGACAGCACGTTCCACGTGAGGAGCGGCAGCGCGTTGGACTCCAGCTGGGTCTTGAATCCCAGCTGCTCGAACGGAACCGAGGAGAGGTACAGTATTGACGTCCCTCCGACTTCCTGGAGGCCGTAGACCTTGTCGATGTATTTCCCCGGTTCCGCGGATATCCGCTGGTAGGCCTCGCGCACCAGTTCGTCCCGGTCGCCGAATTTTGTCGCACCCGTCGGACATGCCTCCGAACATGCCGTGGGCATCCCCTTCGCAAGCCTCTCCGCACAGAAGCGGCATTTCTGGATTCTCGGATAGGTGCTGCTCCACTCGTACCTAGGCACCTGGAACGGACATGCCTGCATGCAGTACCGGCAGCCGATACACTTCGATTCGTCGTAGAGGACAGGCCCCTCGGGCGTCTTTTTCAACGCACCAACGGGACAGACCGATGCACAGGTCGGCTGGATGCAGTGCTGACACATCCTCCGGACATAGACGCCGTTGTATTCATTGAGCGCCGTATAGGCGGTTGCCGATAACTGCTGTTCCTCCCCTTCGGGTAAACCGTTTGCCTTCTTGCAGGCATCCTGACACGAATTGCACCCGATGCACATCGTGAGGTCGATTAACATCGCCTTCGCACTCGCCATCGCTATGCCCTTTCAGATTCTTCGATCGTGAGGAACTCATGCTCGAAATTCTGCCACACCGCGTCGTCCATCGTTTTCATGACGCCCGCCATCGGCGGCCCGCCGTCCTGCAGGAGGGCCGGGGCTATTGTGCCGTTGTGAGAGATCCCCGCAAAGAAATCACGCAGACGGCCGAATTCCGCCCGCATCCATTCCCTCGTCTCTGTCCCGAGAAGTAAGCCCTTGATTTCAGAGAACTTTCTCGGCTTGATCGTGTATGCCCAGCCGTCACTGAAAAGGAGGTCCTTCAAAAGGTCGGGATGCCGCGGGAGTTCCTCGTTGATCGATTCGATCTCCCCGTCGATCGGCGATCTGACGGTCAGCAGATGCTCGTCTTCCTTCATCGTCAACAGGGGCTCTCCACGGGAGATACTCTCGCCGCTTTTCTTGAGGAAAATGATCTGCGGGTTTTCTACCATGCGGCCCACAAAATCATCGATTCCGAGCCGTACTTTCCCCGAGGGGAAAAGATTGAGCCAGGTGTGCGATCTGGTGAAGAATATCCCCTCCGGTACACGTATCGGATATGCCGACGGGTGTACCGCAGTTACCGGTGCTGCTTTTCTTGCCCTTATCCGCCTCACAACCCAATCAAGCGTGAGGAAGAATATAATCGTCGCTATTACGAATATGACTGTCATTTTCACTGCTCCTTCTGTCCTTGCGTGCTTATTTATTCACCCATCACTTATGTAAATATCATGCCAGTAACTATGGAAAAAACCGTGATGCTAAGTGGTGAATATGTAAGAAGATGGGGGAGTGAAACTTTTTTTCAGGATTGAGATGAAGAAGAGTTGATGAATTATTTTACAGAAAACCGGGCGAAGGCTGCTGAAGATGTGTAAATAATTTCAAAACAAGTATTTATGAATGCGTTTATTTATTCAACACGTACTGTTGAATAATTCTTCATCATAAATGAAGGTTTTTATCGCGGGATTCGTTGCCTCATTTGAATTTCTTTTCGAAAATTGAGGCAGGACTTTGAATCTGTCCCATGCGGGGGTTCCAGGGGGAGGGATGATCAGGAAGGAGGCTGAGGATCTTCCTCAGGTCCGGTGTTACCGCGCAGTTTTGTACTTTTCCAGCAATTTCTGAAACCGGGGCAGCGTCGCAAGTGATGCAAGCTCCTGATCGGATTGCACAAAATAGACCGAGTACATGTTTGGAATGCTCAATATCTGTTCAAGCTTGTCGATTGCAGCGTCAGATTCTCCCGTGAGAGCGTAAATCTGAGCTAACTCATAGAGTGCGTTCGGCCCTTCATCAAGCGCGTCCTTTTCCAGCGGCATCAGTCGTACCCCCTTTTCCCCCTCCTCAATTGCACGGGCTTTTTGTCCGAGATGAGCCAGGATGATTCCCAGATTCATGTGAGCCACGGCCTGATTGGGGGCGTTGTGTACTGTTCTTTCTGCGAGAATTCTTGCACTATCGAAATAAGCACGCCCTGCACTACGGGGCCCGGATTGTTCATGCAGGAGCCCTGAGAACATGTAGTAGACCGTGGAATCCACGTCCGGCTCCGAGAGCACCGCACGGGAAAGATCATTTATGGCGGCGCCGACATTCCCGCCCGCAAGATGGAGTTGAGCACTCCTCATCTTGTATAACCACGATCTGTTTTCGCCGGCCTCCCGGTCGAAGAGTTCCTGCGCCCCCCTGACGTCGCCGTTCATGGAGAAGATGGCCTGCGAATGATATGCCGCTACCGCGACATTTCCCTTGCCGAAAACCAGGAGCGCCCGCTTCATGTGTTCGTCCGCCAGAGGATATTGACGCATGACGAGCTCTACATAGCCGAGCTCGAACCAGTTGCGCCACGCCTGCGGGTCAAGATCACAGCTCCTGGCGAGGAGATCGCGGCTTTCCTGGAATTTTCCCTGCCTCCGCTTGACATACCCGATCGCGGATATGATGTCCACATTGTTGGGCTGGAGATTCAGTGCCGTGGTGAAGTGCCGTAATGCCTGGTCGTAATCTCTGAACCCGTAATAATAGTAGTAGCCTTCCGACCAGTTTGCCAGAAACGAATTTGGTTCCAGTTCTTTGACCTTGTCAAGCGATTTCTTCGATAACACAAGGAGGCTGTCAGGGCTCATTCCCTGAAATGTCGCGAAAGCGTACGCACGGGATAAATCCGCATAGGCGGCGACAAATTTTGGATCAAGTTTGATCGCTTTCTCAAACATCGGAAGCGCCTCTTTCATGTCCGCCGAGGTCGGCAAATACAATTTTTGCTGCCCCTGTAAAAAGTAATCGTACGCTTCGGCGTTGTTGGTCGGCCTCGAGGTGATGACTTGCTGGTCGCTGGGATTCAATGCCACCTCGAGCGCGCGTGCGACCTGCTGCGCGATGTCGGATTGCATCTGAAAGACGCTCGACAGGGTCCCTTCGAATGACTGCGACCAGACCTGCGTCCCGTCGGTGATTTTCACCAGGGAAGGATTTACCAAAAGGTGAACAGCACTCTGGGACGATCCTCCTTCCTCCCATCGTATGGTCCCCTGCAACAGGTAACCGACACTGAGTTCGGTGCCGATTTCCGAGATGGATTTCGTGGTCTTTTTGTACTGCATCGAACTTGCACGGGCAATGACGGCCAGATTCGAAAGCCCACTGAGCTTTGTCCGTATCTCGTCGGTGAGACCGTCCGCAAAATATTCCTTGTCGGATGGTCCGATGTTCTCGAATGGGAGTACCGCAATCTTGCTGATTGCGGAATTTGTCGCGCTCTGATTGGGTCCGGGTTTCCAGACCGTGAGATAAATACCGGCTGCGACAAGAAGAATGACAGCACCGGCGACGCCCCATATCACTCGCTTGGTGCCTCCCGAACGGTCTGAGGCTTCCTGCGCTTGGACTTCTTGCGTGGAGGAAACCACTTTTGGCTGTATGATTACACCGGTTCGCGCGTACTCCATGCGTTTGCGTTCCCGCCTCAAGTCGGCAAGCATTTCGTCGGCATGCTGATAACGGTCCTCCCTGTCTTTGGCGAGCGCCTTTGAAACAATATGCTGCAGGTCCGGCGACACGTGCTCATTGAACCTCGCCAGGGGCGCGGGCTCTTCGTTCACCAGTGAGTAGAGTATCGCAGCCTGGTGTTCTCCGCGGAAAGGAAGCCTGCCGGCGAAGAGTTCATACAGTACCACCCCGCAGGAGAATATGTCGCTTCTCGCATCGACATCCTCACCACGCGCCTGCTCGGGGGACATGTAGGCGGCAGTGCCCAATGTACTTCCTGTTTTCGTGAGCTTCTCCGCACCTTTGAGCTTGGCGAGTCCGAAATCGGTGATTTTTACCTCCCCCCTGGCCGTCAGCAGTATGTTCTCGGATTTGATGTCCCGGTGCACGATCCCCTTTTCATGGGCGGCAACAAGCCCGTTGCAGATCTGGATGGCGATGTCAAGGGATTTTCCCAGGGGCATCGGATTGTCTGCCTGAATCCGTTTCTTGAGGGTCGGGCCGTCGACATACTCCATGGCAATATAGATTTGCTTCTCCGATTCGTTGATCTCAAAGATCGTGCAGACGTTCGGGTGGAGAAGCTGCGATGCCGATCGGGCCTCCTGGTAAAACCGCTCCCTCTCCTCCGGGTCGGCCGTGAGCGCCTGAGGGGGGAATTTCAGCGCAACCACGCGCTCGAGCTTTGTGTCGTGCGCCTTGTATACCACACCCATTCCTCCCTCGCCGAGTTTTTCAAGTATTTTGTAATGGGATATGAGCGTGCCGATCATCATGCAGCATATTAGCCATTATTCGGCCGAATCGCAAATTCGCGCTTTTTGTCTGATTTCTCTGCCTGCCTCCGCGTGAATATCTGTCCGGAATTTAGGGTAAAAAAACGGGTGTGCATCCTCAAGGGGGGGTTACTCTTCTGGATGGTGGGATAGCTTCATGCTTTCCCGGGTGTTCGGAAACAGCCTCCTGCCGGATCCTCTCCGTCGATCAGACGTCTTTCTACAGCGCCGGTTCTGCAGCCTGCCGGCTCTTTGCCTTCCGTTCGATCCTTGTTAATGCGATTCCGGCGTCGATGATGATGTGGTCGCCCACATGGGCGTTCATCAGGAGAAGAAGCGGAACGTGAAAATAGGTGCCGTCCACGCGCACTTTCGCAAGCGTCGACCCGTCCCTGATGTAGATTTCCACGATTTCCCCGTTCATTCGATGATCCATACGATGTTCCTTCACTGTTGTATCTTGGTGCCTGTCTGTTATGCTTCTGCGGATCTGTTCGTTTTCAATCCGTAACCACGATGAGCGGGAATGGTGCTTCTTCTTTGAAGTTCCCACTCGGATGCCAGTGTCGCAATTCCACGATATCTGCAAGAACTATTCCACCCTTCAGTCGTCTGATTCATGGAAATTGTCCCGCTTTTTTTTGATTTACACGGGGAAGCTATCACGCCTGAAAAGAGGGGAATTTTTTAATCTCATTTGTAAGAAGCACCACCCACCGGCATGCCGGCCACCGGATGTTGATGCCTGTTCTCCCGGGATTATTCCTCCGAGGGTTGTACCTTCCCCCGGAATGTCCTGAAAAGATATGTGAAGTAGAGCGCGGCGAGCAGAATTCCCGGTATCCACCAGTAGAGCGCTGCCCCCAGTCCGTAACTCCGGGCGGCCGAGTTGTAGATCGTGAGCGAGTATTCCTTCTGCGTGGATGCCAATAACAGGTTCGGATAGACCGCAAATGCCGTCGCCGCCAGCATGGAAATGATGTAGAGCGTCGAGAAACAAAATGCAGCCGTGTCCTTTTTCCGCACGATGGCGATATAGGTCGCGAGTATCCCCGCCACCCCGCCCACCGGGAGGATGAATCCCCCCGCATGCTCGGCGTAGTTCGCCCAGAGATCCGGGTGAATGGTCCAGGTCGCGATGAACATGTCGACGGACATGAATAACGCAATCCACCAGACCCACTGTCCGATTGTCCGCGCCCGTGCCTGGATTTCTCCCGTCGTTTTCATGCTGACATAGACGGCCCCGTGCAGTGTCAGCGTCGCCAGCGCCACCAGTCCCATCATGACCGTGAACCAGTCGAGTATCCCCGCCTCCGGCACAACCGTGAAGGTCGTCCAGAGCGGCTCGAAGAAGTATCCCTCACGTGTCAGCGGGACTCCCCGTACGACATTACCCAGTGCGGCGCCCAGAAATATCGCCAGAAGAAGGCTCGAGACGGAAAATGTTCTGTCCCAGAATTTTCTCCAGAGCGGATGATGGACGTAATGCCGGAGTTCGATTCCTCCGCCGCGCAGCATCAGAAGCCATAGGACGATCATCAGGGGGAGGTAGAATCCGCTGAACGATGCCGCATAGACCGCCGGGAATGCCAGGAATAATACGCCGCCCCCGGCCAGAAGCCAGACTTCGTTTCCGTCCCATACGTGCGCGATGGTCTTCAATAACAGCGACCGCTCGCTGTCGTTTTTGGTTATCAGGAAGTATATGACCCCTATCCCGAGATCGAACCCGTCCAGGATCACGTAGACGACGATCATCAGGGCGATGATCCAGAACCAGAGTGCTTCCATGGCTAGTTCCTTTGAAAGATCAGTATCCGGCCCGGGACACTTTTTCCGGTCCCCCGTTGATGATGTTGACGACCAGCATGATGAAGACGACCCCCACGACAAGGTACATCCCCAGAAACCCGAGGAGCGTGAAGAGCGCGTTCCCCGCCGCCACGGTCGGCGATGTCCCTTCCGCCGTCCTGAGGAGATTGTAGACCAGCCACGGCTGCCGCCCCAGTTCAGCCGTCATCCAGCCCGCCGTGTTGGCAATGTAGGGGAACGGGAAGCTCAAGAGGAGTATCCATTGCATCCATCGCGAGGTGAAGAGTTTTTTCTTCCATAAGAGAAGGATGCTCGTTACCAGTATGGCCACGAAGATTGTCCCCAGCCCCACCATGATGTGATAGGTGTAATAGAGAAGCGGTATGTTGTCGGGCCGTAACTCCGCCGGTATCTCGTCCAGCCCCACCACGCGTGCGTTCCACCTGTTGTAGGTGAGGAAGCTGAGCATCTTCGGTATGTGCAGCGGGTTGTCCATCCGCTCCTTTTCCATGTCGGGCTGCCCGATGAGGATCAGCTCCGCCCCCTCCTTCGACTTGAACACGCATTCCATCGCGGCAAGAGTCGCGGGCTGGTTGTAGGCCACGTTTTTCCCCTGCTGGTCCCCCGTCGGAAAAATGAGGATGACCGACGCCACGATCCCCACCACGACGCCGTGTCGCAGGTAGATTCTGGCATGCCCGCTCTCCCTCTCCGATAAGAGGTAATAAGCCCCCACCGCCATCATCACGAACGAGGCAGTCACGACCGCCCCGGCCATTGTGTGCGCGTACTGCCACAATCCCCACGGGTTGAAGAGCAAGGCAAACCAGTCGGTGAGCTGAATGGTGCCGTCAGCCGTGAGTTCGTACCCCACGGGGTGCTGCATCCAGGCGTCTGTCTGCACGATCATGTACCCCGATAACCACGAGCCGATGAAGACGAGAAGCGCCGAGAGGAAGTGCTTCCTTGGTCCGAGCCTCTTCTCGCCGAAAAGGAAGAGCCCGAGGAAACTCGATTCGAGGAAAAAGGAGAATACCCCCTCCATCGCCAGCGTCTGCCCGATCACGCCGCCGGTGATTTTCGAGAACCGCGCCCAGTTGGTCCCGAACTGGAATTCCATCGGTATGCCGGTGATGACACCGGCGAAGAAATTCAATGCGAAGATCTTCCCCCAGAACCTTGCCGCCTTGTCGTAGGTTTCGTCGTTGTTCCTGAAACCGAGCCACTTCAGGATCACGATGAAAAGCGCCAGCCCCATCGTCAGCTGCGGGAAGAGATAGTGGAAGGAGACCGTGAAGGCGAACTGCAGACGGTCAATGGTCAGTGCGTTGTTCATGTACTTTTGACTCCGGTATTATTTATACCACGAGTGTACACCTGTGCCCCCCCACCCCGGGGGGGAGCACCCGAGTCCGGGGGTGAAGATACTAATTTCCCGGGAGAGTTGCACCAGGGATGTTACCGCTCCTTGGAGGGTTCGATCCGCAATGTATGCGTGATCTTGACGCTTGCACCGAGCATGGCCGAAACGGCGCAGTATTTTGTCATGGATAACTCTATTGCCCGCCCGACATCGTCTTTCCGGATGTTCTCCCCGCGGACGATGTATTCGACTTGGATCCCGGTGAAGATTTTCGGGTGTTCGTCTCGTGCCGTGCCGCTCAGGTGGATTTCGAATCCCGTATAGGGGACATGCATCTTTTTCATGAGCGATATGACGTCCATCGCCGTGCATCCCCCGAGCGCCATCAAAAGCAGTTCCTTGGGCGTCGAGGCCGCGTCGCTCCCACCGAACTTTTCCTCCCCGTCCATCATGATCCAGTGATTTGTCGTTGCCCGCGCAGCCAGCGTGAGTCCCTGAAGCTGGACAATGGTTGCCTGTTTCGTTTCCATGTCTGGTCCTTTTCGGTTTCCGGGATTAAACGTCTAAAATCATGCCAGTGTCAAATGACCGCGGATCTTCTGACGCTCCCGGTGACTTCTCAGCGGTCTTCCCGCCGGGAAGTGGGTAGCGGGTATCCGTCGCCCGGCATTGACATAACATACATCAATAGTTGGATTTACACCTGATCTTCATTCTCAGAGATAAGAAGAGCCTTTCCCCGATTTCTCATTTTCGAGAGTGGGGGAAATTCCGTATCATGGAAGTAAAGTTTAAAATCAGTCCTCCAAAGGGGCCCATGGCATAAAAGTTGAATCGAATTTGCGCGTCATCGGTTGTACCTTGCCGTTGAGAAAGTGTGTTCCGGAGTTCATCAGGTCTTTCCGGTTTTTCTGGTCGGGGGTTTGTCATCGGCAATAAATTACAGAGTTAATTCACCATCAACAGAGGAGAAAGTTTATGTTCATGTCAGGTTATGCAGCGAACCTCATGGCAATGGTTAAAGCAAAAAATCCCAACGAGCCGGAATTCCTCCAGGCAGTCGAGGAGGTCGTCGAGTCGTTGTCGCTTGTCTTCGACCGGTATCCGGAATATCGTTCGGCGAAAATTATGGAACGTATCGTCGAACCGGAACGCGTTCTGATGTTCCGCATTCCCTGGTCGGATGATCGCGGTGAGATCCAGGTCAACCGCGGTTTCCGTATCGAGATGAATAGCGCCCTCGGCCCGTATAAGGGCGGCCTGCGGTTCCATCCATCGGTGAATCTCGGCATCCTGAAGTTTCTGGCGTTCGAACAGGTTTTCAAAAACTCCCTGACCACCCTTCCCATGGGCGGCGGCAAGGGCGGTTCCGATTTTGATCCCAAGGGCAAGAGCGATGCCGAGGTCATGCGGTTCTGCCAGAGCTTTATGACCGAGCTGCAGCGCCATATCGGCCCTGATACCGATGTTCCGGCAGGCGATATCGGCGTCGGCGGCCGCGAGATAGGTTTTCTGTTCGGCCAGTATAAACGCCTCCGCAACGAGTTCACCGGCGTCCTTACGGGCAAGGGCCTCAACTGGGGCGGCTCCCTCATACGGCCAGAGGCCACGGGCTACGGCGCGGTCTACTTCGCGGCGGAAATGCTCACCACGCGCAAGCAGACCCTCCAGGGTAAAAAATGCCTCGTCTCCGGAAGCGGCAATGTCGCGCAGTATACGATCCAGAAGATCAACCAGCTCGGCGGAAAAGCCGTCACGGCGTCGGATTCGGCAGGCTATATCTACGATGAAGCAGGTATCGACGATAAGAAGCTGAAGTTCATCATGGACCTGAAGAATGTTCGCCGCGGCAGGATCAAGGAATATACCGACGCCTTTAAAGGCTCCACCTATACTCCGGTCGATCCGAAGCTCGATTACAACCCGCTCTGGAATCATAAGGCTGATTGCGCGTTCCCCAGCGCCACGCAGAATGAGATCAACGGCAAGGATGCCGCGAATCTTCTGAAGAACGGCGTTTATGTGGTCGCCGAAGGCGCGAATATGCCGACGACGATCGAGGGCGTGAAGCAGTTCATCGATGCCAAGATCCTCTATGGTCCGGGCAAGGCCGCCAATGCGGGCGGTGTTGCCACATCCGGCCTGGAGATGTCCCAGAACAGCATGCGCCTGTCCTGGACGCGCGAAGAGGTCGATCAGCGCCTCCATGGCATCATGAAGAGTATCCATAAGGCTGCCTTTGAGACGGCCGAACGCTTTGGCACACCGGGCAATTATGTGAACGGTGCCAATATCGCCGGCTTCCTGAAGGTCGCTGATGCTATGATGGATCAGGGCCTGGTCTAGCCGCGCTGTTCCCTGAAGCTGTTTAAAAGTCGGAGTGACGTTTCACACGTTGCTCCGATTTTTTTTCTCGCTGCCCCGGCTTTATGTACTCCCCTTCTTAATGGAATTATTACCGCCGAACGTGTATATTGAATCAATCCTGATTCACACGTGTCTGAATATGCTCTGTTTCTGCAATGCCGCATAATGAACCCCCGTTAGAAGTGGCCGATAGTACCCGCTTCCAGGGATTTCAGAATCTCATGAAGTTCCGGATCCGCGATATCCTTGTCGTCTCCAGCCTCTATGATTCGTATATCTTCGAGGAGGACGGACGGCTTTATGAACTGATCCGGAGCGAATACCAGGGGCTCAACCTCTCCCATTCACCCGAACTCACGCGCGTCTCGAGCGGAAAAGGCGCCATCGACCTCGTTACAGAAGAGCGGCGCTTCGACATGATCGTGACTACGATGCATATCGAGGATATGCATCCCTTGGAATTCGCCCGGCAGGCCCGGCGAAGCGGCGTTACGACACCCATTGTCCTTCTGGCGTTCGATAACCGCGAACTCGCCGACCTGATCTCCCGCCACGATACGTCCGATTTTGACCGCATCTTCATCTGGCAGGGGGATTATCGCCTCATTATCGCCATGGTCAACCAGATCGAGGATAAGAAGAATGTCGAACACGACACGATGACCTTCGGCGTCCAGTCGATCCTTCTCATCGAGGACAACATCCGGTTTTATTCCTCCTTTCTTCCGTTCATGTATTCGGAGATTCTGAAACAGTCCCAGCGGCTTATCTCCGAGGGGGTCAATATCGCCCACCGGTACCTCCGGATGAAGGCCCGCCCGAAAATTCTCCTCTGCACGAGCTATGAGGAGGCCTGGGAGTATTTCGAACGCTACCGGGAACATATCCTCGGTGTCATCTCCGATGTCGATTTCCTCCGCAATGGCAGGCCCGACGCCGAAGCCGGCATCCATTTTACAAATGATATAAGAGGTATCGCCCCCGATATGCCGGTCCTCCTCCAGTCGTCGATCGCGAAGAATGCCGGGAAGGCGGAAAACCTCGGGGTGTCGTTCGTTGTGAAGGATTCGCCGCTGCTGCTGCACCAGGTGCAGAATTTCATGAACCAGTATTTCAGCTTCGGCGATTTCGTCTTCCGGAAACCTGACGGCACCGAGGTCGGCCGGGCCACCGACCTCCGGTCGCTCGAGGAACAGCTCCTCGTCGTCCCGGCCGAAAGCCTCCTCTACCACGGCGAACGGAATCACTTCTCCAACTGGCTGAAGGCCCGGACGGAGTTCTGGCTCGCCCACCAGCTCCGCCCGAGGAAGGTGTCCGATTTTTCGTCCACGAACGAACTCCGGTCGGCGCTCATTTCAGCACTCCATACCTACAGGCTTTCACAGCAGCGCGGCCTTATCACCGATTATAACCGGGAATCGTTCGACCCGGCTGCCTCCTTCGCCCGCATCGGCGGCGGCTCCATAGGCGGGAAGGCCCGCGGCCTCGGGTTCTTTAACCGGATGATCAACGATTTCAACCTGCGGGAGAAGTTCGACGGCACGGAGATTTTTATCCCCGCAGGCGTCGTCCTCGGCACCGATGTCTTCGACCAGTTTCTCGACGAAAATTCCTTGCGCGAGATCGCCCTCTCGGAAACCGACGATAAGGTGATTACCCAGAAGTTCCTCGATGCCGGCTATTTCCCCCAGCATATCCGCCACCAGCTTGAAACGTTCCTCGACCTGATCCGCGAGCCCCTGGCGGTCCGCTCCTCAAGCCTTTTGGAGGATTCCCAGTACCAGCCGTTCGCCGGCGTCTATGAGACCTATATGGTCCCGAACTCCAATCCGAACGACCACGCGAGGCTCGAGGAGCTCCTGGATGCCATCAGGCGCGTCTATGCCTCGACCTTCTACCAGCGGACGAAGAACTATATCAGGGCGACCTCCTACCGGCTGGAGGAGGAGAAGATGGCCGTCATTATCCAGAAGATGATCGGGGCCCGCCACCATGACCGTTTTTATCCCGAGATCTCCGGCGTCGCAAAGTCGTACAATTTTTATCCCTCGCCTCCGCAGAATTCCTCCGACGGCATCGTCTCGGTTGCTCTTGGTCTCGGCAAGATGGTTGTCGACGGGGGGCCATCGGTGAGGTTCTGCCCGAAATATCCGCTCCACCTCCAGCAGCTTTCCTCGATCTCCGATACACTGGCAAATAACCAACACGAGTTTTTTGCACTCGATATGTCCGCTTCGTTCGATACCAAGACCGAGACGTTTGATGTCCTCACCCGGAGCTTCCCGCTGAGCGTTTCGGAGCTCGATGGCACCCTATCGGTGGTGGGTTCGACCTATTCGCCGGAGAATGATGCGGTCTATGACGGCATTTCCCGTAACGGGATGCGCCTGGTGACGTTTGCACCGGTTCTGAAGAATAAATTGTTTCCTATTGCGGAAATTCTTGATCTCCTTCTTTCGTTGGGGAGCGGCGGCATGGGTACCGCAGTGGAGATGGAGTTTGCCGTGAACCTCTCCCTGCCGCCCGAGGTGCGGAAACAGTTCGGCATTCTCCAGATCCGCCCGCTCGTCGTGAGCCGGGAGTTCGATGAGCTCTCACTCGAGAAGATCAGCCAGGAGGAGATGATCTGCCATAGCTCGCAGGTGCTCGGGAACGGATCGTATGCGGACTTGCGCGATCTTGTCGTGGTGGATATCCGCCGGTTCGACCGCTCGCAGAGCCATGAGGTCGCCCGCGAAGTGGGGGAGTTTAATGCGCACCTGGTCGCGGAGAACCGTCAGTATGTTCTCATCGGCGTGGGCCGATGGGGCACGCTGGATCCATGGCTCGGCATCCCCGTGGCCTGGGACCAGATCTCCGGCGCGAAGACGATCGTCGAAACGGGGTTCAAGGATTTTATCGTGGCCCCCTCTCAAGGGTCGCATTTCTTCCAGAACCTGACCGCCTTTATGGTCGGTTACTTTACCGTCAATGAGCACGACGGGAAGGGGTTTATCGATTGGGATTGGATCCACGCCCAGCCGGCCGTCGAGGAGAAAAAGTTTACACGGCACCTGCAGTTCCCGGATCCTCTTGTGGTGAAGATGAACGGCCATAAGAATTCCGGCGTGATACTGAAACCTGCCAGGAAGACCTGACATGAGGTGTGGCGCCTTCCCCGCGTTTTGGGAAGGTCAGACGCGGTGGGTGTCCTTCTCTCTATTTCAGAATCAATCCCAGCGTGAGTGTCAGGATGCCGGATGGCTGCGTGAATTTTTTGTCGGTGATCTGCCGCCCGTCAGTCCAGTTCGATGTGTATTCCGGATTCGAGGCCAGATACCGGAGATTGATGTCCCAGGAGTTGCTCAATGTTATCCCCGTCCCTATGCCGTATCCGAATGTGGATGCCCAGGTCGATTTCTGGATCACATACCCGCCGCTCCCGTTGAGATTGTAGAAGCTGAATTCCGCCGAGCTTCCTCCCGTGAATCCCGCGTAGATCCTCCCGTGGATGCCCAATTCGGGCGTCAAATCGGTCCCTACACCGCCGCTCAGTAGGGCACTGTAAAGGTACCATGTCCCGCCGCTGGTGTTCGAGCTGACATCCGAGGATATCCGCCGCAATGCTCCCTCGTCGGTTCCGTTGACGCTGACGCTGCCGAGTATCCCTATCTCGTAGGGCGAGTGGATGCGGAGCGTGTACTCTATCCCCCCGTTGAACCCCAGTTGCGCGAAACCGGGCGTGTTGCCGCTTGCGTTGAGAAAATCATTTGCCGAGCTGGCGGAGGTGGATGAATAGTCTCCCACCGGGAGCGAGAAGCCTGCGAAGATGTTGATGCTGTATGGACTCCCCAGTTGTGCCGCCGCAGGCACTGTTACGAGGAGGATGAGTGTGAGAATTGCTGTCGTGACTATGGTGCGTGGTGCGTCTGCCCTGTGCATGTAGTGGATCTCCTGGTTCAGAATTTTTTCAATGTACTGTTTTTTTTGATGCATTTCCAAACACCCGGTGTTGAAAATTTCATCCTTCGGTTTGTTACTTTTAAACGATGAAAGACACTGTTTTGTTTCCATCCGGGAAAATTTTCCCAAGGTCCAGTATCCGGATTTTTCCCCTTCTTTCATCCCTTCCGGCGTGATATCCGATCTTTCTGATTCATGCCGTTTTTTGATTATCACCGCTGAAAGCCCCGTCAGGAGCGATTCTCACTCTTGAAAGCTTGAATCCCGCATTTCCTCAAATTTCATTTGTAACCAGCCTAAAACCCTCAAAGAACTGGCATGTTAATTGACGCCCCACAAACTGGTACTGGGACTCATCATTTTATTGGCGTTCAAGATCATGAACATTGGCATTTTGAGTGAAGATCCGCGGCGTGAGCGGAGAGTGGCTCTGACTCCGGCAGGCGTCCAGACGCTTGCCAGCGGCGGCCACCAGGTGTTTATCCAGAAGAATGCCGGCGAGGCGTCACACTTTTCAGATGAGAAATACCAGGCGGTGGGCGCTCATATCGTCTATTCAAACGACGAGGTGTTCGGCCGCTCCAACCTTCTCCTGAAAATTTCTTCCCTGACGGAAAACGATTGCCAGAAACTTGTCGACGGTCAGTCGGTCTTTTGCTTTCTCCATCTGGCCGTTTCACCGACCAGGGTCTTCGAACAGCTTCTCCAGAAAAGGATCTGCGCCTTCGGGTATGAACTCATCGAGGATGAATCCGGCAATGTCCCGATTTCCCAGATTATGGGCGAAATCGCGGGCCAGATGACGCTGAATATCGCCGCACGGTTCCTCGAGAGCCATAATAACGGCCGCGGTATTGTCATGGGCGGTATTACCGGTATCCCGCCCGCTACTGTCGTCATCATCGGGGCCGGTACCGTGGGCCAGGCCGCCGCCCGTATGGCCCTCGGCACAGGTGCCGAGGTCATCGTCCTGGATAAGGATATTAATAAGCTCCGCGCTCTCGAGAACAGGTTCAATTACCGCGTCGTGACCTATGTTGCCAATGAGTATAACTTGCGGAAGGCGCTCCAGTTTGCCGATGTGGTCATCGGCGCGATTCTCATTAAGGCCGAACGGGCACCACATGTCATCAGCGAGGATATGGTCGCTTCCATGAAACCGGGCTCGATTATTATCGATGCTTCGATCGATCAGGGGGGCTGCTGCGCCACGAGCCGGCCCACGACGCTTGAATCCCCGACCTATGTCTGGCATGACGTGATTCATTACTGCGTCCCGAATATGCCGGCCAATGTCGCCCGTACCGCTACCTATGGATTGACCAACGCCCTTCTGCCTTACCTTCAGCTTATTACACTGAAGGGCGTCGACGGCGCGCTCCAGGAAAATGCCGGCCTCGCAAAGGGCGTCTGTACGTTCAAGGGGATGTGTACCCGCGGGGAGATCGCCCGGAGGTTTGAAGTCAATGCGTGCGAAGTTTCAAAACTCTTATCCTGATAACCAGCATGGTGTGGATCGATCGGTATAAATCGAAATTACGGACTCCCCAGGAGGCCGTCAGTATCATCGGGTCGGGTCAGCGCGTCTATGTTCACCCGGGATGCGCCGTCCCGGCTGTCCTTGTCGATGCAATGTGCGACAGGGCCTTCGAACTGGAGGATGTCGAGGTGATCCATCTCCTGACTGTCGGCAAATCGCGCTACTCCGATCCGGAGATGGAAGGGCACATAAGGCATAACGCTCTCTTTATGGGGAAGAATGTCCGCCAGGCGGTGAACGAGGGGAAGGCCGATTTTACTCCGATCTTTCTTTCTGAAATCCCCCATCTCTTTTACCGCGGTATCCTGCCGATCGATGTCGCGCTCGTTCATGTCTCCCCGCCCGACGAACACGGCTTCTGCAGCTTCGGCGTCGGCGTCGAGTGCACGAAACCGGCGACCGAGGTCGCCAAGGTCATCATCGCCCAGGTGAATCCCAATATGCCCCGCACACTGGGGGATTGCTTTATTCATGTCGATAAGTTTACCTACTGCATCGAAACCGATGTCCCCCTGAAGGAGCTGCCCCAGGTCAATAAGGAAATCTCGAAGGACGAACTCGAGGTCTTTGAGAAGATCGGGAAGAATATCTCGGAACTGATCGAGGACGGATCCACTCTCCAGCTCGGCATCGGCGCTATCCCCGACGCGGTCCTCCATTACCTCCACGGGAAGAAACACCTCGGCATGCATACCGAGATGTTCGCCGACGGCGTCATGAAGCTTGTCGACGACGGCGTGATCACCAACGAGAGGAAATCCCTCCATCCGGGGAAAATGATCGCCTCGTTCGTCCTTGCGACCCGGCCGCTGTTCAATTTTATCGACAATAATCCGCTCATCGAATTCCATCCTTCGCATTATGTGAACGATCCGTTTATTATCGCCAAGAACGATAATATGGTCGCGATCAATTCGGCAATCGAGGTCGATTATACCGGCCAGGTCTGCGCGGACTCGATCGGACGGAGGTTCTATAGCGGTTTCGGCGGTCAGCTCGATTTTATCCGCGGCGCCGCGAAGAGTAAGGGTGGAAAACCGATCATCGCCCTCCCCTCCACCGCCAGGGACGGGGAGTGCTCGCGCATTGTCGCCACGCTCTCCGAAGGTGCGGGCGTTACCACCACACGCGGCGATGTCCATTTTGTCGTCACGGAGTTCGGCGTTGCCGATCTCTACGGCAGAACGGTCCGCGAGCGCGCACGCGCCCTGATCGATATCGCCCACCCGAAGTTCCAGGAGGGGCTCGAACGCGATGCGTGCCAGCAGAAGATTTTGTGTCCATCGGCCTCCGGCCGCCGGATGCATGGTAAAACCCTAACTACGGCAGTTCATTCCTGAACTATGGTCAAGCGTCCAATCATAGAGGAGGAGGATATGCAAACTGCGGAACAGCGGTGCAAGTATTGTGAAAAATTTGTCCTCGAACTGGAGCTGCATAAAGAGATCGATATGCTGCTGGAACTCCCGAATACCTACGACCATATCCTGAAGGCCTACGAATGGCGCGATACGGGGTTTATTGCCTATGCCCTCTGCCCGCGCTCCATTCAGGGAACACACGGCATCGTCGATGTCTATGTCTGCGTGGATGAGGATGTCGAGGATGATCTCGATCTGGCCGATTATACGAAAAAGTTCTTAACTCACGACATTCTTCCCTCCTGGGGAAGCGTCAAACATCTTGATTTGACCGGGCCGTTTCTCTCGCCACCGTCGGATGTCGGTTGCTGGCGCCTGAGGCATGAGGGCGGCGATGTGCCCGGTAGATAAACTCGACTAAAAATCTGATACCCCGCTCGTCAGGTATCAATGTGAAAGGGATAATATTATGGTACGCAAACAGGAAGCCCTCGATTATCATTCGCAAGGCCGTCATGGCAAGATTGAAGTCATCTCCACGAAGCCGTGCGCCACTCAGCGCGACCTTTCCCTGGCCTATACGCCAGGCGTCGCCGACCCGTGCAAGGAAATTGAAGCCAACCCCGAGGATGTCTACCGCTATACCGCCAAAGGCAACCTCGTCGCCGTCGTCAGTAACGGCACCGCCGTCTTGGGTCTCGGCGATATCGGCGCTCTGGCCGGTAAACCGGTCATGGAGGGGAAAGGGGTCCTCTTCAAACGCTTCGCCGATGTCGACGTGTTCGATATCGAACTGAATTCCCACGACCCCGACGCCATCATCAAGACCGTCCAGATGCTTGAACCCACATTCGGCGGGATCAACCTGGAGGATATCAAGGCCCCCGAGTGCTTCTATATCGAGGAGACGCTCAAGAAGACGATGAATATCCCCGTCTTCCACGACGACCAGCACGGTACCGCCATCATCAGCGGCGCCGCCCTGATGAACGCCCTTGAACTGGTGAAGAAGAAGATCGGCGAGGTCCGGGTGGTCTTCAGCGGCGCCGGCGCGGCCGGGATCGCCTGCGCGAAGTTCTATGAACGCCTCGGCGTGAAACGGGAGAATATTACCCTCGTCGATACCAAGGGCGTCGTCTATAAGGGGAGAACCGAGGGGATGAACCCCTATAAGGAGTATTTTGCCGCCGTAACCGATAAACGGACTCTCGCCGATGCCATGAAGGGGGCCGATGTTTTCTGCGGCGTCTCCGCCAAGGATATTGTCTCGAAGGAGATGCTCCGCTCGATGGCCGACAAACCGATCGTCTTCGCTATGGCCAACCCCGATCCCGAGATTACCTATAACGACGCCGTCGCAGCCCGCGATGATGTCATTATGGCCACCGGCCGGTCCGATTACCCGAACCAGGTGAATAATGTCCTCGGATTCCCCTTTATCTTCCGCGGCGCCCTCGATGTGCGCGCAATGGCGATCAACGACGAGATGAAGGTCGCAGCTTCCAATGCACTCGCACGCCTGACCAAGGAGGATGTCCCCGACTCCGTCATCAAGGCCTATGGCGCCAAGAGGATTGAGTTCGGCCGGGAATATATCATCCCGAAACCGTTCGATCCGCGCGTTCTTTTGTGGGAAGCCGTCGCCGTCGCCAAGGCCGCCATGGATTCCGGCGTCGCCCGCAATCCGATCAAGGATATCGAGGCCTACCGCGATTCGCTCGAGGCTCGGTTGGGCAAGTCGCGCGAGATTATGCGCTTCTTTATCCATAAGGCGCAGAGCGAACCCAAACGCATCGTCTTCCCGGAGGGCGAGGAGGAGAAGATTCTCCGCGCCGCCCATATCATCGTCGACGAAAAGATCGCACGTCCAATACTCCTGGGGAGCCGCACCCTGATCCAGCAGCGGATCGCCGACCTGGGCCTCGACCTCGAGGGGATCGAGATTATCAATCCCTCGAAATCGGCGAAGCTCGATGAGTATATTACCACGTTCTATAACATCCGGCAGCGCCACGGCGTGACGAAGTTCGACGCGGAACGCCATCTGAAAACTCATAATATCTTCGGCATGCTCATGGTCCGCCAGGGGGACGCCGACGGCCTCATCTCCGGCCTTACCCAGCAGTACCCCGAAACCGTGAGACCGGCACTTCAGATCATCGGAAAGAAGGACGGCGTCAACAGGATCGCCGGCCTCTATATGATGGTCTTCAAGAACCAGACCGTCTTTATCGCCGACGCCACGGTGAATATCGAACCATCAGCCGAGGAACTGGCCGAGATTGCCATGCTGACCGCGGAACGGGTGAAACGGTTTGATATCGAACCGCGGCTGGCCATGCTCTCGTTCTCGAATTTCGGCAGCACCCGCCACCCGCTTTCGGAGAAGGTCGCACGAGCTGTCGCAATCGTGAAACGACAGGCGCCCGACCTCACGATCGACGGCGAGATGATGGCCGATACGGCGACAGTTCCGGAGATCCTCAACGAGCTTTACCCGTTCAATACGCTCAAAACCCGCGCAAATGTGCTGATCTTCCCGGACCTCACATCGGCCAACGTTTCCTATAAGCTTCTCTGGCGCCTTGGCGGCGCAACCGCCATCGGCCCGATCCTTATGGGGATCCGGAAACCGGTCTACCTCCTGGTGCCGGGGAACGATGTGAGCGATATCGTCAATATTACCGCCATGGCCGTCCATGAAGCCCAGCAGTCACAGACCGGCCAAACAGTCAAACAGGTGCTGAGAGAACCAGTGAAAGTGAATTGACAGCAATGAAACCGCGACCTAATCCCGTTCGAATCAAAATCATCGGCCTGCCGACGGCTAAGGTCCGTCATGCCGTCACGAATGCCACCGCCTCGGTCTCGCGCTTTGAAACCAAACCGCGCGTCCAGTGGATCAATGATATCCAGCAAATCGCCTCGATGGGGGCCCTCGTGGTTCCGACGATACTTGTCAATGAGAAACTCAAGTCCGCCGGCAGGATACCGAGCGTGTATGAGTTCGAAACGTGGATCGAAGAGGAATTGCAGATCGCGATGTCGGCCGGGAGTAATCAGGTTTTGTTTTCAACTTAAAAGGAGTACCTATGGCTACAGTCCATGGAACTGTCCAGATTCAGGTGGAAACCTGCAAGGGGTGCGAGATCTGTATCGACTCGTGCCCGCAGGAGAGTCTGGCGCTTTCGAAGGAAATCAACGCAAAAGGATATCACTATGCCGTGCTTGTCCAGGATAACTGCACCGGCTGCGTCAACTGCGCCCTTGTCTGCCCCGATGCCGTCATAACCGTCTACCGCTCCCGCAAGGACGGCAAGAGCGCCGCGAAGAAGGAACCGGTCGCCGTTATCTCCAACGTGAAAAGCAATGTCAGGGTCGTCCTCGATGAACAACCCCAAGGAGGAATAGATATATGAGCGAAGCGAAATTGATGAAGGGCAACGAAGCCCTCGCGGAAGCCGCCATCCGGGCGGGTTGCGACGGGTATTTCGGTTATCCCATTACCCCCCAGTCTGAGGTCATCGAGTATCTGGCCGAGGAGGGGAGGAAACGGGGTATGGTCGTCATGCAGTCGGAAAGCGAGCTTGCGGCCATCAATATGGTCTACGGCGCCGCAGGCGCAGGCAAACGGGCAATGACCTCGTCCTCAAGCCCCGGTATCAGCCTCATGCAGGAGGGCCTTTCCTATATCGCATCGGCTCAGCTGCCCTGCCTCGTGGTCAACGTCAACCGCGGCGGCCCGGGCCTCGGCACGATCCAGCCCTCACAGGGGGATTATTTCCAGGCGACCAAGGGGGGCGGACACGGCGATTATCACCTTATCGTCCTTGCCCCCAACAGCGTCCAGGAGATGGCCGATTTTGTCTTCGACGGCTTCGACCTCGCCGACAAATACCGCAATCCCGTCATGATCCTCGCCGACGGTGCCCTCGGCCAGATGATGGAGGCTGTCACCTTCAGGGAGTATGACCCGAATAAGCACAGGGTCGATAAACCGTGGGCTACCACCGGCAAAACCCCCGACCGCGAACGGAATATCGTCACGTCATTGTTTATCCAGCCTGAAAAGATGGAGGGGATCAATAAACAGCTCCAGGAGAAGTACCGGAAGGTCCGCGAGAGTGAGGTCCGCTGTCAGCTTACGTCGTGCGACGACGCCGATATGATCCTCGTCGCCTACGGACTTGCCGCAAGGATCTGCGCCCGCGCCGTCGAACTGGCACGCCACCGCGGCATCAAGGCCGGCCTCGTCCGCCCGATTACTCTGTTTCCGTATCCCTACCAGATCCTCCGGGAACTAGCTCCGAAGGTGCGGAATATCCTGGTTATTGAACTCAATGCGGGACAGATGGTCGAGGATGTCCGGCTGGCCGTCGAAGGTAAGACTACGGTGAATTTTTACGGACGCCTGGGCGGTATGATTCCTCCCCCGGATGAGATCCTCGAGCAGATGCTTCACCTCATCCAGACACCCGCCGCGCAGTCACCGGCTCCAAAGGGGGAAAACCAGCGCGAGGGCGCGAAATCCGAATTATCCGAAATCATTGAAAGATAATGCGATGAACCAGGTTCAGACAAGTATCGAAGGTATGGAAATCGTTTGGTCGAAACCGGCAACTCTGACCGATACACCGATGCACTATTGCCCGGGCTGCGGCCACGGCGCCGTCCATAAGGTGCTGATGGAGGTTGTCCAGGAGATGGGCATCCAGAGCGAGACGATCGGCGTGGCTCCCGTCGGGTGCTCCGTCTTCGCCTATCATTACCTGGATGTCGATATGCAGGAGGCGGCCCACGGCCGCGCCTCCGCAGTCGCCACCGGCATTAAACGGATGTGGCCCGATAAGATCGTCTTCTCGTACCAGGGCGACGGCGACCTGGCGGCAATAGGCACCAATGAGACGATCCATGCAGCGAACCGCGGCGAGAATATTCTCGTGATTTTTATCAATAACGCGATCTATGGCATGACCGGAGGCCAGATGGCCCCCACCACTATCCTCGGCATGAAAACCACAACCTCCCCCGAGGGGAGGGATGTCGCCAACTGCGGGTTTCCGATAAAAGTCACAGACCTTATCGCAATGCTCCCCGGCGCCTATTATGTCACCCGCCAGGCCGTGCATACACCCAATGCGATCCGGCACCTGAAGAAATCCATCACGAAGGCCCTCCAGGCACAGAAGGAAAAGAAGGGCTATTGCCTCATCGAGGTCGTCTCGAATTGCCCCTCGGGCTGGAAGATGACCCCCGTCGAGGCGAATAAATGGCTTGAACAGAATATGCTCCCGGTTTTCCCTCTCGGGGATCTCAAGGTTGACGGAAAAGTCGTCGAACATAAATAAGCAACGATCGGTCAGGGTAATTCATTTTGACAGCGTAAAGGATAACAGAACATGACACACGAGATTTTGTTCTCAGGTTTTGGCGGGCAGGGGGTTCTCTCGATGGGGATGACCCTCACCTATGCAGGGATGATTGAAGGAAAACATGTCTCATGGATGCCGTCGTATGGCCCCGAGATGCGGGGCGGCACAGCCAATTGTATCGTCATCATTTCGAACCAGGAGATCAGTTCACCGATCGTTACCCGCTATGATGCCGTCGTCGCGATGAACCAGCCGTCCGTGGACAAGTTCGAGAAGGCCATCAAACCGAACGGCATCCTGATTTATGACAGCTCCAATGTCATCATCCCCCCCACCCGCACCGATATCACCGTCCTTCCGGTTGATATCGAGAAGGAGGCTATTAAGCTGAAGAACCTCAAGGTGAAGAATATGGTCATGCTTGGCGCGTTTTTGAATGTCTGCCAGGTCGTCCAGCTTTCTTCCGTGATGAAGGCGCTCGAGAGCGTCCTGCCGGAACGGTATCACCATCTCCTCGACGTCAACCGGCGCGCCCTCTCCTGCGGTGAAAAACTCGTTATCGAAGCAGCTACACCTATTGTCTAGGAGGATCACTATGCCGCAAACAAAACCGAACTGTGTTCAATCATGCAGGGAGTTGTGCAATGCCCTGGAATTTGCAAGTACGACGGAAAAGGAGGCGATCCTCCAGTATGCCTTTTATCGCGACGCTTGCACCTACCCCGATGTCAAGGCTATCCTCAATGAGCTGATCATTAATAAGAAGAAGTCGATCGAACTGCTCGAGAAGACTAAGGAAACCCTGCGGGGCAAGTTTGAGGTCCTCGATCAGATCAGGGCCCGTTTTGACGATGTACAATCATAATTCACACTGTTATTGTTCTTATATCACGTTTTTGCGAAAGGTGGTGCGTATGAAACTCGATCAGTTGTGGCCGGTGATCCAAAACCGGATTTGCAGGAAGTGCGTGGACGGCGACGGCACGGGCCTTTGCCGCCTCCCCGCCGGTGAGGAATGTCCCCTGAAACACTTTTTACCCGAGATTGTCCAGTCGGTCACTGCCGTCGATTCCCCCGATATCCGGGACTATGTCACGGCCCTGAGGAAAACTGTCTGCGCAAACTGCGATTTCCAGACCCCCGACCTTTTCTGCGGGAAGAGGAGTAAACTGGAGTGCGCCCTCGACCGCTACTTCCCCCTTGTTGTCGAAATTATCGAGACGGTGAAGAATAATGGCAAGAAAATTGCGGTCTGAAAAACGCCCCCGCCAGGATGCACACGCCTACTGGCAGGCCGTCCGCGAGAAGGTCTGCAGGGTCTGCCTCGACGGCGACGGGCACGGGAACTGCCGGCTGGATGCCGAGTTCGACTGCCCCCTCCAGACCCAGCTTCCCCGCATCGTCCAGATCGTCGGAAACCTGCAGGCGGATTCGATGGAGAGGTATCTCCGCGAACTGCATATGATCGTCTGCACCGAATGCACGTTCCAGTCCGCCTCGGGGCATTGCCAGCTGCGCGAGGACGAGGAGTGCGCCCTCGAACGCTATTTTCCCCTTGTCGTCGAAACTATCGAAGCGGTTCATCATGCTTCACGCCGTTCCAGATCACGTTCATCATAACTCGTTCTTAGGAGATTTTTTATGCAGGGTCCAGCACACAGCCACCGCGAAGAAGAGGATTTTTTCCCCAGGATGATCGTCTGGCAGCTTTCAAGGAAAAAAACACCCGGAGAGCCCGATGTCCTTACTACCCATGAATGCCTCCTGATCATCGACAGCATCGCCCGCATCGCAAAACCGATTATCGTCCTCACCGGCAGAAAGGTCGCCGAACGCCCCGATCTTTTTCAGATTGTCGAATACGGGTTCGCCCTCGGCCTGAAGATGATTATCGAGGTCGCACCCCAGGAGCTGACCGACGAAATGATCGAGAAGTATGTCATCTTCGGCCCCAAGGTTTTCCGCCTTCTCCTGGATGGCGCGATCACCGAGGATATGGATACCCGTTTCAAGCAATCGACGCAGTTTCAGGCGCTGGAAAACAGCATCCGGCGGCTCAAGAAGGCGGGCTACGAAATCCACCTCGGGAGCAGTATCCATAAGCCCGATACCCGCCAGCTGGCCTTTGAACATGACTTTGCACTCCAGAAGTCCGCAAACGGTCTCTACTGCCACCTGGCGTGGGACGCCGCCCTCCTTCCGGAGAAGGATCAGGACGCCGATACCGACCAGTTTATCGGCCAGTTCATATCGAAGATCGCCCAGATTAAACGCCTGAGCCCGAAGGGGATGTATTTTTCTCCCCAGTGCATCAAATACGGCCTCCATGATGTTGCGGCACCGGGTGAGGGAAACGGGGAACAGGAGAATCATAAGGTCCGCGTCGAGTGGACCCACTGGTGCCTCGCCGGAAGGAGCTTTATCTTCATCTCGCCTACAGGCTCGGTCCAGCCCTGCGCCTCACTCGGCACCCCGTGCGGCGAACTCCGCGAGAATAATTATAATTTCAGGGAGATCTGGTATAACTCGGAGGTTCTGGCCAAACTCCGATCGGAGGTTCTCTCCTGCCCTACGGTCAGGGAACTGCTTCTGTCAGATCCCGTTCCGGAACAACATGAGACGAAAAAATGAAATCCTTACGCCCGAAGAAAGGTAAAAAACATCAGGCGCGCCCGTATTCAATGCAGACGCGCCTTATTTATGGAAAGGCCTCGAGCAAGAAGTGGGACTATAACCACCATGTCGTCCCGCCCCTTTCCTCCTCCTCGACGTTCCGCCTCGATACCGCCCGGCGCGGCGCTCAGGGGTTCGCAGAGTTCGCCCACCACGACGGAATCAGAAAGATTGCATCGTGCGCCCCGATCTATATCTATGACCGCCTCGGCGAACCGAATAAGGAGATCCTCGAGGAAAACCTCGCCGACGCCGAACAGGGCGAGGTGGCCGTGACTTTTGCGACCGGTATGGCAGCCATCTCGGCCGTCCTCGGCACACTTACCGGCACCGCCGATGAAATTATCGCCCACCCCGTTTTGTACGGCTGTACCTATTCGCTTCTCCTTAACTGGTACCCGCGGTATACGATCACTACGGCCTATGTCGATCTGAGAAAACCCGCAAACCTTGAACGGAAGATCACCGACCGCACCCGCGTCGTCTATTTTGAGTCCCCCGTGAACCCGACTCTGGATCTTATCGATATCGGCGCGATTGCCGGCATTATCCGCCGCGCGAACCGCCGGAGATCCCCCGAAAGGAAGATCTATCTGGTCATCGATAATACCTTCGCCACCCCCTTCTGCCAGCGTCCCCTGACATTGGGTGCCGATTTTGTCGTCGATTCTCTTACAAAGGGGATCTGCGGTTTCGGCACCGATATGGGGGGCGTCGTTGTCGGTCCCCGCTGGTCCTATGACCGGCTCCTCCTTTACCGGAAGGATTTCGGCGGCACACTGTCAGCTAAGAGCGCCTGGCCTATACTGGTCTATGGCCTCCCGAGTCTTTCAACCCGTATCCGCCAGCAGATCGAGAGCACCTACCGGGTGGCTGAATTCCTGCGGAAGGAGCCCCGCGTCGCCTTCGTCCGGTATCCCGGATTACCCTCGTTTCCGCAGTTTAAACTTGCCCGGAAACAGATGCGCGACTATAAGGGGAATTTCTCCCCCGGCACACTCCTCTATTTTGTCCTCCACGGTTCTACACCGAAGGAACGGCACGACCAGGGCGAAAGGTTTATTAATGCCCTCGCCCATAATGCCTATACGATTACCCTTGCAGTCAGCCTCGGCCAGATCAGAACTCTGGTCGAACATCCGAGCTCGATGACGCATTCGGCTTTCCCGCTCGACGAACAGCTCGAAAGGGGACTCGATCCGGGCGGTCTGCGCCTTTCCATCGGCCTCGAGGATCCCGAGGATATCATTTATGATCTTCAGAAAGCACTCTCTTTACTCTGATCGGTTTCCGTGTGATTTTCGTTTTATCAAAGATGATAGGCATTCCCTCCCCCGTCTGCGGATTTGCGGAATCCTTATCTGAAATATTGGATAGATTTATCCGATTTGTGGCACAATAATTGCCGATAATAGGTGAGTATGTTTGAATTTAATCGATATGATATCATGACTGACAAGAAGAGCCGCAAGAAACCCGTCTCTATGAGCGAAACCAAGGTCGGTCAATTGTTGAAGATTCATTCGGTCCCCGGCGGCGATTATTACCCCCAGTTCGTCCGGCTGGGGATCCATGAAGGGCAGCGCGTCAAATGCCTGGAACGCCTCCCGGGCGGAACCATCGTTCTCCAGAAAAACCGACAGCAGATCGCTATCGGCCACACACTTGCACGGAGTATTCTCGTGACGGTCATCGACGAAGTTCCCCATGACACCAGATGATCCTTTATCCCGCCCCCCGCTGGAACATTCGGATAGACACCAGCATCCCGGCCTGAGATCCCCCCGCAAACAGACCGGACGCGTGGAAATTGTCCTTGCCGGCAATCCCAATGTCGGGAAATCGATCATTTTTAATACCCTTTCCGGTATGAATGTCGATGTCTCGAATTATCCGGGGACTACCGTCGAACTTGTCTGCGGTTCCTACCGCGATTATGATGTCTTCGATACACCCGGCATCTATGGGGTCTCGTCGTTTAATGATGAGGAGAAAGCCGCCCGCGATATCATCCTCGACGCGGATATTGTTCTGAATGTTGTCGATGCGACACACCTCGAACGGGACCTGTTTCTGACCCAGCAGCTGATCGATATGGGGAAGAAGATTACGGTGCTGCTGAATTTTATGGACGAGGTGAGGGATTTTCATATCAGTATCGACATTCCGAAGCTTTCGAATTTTTTGGGCGTCAGTGTCATTCCCGTTACCGCCGTGAACGGCGTCACGCTGGAAAAACTCGATCAGGCCATCCTGGGCGCCCGCGAGGGGACCCAGCGCGAGGAACTCCACGGCCACCTCCATGAGACCCTTTCCATGGTCGGCTCACAATCCGAGGCCCTGCTGGTCCTCGAGGGGGACCAGTTTGTCGCCCGGCGCCACGGCGTCAATCCCGGCACGCTCCGCGATGAGATTTATATCAGCCGCCGCAACCGGGTGAATTATCTCGTGAACCAGGTCATGCAGGATACTTCCCCGAAAAGACGGTTTTCCGACAGGCTCGGCCGCTGGGCCCTGAAGCCCTCCACGGGGATCCCTATCCTTGTCGCCGCATTGTATGTCGCCTATCTCTTTATCGGAAAGTTTGTTTCCCAGCTGGTTGTGAATTTTACCGAGCAGCGGATCGGTAACAATCTCTGGGAACCGTGGATCCGCACGATCACCGCCACCCTGATTTCTCCCTCATCATGGTGGTATACACTCCTTGTCGGTCCTTACGGCGTTGTGACCATGACCACAACGTATCTTCTTTTTCTTCTGCTTCCGCTCGTGATTTCGTTCTATATCGTTCTTTCTCTGATGGAGGATAGCGGGTACCTTCCGCGGCTGGCGACGATGGTGGACCGCATTCTGACCTACCTCGGCCTGAACGGAAGGGCCGTCATTCCGCTGATTCTCGGCTTCGGCTGCGTGACCTCCGCAACGATTACTACACGCCTCCTCGGCTCTGAACGCGAGAAGACGATTGCCACCGCAATTCTTCAGTTTGTCATCCCCTGCTCCGCCCAGATGGCCGTCATCGCCGCGCTCCTTGCGGGTGCGGGCCCGGGCCCGATCGCTGTCTATGTCCTGGTGATCCTTGCCGTTCTGGTCCTTATCGGAACGATGCTCGACCGGGTCCTGCCGGGCTCGTCAGCCCCGCTTCTTCTGGATCTCCCGCCGATGAGATTGCCCCGTATGGAAAATGTCTTCAGGAAAACCGCCGTCCGGACATATTATTTCATGAAGGAGGCCTCGGGCTGGTTTTTTGTGGGCGCACTCGCGGTCGGTATCGCACAGCTTACCGGTTTGCTGGATCTTCTCGAGCACGAACTTACCCCCCTGGTCGTCCACTGGCTCCAGCTGCCCCCGGAGGCCGCTGTCGCATTTATTATGGGCGTCGTCCGCCGAGATTTCGGCGCGGCCGGTCTGTACCATATGTCCCTCAACCCGATGCAGATTGCCGTTTCGCTTATCGTCATTACCCTCTTTGTCCCGTGCATCGCTTCACTGATGGTGATGCTCAAAGAGAGGGGCTGGAGGGAGGGGATGGTGATCTGGATCGGTACCTGGGTCGTGGCCTTTTTTGTCGGCGGCGTTGTGTCTCATTTTGTGATGTAACGGGTATGGATCTGAAGGCATCGGAAATGGCCCTCCGGGAGAAACTTGCCACGGAAATCCGCCGCTGCCCGCAGTGCCATCTCGAGGTCACGAATCCTTTCGTCGAACGTTGCCCCCGGTGTACTACCGTGGTTCCCCGCCAGGCGCTTGAATGCACCGGCTGCTTCTACCGGTCGATCTGCCCGGTGAAGCCTGACCGGCTCTGAATTGTCTCCTGAATGACAGGCAGGCCGGTGTTGTTGCACCGGCCTGCTTCGATATCAATGTGACTTTTTTCCCGTGTCCGTCTTATCTAATAAGAAGCATCTTCATGACCTGACTGTAGGCCTTGACGGGATGCGAGGTGCTCGTTGCCTGGAGCTGACAGAAGTATATGCCGCTTGGCATGCCTGCCGCAGTCCATTCTACAATTTTGTACCCCGCTGATTCTACGTTCTCCCGCAGTATTGCCACGGTCTGTCCCAGAACATTGTAGACCTTCAGGGCCACTCTGCTTTCAAGGGGGATCTCATACCGGATGATGGTCGATGGATTGAAGGGATTCGGGTAGTTCTGATGTAACGCGAACCGCAGCGGGAGATTCGCCTGCGGCATCGTTACTCCGGTGATGAGTGCCGATTTCGCAATGGCGTCGTTCAGGAGCGCCATACTGTATTTGTGGTTGTGGAATCCGCCGCTTTCGTCCGATTCCGCAAGACTCAGGTTGCTCTTTGCTTCCGCAAGATATGCCTGCCTGACGGAATCGGTTATTCCCTGCAGCGCCGAGTCTGCTGAGGCAACCCGTAACTGGGCGAGTGAGTCCGTCGAGGCAAATTCGGCCTTCCAGCCGGCGATGACCGTTTTGGAGGAATCGGCGTTCATTCCCGCATGACATGATGTGCAGGAGGCGGTTGTGCTGCTGTCCGGTTCGTGGATGAAGATGGACCAGCTGTGCCCCTTGTACATGAGTGAGTTTGTTCCGTCCGTTTCACCCTTGTGCATGTGACAATCCGTGCACCCGGCGCCGGGCATGGTCGCCTGGGCCGCCACACCGACTCCACCGATGGCTTCTTCCACGTTGTAGCTTAAATGGTCAGTACCGGCAAACCTGAGGTTGCCGTGGCATTGGCCGCATAACTGGTTTGATGAGGCCATGACCTGGTACGTCCTCGTCGATGTGTTGTAGTACGAAAGTGTGTCCGGCCGATGTGGGTCGTGACATGCGGTGCAGCTGACATCAGGCCAGTGGGCCGTGTCGGAAGGGGCCGTTCCTGCAGTAAATTGCCCGCCCGAGGTCGTGAAGAACCGGCTTAAGACCATGACCTCCGTTGTGTCCCCGGATTTTTGACCGACCGCCGTCGGAGCATGGCAGGCGACGCAGTTTTCCGCATCGGGCCCGTTGATGACGTCATTGGGTGTTTTGCCCGCCCAGCTTCCGGCGAGCTCGCCCGCGACGTCCGATTGGCCCCTGTGCCCGTGCCGGCTGAGTTTCCACGCATCGAATATCCGATGGTCGGTTTCCGCGAATCTCAGCGTTCCGTGACACTGTCCGCAGAGCGTGGCCGTCGTCGGCATCGAGTCGTATTGTGCCGTCGTTGAATTGAAAATCGCAAGCGTCGGTAACACATGGCTCGTATGGTTCGACGGAACGTCATGACAGGTGTTGCAGCCGACATGCGGCCAGTTGGCCGTATCCGCGGCCTGCGTGGAATCAGTGTAGAAACCGCCGGTCGTGGTGAAGTAATGTCCCATCACCTGCGTTTCGGTCATCCCGCCGTTTGTCGTGACGGCAAGCGGGGAATGACATGCTACACAGTTCTCCGCAGCCGAGCCGTGGATGACGGAATCTGGCGTCTGCCCCTGCCAGTTAGCAGCGATCTCGCCTGCGACGTCCTTCTGGGTGTTTGCATGCCGGCCGAGCAGCCAGTTGTCGTTCTCCCCGCTGTGGCATGCGTAGCATGGCAGCGCTGATTGGGCTCGTAGGTGGGTTGGGGAAAGGATGAAAACAATGGGTAACAGAAAAAAACAGGCGCCTCCGCGAAAATATGTATTCTTGTCCATACTCGCACTCCTTCTCTCTCCGGTCGCAATGTTATGAGGTATTTCGACCGCACCCGCGACCGATCTGGACGCGGTTCTGTCGGCATATGTTCGAGCAAATTGCGCACCATATTCTGTTGCCCCGTGCGATTGGTTTCCGGGGGGATCGGGATCTACATCTCTCAAGTGTGAGACCTGTTTGGGTGAAGAGCCGCACCCCGTGCACCGTTCTTCAGAGATCTTCCCGTTTTCTTCATGCCGGCAAACCGGGGTGTTGGATCATACGGCTACGACTCGATCTATACTCATTTGTCTGATTTCTTGTTCCGGTCGCCGGAAGAATGACGCGGCTGTGGGGGGAGCACAACAGTGTCATCCATCTCGGGCGGGCCGAAGGGTCGGATACTCCGACATCGTCAGGGTCCTGCCGGAAGATCATGGAATTCCCGGGTGACTTATGTCACCGCTCGGTGGATTAGGGGAATCGTTTCCGGGGAGGATCACGGAGAGCGGATGATTTGGTATTCATTCACGACCTGCCTCTCGCAATAGCCGAATATCGCAATATTTCATCAAGAGATGTTCATGATCGGACGAACTCTGTCACGGTATAAAGTTCTTGAGAAGCTGGACGAAGGGGGCATGGGAGTGGTCTATAAGGCCGCGAGGGTTCAAGCTCAGATGGTTCGTCGCACTGAAGTTCCTTCCGGCCCATCTCTCGGCGTCGGAACAGGATAGGGCTCGTTTCATGCAGGAGGCGCAGGCCGCCACCATCTGGATTCAGAATGATGGTCGGAGCCTGTCCAAAGATTATTCTGCCGGGAAACCGGCAGCTTGGCGGGGGGACCTGTCCCTATCGGTCGCAAGTTCGCACATTCCTTCCAATTCACATGCATGCCGAGGCAGTCGTCGAAGCACTGCAGATGGCATTGCACTGACGAGAGACCGCTTCAGGATTGTTTTTCACCGTGATCGCGGGAAACAATATGTTGATGCTCGGGTCAAAGAAATCCTGACCACTAATGGCATCGTACAGAATATGAGCAGCACGGGAAACTGCCTCGATAACGCAATGTCTGAATCCTTCTTTGCAACGCTTAAGAAACGACATGTTCTCCCGTAGAGGTTTCAGATATTGGAAGTGCACCGGCGAAATCTTGTCGGTATCTGAAAATATTTTATAAACGTGCGAGCGGCCACTCATCACTCGGTTTGAGACCACCAGTGCATATGAAAATCTCCTAACGTCACTGGCTTAACTTCCTGTCTTCTTTTGTGGGCAAACTCCACTTCCAGGTGTAATGGCTGGAAACGACGAAAACGAGCCGGCAGTATCAACACTGCCTGTCTGTTGCTTTTTCTCTGAAGGATTGTTACATTTGATCAATCAAGGGCACACATGCGTGCATAGGGACTGTTCGCATGGCGTTCTTTTAGTTAACTCCTGATCAGTAAATCAGGTTCACTCCATTTGCTTCGGCGTGCCGCATCGCCTTCTATGCGGTCTATGAGGAAAGGAAAGACCCATGTCAGTTATCACCGTGTTTAACCTGCCGACCATGAATACCGAAAAATACAACAAAGCCATACGTGGATTGGAAGCCGCAGGCCAGGGAATGCCAAAAGGGCGTTTGTACCATGTCGCTTCCCTTCAGGAAGACGGGAGTATCGTTGTGACGGATATATGGGAATCGAAAGCCTTGCTTGAGGAATTTGGCAAGACCTTGATACCTGTTCTTCATAAGGCAGGAGTGACTCCGGTCGAACCCAAAGTATTTCCCGTGCAGAACATTATTGAGGGATGACAAACCGACGGTGACGAACGCCTGACTGCCACGAGAAAGTCGACGTAATCAAATAGGCGCCGGGTAAATAACCCCTCGGTGCACCTTTACCCTCTCTCCAGCATTTGTCCGTCACACCTTTTGAACATGCGGGCAGCCATATGGAACAAAAACCTCTCACAATGATGGCCGTGTCCCTTTATTGGCAGATTCATGCGTCCGGAAACCATTCCGGATTTAATTTCCCAACGGCGAATTTCTCAATCGGCCCCAACGAGACTGAGCGAATACGTCAGGTTGAACGCCAAATTGTATGCCGCTGTTTGCTGTATGCCGTGTACGTTCTGGTATAAAGGAATTTGCAGGTATGCGTTGCCGACAAAGGCATCGGATATGTGGAGGCCGAGACCCGGGCTAAGGAAAATCCATGTTCCGCCGGTGTTCTCGCGCGGTTCCCCGGTCGTCCCGACATCAGCATAATCCTGAACTTTTCCGTTAACCTGCAAGAGAATGCTGGTAAAATTACTGAACCGGTATGCGGTTCCAACATGTGCAAGGAGAGAATTTCCGAATCGATAATCATGCGTTCCATGTCCCGGTAACTGGAAGGTTATATTCGCGATAATCGGCAGTGCACTGTATTTACCAGAGAGCATCGGAAGAGACGCAAGAGTTTGTTGGTAATTGAGTCCGAAGAATGCGTCTGTCGACCCAGTTCCGGGCTGAATTGTAACTTCTGCCTCTTCGCCACCTGAATTCACTTCATGAGTCGCACCGGTCGGAAGCTTTATCCCGGCAACCACGCTGAGATACGGCTCGAACTCCTCTGGTGGGACGAGTAGCGCATATTGCCCGTTTATGATTACATCGCCAACTGCGCTAAACGCCCATGACTCCACCTTGTCGCCTTCTGCATCGTGAGCAATGTGGCTATGCTCACGATTGATGAATGGGACATGCACTTCTAAGCCGAGTCCATCGAAGAGTCCGTACTGTGCGTGAAAAAGAGTCCGCCGATTGATTGTGCGGAGCTCGTCATGAACCTCCGGAATTGCTCCAGGGTACGATTCCGACGATCCAAGAAATATGCGATCCTGATTGATGTACTCATACGCCAGACCGAATTGCAGCCAGCCACCACGAAGCGGCGAGAATGAATTGAGTGGGCAGCTCGCAGCTCCGCAGCTCGCATAGGCCCGTTCGTCAGTGCTCATCGAGGAGAGAGCCACAAGAATGCTGATAATATACTTTGTCAAAGCAGGTACCTTTCCGATTTCATATTCAAGATAATCGATCCGTTTCTCAAAAGCCAATGATCTGTCAATGTTTGGATAACATCCAGTATGCGAAAAACTTCTACAATGTCTGCTATAAATTCCTGTCCAGGCTTCTATTTGTCCATGAAATCTTTTTCTTTGATCCTCTCTCACACCATTTACTCGCTCACGAATTTGGACTGACGGCTCACCGCTTTCTTTGCTTGAAGGTTCCAGGACTTGACTGCAGGAACTTCACTATGAAGGTCGATTCGATCAAGTCGTGCGCCCGGATCCTCCCCATATATTTTTGAATCTGTAATGGAGTGCATGTACGCTCCTTCGATGGATCTGTGAAATCTCCACAGAACCAGGGTTGCGTTGCCATTATAGGGGATCAAATCAAACAATTCCGCAGGAAACATGGTCTTAGTCTTAAAAGAATTGCTCCTGAAATCGGAATTGGTCCTTTACATTAAACCGAGTTGAAAACTCAAAAGGTCCTGGCATCGGTTGAACGGCGAAGGAAGTGAGACAGTTTTTCGCAGGTTTTATATGATGAATCGGCTGGGAATGATTTAAGACCACTTTTGCCTACCTGGAAGTTCTTGAAAATTTGATTACATTTCATAAAATTTGTGCATTGTTTTATCTTTGGGTGAATTGGAATAGCACATGAGAAAATCTCTTACTGAATCCACCATATTGTTCTTAAGTATCATCAAGTGGGTCGTTCTTGCGAGCATCGCCGGCTGCATCGTCGGAGGCGCCGTTTCCTTGTTCTTGAAGCTTTTGACCTGGAGCACGGGAGTGAGTCTGCAGGTTCCCCATTTCTTCTGGGTCCTTCCAGTATCGTTGTTTCTCAGCGCAATTCTGGTCAAATATCTCGCGCCGGATGCTGAAGGGCACGGCACAGAAAAGGTTATAGAAGCGATTCATAAGCGGGCCGGGAAGATTCCGGTGCTTGTTGTTCCGATCAAGCTCATTGCTACATTGGTTACGCTCGCGTCAGGTGGATCCGCGGGTAAGGAGGGTCCCTGTGCCCAGATCGGCGCGGGACTCACGTCGATGTTCAGCGATCTCCTGAAGTTTGATGACCACGATCGCAAAAAGATGGTTATTTGCGGGATCAGCGCCGGGTTTGCCGCTGTTTTTGGTACCCCGATCGCGGGCTCGATCTTTGGTGTGGAAGTATTGTTCGTGGGCGCGATTATGTACGATGTCCTGTTGCCGTCGTTCATTGCAGGAATTACAGCGTATCAAGTGTCGTCCTCGTTTGGAATTACATACTTTCATGAGCCTGTCAGTGTCGTCCCCGTGTTCTCAGAGGGATTCTTGGTTAAAGTGCTCTTCTCGGGGCTCTTCTTCGGTCTTTGCTCAATCTTCCTCATTGAAATGCTGAAGTGGGGAGAGAAATTGGCCAGGAGGATTAACACCTGGATACCGCTAAAAGGGATTATCGGTGGAATCGCGTTGGTGGCGCTGACCTATGTATTTTCGGAATCATATTTAGGCCTTGGACTAAAGACAGTGGAAGCAAGCCTGCACGGCGAGAACGTCGATTGGTACGCGTTTCTTGTGAAGCCGTTGTTCACGAGCCTCACGCTCAGTTTCGGCGGCAGCGGAGGGATCGTGACTCCCATCTTCTTCGTTGGTTCAACGGCCGGTGTCACATTCGCACATTTATTGAATCTCAACGCAGCCACATTTGCAGCGATTGGTCTTGTGAGTTTGCTCGCGGGAGCGGCAAATACACCGATCGCTGCAAGCATTATGGCGGTTGAGCTATTCGGTCCTGCGATCGCACCATATGCCACGCTTGCGTGTGTTGTCAGCTTTCTTATCACGGGCCACCGAAGTGTATATCCTTCACAAGTGCTTTCAATTTCAAAATCGCCTTCACTCCGGGCGGAGATCGGGAAAGAAATCGAGGGGATCGAAACGACGGTCCAAATTCGGGAAAAGGGTTTTATCGCAAGCTCACTGAAATTTATCAAGCGGATTGAAGATGCTGTCAATCGCATTCAGAGGAATTCCGGATCGTCAGACAGTCCCGGATAGAATTTTCGCTCGCCCGCCAGCACGATAGCATTTCTCTCTGACGCTCCGCTCACGAAAACCTCGAACTCCAGCGTATCCTGAGCACCTCAATTCATTGGGGGATCATATCCGCAAGCGTCGACTCGACCTTGGGCTCCATCAGAACGACGTGGCGCGTATAGTCAACACAACCACCTCAACTATTACTAACTGGGAGAAAGGACGCGCTAACCCGAGACTAGACTTGTTACCGAAGGTATTTGAATTCCTCGGTGAAACGCTGGGTCACTGACCCCCATCTTCCGGGTGATCTCTGAAACTGGCGTGCCGCTCGCAGCTTGGCGGAGTGCGAAGACGATCTGCTGAACGGTATATCGTTTTTTCATGTTGTTGCCCTTTGGTTTTTCTGAATGAAATTTACATTTTTTAATCATTCAAAATGGACCAAGAATCGGGGGTCACAACCAAGAGGGATCATAACCGAAGATAAAAACAGATGGGGTGAACCGTTAGGTCCACCCCATCCTTCAAAGACTTGTTTCTACGCACTACTTATAGTTAGTATCAAATGATACCAAGGTTAAAAATCAGTATTTTAGGATCGTTCACCATAACCGAGGTATCAGATGAAAGATCAGCAATTATCAGATCGTCTTACTTCAAAGTCCACCAGGCAATCGATCATAACACAGATTGCCAGGGATTTTAACCTCACCCCCATCCTGGCGGAGGCTTACTTCACCCAAATTGCGGGTTACTTCTCCCGCCATACCGAGGTCGACCTTTCGACAGGTCAGCTGCATTATCTGGCTGTTGATGAGAACGAGCCCGCAGGAAAACCCATCGCGTTGTGCAAAAAAGTCTCCGTCAAACTCCATCTTCACAAACCTGAGGAAGACCTCGACATCTACAAAAAACAGGGTCTTCGTGGCCTACGCCAGCATAAACTTCTCCGCATGACCAACCAGGCCATCGACCAGGGCGGCGTCCTTACCTACGAGGACCTCGCGTTTATCCTGACCTCAAGTGTGGCCACCATCAAACGTGACATGAGTGCTATGCGCCGCAAGGGCATCATTCTTCCCTCACGCGGCTGGCGCCACGAGATGGGCCGCGGTCAAACCCATAAAACCCAAATCTTGGATCTCTATCTCTCCGGTTACCAGTTCTCCGATATCGAGCAACGCACCCATCACTCTGAGACTGCCATCAAACGCTACATCCAGGACTTTGCCCGCGTCGTCCTTCTTCACTCCAAGGGCTTCTCGGTCTCTCAAATCCGTATCTCCTGTGGCTTCTCTCACCGGCTCATCGGTGAGTACTTAAAACTGTTCAATCGCCACCGATCAAGCCCGCATTTGAAACGGATACTGCAGCTGGCGAAAAAAAAAGGAGCCTAACTCTATGATTGCCAAACAGTTACCCTTTATTCCCCGTGACAGAAGAGATCATTCCCCTCAAACTGTTGCTATGAGGACCTATCAACGAGTTAAGGGCAAATCTCTCAAGCACATCCTTCTTGACCGCTTTATGAACAACTATGGCTACGATAAAGGCATCGTGACGGCTTCTGCCATCGTCGACGATCTCCTGACATTCTTCGAGCATTATTACCGATTTACCGATAACTCTCATCTCAAACAGGGTCAGATGGTCTGGCATGCTGTACCGGTCAACGAATACCCTAAAAGGGGTAAATCCATCGCTCAGACCAAGCTCCAACCCGTTGTGCTCGATATCATCACCGACAATGACATCGACGACCTCCAACACATGCTCCACCACCGTGAGGTACGCCTGAAGAAAATCGAACGCTGG
The DNA here is from genome assembly GCA_033854175.1 of Bacteroidota bacterium. Lineage (GTDB taxonomy): Bacteria > Bacteroidota > Ignavibacteria > UBA10030 > SZUA-254 > DATKPE01. Next base: position 311 of record JAWOKN010000056.1, on the reverse strand, counting down.
ACCCAACAGGCCTTTGACCAGGGAGCCCTGCTTTCACAGCTCGATCTCGCAGTCCTCCTTAATGTCAAGGAATTTACCGCAGGCGAGTACGTCCGTGAATATTACTCTGTCTTTGGCCGACCACTTCCAACGCGTGGCAACGTTCAACTCCTGGGTGGTGGTCAAACACACAAGAAGGAGATCATCTCCTTACATCTCAAGGGTTATCTCGTACCAACGATCTGTCAAAGAACTAACCATTCCAAAGAAGCTGTGGAACGGTACATCAGAGATTATGAAGCTGTAAATCTTTTATCCACCAAATTTGATGA
>JAWOKN010000055.1:0-8911 GCA_033854175.1 Bacteroidota bacterium | reverse complement strand
TGTTCGTGATCGCGATAACGGTGTCCCTGGACGTGCCGAGACGGACATTCCCGAATTGTATTGAGGCGGCACCGAATGTGACGGCGGCTGAGGTGAGCTCTCCAAAGGGTCGCGTGAAGAGCGCACCGTCCGTCCCGATCAGTGCCGTCCTTCCCTCGGTTGCCATGCTGAGTATCGTGCGGGGGTCACCGCCCGCGAGCCCGTAATTCACGTCTCTCCATGTCGTGCCGTTGTCGGATGAGCGGTAAAGCCCTCCGTAAAATCCCCTTCCCGCGAACAAGCAATTGTCGTGAAAGAACAGAACATTGACGAAGGTGGAATCCGGCAATCCCCGGTTGACCGGCACCCATCCCCCTCCACCTGCGGGGGCCCGGAAAATTCCCTGTTGCGTGAAGGCCGCGTAGACATAACCGCCACCCATTGTTACCGCGGTGCTGTTGACACCCTGCGGCAATCCCGGCCCGACAACGGACCACGATGTCCCTTCGTTCGTCGAGGCGTACAATCCCGTTCCGGTGCATGCATAGAGGGTATCTCCGGCCGCCGCCAGGGAGTTGATCTGTAATCCCGGGTAGATCGAAAATCCCGGAAGCGAAGCGGTGTCAAGCCCGCTGTTCGCCGCCGCCCAGGTATAACCGCCATCCGAGGAGCGGTAGACCCCCCGGTATGGTGTGACCGATAAGGACGTGACCACTCCCGCAAAGTAATATGAACCGGTCTTCGCCAGCGTGACGATGTGCTCCGAAAGAGTGGAATTTCCCGCGGTCCATGTATTACCTCCGTTTGTTGATACGTAGACGCCTGAAAATGTCCCGGCCAGGATGTGCCGCCCGTCCGCGAGTACCGAGAGTGTGTAGATGTCCACCCCGTTGCTCAGGTTTGTCCATGACTGGAAATCATCCGTGGACCGGTCGATGTAGTCGCCTGTCGCGACGAAAACCGTGTCGCCGGTGACCGATATCGAATATGGCCTGCGGTGAAATCCGCTGAGAGTCCACTGGGCGTTGGATGTGAGTGCCGTGACGAATATGAATGATAACGTCAATCCGAAGGAGCGCATCGTTTTCACACTGTATGATGATACAAACATTGACCCTATGAATGCCGGGGGCCTTAATGTACAGATCGATGAGGTGAATTGCAATCCGGTTTACCCGATGTTTTCAAAAACTTCGCCCGGAACCATGTTCAAACCTGAACTCCGCGGGGGCAACATTACCTCCTGAAAATTTTGTATATTCCAGCCATCGGATTCCGAACCGCTAAAATTCCCGACAGGATCTGCATATGCGCCCGGTTGTGTTATCGTTGCTGGCCGTTTCACTTGCCTGGGGTCAACCGCTCTTCAGGCCACCCGCAGTCCCGCTCATTTCCTGCGATCCCTATTTCAGTGTCTGGTCGTTTGCCGATTCTCTCAGTGCCGACTGGTCCCGGCATTGGACAGGCTCAGTCCAGGCGCTTACCTCCATGATCCGGATCGACGGCACTACCTTCAGGCTGATGGGGCCCTCTCCACGCGGTGTCCCGGCCCTTCATCAGGATTCCCTCGTCGTCACCCCGACAACAACAGCCTATTCCTATGAAGGACACGGCCTCAGGGTCAGGATGTCGTTCCTCACACCACTGCTTCCGAAGTCGCTCGAAATCCTGTCTCGCCCCCTTACCTACCTCACATGGGACGTTTCTTCATCGGATGGACATCCGCACGATGTGGCAATCTATTTCGACAATTCCGCAGAGATTGCAGTCAATACACCGGGTGAAAAGGTTGTCTGGTCACGCCTCCACGCCGGCGGGCTCGACCTCCTCGCTATCGGCACGGAGTCACAACCGGTCCTCGGATCCTCGGGCGATGACCTCAGAATCAACTGGGGCTACTTTTACCTGGCTTCGGCGGGTCATGCCGATGGGGTCATCGCTGCGTATGACACGGCCCGCGGTCGGTTTGTGAACAAGGGGATCCTCCCGGCCGACGACGATACCCGTATGCCCCGTGCGGCGGATGATGACTGGCCCGTCCTTGCGAAAATGTTCGACCTCGGCCGCGTCGGATCCCGGACGGCCTCATGCCATCTCCTCCTTGCCTACGACGACCGGTACTCAATCGAATTCCTGGACCGGAAACTCCGTCCCTACTGGCGCCGGAACGGGATGGAGGTTTCCGACCTGCTCCGGACCGCAGAGTCAGAATACGACTCGCTCAGACGCGTCTGCGCTGAGTTTGACCGCCGCCTGAGAGCCGATCTCATACAAGCAGGGGGGGAACAGTATGCACAGTTGGCCGTTCTCGCCTATCGGCAGTGCATTGCGGCCCATAAACTCGCCGCCGATATCGACGGCACTCCGATGCTCTTCCCGAAGGAAAATTTCAGCAACGGCTGCATCAGTACGGTCGATGTCATCTATCCCTCTTCACCCCTTTTTCTCGCCCTGTCACCTCAACTCATGAGGGCTTTGTTGACTCCAGTCATGCAGTATGCCGCCTCCGCCCGCTGGCATTTTCCGTTCGCACCACATGACCTCGGTACTTACCCGCTGGCCAATGGTCAGGTCTATGGCGGCGGGGAACGGACCGAAGAGGATCAGATGCCCGTGGAGGAATCAGCCAACCTCCTTCTGATGGTGACCGCCCTGGCCCGTGCGGAGGGAAATGCTTCATTTGCCCGGCACTACTGGCCCCAGCTTGAGGCATGGGCCGCGTATCTGAAACAATTTGGCGCCGATCCGGCAAGCCAGCTCTGCACGGATGATTTTGCCGGACATCTGGCACATAACGCCAACCTCTCCGTCAAGGCGATTCTTGCCGTGGCAGGGTACGGAACCTTGTGCGAAATGACCGGCAGGAGGGAGGAGGCCGCCCGGTGCAGGAAATTGGCACTGGAGTGGGCGGGAGTGTGGCAGAAAAAAGCGGGCGACGATGACCACTACAGACTCGCGTTCGACCAGCCGGGGACCTGGAGCCAGAAATATAATCTCGTCTGGGACAGGATCCTCGGATTTCATATTTTCCCGCCCGATGTCGCGCGAAAGGAAGTCTCGTTTTACCTGAAACACCAAAACCGCTACGGACTGCCGCTTGACAACAGGAAGGAGTATACAAAGCTCGACTGGCTTGTCTGGTCTGCTACTCTTGCCGAGACGAGGAGAGACTGGGATTCCCTTCTGACACCAGCCTGCCGCTTTGTCAATGAATCCCCGTCCCGCGTCCCCCTCACCGACTGGTACTGGACGAACGACGCTAAACAGGCCGGCTTCCAGGCCCGATCGGTCGTCGGCGGCATTTTTATCAAATTTCTTTCTGAACCACAGCTCTGGAAACAATGGTCGGGAGTACCGCGATGAAGAAATCTTGTTTTGCCTTTTTCTGCCTTCTCTCTGCATGCACTATACTTTTGATCACCGGATCCGATGAACCTATGAACGCTCAAACCTTACCACCGAAATCCTCAATCCGGAAACAGTCGTTCGGATCGCTCCCCGACGGAACCCCCGTCGATCTCTATACGCTGACGAATCAATCCGGTATGCAGGCCAGGATCATGACCTACGGCGGCACGATTGTCTCTCTCCGCGTGCCCGGCAGGAATGGAAAATTCGACGACGTCGTCCTCGGCTTTGATTCTCTGGCGGAGTATGTACACGATTCACCCTATTTCGGTGCTATCGTCGGCCGCTATGCCAACCGGATCGCAAGGGGATCCTTCACACTGAACGGCACGACCTTTACGCTTGCACTCAACGACGGTAAAAATCATCTCCACGGCGGCGTCAAAGGCTTCGATAAGGTGGTCTGGCAGGCCGCCGCGTCCACACCGGACAACGACCTCATGCTTACCCTCACCTATACCAGCAGGAATCTCGAGGAGGGGTATCCGGGGACATTGAAGGTCGAGGTCGTTTATACACTTACATCGGCGGATGAACTCAAGATACTCTATACCGCCGAAACAGATGCACCGACGGTCGTTAATCTCACCCAGCATTCGTATTTTAATCTGGCCGGCGCCGGAACCGGCGATATTCTCGGACACCGGCTGATGATCAATGCCGACCGCTTCACTCCCGTCGACAGCGGCCTTATCCCCACGGGTGTCCTCCAACCGGTCGAAAACACCCCGTTTGATTTCAGGAGACCCACACCGATCGGGGAACGGATTTCAGCCGACGATGTCCAGCTGAAACTCGCAGGGGGCTATGACCATAATTTCGTTCTCAACGGTTCGGCCGGCACGGTACGGCTGGCTGCCCGCGTCGAAGATCCCCAGAGCGGAAGGGCGATGGATGTCCTTACCAATCAACCGGGATTGCAGTTTTATTCGGGGAACTTCCTCGATGGCCACCATGTCGGCAAGGGGGGACTTCACTACCGCCACCGCTATGGATTCTGCCTCGAGACACAGCATTTTCCCGATTCGCCCAACCACCCCTCATTCCCTTCAACCGTCCTTCTCCCCGGGAAAACCTATAGCACGGAGACAATTTATAAATTCTCCGTCATGGATGGAAAAGAGCAATAGTGCTCCTCCGGCTGATTCATGGTGTTTAGATATCGGATATAAGTGTCGGATATTCAATGATTGTTCCTCGGATTTCCCGCCAACTCTTGACATTTGAACGGATATTCCTTATACATATCTCATTAACCCAGGGAATGGGAACCTTTCCAACTCTTATTCATTAGATAATTTTTTTTCGGGGGCCGGCGGATCTGCGTCTTCGCATATTCGTTTTCTCCGCGTAACTGATTCTAAAGCATTTCGAGAGGATTGCATGAAAACCGCTTCGTTGAATATTATCCTGTGCACTATTCTAGGTTGCCTTGCACCGTCTGCCGCCCTCACTCAGGAACCCGCATTCGGCTTCCGGTTGTATGGGGTCAAAACCCATGAGGGGACGACGACGACCTACGTCGTCCTCGGTGCCGATCCGCGGGCCACAAACTGTACAGATTCCGTCTTGTGGGAAGAACCTTATCTGCCACCTTTTGCCCCGGGTGAGGATCTCCGCTGGTATTCACCCGATACCGTTCCGGAATCGTGCTATCCGGCCTCGGGCCTGCGACATGATTACCGCCCGATCTATGCAACGCCGGCCGATACATTCATCCTCGCTGTCCATGTCGACGATGCCTCCCTTGATACCGTCGTTCTTTCCTGGCCCGATTTGAGAGTCTATTACCAGGGGCCTGTCACACTCTCCTACAGATGGAGGGATCAGAATATGCAGATTCATCCGGTCACGATCGATATGATCGCCACCCGTACCTATACTATTCTCCCGGGCCGGTTTCCGAGCAATATCAACAGCAGCATGATCCTTACCGCCTCCAAACTCCCGGCCAATGCCCCCCGGTATGCATTCACCATCCACGGCGTCCGGCGCGCAACGGCGGACTCCGCCTATTCCTACGTGGTTTTTGGTAACGACAGCAGCGCGACCTCCTGCACTGATACTTCCCTCGGCGAGGAGCAGAACCTCACCCCGATCCCTGCCGGGTTCGACCTTCGCTGGGTGTCACCCGATACACTGTCGCTGGCCTGCTATCCTACCAACGGCATGCGGCACGACTACCGCGGCGCCAACGTCGCCCTGGCTGATTCCTTTGTCCTTTCCGTTTTTGTCAATAATGAAGCCACCGATACCACTTATCTCTACTGGCCGGATGTCTCCCAGGCTTACCCCGGAGTGGTCTCAATCTCGTATTCGTGGTACGACCAGAATACTTTCCAGCATCATCCGGTTTTCGTTGATATGAAGGCGCAAAATAACCTTCTCCTCCTGCCAGGCCAATATCCTGAAGGTCACCACATCCTCATCGTGGCCCGGCATTTTGGCATGGTCGCGGGGACTGTTTTTCATGATGCGAATAACAATAAACTTCTGGATGCCGGGGAATACGGCCTCCCGGGCTGGAAGGTGTTCATGAAAAACTCCCTCGGCGATGTGACCGACTCTGCAGTGAGCCGCTTCGATGGAGGTTATTCATTTAAAATACCTTTCAGTGGTTCGTATACCCTCGCCGAACGACTCGATACCGGATGGATTCAAACATCTCCGGCCGGAGCCGGTACCCGCTCCTTTTCAATCGCGCCCGGTGAACTTCTCCTCGGGATGGATTTCGGGAATATTCACGGATATGTGTATACGGGCTCCTCAGGCGGCAATTGGTCGGACTCGAGCAACTGGGCAGGAGGCCATGTGCCGGATTCCACAACCCCTGCCATTATTCCCCCCCATGATACCGTGATAGTCGATGTCCTGCCAACCGACTCGATCCCGGCACTCAAGGTGGAAAGCGGCGGGGATCTGGTGTTTTCTCCCCAGGCTGGACCGCTGAACGTCGGCGGACAGGTCTATATCGAAAACGGGGGGAATATTACCCTCCCGACCGATACGGGTCAGCATGGAATCATTTGCTACGATGATTGGATCAATTTCGGGACGCTCGATCCGGGGAATTCCATCGTGACGTTTGCAGGCTCCGGGGAGAAAATTATTACCGGCGGATCGGAAAACAATACCTTCTATCAGCTCGAGATCGACGGAGACAGCACATTTCTCCAGGGGGGGCTTTCCGTGGAGAATGAGCTTATCCTTCATGATACGCTCTTCCTCGGCGCCGGTGATTCCGTCATCATCACGACGGGCGATGTCAACGCGATCCGGGATACCGCCCCGATCCTCGGCGGAACCGTGAAAAGAACCATCATCCAGGGGGAACTCGGGGCCTACCGCTTCGGAGATCCGACGTCACTCGTCGGCTTCGACGGAACCGGATCGTATCCGGCCACGCTTGCCGTGACCACACAGCCCAATACCCTTCCACCATCCGGAAATTTTGAGTGGGAGGTGGTCGGGGGGATTCCCGATACGACGAATAATTTCGTCCGGGCCGACAGTGTTCAGAATTTTTCAAGGTGGGTCCTCGGAATTCCGAAGACAACCGCACCGGATGGCATTCCGGTCGTCAAACGCGAGTATAAGATCACTCCGCAGGGGGGGAGCGGTTTCAGCGCAACCGTTCAGCTGTCCTACGCCTCCCCGGAGGTTCCCGGCGGCACGGTCGAATCAGACCTCCGGTTGCTGCGCGGGCCCTTCTTCGCCGATTCGGTTTTTTCCGGCTGGAATCTCTTCTCCCTCCCCGTCCTCGCTGAACATACGGCGCTCGACAGCCTCCTCCCGTCTGCCGTCTCGGAGGCATTTTCTTACTCCGGCGCCTATACCGTGCAGTCCCACCTCCAGACGGGGACAGGATACTGGATCAGATTTGCCGGCAACGAGCGCCCGTCGATTCTCGGCGATATTCTCGAGAATAAGATTATCCCCCTCGCCGAGGGATGGAATATGATCGGTACATTGAGCTTTCCCGTCAACGTCACTTCAGTCATCACCTTTCCTCCCGGACTCCTGGCCAGCCACTTTTTCGGATACCGGAACGGCTATCTTGTCGCCGACAGCCTCCTCCCGATGAGGGGCTACTGGGTGAACGCCCGTTCCGCGGGCCAGCTTGTACTGGCTTCCGGTGCCGGGATGAGGAAAATGCAGCCACTCCACTCATTGCTTGCCACCTTCAGCAGCATCTCGATACGTGGCAGCGACGGTGCCATCCAGGAATTGTACTTCACCGATGCGTCGAATATCAAACCGGATCAGTTCAGAATGCCTCCCGCGCTTCCACAAGGATATTTTGACGCCCGGTTTGCCGACGGGAACATGGTTGAGGTCGCAGGCAAGGATGCCTCAAGGGATGTCCAGATTGTCCTCCGGAGCCCGTCCTATCCCGTCACGATCTCTTGGAACCTGAAGACACCCTCGCTCGTGAGTTCGCTTGCCGTTGACGGGCAGGTCACCGTCATGAAGGGGGAGTCGGCTCTTTGCTTGTCGCAACCTGCTTCGAAAATCATGCTGAGATTCGGACCCGCGAGTCATCCACTGCTTCCCGACAGGTTCGCGTTGGAACAGAGTTATCCCAATCCGTTCAATCCGTCCACCACGATCAGATACACTGTAGCGGCCCGGGCTAGGGTGCGCCTCGTTGTCTATACTATCCTCGGCCAGTCAGTTGCAACGCTCGTCGACCGCGTCGAGGAGGCTGGCTACAGATCGGTCACCTGGAACGCATCGGATCATCCGAGCGGTGTCTATTATTACCGGATTGAAATGACACCCGCCTCAGCCACGGGATCGGCATTTGTGCAGGTGATGAAGATGCTGCTTGTGAAGTGATTGGTCGCGATGATTAAGCCAGCCAGCCCGGCCTGCCCGAAGGCCGGGTTTGTTGTCAAACGGCCTGACAGGATGATGAACCCCGGGGGGGACAGGCCCTGTGCGGCAGCGGATACCGCTTGCTGTTGACTTGACAATGAAATAAATTTTCTGAATTTTACCCCATCGGAAGACTCAAACCGCTTATAAGGAAAGGAATCAGACGTATGATCAGTAAAACCATACAGAATGCACTCAACCAGCAGATCAACAAGGAGATCTATTCGTCGTATCTCTACCTCGCGATGTCGACAATGTGCGCGGAATCAAACTTCCCGGGATTTGCCGCGTGGCTCAGGATCCAGAGCGGTGAGGAATATACCCACGCGATGAAGATCTACGGCTATATCCATGACCATGGTAACCATGTCGAACTCGATGCCATTGATAAACCGCCGGTGAAGTTTAAATCTCCGAAGGATATTTTTGCGCAGGTTCTGGAGCATGAGAAGAAGGTCACGGGCATGATCAACAAATTGTATGAACTCGCAGTGAAAGAGGACGACTATCCCACTCAGATTTTTCTCCAGTGGTTTATCAGCGAGCAGGTGGAGGAGGAAAAAAACGCCGCCGCGATCATCGAAAGACTGAAACTCGTCGGCGATGCCGGACCCGCACTCATCATGCTCGACCGGGAACTTGGCGC
>JAWOKN010000054.1:0-89947 GCA_033854175.1 Bacteroidota bacterium | reverse complement strand
AATCGCAGCCACGGCAGACAGGATCATGTTCTTCAAAGCATCATGAAACTCCTCTACACATATCTGAAGCGGTACTGGAAGCTGGTTGTGCTGGCGCTTGTTCTGGCGACGGTCAATCAGGTATTTTCGCTCCTGGATCCGCTGATTTTCAGGCACATCATCGACAACTACGTCACAAGGTTCAAGGAATACTCATCAAGCGATTTCTTCAGGGGAGTGGGGGTACTCCTTGTGGCGGCGATGGGAGCGGCCTTTGTATCGCGTGTGGCAAAGAATTTCCAGGATTATTACATCAACACCATCACCCAGCGGCTCGGCGCAAAGATTTACTCCGACGGGATCAGTCATTCCCTCGAGCTCCCCTACCAGATTTTCGAGGACCAGCGGAGCGGGGAGACACTCGGAAAGCTTCAGAAAGTGCGGTCCGATGTCGAGCGGTTGATCTCCTCATTCATCAACATCCTTTTCACCACACTTGTGGGTGTCATCTTCGTCATGATCTACGCATTTACGGTGCACTGGCTGATCGCCCCGGTCTATTTCTCGACGGTACCCCTGCTGGGGATTCTGAGCTCGGTGATCAGCAGAAAAATCAAGACGATACAGAAGGTCATCGTTGCTGAAACGACCGCTCTTGCGGGGGCGACGACGGAATCCCTGAGGAACATCGAGCTGGTGAAAAGCCTCGGTCTGGCGCAGCAGGAAGTAGACCGGCTGAACTCGACAACCGACAAAATCCTGAAACTGGAGCTGAAGAAGGTCCGATATCTGAGAAGCCTGAGTTTCGTGCAGGGAACGGCGGTAAATTTCCTGCGCACGAGCATCCTGGGTCTGATGTTGTATCTCATCTTCATCCAGGAAATCACGTTCGGGCAGTTTTTCTCGCTCTGGATCTACTCCTTCTTCATCTTCGGGCCGCTTCAGGAACTGGGTAACGTCATCAACGTCTACCGGGAGGCCGAGGTGTCGCTGAAAACCTTTCAGGACATTCTCCTTACCCCCATCGAGCAGAAGCCCGACAATCCCGTCATCCCGGGTGAAATCTCGGCGCTCCGTTTTGACGAGGTGAGTTTCCGGCACCTGTCGAGCACCAGCAAGGCACTGAGCGGGATATCGTTCACGGTGCGGAGGGGCGAGACGATTGCGTTTGTCGGGCCGTCGGGGGCCGGGAAAACGACGCTGGTAAAGCTCCTCGTCGGATTATACACGCCGCATGCAGGGCGGATATTTTACGACGGCGTCAGCGACCGTCAGATCGATCTCGACAGTTTGCGCGAGCGGATCGGTTTTGTCACACAGGACACGCAGTTATTTTCAGGCACCATCAGGGAGAACCTCCTCTTCGTGCGGCCCGGTGCGACCGACGGGGAGATCCTGGATGTCCTTCAGAAGGCCGCGTGTCAGAATCTTCTGGCAAGGGCGGACAAAGGGCTCGACACGGTGATCGGGGAGGCCGGTGTAAAGGTATCGGGGGGAGAAAAGCAGCGTCTCTCGATTGCGCGGGCGCTGTTGCGGAACCCCCAGATCCTCGTGTTTGACGAGGCCACCTCTTCGCTCGACTCGCTGACGGAGGAGGAGATCACCGCGACGATCCGGGACGTCTCCACCCGGAAGGACCTCATCACCATACTCATCGCCCACCGGTTATCGACGGTCATTCACGCCGACAGGATCTACGTTCTGGAAAAGGGAAAGATCGTCGAATGGGGCCGTCACGAGGATCTCGTGGAGCAAAAGGGGCTTTACTACGCCATGTGGCGGCAGCAGATCGGCGAAGACGGTGAGATGCTCGTCCCTGCGCCGGTCAACGGGGCATATCCCGCGCAAAAAAATTAATATCAGGTATCGGGGGAGCAGATCCCTCCTTGTTGCCGGATATTTGGATATCGGCGCTGAAAATGTTATCATGAGTGGCACAGACCCGCCGTCGGCACTCCCGGACGAGCATTATTCACATACTTTGGAAGGACAGAAATGAAATTCGCGTGTATCGCAGTAATCTCCTTTTTTATCATGGCCTGTCAGGGGAACACACAGGACAAGGCGCAGATAAAAACATTCAAGGACAGCGTCAGCTACAGCATCGGAATGAACATCGGAAAAGATTTTAAACGCCAGTCGATCGACATCGATCCCGATGTCCTCGCGATGGCGATCAAGGACGTTCTGGCGGACAAGAAGCTGCAGCTCACGGACGATCAGGTTCGTTCATGCATGATGACACTTCAGAAGGACGTCATGGCAAAACAGGAGGTAAAGAACAAGGAAGAGGGGGACAAGAACAAGAAAGAGGGCGATGCCTTCCTCGCGGCAAACAAGTCAAAGGATGGTATCAAAGTCACGGCGAGCGGGTTACAGTACAAGATTCTGAAGGCAGGGACGGGCCCGAAGCCGACCGCGACTCAGACCGTCAGTGTGCATTACCGGGGAACCCTGATTGACGGGACGGAATTCGACAGTTCGATCAAGCGCGGTCAGCCGGCCGAATTTCCGGTCAACGGGGTCATCAAGGGATGGACCGAGGCGTTGCAGATGATGCCGGTCGGTTCCAAATGGCAGTTGTTCATCCCGCCGGATCTTGCCTATGGTGCTCAGGGAGCCGGAGGTACGATCGGCCCCAACTCGACGCTGATTTTTGAAGTCGAACTGCTGGCGATCAAGTAAACGCGTCCGGCATATCACCCATCGTGAGCGCTATAGTGAGACCCGCTGGGGATCTCACTATAGCGTTTTCATTTTAGAGAAGTTGACGATCATGAAAGATATTCCGATATTCTCACGAGACAGTTCATATTCCGGAGAGAAGAGGATGAAGAGACAAAAAATGCTGAATCCCCTGTGGGGGGTCATACTGCTCATGGTGACCGCGGGCGGCTGCGGGAAAAAGGAGGCTCCATTCGACGTCGCTGCCTACCGCCAGGAAACCGAGCAATGGCAGAAAACGCGGCAGGAGCGGCTGCAGCGTCCCAACGGATGGCTGACGCTCTGCGGGCTGTCGTGGCTTGTGGAGGGAGAAAACCGGGTCGGGAGTGACACGGGTGACATGGTGCGATTACCGGCCGGGAGGGCTCCCGCCTACCTCGGCTCGATCTTCCAGAAAAACGGGACATTTACATTCCTTGCGGCCCGGGGTGCGGACATCAGGTGGAAGGACTCCGCGATCACGAGGATCCAGCTTCACCACGACCAGGAACCGGGATATGATCCGACAATCCTTTCGACCGGTTCCCTGAGTTTTTACGTCATCAAGCGGGGGGAGCAGTACGGGGTGAGGATCAAGGACACCAACAATCCCGCTCGTGTGAACTTCAAGGGCCTGGAATTTTTCCCGATCGATCCGAGCCTGAGGCTCGAGGCGGCATTTGAGCCCTACACGCCGCCCAAGGTCCTGCAGATCGCCTCGGTGATCGGGACAACCGAAAGTGATTCCTGTCCCGGTGCGCTCGTATTTGACATCAACGGCACGCAGTACCGTCTCGATGCGGTGATTGAGACGCCCGGCGACACTCAGCTCTTCATCATGTTCAAGGACGCGACGGCGGGTAAGGAGACCTACGCCAACGGCCGGCAACTCTACACATCGCTGCCGGATGCCGACCATCGTGTGATACTCGATTTCAACAAGGCCTTCAACTGGCCGTGTGTGTTCACGGATTTTGCAACCTGTCCGATTCCGCCGCCTCAGAACACGCTTCCGATACGGATCGAGGCCGGTGAGAAGATGTACCGCGGGCACTCCTCCGATCTGGCATCCGATGTCCGGTAACGCCGAGTCCAAATACACTTCCCAGGAAGACATCAACCGGGATCTGGGGCTCGGATCCCGGGTGGCGCAAACTGCCCGGCGGCTTTTAAATCCCGACGGATCGTTCAACGTCACGCGGTCGGGTCTCCCCTTTTACCGGTCGCAGAACTTCTATCACTCCCTGCTGACAATCTCCTGGACAAAGTTCTTTACGATCATCCTTCTGGGGTATTTGTTTGCAAACGTGATCTTCGCCTTCGGATATCTCCTTTGCGGCCGGCATGCGTTGAGCGGGGCCGAGGCGGCAGGGACTGTTGAGCGGTTTCTGGAGGCGTTCTTCTTCAGTGTCCAGACACTATCGACCATCGGTTACGGGCGGATCACGCCGAACGGTCTTGCGGCGAATCTCGTCGTCAGCTTCGAAGCGATCATCGGTCTTCTCGGATTCGCGCTTGCGACCGGACTTTTGTTCGCCAGATTTTCCCGCCCAAGCGCGAAAATCCTGTACAGTAAATACGCGGTTTTTGCGCCGTACAGGGACAGGACAGCCTTCATGTTCCGGATTGCGAACGAGCGGAGCAATGAAATCGTTGAAGTCCGGGCCACGGTGACGCTGACCAGGTATGAAAACGGCTCGGACGGAAACGCCATCCGCAAGTTCTACCCGCTGAAGCTCGAGAGGGACAAAGTCGTCTTTTTCCCCCTCCACTGGGTCATCGTCCACCCGATCGACGAATCGAGTCCGCTCTTCGGGATCACGGAGCAGCAGCTTGCCGACTCGGGGGCGGAATTTCTCATACTCCTGACCGGATTTGATGAAACCTTTTCGCAGACGGTACACTCGCGCTCCTCGTACCGTTACGACGAAATCCTCTTCGGGGAAAAATTTTCTGACATCTTCACATTCCCCCTCTCAGGCCAGGTCGGGATTGATTTAAAGAAGATCCACACAACGGAAAAGGTTTAGGAAGCCATGAAAAGGACATTCCTCTATGTTTTCCTCCTGGTCGCCGGTCCGGAATTCCTGGACGGGCAGACCCGGATCAGTTTTGCCGTCATTGGAGATTACGGGAAATCGAGCCAGGCGGAGTCCGACGTATCGAACCTCGTCAGAGGCTGGAATCCCGATCTCGTCATAACGACAGGAGACAACAATTACGAGTACGGGGAAGCAGCGACGATCGATCAGAATATCGGGCAATACTATCACACATTCATCTACCCCTACACGGGGAGTTACGGGGCGGGTGATTCCATCAACCAATTCTTCCCGTCGCTGGGGAATCACGACTGGATTCAGGCGGGGGCGGTCCCCTATCTCGATTATTTTGCGCTTCCGGGGAACGAACGTTATTACGAGTTCGTGCGGGGTCCGGTTCACTTCTTTGCCATTGACAGTGATCCCCATGAGCCCGATGGGAATACAAAAACATCAGCGCAGGCAATCTGGTTGCACAACCGGCTTTCGCAGTCCGTCTCACCCTGGAACATCGTCTACTTTCATCATGCGCCCTACTCCTCGGGGACGCGGCATGGCTCATCCACCTCGATGCAGTGGCCGTTCCAGGCGTGGGGTGTGACGGCGGTATTTTCCGGTCACGAGCACAACTACGAACGGTTAATTGAAGACAGCCTGGTCTACTTCGTCAACGGTATCGGCGGGAAGGACTTATACGCCTTCGGCACGCCGATTGCGGGAAGTATTGTCCGGTACAACACCGATTTCGGCGCACAGCTTGTGGTAGCGGACACGGACAGCATCAATTTCAAACTCATCAACAGAAGCGGAACCACCGTCGACGAGTATACGATCTACAGGACACCGGCGACCTCGATATGGGTAAATGCGGGGTGGAACCTCCTTTCGCTTCCGTTCACGCCAGCCGATGCAGGGGCAAAGCGGTTATTCCCGTCTGCGGTATCGAGTGCATTTATCTATGAAGAAACGGGTTATCAGGCCGTCGACACGATCCCGCCGGGGAAAGGATTCTGGCTGCGGTTCGGCACCCCGGAGGCGATAAAGTTTCACGAACAGGGTGTTCACCGGGACACGATTACACTCCAGGAAGGGTGGAATCTCATCGGTACGGTCACCGATTCGATAGTGACATCATCGATCCTGCGTCTCCCGCCGGAACTCCGGCTGTCGGAATATTTTGCATACGGGAGCGGATACATCAAAACCTCCCTCCTCCTACCCGGCTACGGGTACTGGGTCAAAGCCGATCAAAGCGGACAGCTGATTATCGGGAATTAAGGGATTTTGGCGGGGAACTCTTTCGATAGAGCGTATCTTCCCGTCTGAATTAACACGCTGTTGTTGAACTTCGTTTCAAGGGAAACAGGATATTCCACATTCGTCAGGAGCGCTCTATGAAACGGATGAACCCCGTTAGAGCGAGTTTTCTCGTTTCACTTTTCATTTTTCTCCAACAATGCCACGCACAGGAAACCACCGCACGGTTCCTCCTTTTGCAACCGTCCGCACGTTCAATGGCGATGGGCGGAGTCGGGACCTCGCTTGCGGATGATCCCTTCGCGGGATACTACAATCCGGCGGCGCTCGTCTTCGGCCCCTCGCTCGGTATGACAGGATCGTTCGTCAAGCCTGTCCCCTTTTTCGGCAACACGGTTCACTCCTATCTCTCGGCCATGTACGTAATCAACAGCACCAACGCGATAGGGATCTCGACGAACCTCTATCACAGATCCCGGCAGGTCGTTCAGACCTATTTTTTGGGGGGAAGCGTCACCGAGCTTGAGAAAAACAGCCCCACATCCTGGCAGGGGAAGATTTCCTACGCGCACCTGGTGACGGAGAATGTCTCGCTCGGCCTAAGCGCGTCGATGCTGCGGTTGAATCTCGTCGATATGACCGAGCTCGTTGGATCGGCCGGGAAGAATCCCACGGGCTGGATTTTTGATATCGGTGTACTCGCCAGGAACCTCATACCCGGGACGACATACAAGGACATTCCGGAGACCGGTGAAGGGAGCTTTATAGGATCTATCGGCTCCCGCCGGGCGGGAGACGGTCTATCGGTCGGGTTCACGGTAGCGAATGTCGGGACCAATGTCGGCCAGATAGATCCGGCGCAAAGCGATGCGATTCCGTCGCTGATCAGGCTGGGTACATCATACGCACCGGTATCGACACAACCGGTCGGAGTCCTGGTTGCGGTGGAGTTCGAAAAACGGACCCACGAATCTTCGGCACTCGATTACATCCATGTAGGGGGTGAACTGACGCTGCTGCGGTTGCTCTCCTTCAGGGCAGGATATTTCGACGATACCCGCGGACCGACGAATTCGTACGGAACATTCGGGTTCGGTCTGGATATCAAATTCTTCCATTGTGACATCGCACGCTACAACAGCACCTTGGAACCAACCTGGCATTTCGATTCGACACTATCGATGGAGTTCTGATCATGACAAACCGGATCATGGTATTCCTCTTCGCGATTATTCTCACGCTCACCGCACTATCCTGTTCTGACGAGGATAAGATCACGGCGGCATTTCAGGATGGCAGCGAACTCGGGAGCGGTGCACGAGTCCCTTTTCTCCTCGAACAAAACCAGCCGAACCCGTTCGACCCGGTCACCGCCATAATTTTCAGGACCTCCGACACCATGATGGTCACTATCAAGGTTTACACAGAAGACTGGCAGGAAATAGCGACAGTCATTGACAATAAATTTATGGCAGCGGCGGGACTTTATGAGGTTGTTTTCAATCCCGGGATGAATTTCCCGAGCGGCGACTATTATTACACAATGGAAGCAAGGGGCATGACGCAGGTACGGATGATGAAATGCGTAAAATAAACCATGGCTGACAATAAAATCATATTCTCGATGATCGGTGTGGGGAAGGTCTACCCTCCCAACCGTCAGGTATTGAAGGACATCTATCTCTCGTTCTTCTACGGCGCAAAGATCGGTGTTCTGGGATTGAACGGCTCCGGCAAGAGCACGCTGCTGAAAATCATCGCCGGTATCGACAACGATTATCTGGGTGAAATAACGGCGCAGAAGGGGATCACGTTTGGTTATCTTCCCCAGGAGCCCGAACTCGACCCGGCGAAAACCGTCAGGGAAATCGTGGAGGAAGGCGCCCAGGCCACCGTCGCCCTCTTGAAGCAGTACGAAGCCATCAGCGCAAAATTCTCCGAGCCCGATGCGGATTACGACAAACTGCTCGAACAGCAGTCGAAACTCCAGGAACAGATCGATCATCTGGCCGCGTGGGACATCGACAGCAAGCTCGAACAGGCGATGGACGCGCTCCGTTGTCCGCCCCCGGAAACACCCACCCGGGTCATATCGGGGGGTGAGCGCCGGCGTGTGGCCCTCTGCAGGCTCCTTCTGCAGGAGCCCGATGTGCTGCTGCTCGACGAACCGACGAACCATCTCGATGCGGAATCGGTCGCCTGGCTCGAGCAGCATCTCGCCCAGTACAGGGGGACGGTGATTGCGGTAACGCACGACCGATATTTCCTCGACAACGTAGCCGGCTGGATACTGGAACTGGACCGGGGGGAAGGGATTCCGTTTCAGGGGAATTACTCATCGTGGCTCGAGCAGAAGCGGGCCCGGCTTGCAATCGAAGAAAAGCAGGAATCAAAGCGGCAGAGGATTCTCCAGAAGGAGCTCGAGTGGGTGCGTTTGAACCCCAAGGGGAGGCATGCGAAGAGCAAGGCACGCATAGCGGCGTACGAGAACATGCTGGCAGAGGAGAATGAAAAGCGGAACGATGAGATGGAAATCTACATACCGCCGGGTCCGCGGCTCGGGGGCATTGTCATTGAGGCGAGACATGTTTCAAAAGGCTTCAATGAGAAGCTGCTCTACGAGGATCTGAATTTCAGCCTGCCCGCGGGTGGAATCATCGGCGTCATCGGGCCGAACGGGGCGGGAAAAACAACCCTTTTCAGGATGATCACGGGGGAGGAAAAACCCGATTCAGGGGCGATCACCATTGGCGAGACGGTGAAGCTCGCATACGTCGATCAGAACAGGCCGCTTGACCCGTCAAAGACCATATGGCAGGAGATCACGGGCGGTGAGGATATGATCAGGCTGGGCAACCGGGAGGTCAATTCCAGGGCATATGTTGCGCGGTTCAATTTCAGCGGTACCGATCAGCAAAAGCCGATCGGGGTCCTGTCCGGCGGTGAAAGGAACCGTGTACATCTGGCCAAGATCCTGAAAGAAGGCGCCAATCTCCTTCTTCTGGACGAACCGACAAACGATCTCGACGTCAACACCCTGCGCGCGCTGGAGGAGGCGCTTCAGAACTTTGCAGGCTGTGCGGTGATCATATCGCACGACAGGTGGTTTCTCGACAGGGTTTCGACGCACATCCTCGCATTCGAGGGGGAGAGTGAGGCGATCTGGTATGACGGCAACTACTCCGAATTTGAGGAACACAGGAGAAAGTTGCTGGGAATTGAAGCTGGTCGGCCTCACCGGATCAGGTACAAAAAACTGATGAGAACATGACAGGTGGTCGAGGGGCAATGAACATCCGGCCAGTGATACTCGGCGGCCGGCATATCAGGCTGGAACCGCTTTTGATTGCCCATCATGCGGGGCTCTGTGAAGCCGGTCGTGATCCCGATGTATGGAAACTCGCAACGGTCAGGATGGAAAGTCCGGACGACATGATGGAATACATCCGGACCGCGCTGAAAAATCAGGAGGAGGGAACGGCCCTGCCGTTTGTGATCGTGGAAAATTCAACCGGAACCATCGCCGGGAGCACGCGGTACGGGAACATCGACAGGGGGAACAGAAAGCTGGAGATCGGCTGGACATGGATCGCCAGGAAATGGCAGCGGACAGCGGTCAACACGGAGACGAAATATCTCCTCCTCGTGCATGCATTCGAAGATCTCCGGTGCATCAGGGTGGAATTCAAGACCGACTCACTCAACAAACGATCCCGGGATGCGCTCCTTCGGATCGGGGCGAAGGAGGAGGGTACGTTGAGGAACCACATGATCACTCCGGACGGGCGGTACAGGCACACGGTATATTACAGCATCATCGATTCGGAATGGGAGAAGGTCAAGAGGCATCTGGAAAAAAAGTTAAAAATGACGAGATTTCGCCATACCCCCTGATTTCCGCGATCTTCAGCGGAGAATAGCCGATTGCCGGCTCAGGAACGGGGGGAGGGGGAGGGGGAGGCGGGGTCATGCTTGAACATTTAGATACAAAGAGGTATATTTTGCACCATCTCCTCCTCATCTCACAACCGTCGATTCACAACAAGAAAAGCCATGAACCTCCGATTCCTGATCGTCGTCGTCCTCCTCCTCCTCGTTCCGCTTCTGGCATACGCACAGGAAAAAAACGTCCCCGTCCAGAACAACAAGCCCATTCTTGATCCCGGCAGGCACATCGCGAAGGATGTCGTGGTATACAGAACAAAAATTCCGCATGACAGCGTTCAGGCCAGGGCCTATGGTATAGCATTCTACAGGGTTGAGCGGGACACGCTGCGGCTTTTCGAGGCATATTACGGAAGTGATGTTCAATACAATCGCGCGACCTACAATTGGGAAAACGACACATCGTTCACGCTGAAACTCCAGAATTCAAAAAACAGGAAGCTGATATTCTTGAAAGTCTTCGGACATGGAACAACCACGGGGATCATCGAACCCTGAACTTCGATGAGGATCCGGATCGGGGCAGACATGTGAAGGACATCGTTGCATTTTCACAGAAGCGGATTCAATGAACGTTCAGAAAGCCGTCAACATCGAGGATTTACGAAAGCTCGCCCGAAGGCGGTTACCGAAATTCATCTTCGACTACGTCGATGGCGGTGCAGAAGACGAGGTAACGCTCAGGGCGAACCGAGAATCATTCGAACGGCTGCGGTTCAAGCCGCGGACGCTTATGGGTAGATCGAAGCGGGATCCGAGCACCAAAATCCTCGGGCAGCCGTCCGCGTTGCCGGTCATCATCGCCCCTGTCGGATTACTCGGTTTTGTATGGCGGCACGGTGATCTCGAGATGGCGCGTGCCGCATCGCGGGCAGGTGTCCCCTACGGCGTGTCGACCGTATCGATGCACTCGATTGAAGACATCGCGCAGAAGGCAGGCGGCCGGCGATGGTTCCAGTGTTACGTGTTTCCGCAGCGATCGATATCGGACGGGTTGATCCGGCGCGCGGCTGCGGCGGGGTATGAAACACTCGTCATCACCAGTGATTTCCCGGTCGCGGGCAAGCGGGAACGTGATTTGCGGTCGGGTCTTCTTCCGTCGAGGAAGTTCACACTGCGGACAAAGCTCAACGCGATGATGCACCCGGGGTGGCTCATGCGGGTCGCGACCCAACGGCCCCGTTTTGTCAACGTCGAATCGGAACTCGCCTCGGGGACGGATTCGGCGGCATTCATGCCCCTCCACATGTTCGATCCAACTCTCGACTGGGATGACTTCCGCCGGTTTCGGGACATATGGAAGGGAAAGCTCCTTCTGAAGGGCGTCCTGAGGGGAGATGACGCAATGAAAGCGGTCGGATACGGTGCTGACGGCATCGTCCTCTCCAATCACGGTGGAAGGCAGCTTGACGGTGCCGCATGCGGCATGGACGTTCTCCCTGAAATTTCGCGTGAAATCCGGGGAAAGGCATCGGTGATCGTGGATGGCGGCATCCGGCGCGGAAGCGACATAGCCAAGGCGCTGGCATGCGGTGCTGACGCGGTCATCGTCGGGCGTGCGGCGGCGTACGGACTGGCGGCGGGTGGAGCTGAAGGTGCGGCCAGGGCAATCGAGATACTCCGTGATGAATTCGACCGCACACTGGCGCTCTTGGGCTGTTCCGGTCCGGGTGACATCACACCGGATCTTATCACCGCCCGTTGACGCAACGGCATCAGATCTCTTTTCAAAAAAATCCTTCATAAAGGCATGATGGCAACGGGGGATACGATACAAGAACACACACACGAAAGGCATGGTGGCATGAAATACAGGAACATGGTAGGCAGCATCTACGGCATGGCGCTTACCGGTGCGGCGGTCTACTTCATCCAGGACTCGGCGACATTCTGGGAGGGAGTATTGGGATTCATCAAGGCGCTGTTCTGGCCTGCCGTGCTGATGCACAAGTTGCTGGATTTTCTGGATATGTGACAGCCCCCGGGGCATATCCGCGCCAGCTTCACACACGACGGGTGGTATGAAGCCGTGATCGCGCGCGTGGTATCTGTCTGAAAAATTTGTTAGATTGCACGAGAGGTATTCACCGAAAGATTTCCACAACCTACAGGCAATGACATGCACATCTTCATCGGAAATTTACCCACAGAAGTTACAGACAGCGAGCTTCGGACAATGTTCGAGCCGTTCGGGACGGTACGGGCGGCAAACATCGGGATCGACAAAAAGACCGGCCGATCGCAGGGGTACGGGATAGTGGAAATGCCGGTCAGGTCGGAAGCCCGTGCCGCCGTGGAAGGATTACGGGGAAAGGACATGCAGGGAAAACCGCTGCGCGTAAGAATCCTGAAACCCGACGATCCGTTCCGCATGATGGCAAAAACCGGCGGGCACGGTCCCTCGGGTGCTCCGGTTTTCCGGGGGGACAGCAGTTACCGGGGGAGTGGAGCGATCCGGAGGGGTGGGCAGAGGGGAAGCTGACGCGGACAGTCCCCTTCCCTATTCAGAATCTTACGACAATGGTTCAACCTGAGGATCTTACGTCATGAATTCCAAGCATGATGTCGAAGAATTCCTGGATCAGGACAGCCTTGCAGTTGTGGGGGCATCCCGGTCCGGGAAAAAGTTCGGAAACGTTGCGGTCCGTGAACTACTGGCAAACGGTTACCGGCTATTCCCGGTTCATCCTTCCGCAGGTGTCATCGAGGGGCTGGAATGTTATCCTTCCCTGGGAGCGCTTCCGGGAACCGTCGGTGGTGTTCTCATCAGTGTACATCCCCGGGAAACCCGGCGTGTCCTCTCGGACGCCGCATCCGCGGGAATCCGGCGGGTCTGGATGCAGAGCGGATCATTTTCACCCGATGAGATCACCTACTGCAACGAGCACGGAATCACGGAGGTGCACGGGACGTGCATACTCCTCTATCTCAGGAAGAGCAAGGGAATCCACCGGGCGCATCGCTGGCTCTGGAAGCTGCTCGGGCTCCTTCCACGGTGACTGAAAAAAGTCCCCCCATCGATCCGGAAAAATTTCACCGCGTACGAAACAGGCACGCGCCTACCTGGTATACATGGCCCCAAGAGAGACAAACGTCTGTCTGAACGTCTTTGACACGTTGGAAAAGCTCGGGAGGTTTTCGGTACCGCTGAGAAGGTGGCTGTCGAGGATCCCTGCAACGAGCGTAAGATTGTCGATGAGGCGGTAATCGAGGCCGGCCGAGAGAAAATTCTGATTCAAAAACGTTTGTACGGATGCCACGGGCTCTGTTGCGGTGAACAATCCCAGCCGGAGTTTTACGGCGGGTGACAGCGAGACCGCTGCCCCGAAGCGGGCCTGAAAAGGATTGACGTTAGTATTCGACACACCCGACCAGTGCTGATACTCCAGGCCAAACATCAGTTCTGCAGCCGGCAAAAATCTCCAGTCAACCCCTGCGGCGATTGTCCACGGAAACGAGGCTCTGAATGCAAAAACCTCCGGCGGAACCTGTACCAGTACCACCCCCGAACCCGGATCAATCGGAATCAATGAGGACGGTGGATAGGCATAGGAGGCATTCATATCAACTTTTGATCTCAATGTCAGCACGCCCCCGATTCCGACTGTCGGGACCGGCCGGTAGATCACGCCGGCCATGCCCAGTGCTCCGAGACCGTTCGCGCGGGCCTGGAGTTCATCGAACCCGTCCTTCAGCGTGATGACATCCAGGCCGAGCGTCAGACCGAGTGACACATTTTCGGATGAGTGATAACCCGCAGACCCAAAGATAGTATGCACGACAACAGATCTCTCAAACTCAAAAAACTGACCTGTTCCCTCGGGCATCCCCTCTGTCGTGACGGCGATAGGGCCGGTGGAAAGATAATAATCATAGCTATTCGCATAACCGACGCTCAGGCTCCAGTCATTCACCGGAAGCGAGAGGGAGACATACGATGGAGCGATCCACTGACCGTCGTAGTTGAGATCGAACAGCCAGTTATCTTCGGACTGTTTTCCCGCTTCTGCATAGAGTGTAAGCGTCTGCACGGAGAGTGCGGCAGGATTATTCACCGCTGCAGACGGCAGGCCTTCCTGGGCGACGGCTCCTCCTGAGGCCCAGTACTGTATGCCGGCACGGGTGAATGCCGATGAATTTATCAGATAATTGGTTTGAGCGACGGCATCGACCGCCGGTGAAACACCGGTCAAAAAAATCAGTATCAAGAGAGGGAGGAAATTAGTATATTTTTTACAAGCGGCTACCATCGCGGTTGCACGTGAGATACAGACCGGTCTTCCTCGATCAAGGGAATGAATTTCCCGGGAAGATAGGTATTATCTCAGCCATCTCCAAAAATATTCACGATCTCCGTTGAAGTCATGTCAAGAGTCCTTCATGAGCTTTTTTTATACGCGATATTCCTCTGCTGGGTAATTTTTGCAGTCGCCATCATCACGCGCAAAAGGACAAAAAAGGCATCTCAGGTCAAACGGCACTCCCATGCCGTCGTCGGCATGATCCTGGAAGCGATCAGCTACATGCTTGTATGGTGGTTCCGGCGGCCTTCATCGTCGTATCCCGTCGTCGGACCTCTGCTGGAGGCAATTCTCGGTATCATTGCGATCATCATCGCCGTTTGGTCCATCTGGATAACCCTGGCGGCGGTAAAAACCCTCGGAGAACACTGGTCCCTTGCGGCACGGATCATTGATGGTCACAAGCTCATCACGACAGGGCCCTACAAGATCGTGCGTAACCCGATTTACACCGGCATGCTCGGGATGCTCATTGCGACGGGGCTTGCGCTGAGCACATGGATCATACTCCTGGTTGCGACCGGGATATTCATGTGGGGCACGGCAATCCGGGTGCGATCGGAAGAAAAAGTCCTGCGCGAGCACTTCGGGGCTGAATTTGATGCCTACACAAAGGCGGTTCCCGCCTATATCCCAAAATTCACCATACATCATTCGGGGCACTCCGATGAAACGCATTAACATCTCCT
This sequence comes from Bacteroidota bacterium, assembly GCA_033854175.1. Classification (GTDB taxonomy): domain Bacteria; phylum Bacteroidota; class Ignavibacteria; order UBA10030; family SZUA-254; genus DATKPE01. The sequence continues at coordinate 75,031 of JAWOKN010000054.1, read as the reverse complement.
CCGGTACAAAATGGGAGCCGATCGTCGGTTATTCGAGGGCCGTCCGACTTGACCGGCAGATATTCGTCACAGGCACCACGGCAACCGATGAAAAAGGGAATCTTGTGGGTCAGGGGGATCCTTACCGGCAGACCGTCCAGGCGATCCGGAACATTGAAAAGGCCTTACAGCAGGCCGGGGCTTCGCTCGGGGATGTTGTCCGTACGCGGATCTACGTAACGGACATTGCAGCCTGGGAAAAAATAGGGAAAGCGCACGCTGAATTTTTCCGTGACATCCTCCCTGCCGCGACAATGATCGAAGTGAGCCGTCTGATCGATCCCGGGATGCTGGTAGAAATCGAAGCAGACGCCATTGTTGACGGATAACGCGCACCCTCGCATGCGAGGTTCAAAAGGAACAATGTTCAGGGCCTGGCCGGTCATTCCGGCACTGGCACTCTTGATATCCGTGCAATTCGCCGCGGCGCAGGACAACTACGAAATCCAGGTTTACGAGTCGCCGACCGTCGATCCGGGTGTGACAATGATCGAAAGCCACAGTAATTTTACCTTCAAGGGATCAGCGGAGAGTATAGACGGTACATATCCGACGCAGGATGCATTCCATGAGACAATAGAAATCACCCGTGGCATCACGGCATGGTCGGAGGTGGGTTTTTACATCTTTACGAGCGCAAGGAGCGGAAACGGTATACACTGGGTGGGGGATCACATCAGGCCGCGCATCCGGGCCCCGGAAAGCTGGTCATGGCCGGTGGGGGTGAGTTTATCCGCAGAAGTCGGATATCAGGAGAGGACATTTTCGGTCGACACCTGGACAGCCGAGATACGGCCCATCATCGACTGGGAGCGGGCCGGGTTCTATCTTTCGCTCAATCCCGTCATGGACATTTCGCTCCATGGAGAAAACCAGGGAACGGGGTGGGATTTCTCCCCCTGCGTGAAAGCGAGTTGTGACATCACGCCGGTGATAACGGCCGGTCTGGAATATTACGGGTCATTCGGTCCTGTAACGTCGTTCTCCCCAGCTGACGAGCAGCAGCATCAGCTTTTCCCTTCGCTCGACCTCAACTTTTCGCCCGAGTGGGAATTCAACTGCGGTCTGGGTTTTGGATTGACGCCCTCGACAGACCGCATCATATTCAAGATGATCCTCGGCAAAAGAATCGGCGCGTAGCCTCGGGAATCCCCAACCGTTCAATAGCCCCTTTTCCCGCATCCCGGTACCGAGGGTGTCCCCCCGGCCGCCCGCCAGAAAACCAAAAATCGGTTGTTTTCGCGGGAAAAACCGTGCACCGGACACCGATTTTCGGCGACGCTATTTGAATCAGACCAAAAAACTCCTATATTAAGCCCGGTTCTCAAAATATTCCTTACATAACAGAAAGGATATATTATGAAAAACTACCTCATGGAGTTTATCGGAACATTCTTCCTCGTGATGGTCGTCGGCATGTCGGTGATCGGACCGGGAGGAGCCATGCTTGCCCCCATTGCGATCGGGTCTGTGCTGATGGTCATGGTCTATGCGGGCGGGCATATTTCCGGGGGGCATTACAATCCGGCGGTAACGCTTGCCGTCTGGATGCGCGGGAAATGCCCCACAAAAGACATCGTCCCATACTGGGTCGCTCAGATGGTCGCCGGGATCATTGCCGCACTCCTCGTGAACCGGTATGAATCGGGCATGGTCGTCAGCACCATGGAACCGCACATGCTGAGGGCCTTATTGAACGAATTTCTCTTCACCTTCGCTCTCTGTTTCGTCGTCCTCAGCGTAGTGACCAATCCGAAGACAGCGGGTAATTCCTACTTCGGGCTGGCGATCGGGTTCACGCTTGCGGTCGGTGTAGCTGCGGGAGGGCACATATCGGGTGGTGCATACAACCCGGCTGTGGCACTCGGCATCACGATCATGGGACTGAGCTCTCCGGCGTGGATCTGGATATTCATCGTCGGGAATTTACTCGGCGGTGCCGCGGCGGCCATAGTCTACAAGTTCCTCAATCCGGAATAATCCCGGTAACACTTCCGACGGAGGAGAGTGTATCATCCTCTCCTCCCGTCATTCCACAATCCCTGACGGCGGATTCAGACGGAGATGCAGTAAAAGTTGCATCTTGTACCCCTTTTTTATATCTATCATTGAATTCAGATGGTTTTCCTGTCCGGGTGCACATTGGACGAATCCGGGACAATCCCGGGGGAAAAACCGACAGATGAATCAGGAGAGCTCATATGGGGCAGAACACAATAGAGGACACATGGGTACCCGTCTCGGCTGAACTCAGCGGTCAGCCCTTTCCGGAGGAGATCCTCGGGACCATGCAGCTCTCCATCGACAGAAACGACTATTTTGTCAACGCCGGGGGTGTACTCGACCGGGGAGTGATCTTCATCGATTCCGAGAAGGTCCCGATGACAATGGACATCATCGGGACGGAGGGTCCGAACCGGGGTAGAACCTTCCTCGCCATCTACAAGATCGAGAACGGGCAGCTGATAATCTGTTACGATCTCGAGGGGCGGAGGAGGCCTGAGGAGTTCAGGTCAAAACCCCAGAGCCAGATTTTTCTGATGCGGTACAGGAGGGTCCGTGCATGACGCCCGGGACCGGCAGGCGCCAGATCGCGAAAATTCCCGTCATCGGGGGGGGTGAAGATGGAATCCGGTGATGAACTCGTCCGGGGCGCAAGCCTTGGGGGGGGAGAATCTCCACGATAGATGTTGATGGAACCTCAGAATGACAATGCCAATGGACCACAGGATCTGTCTGATAACCGGTGCCACGGGCGGTATTGGAAAGGCGACCGCGGCGGAGCTGGCCAGGATGGGGGCAACGGTAGTACTCGGGTGTCGCGACCGGCAGCGCGGGGAGGCGGCGTGTGAGGAGCTCAAGCTCCTGACCGGCAACACGTCGATATCAGTCCTGCACGGCGATCTTTCGGTGCAGGAGGAGACCGTGCATTTGGCGAGCGAGTTCAGGGAAAGATTCAGCTCGCTTCATGTACTCATCAACAACGCCGGCGCGGTCTATCATCACCGGCAGCTGACCCTGGACGGCATTGAACGGACATTCGCATTGAATCACCTCGCCCCTTTCCTTCTGACAAACCTGCTCCTGGACGTCATGAAGAAGTCGGCCCCGGCAAGGATCATCAACGTCACATCGGTCACCTACAAATACGTCCGTTATAATCCCGCGAATCTCCAGGGGGAGCTCAAATATTCCCCTGCGATTGCCTATGCGCAGTCAAAACTCGCCAATATCTACTTCACACATGAGTTAGCCCGGCGGCTGAAGGGGAGCGGTGTCACGGTGAACTGTGTCCATCCCGGTAGCATCAAGACAAACATCTACAATTCCACACCCCTGCACAGACTCTACGCGACACTCTTCAGCTGGACGTTTGCCCCCCCGTCGAAGGGGGCTGCTACGGTTGTACCTCTGGCCGCATCGCCCGAATTCGAGGGGATCACGGGGGGATATTTTCAGGACAATATGCTCATGCAGCCTTCGCCCCACGCGGCGGATGGGCAGATTTCCCGGGAGCTCTGGAACATCAGCGAACAGCTGACGCGCAGCAATCTTATCAGGGTGAGGGAAGGAGCCGGATGGACGCCCCGATGACGCTCAAACCGGGGGAGAAACCATCGGGATGGATAATCTACGACGGGGGCTGTGGTATCTGTTCCAGGTTGATGGGTCGTTTCCAGAAGATCCTCCGCCGCCGGAAATTCGCCATTGTCCCTTCACAGTCTGAATGGGTGAGGAAAAAACTGGATCTTGATGATCTCCGGATGCCGGAAGATTTCCGTATCATGCTCGCAGAAGGGGATCTGATCGTGGGTGCGGATGCTTACCGGTATCTTCTGCGGCAGTTCTGGTGGGCCTATCCCCTTTATCTCCTCTCGCGTGCGCCGGTCGTCAAGGCCATCTTCGATCTGGTCTACAGATACATCGCCGATCACCGGTACATGATATCCCGCCGGTGCGTTCCCGGGGGTTTTCAGCGGTCAAGTCCCATCACGAATAGTCGGCACCGCGAGTGATGAGAGGAACGGGTATCCGGAGGAAGGCAGATGTGGGAACTCCGGATGTGGACAGGAGCATACTCACGGAATCGTCATACGCGAAGGGTTTAAAAATTCTCCGGAAGCGCGATCCTGACCTTCGGAAGGTCATTGCAGAGCATGGAAATCCTCCGATGTGGGATCGCGAGCCGGGTTTTCCGGCACTCCTGCGGATCATGCTCGAGCAGCAGGTCTCACTGGCCTCGGCAAAGGCGGCATACGACAAAACCGTGGCGGCCTCGCCCCGGCTCGATCCCCGGCAGTTCCTCACCTTCAGCGACTCGACGCTGAAAGGTTTCGGGTTCAGCAGGCAAAAGACCGGTTACGGCAGAAACATAGCCGAAGCAATACTATCGGGGAACCTGAGGCTTGACCGGTTCGGGACCATGGGAACGCCGGCCATCCGTGAGGAACTCATGAAGATCAAGGGAATCGGCTCCTGGAGTGCGGACATCTACATCCTGATGGCGCTCCGGCGGCGGGATGCATGGCCGAGCGGTGATCTGGCGCTCGCCGCAGGGATACAGGAGCTGAAACGCCTCCGCAGGCGTCCATCCCCTGAAAAACTCGAGCATCTGAGCCTGTCGTGGCGGCCATGGCGATCGATAGCAGCCAGGATCATCTGGCATTATTATCTGAACAACCGATAATCGGACAAACTGGAGCAGGGCATGTTGAATCCATCATTACACTACCATCACATCGGTATTCCGACGAATGAGGTGCGTGAGGGGGAGCACTACCTCTCCGCGCATCATGTCTATGTCTCGGGATATGAGGAGAGCCCGTACGGGATCGAGTGGATGCGGTTCGAACCGGGATGCACGGTGCCGGAGATTGTCAGAAGAATTCCGCACGTCGCATTCGAGGTGGACAATCTGGATGAGGTTATCAAGGGAAAGGAAATCCTCATATCCCCCAACAATCCCTCGGAGGGGGTCAGGGTGGCGTTCATTCTCCACAACGGTGCACCTGTTGAGTTCCTGGAGTTCAGGAAAAATACATGATCATTCATCCGGCACAAACCCATGGCAAAGCACATCATATCCCCGTCGATCGTCAAAGCGGCTGGTAACAAGCCAAAAATCATAGAGGAATTCATCGGACACGTGAACACCCAGAATGCCGACATCAGCATTGCGCGGATGAAGAGTCCCGGGGGGTGGACCGAACCGGGCCAGAAACCGGAATTCAGGGAATACACGCTGGTTCTCAGTGGAGAATTGCGGGTCCGGACAAAGGATCGGGAATACACCATACGGTCCGGTCAGGTGATGATCATCGAGGGGGGTGAATGGGTACAGTACAGCACACCCGAGGCAGGCGGAGCCGAATACATATCGGTTTGTCTCCCCGCTTTTTCCCCGGCAACGGTTCATCGTGACAGTTGAACGGGGCACCGCCGGATGATCGTTCATCGGAACTGGCTCTACGCGGTAAGCGGAACACTCTGGTGGATCGCGGGAGGGATACTTATTTTGCGGGGATACGTGTGGGTAGAAAACATGTCCGCCGCCGCGCTCTCGATCCATGAGATCCTCAGCATTGCGGTTGCGGTCCTCGGATACTGGTTCGGATTTTCCAAAATCACACGGCGGAACATCGACAGAATAACGAACCTTCCTGAGCGATCCTCGATCTTCGCCTTCACAGCTCTGAGGGGGTACATCCTCATCGTGGTCATGATCAGTGCGGGGATACTCCTGCGGGATTCGGCCATTCCGAAGGACTACCTGTCGGTTCCATACACGGCGATGGGTGGAGCGCTCCTTCTGGGAGGGGTGAACTTCTGGGGAGTGTTCGTCAGGAAAACCAGGACCCCACCCCGGCGGCGGGGGGGGATTGATGAAAAGGATTGAGGGGTAATCGTCCGCCCCGCCTGTGGCGGCGCATCCTTAAAAAGCCTGAGCGGGCCGACCTTCCGAACGCCTTCGTTACCTTTTAAAACCCGCTATATCCCTTACAGCTTCAATCGTCCTGTCGATATGCTCCTCGGTATTGAACGGACCGATGCTGAGGCGGACCGTGCCATGTGTTGTATCGGTCCCCAGGCCCTCATGCACCCTGGGGGCGCACTGAAGACCCGTCCGGCAGGCGATATTATGGTCCACGTCGAGCATGGTTCCGACATCTGCGGCGTCAAAGTTCCTGATATTGAAACTCAGGACGGGATTATGGTTTTCGGCGGTTTCGGCGCAATAGGTGACAACATTCTCGATATTCCGGATTCCCGTGCGGAGTTTATCCCAGAGCGCCATTTCCTTCCGGTGGAGGTTATCCATCCCCTGTTCGCAGATCCACTTCACGCCGGCGTGGAGTCCGGCCACGCCGAGAAGGTTCAGAGTGCCGCACTCGAGGTGGTACGGATACTCATCGAGGTGGGTCAGCTGGGCGGAGCGGACGCCGGTCCCGCCGAACCGGGTATATTTCACGGGGGCGCTTTCCCTGACATACGACCCTCCGATGCCTGTGGGGCCGAGGAGGCATTTATGGCCCGTAAAAACGACCACATCGATACCCATACGCTCCATGTCGATGGGGACTGCGCCGGCTGTCTGCGTCGTATCCACGGCAAAGATCACGTCAGCCCCTTTACAGATATGTCCGATCTCGGCCACCGGCTGGATCGTCCCGATGACATTCGAGCAATGATTCACGATGACGAGTTTGGTATTTTTCCGGAGGGCTTTCCGGACATCGTCCGGATCAACGTAGCCGTGGGCATCGAATGGCAGATGGGTCACCTCGACATGCTTCTCCACGTGGAGATGATAGAGAGGCCGGAGGACGGAATTATGCTCCAGCATGGTGGTGATGACATGGTCCCCTTCTTCGACCAGCCCCTGGATGATCATATTCAGCGAATCGCTGGCATTATAGGAGAACGTCAGCCGGTTGATATCGCTTCCGGCATTGAACAGCCGGGTGAGGATTTTGCGGGTATCCATCACCAGCTCTTCGGCTTCGATGGCGGCGTCAAATCCCGATCTCCCCGGATTGACCCCGCATCTTCTGTAAAAGGAGTTCATGAAATCGTAGACGGCATCCGGTTTAGGGAAGGAGGTCGCGGAATTATCGAGATAGATCATTTCACTCATACGCAGAGTTCCCGGTATTCATAATCATCATCAACGCATATTGTCCGTTACACAAGAATGAGTGCATCGGCGACAATCTCGGCAAGTGTTTTCACCTGCACATTGAGTTTAAATTTGTTATTGATCTGGATCAGCTGATCGACGCAGTTATGGCACGGGGATACGACGACCGACGCGCCGGTTGTACGGATCTGGTCCGCCTTCATTTCGGCATTTCTCATCCGTCGTTCATTATATTCACTCATCGAAAGCTGGCCTCCCCCGCCGCCGCAGCAATAATTATCGACGCCGTGGGGGGTCATTTCCACGAAGCGGTCCACGGCATGGCGGAGGACGAACCGCTGTTCTTCGATGACACCCCCCTCCCGCACCAGGTTGCACGGATCGTGGAGAGTGACCAGGGCGGTATTCAGGCGCTTATCGAGTTTTATCCGGCCGTCGCGGAGATACTCGGCCAGAAGCTCGACCGAAGTCAGAACATCGAACGGATATGATTTCCGGAGGTAGTTGGGCCCTTCCCACCGGAAGGCGCGTGAACCGTGTCCGCATTCGGCCAGGACGCATCTTTTCGCACGGAGGTTCAGGGTTTCATCATGAAGCCGGGCGGTGATCCGGGAAGCCTCGCCGGTATTACACGAGAAGAAGCCATAATTTGTCACATCGTACATCGTTGTGGAGAGTGTCCAGCTCTCACGCGCAGCGTAGAAGATTTTGGCCATTGCGGAGATCGACATCGGGAAAAACTTCGGCTCCCGGGGATTCAGCGTATAGAGGACAGTTTTGTCGGTCTCATTGAGGGGTATTGACGCCCCGGGGTCGCGGACCTCGTCTTTCAGTTCATCCTCAAGCCATTTCAGTGTATCGACAAGTTCCGGAGTGGGGATGCCCATGTTATTTCCGGTCTGAAGCGCCCTGGTAATGGTCGACTGGAGGGTGGCGGGGACGCGTCCCATTGCTGAGAGCATCGCCCTGCCGGTCCGGACAAGATAATCGATCTCGACGCCGATGCTGCAATGCATCGTACACCTCCCGCACAGTGTGCACGCGCCGAAAAGCTGGTCGACCATATCCGCGACGGTGGCATCATCAAGATCCCTCGCATTCATCAATCGAGGAAAGAGCTTTCCTGACCGGGTAGCATACCGCCGATAGACGGATGAAACCAGATCAACCTTCCGTGCCGGCAGAAAACGAGGGTCGCGGGTGGTGAGGTAATAGAGGCAGCTCTCCGCGCAGAGCCCGCAATGAACGCAGGCATTAAGGTGAGAAAGAAGCCTTCCATCCAAGGAACCGGAGAGGAGGGTCAAAGCCTGTTGTTTATCGGGTGAAAGGCCGGTCATCGTCACTCTTCACGATGGGGGGCTGGCCAGATTCCCCTCAGGCCGAACGACAGCCCGAGATGGTACCGGGCCGCAAAAAAATAGAGCATATGTTTAAGTTTACCGACTGGGATATAGAGAAGGAGGAGGCCCGTGAAAATAAAATAAGCCGGTCCGACGGGGACACCGGCAAGCATCCCCAGCGTAAGGAGCTGGAAAAGGGTCACCAGGAGATTGGATATATAATCATCGGCAACCGACAGATACCTGAGATTCCGGGAAAAAATCCGTTTGAGGAAGATCCCGATGCCGGACAAGCATGATAAGGAGACCAGAACGCCAAGCGACCACTGGAGCGCGCCTGCCGGAGAACCGTCGAAGAAAAACACAACAGCCAGGGCGGCCGACAGAAAGGTGCCCAAATGATAAAGCAGACCGGCCGCATAGGTGGGAAGGTGAAGGTACGCCGACTCCTTTTTTGCCGGATTCATCGCGCCGGTGAAAGAGTACCTCACTCCCGGGCTAATCTTTCCTTTGGGACGGGAATAATCAATCGGGCGGCCCAGGCGTATCAGGCGGACGAGGTGAAAGACAAGGGAGGTTGCGCAAACAACACATGCGGCAGCGGTAAAATATCGGAACCAGATCATGACCGGGGGGGGCGGATTACACGCAGCCATCGGGTTTGGGAAGGCCTGCGACGCGGCACGCGCCGCGGGCGGGTCCGAGTGGGAACAGCTGATAGATCTCCTTGAGTTTGACGCCGGTCGTCTGGCAGATCAGGCGGATCATCGGAGCCATTCCCTTCTCCTCCCAGTTCTTCCGGATGAAATTGACGATCGCCCAGTGTTTCTCCGTCATGTCGGTGATCCCGTCGAACTTTGCGATCAGCCTGGCTACCTCCTCATTCCAGATTGTGGGATCGGACAGAAATCCGTCCCCGTCCACTTCAAACGATCTGTCATCGATTTCCATTGTCGGCATAACCATACTCTCTGCATACTGAAGGTATAGACCCGAAAAATCGGGACTGACAGCGTAAAATATCAACTAATATGCCATTCTGAATCAGACCATTGCATATCCAATACCTATTTCCATCGCACGATATCGCAAAAATGAGAATTTTACCGGGTCTTTTTTCAGGATTGGAAAGAGACATCATGGACAAAAAAAACCTCCACGGTGCAACTCTCTTACCGTCCGAGGATTCCACGCGCCCATCGCCGGAATCGATCGAGTCTCTTCCACAACCCATGGATTTCCGCCGGACCATACAGGTCGCCCATACAGGATACTCCCTTTTTTTCCCCGATGATCCGGCGGATCTGATTAACCGCCCTTGTCTTCTCTTCACTCCCCGCCACAACCAGGTCAAGCAGGACTAAAGCATCTTCTTGATCTTCCCCGGCACTTTTCCGCCCCCGATAATTTTATGCATAGCGCACCGGCAAACGCAATCGCAGAATGGACAATCAGAACTCCTGCCGCAGTCCAATACTCAAGTTTCAGAGATGTTTCTCCCCCCACCGTAGAAGTGTTCCGCAACGGCCAACTACCTTCGGTATTTTGCCCTTTCCGCCGGCCTGGCAACCTCATTTCCCGTCAGTCCTGAATTCGCATCCAGGAAAACTCCGAGAACTGCACCATGTGACCACGATCTGAGAACTTCATGCACGGCGAATGACCATTGCATTCCTCCATCGACGTTGATTGTGAACAACCCAATTATTTCCTTTTGTATATAATAAGCGAAATTGCTCCAGCCGCGGTTCCGCATAATCGATGAATTCAGGGGAGTGCGCGATCCGCAACAACGCGGTACAACTTGTTACCTCTTTATCAATGCATGGTTCAAGGAATGGCAGACTGAAGTCAACAATCACGGCCCGGAGTCGAGGATTCATGAGTATGAAAGGACGAAAGGTTCGCGGTTTTCCCTCTCAGGGAGTAAATTTGTATATTGGACGGCAAAGAGCATGTTATGAAAACGCTGATCACCGATTCACCCCGCCTGGCGGCACACTACCTGACCAGAGGGGGACTTGTCGCATTTCCGACGGAGACCGTGTACGGACTGGGTGCGGATGTTTTTAACGAGAAGGCCATAAGAAAGATCTTCACGGCCAAAGGGCGTCCCATCGACAATCCCCTAATCATTCATATCACATCGGTCCGGGAACTCCCCATGCTTGTCCGGAGCGTCCCTCCTGTCGCGCAGCAACTCGTCGATGCCTTCTTCCCCGGACCCCTGACGATCATCTTCCCCAGGCACAAGGGAGTTTCACCCCTTGTGACGGCAGGATTACCGACTGTTGCTGTCCGGATGCCGCGGCATCCGACAACGCAGAAATTTCTCCGGGCGTGTCGGACACCCGTAGCCGCGCCGTCGGCCAACAGGAGCGGGCGTCCGAGTCCCACCACGTGGCAGGCGGTCCGGGACGATCTGGATGGAAGGATAGACTGCATCCTGAAGGGCGGGCCGACGAGGGTCGGACTGGAATCGACGGTAGTCGACTGCACACGGAAGGTACCGGTCATCCTCAGGACAGGGGCGATCACGCTGGAGGAGATTCAGAAAATCCATCCCGGTGTGAAACTGGCCCGGCATGCCGGCACGGGATCGCCGAAAAGTCCGGGATTGAAATACCGCCACTATGCCCCCGAGGCAAAAATCCGGATCATCGATACCCCAGCGCAGATCCACCCGGTGAAATCGGCCGGATACATCGGTTTACGGAGTCCAAGTGAGGGATTTGGCGAGGTGAAAATCTGCTCCTCGCTCGCCGACTATGCGCGGGTCTTTTTCCATTTCTTCCGGGTCTGCGACAGGAAAAAGATCCGCACGATCTACTGTGAGCGTGTCCCGAAACGGGGCTTAGGTCTTGCGATCATGGACCGGCTCGAGCGCGCGGCGCATCCCTAGCCATGCTCTCGCTTGACCACATAACGATGCAATTTGCCGGAAGGACGCTCTTCAGCGATTTTTCCCATGTCATCGGCCCGACAGACCGGATCGGTGTGGTGGGCGCGAACGGTTCCGGGAAGACGACACTTCTCAAAATCATCGCCGGTACGCTCGAACCCGAGGCAGGATCGGTAGGAAAAGCCCGGTACGTGACGGCAGGGTATCTGCCTCAGGACACGGTTGTTGCCAGCGGTAAAACGCTGTATGACGAGGCCTCGACGGCGTTCGAGGATGTGCTCGATGTCCAGTCGAAGCTGGAGGAAACCCGGCAGCAGCTCTCGGTTCTGGATCCCACAGGTCCCGGTCACCATGAGATGCTTGAAATCTACGGGGAGCTTCAGCACAAGCTTGAGGATCTGGATGCGTTCAGGATGAAATCGAAAATCGAGCGGGTGCTGATGGGCTTGGGATTTTCGGCCGGGGACTTTGCCCGCGGGACGGAGGAATTCAGCGGTGGCTGGCAGATGCGGATCGCGCTTGCCAAGTTACTCCTGCGGGAGCCGTCGGTTCTGCTTCTCGACGAACCGACCAATCATCTTGATCTCGAGTCACTGCAATGGCTGGAGAATTATCTTCAGGGTTACAACGGTGCAGTGATGCTCGTATCCCACGACCGGGCTTTTCTGGATAATCTCACGCACGCCACCCTCGCGATATCCCACGGTACGATCGATCTCTACCAGGGAAACTACGCATTTTATGAACGGGAGCACAGGGCACGTCGGGAACAGACCCTGAACGCGCTGAAAAACCGGGAACGAAAAGTCCGGCAGACGGAAAGGTTCATCGAACGGTTCAGGTACAAGGCGACAAAGGCGAGGCAGGTGCAAAGCAGGATCAAGCAGCTGGAAAAGCTCGAGGAGATCGAGCTGCCGCCCGAGGAAGAGGAAATCCGGTTCCATTTCCCGCAGCCCCCCCAGAGCGGTGCGGTGGTCATGGAGCTGCGAAACGTTCACAAACAGTATGGTTCGCTGAAGGTTTTCAGCGGCCTCTCCGTCACGATCGAGCGGGGGGATCATATCGCCGTCGTGGGGAATAACGGCGCCGGAAAATCAACATTTGCGCGCATCCTTGCCGGTGTGGAATCGTTCGAACGGGGCGAACGGATCACCGGGTATCACGCCATGACGGCATATTTTGCTCAGCATCAGGCGGAGGAACTCGATCTGACACAAGACGCACTTCAGACACTTGAGGAGATTGCTGTGGCCGAGATGCGACCGAAACTCAGGACGCTTCTTGGCGCATTCCTGTTCCACGGGGATGATGTCTTCAAGAAGGTCGGTGTTCTTTCGGGGGGAGAAAAAAGCCGGTTGGCGCTCGCCAAGATGCTCCTTCAGCCTGCAAACTTCCTCATCATGGACGAACCGACGAACCATCTGGACATGAAATCGAAGCAGGTATTGCAGGATGCGCTTGCGGAATATGAGGGGACCTATGTCATCGTGGCGCACGACAGGGCATTTCTTGATCCGATCGTCACAAAAGTCTTCGAATTTTCCCCCGGCAGGGTGCGCATCTTCCCCGGCAGTGTCACGGAGTACATCGAGAAAAAGCTCGGTGAACAGCGGGGTGCAGCCGAAACCGAACCGGTCCAGTCACGGGACCGGAGATCGGCGGCCATATCGGAAAAAGAGCGCAAGCGGATGGAAGCCGAACGGCGGCAGGAACTCTCGGTTAAAACAAAACCCATCAGGGAGGAGATCGAAAAACTCGAACATGATATCCACGTGATGGAGGCGTGGAAGGCTGAGATTGAAACCCTCATGGGCGATCCCGGCTTCTACAGGAACGGGGACGAGGCAAAAAAGGTCGCGCATGAGTACCAGCGATTACAGCCCCGTCTGGACCAGTCCTACGCCAGGTGGAATGCGCTTTCGGAAAAAATCGAGCATCTGAAGAATTCAACGTAACCGGATCAGTCGAGGAAATCCCGAACCGCGGCGGGGGCGAACTCCCGGTTGACTTTCGATCCGGGCTTTCCTTATATTTGCAGTCTGGAAACAGGATGCCAAACACCACCTACAGCGGCCGATGAACGATGCGTAAGCGGATACGCACAAAAGGAGGGCTAAAAAGGCCGTCTGCCCGATTGCGTCCTGCCGGGAGGAGACGTCCGCCCGCGGGATCGGAGCAGACCGGAATAGAGGCGATGCTCGCCGGATATTCAGACGATGTCCGGAAAACAGTGATGCGTTTGCGGAAGATCGTCCGGACGACGCTTCCGGAGTCGGCCGAAACGGTCACGCGGAACAACAAGTTTATCCGATACAGCATCATCGACGGGGATCAGCGTCACTTCTGCATCTACATCGCACCGGCGGAGAGGGACATACGGATCGGCATCGATTCCGGAAAGTTACTCTCGGGTGTTCATGCGCTGGATGCACCGAGCGGCAACCGCATCCGGCACATCGCGATACGGGCCGGTGGTGCGATACCCGTCAAAGCCGTCCAGACGCTTCTTGTGGAAGCGGCTATTCACCTGTTATTGAGGAAGGCGCTTGCAGCCGGAACGTAAGCGGTGATCAGAACCTGAGGCGGATGGTCGCAGTGATGCCGGGGGGCAATGCTGGTCCTCTCATCCCCAGATCCGAGCTCACGTCGAAGTCGAAGAGGCTGGCGCTGACATAGGCGTCGACGAGGTTCAGGAAATAGAGGGCGCCGAGATACCAGGCAAATTTATCCCGTTCATCGCGGTAGAAATCCCGGAGATTCTGGAGATGGAGATCACCGTAGGGAGGATACAGGGGAATGCTGGCGCTGTACTTATCCCGGTAGTCCCTATAGCTCGAGTTATTCTGGAACCACTCATAGATCCAGTAGCCGGCGAAGCCCCAGATAATGGGGGGCTTCCAATAACTCTGATTATAGATCTGGCCCGCGCCCGGGAGGGCTGCGGACAAACCGACGGCGAGCCAGGGATTCTTCCGCGGACGCAGTGAACGGAGCGTATCGCCGGAGAGACTGACAAAGGGAGAAGGAGATGTGCGGCGGGCGGAGTCGACCCGGGCCGTATCAGACCCGGTGACCGAGGAGGTATCCTTCGCCTGTCCGCGGGCATACGGATGGAGGCAGAGCGGGAGAAGAAGGAGTATAAAACCCAACCTCAACGTTTCGGGCCCCGGACCGGAAGAACCGCAACCGCATCGATCTCGACGCTGACATTTTTCGGGAGGCGGCTGACTTCGACGGTAGACCGTGCGGGGGGAACTGAGTGGAAATACTCGGCATAGACCTTATTCATGGCATCGAACTCGCTCATATCCTTCAGGTAGACGGTGGTTTTCACGACCATATCGAGGGAGGCGCCGGCCTCTTCGAGGATGGCGCTGAGGTTCAGGATCACCTGTCTGGTCTGAGCGCTGATATCGCCCGGAACGATCTGTCCGGATTCCGGGTCTATGGGAATCTGCCCTGCGGTAAAGACCAGCGGCCCCTCGGTGGTGATGGCCTGGTTATAGGGGCCGATGGGGGGAGGGGCATTTTTTGTCAGGACTGGAGATTTCGGCATCATTGTTCGATTGTTGATATGAGGTCAAAGAGGCGTCCCAGATCGTCGGTGGAATAGAACTCGATATGGATCTCCCCCTTCTCGCCGTCCGTGAGGGCGATGCGCACGCGTGTGGCAAGGATCTGCTGCAGACGGCGGGCCAGGTCATCGATGGCGCTCCCGGCACTCTGAGGCCGGTGGGGTTTCTTCTCGGTCTTCTTCCCGACATCCCGGACAAGCTTCTCAACCTGCCGAACGTTGAGGCCTTTTTTGACGACCCGTTCGAAGAGCCGGAGTTGGAGTTTCTCGTCGGGGACGCTGACCAGTGCGCGGGCGTGACCGATGGTAAGGGTTCCCTTCCGGAGCGCGTCCTGAATCTGCGGGGGGAGTTTCAGGAGGCGGAGGAAGTTGACGATCGTTGTGCGGTCCTTGCTCACCTTCTTGGCGATTTCCTCGGCGGTAAGGCCGACATCATGGAGAAGCCGCTGGTATGAGATGGCGATCTCGATGGGGTTCAGGTGTTCGCGCTGGAGGTTCTCGATGAGGGCAAGTTCGAGCATCTCCTGATCATCCTTGATCCTGAGGACATAGGCAGGGATCGTCTTGAGGCCGAGTTCGGTGCAGGCGCGGATGCGGCGTTCGCCCGAGATGAGTTCATACGATCCGGAGTCCTTCCGCCGGACGGTAACGGGCTGGATGACCCCTTTTTGTTTGATCGATTCCTTCAGTTCATCGAGGGCCTGCGGGTCAAAATCAGCACGGGGCTGGAATGGATTCGGAGCAATCGAAGCAAGGGGAAGATGGGATATCGAACCTTCCGCTCCCCGTTCGGTCCTGGCGCCGAGGAGATCCTGAGCGGGAAGATCGTCCTGTCCGGTCCGGATGAGAGCGGACAAACCTTTTCCGAGGCCGCCTTTTACCTTAGCCATGTGTGTTCACGAAAGATGTATTTCCTGGGAGACAGGTGTTGCTGACTGTCTGCGCAGGAATTCCTTTGCAAGTTCCATATAATTTCGCGCACCCGACGAGACCGCTTCATACAAAAGGACCGGTTTCCCGTAGCTGGGGGCCTCGGAGAGGCGCACATTCCGGGAAATAATCGTCGAATAGACCTTCTCCCCGAAATGCCTTCTGACCTCCTCGACGATCTGGTTCGAGAGGCGCAGGCGGCGGTCGAACATCGTCAGGAGGACCCCTTCGATGTCGAGTTTCGGGTTGAGGCTCTGTTTCACCATCGTAATCGTATTGAGGAGCTGGCCGAGGCCCTCGAGGGCATAATACTCGCACTGGACGGGTATGAGGACCGTATCCGAAGCGACGAGGCTATTAAGGGTGAGCAGGCCGAGTGACGGGGGGCAGTCGATGAAAATGTAGTCATAGGCGTCCCTGAGTCTCGTCACGGCATCGAGCATAATCCGTTCGCGGTTCTCGATCGCGACCATTTCCACCTCGGCGCCGACAAGATCGATATGCGACGGAAGGAGGGAGAGAAAGGGCATTTCGGTCTTCATGACGGCATCGGGCGGATCGATGCCATTAATCAGGACATCATAGACATTCAGGTACGAATCATGATGATCCACGCCGAGGCCGCTCGTGGAGTTTGCCTGCGGGTCCGTATCGATGAGGAGAGTGGACGATTCCGACACCGCGACGCCCGCGGCCAGGTTGATGGCGGTGGTTGTTTTGCCGACCCCGCCCTTCTGATTCGCTATGGTAATGACCTTACCCATAGACTTTCATCGCAACGCCGAGGAAGAGTGCAAGAATCCCCAGGACAATACTGATGGTTCTGAACTGGTAGAGCCGCTGGCGGTAGAGGCCGGCCTTTTCATCATACCCCCCGTTTGACGAGGGGACGTTGAGGTACTCGAGCATACGCGCATGGCCGAATGCATAGAAGATCATCAGGATGAAAATGATCTGTTTCCAGAGGAGGAAGACCGACCACCGGTTGTTATAATGAAACCAGGTGAACCGGGGATCCAGGAGCATCATAATGACCCCGGTGACAAGGATTGTCCAGACGCTCATCCAGATAAAACCCGTAAAACGCTTTGAAAGAAGGCGGATGGCAGCCTGTGTTTGCTGCGGCACCTTCTGCATGACGGGAGTCATGACCGCGCTCTGGAACATCAATCCCCCCAGCCAGACGGTTATGCCGAAGACGTGCATTCCGCTACAGACCCAGAGAAGAAAACTCAAGATAGACAACAAAAATGTTCATACAGTGAGTTAGCGTGCTGTGCAATATAATTTATTTTCCATCGGAAGTCAACGCGTCCGGCTCCGGGCGTGGTGCGGCCTCCGCCGGTTTCCGGGAGGCAAGGGCGGTATAGAGCCCGGTGATGAGCAATCCGACATCCTCCAGCACCTTCGGCCATCCGACATTCGAGCTATACTGCTTGCCAAAGCAGCCGCAATCGATATTCAGGTGGCGGATCATGGCCGAGAGAATGGCAAAAACAAATACAATGAGAAGAAAGGACAAAATCAGGGCACTCTCCCGGAGGTAGACACCGCCGATGAGGAAGATGCCGCAGAGAAGTTCGATCCAGGGTATAACGATCGCAAAGATATTGACAACGGCGACGGGGATCAGTTTATACGCCTCGACCGAGATGGCAAAAACCTCCGGGGCGGCGATCTTTTCGATGGCCGCAAAAACGAACACCAGTCCCAGGAGCCAGCGGGCCACAAGGAGAAGAAGCGGATGGAAGATGACTCTTCTCACGGGGGGGGTCTCACCACCGGACAATATTCGTATCGACGGGCATTTTTGCCTTCATCCATTCATCCCAGCCGTTATCATAGAGGAAAAGGTTGGTAAACCCGAGTGCGCCCATGAAATCGGCGAGCATGCGGCCGAGGTGGCATTCGGGGTTGATGCAATAAATAATGACCAGTGTATCCTTCGGAATCGGCACCAGACGTTCAAAATACGACTCAGCCTGCAGCCCGTCGGCATTCCGGGCCCCCCTGACATGACCCGCGGCATAGGAAGCCGAATCGCGGGCATCGAAGATGAGCGGTTTTTCCTGCTTCATGAGGCGTGTAAACTGCCGGAGGGTGATGATGCGGATCGTGTCCTTCGCCCCGGGTTTCGGGACAATTGTGATTGAATCCGGGTGGGCGAGCGCCTGCTGGTGAAGCGGAGCGATGACTTTAACACCGCGGGTTCCCGTATCCTGTCCGGTGGTTGCGGCAGGTGCCGGGCGGTCCGCGGGTGCGGGGGCTGTTTTCACGCCGCCGAAGAGGGCCGAATCGGGGACTTCGATCTTCTCGGCTTCCGTTCTGATGATGGGGAGTCCGTGCGGGGAAAACAGATGATACCCGAACGCGGCGACAATGCCTGCCAGGAGGATAAAAGCGATATTCCGGCTGCCTGACTCTTTTTTCATGACGACTCCCTGAAGGTGTGGCCCGTGGAAATCCCATAGCCCCGTAGAAACTCCTCGGTTCCCATCTTCTTCTTGCCGGCCTGTTGCAGTTCGAGCACATCCAAGGCTCCCGAGCCGCACGCGACGACAAGGCGGGATCCGGATTCGAGGACCGTACCCGGGATGTCGGATGGGTAGTCGGGAAGGCAATGAGTCCGGTACATCTTCAGTTGAGTTGACCGGTGGAACGTGAACGCGCAGGGGCGTGGTGAGAGGCCCCGTATCTGGTTATGGACCTCGCGGGCGGATTTTGACCAGGAGATGATGCAGTGATCCCGGAAAATCTTCGGTGCCTGTGACGCAGCCCCGGTCTGTCTCTGCGGGACGGCCTTCCCGTCGGCGATGAGCCGGACGGTCAAAAGGACGAGCTCGGCTCCGACCTCTGCCAGGCGGTCATGGAGATCGCCGGCGGTTTCATCCTCGCCGATCGTCACGCGTGCCTGGAGGATGACATTGCCGGTGTCGACTTTTTCCTCAAGAAAAAACGTTGTCACGCCCGTTTCATGTTCGCCGTTGATGATCGCCCAGTTGATCGGGGCTGCGCCCCGGTATTTCGGAAGAAGGGACGCATGGAGGTTAAACGCACCCAAACGCGGGATCGAATAGACTGCCGGGGGTAAAATCCGGAAGGCAACGACGACGAAGAGATCCGGCCGGAGCGATTGGAGGCGTGAAATGAAGGCCGGATCGCCGAGCGATTCGGGCTGAAGGAGCTCCAGGTGATTCTCGAGAGCGAAGCATTTTACGGCAGACGGCGTGACCTGCTGGCCGCGGCCTGCGGGTTTATCGGGTGTGGTGACGGCGGCGGCGACGGGAAGGCGGTTTTCGACGAGCAATCTGAGGCTCGGGACGGCAAATTCCGGTGTTCCCATAAAAATAATTCGCATAGAATCGGTGACCGTGCAGAAAGAATTGACCTTAGGTGGTTACACTATCGGCCGATACGACCGGATAGTCGACATTCATGGCGCCCTGCTGAATTTTTGTCAGGGCATCGGTATGTGTCTGTTGCTGTTCGGGGGTGAGCCGGTCGGTGAACAGGACGCCGTTGAGGTGGTCGATTTCGTGCTGGAGGACGCGGCCGAGGAGACCCGACACCTTGACCTCCTTTTCGGCGAAATTCGCGTCCCGGAACTTCACCGTCACACTCTCCGGCCGGTCGACGGCGTCGCGGACATCGGGGATACTCAGGCATCCCTCCTCCATTTTCAGCGTACCCTTTTCGGCGAGGATTTCCGGGTTAATCAGGACGATAGGTTTGAATTCCTTCCCCTCCTCGGCATCGGACAGGTCGATCGTGATCACGCGATGGAGCTGGCCGACCTGGGTCGCGGCGAGTCCGATACCGTTGGCATTCCGCATCGTATCGAACATATTGACGATGAGGGAGAGTATCTCATCGTTGACCTGTCGGACGGGTTTGGCCTTTTTGCGGAGAACCTTGGTCCCGTATGTATAAATTGGAAGTATTGCCATGCGAAAATCTTTCAAACACCCCTGTAATGAATATAGATATCCACGTTCTGAAAAACAAGGCAGCGATCAATAGACGACCCTTCTGGCGCCGACATAATGTTCGCGGTAATAGGCGCTTCCCAGAAGCGAAACGGTGACACCGCGCGAGACGCTCGCGTGTGCGAAAAGACCGTCTCCGACATAGATCCCGACATGTGAAGGGCCGGGTTCATCGAGGTGAAAAAAAACAAGGTCGCCGAATTTGATCTCCGAACCCGTCACCTCCCGGCCGATTTCAAACTGTTCGTGTGCCGATCTGGGGAGGCGGCGGTGGGTGATGCGTTCATAGATCCTGCCGGTAAAGCCAGAGCAATCGATGCCGGTGGAGTCGAGGCCATAATGAACATAGGGAGTCGACATCAGTGCCATGATGGCGACGAGCATTGCATGGCGGTCGATGCCCGGATTATTTTCATCTCCCGGAGACGCATCGATCGTGGGAGGCGGTGCATACCGTACGGTGGCCCGGGTTGAGCAGGACGAGAGGGAAAACGCGGCAGTGCAGGTCAACAGTAATCCGAGGCCGAGGCGGATGAGCCTGGGGATGGAGGACCGATATACCCGGCGGGGATTCAATCCCGGCCTGTCAACCGAGGTACGCCCGCAGCTGTTTACTTCGCGAGGCGTGGCGGAGTCTCCGTATGGCTTTTTCCTTGATCTGGCGTACGCGTTCGCGGGTGAGCTGGAACTTCTCGCCGATCTCCTCCAGAGTCAGTGAATGTTCCCTGCCGAGGCCGAAGTAGAGCCGGATGACCTCCGCCTCGCGTTCGGTGAGTGTCCCGAGGGCGCGTTCGACCTCCTTGCTGAGGGACTCCTTGATGAGGGAATGGTCCGGCAGCGGTGTACGTTCATCCTGGATGACATCCAGGAGGCGGTTATCCTCGCCCTGGGCGAAGGGGGCATCCATGGAGAGGTGGCGGCCCGAGATTTTCAGCGTATCGGCGACCTCGAAGAGGGACATATCGAGTTCCTCGGCCAGTTCGCTTGCGCTCGGTTCGCGTTCAAACTCCTGCTCGAGGGTACTGAAGGCCTTCCCGATCTTATTCAGGGCTCCCACCCTGTTGAGTGGAAGGCGGACGATGCGGGACTGTTCGGCGAGTGCCTGGAGGATTGACTGGCGGATCCACCACACGGCATAGGAGATGAATTTAAACCCGCGGGTTTCGTCGAACCTCTTGGCGGCCTTAATAAGGCCGAGGTTCCCCTCGTTGATGAGGTCGCCGAGGGACAATCCCTGATTCTGGTACTGTTTGGCAACGCTGACGACAAACCGGAGGTTCGCTTTTGTCAGTTTTTCAAGAGCTTTCTGGTCCCCCTTTTTGATCCTGCGGGCCAGTTCAATCTCCTCCTCGGGGTCAAGAAGCTCGACCCGTCCGATCTCCTGCAGGTATTTATCCAGCGACTGACTCTCTCGGTTGGTATATTGTTTATTAACCTTTGCCATGCTTTCCTCTTAGTGACAGAACACTAGACCCGTGACATTTCGACCCGAAAAAATCACCGACCGTTTACGTCAATGCGGTCGATAATGCCGACGATACTGGCGTCCACGGGCGCCATATCGACCGGAAGCGGGATCGTTGCTTCGCGGGCGGTGATATACATGATGGTTTCGCCGGGGCCGGCCCCGACGGTATCGACGGCGACGATGGGATCGCCGGCGGGTTCGCGGTGGGCGTTCAGAGGCTGGACGAACTGCAGCTTAAAGGATGTCGTATGTTCGTCCTTCCGTGTTGCCCAGACCGTGCCGATGACTTTTCCGAAAAACACGCTCCGCCTCAGTCCATGATATCGAGTTTATCGACGACGGCCATGATGACCGCGTCGACCGGTTTATTCTTTGTCAGGCCGGTCTGGCGTGCGGAGCTCCCCGAGCAGACCAGGACCACGTCGCCGACGCCGGCCTGGACGGTATCGACGGCGACGACAAATGTATCCTTTGTCGTATAGTCGAGGCCGACATGTTTGACGATCTGAAACTTCATCCCGACCAGTTCCTCATCCTTCCGGGTTGCCCAGACCGTGCCGATGACTTTTCCGAGAAACATAGTATCCTCTTATCTGTCCATAGTCCGTTTCGCCCCGCCGGCGGTCCGGGCGTGCAGGGGCGGTTATCCGATCGCCCGGGGCTCGACCAGGGTCAGCCGTCTGATCCCCGAAAACCTCTCCTGAAGACCTGTCAGGAGGGGAAGTCTGCTTTCGAGGCAGATTCCGGCAACAAGGAGATCGCCCAGGGGGCGGTCAGGGTAGCGCCGGAGGAGCAGCGCGAAATTTTTCGCCGTGCGGGAGTTCACGCCGAGAATCTTCATCGCCCCGAGTGCATGTTCGATCGCCCGTTGATGCCGGGCGGACGTGCCGCAGGAAAAAAGCTCCATCGCATTGACGACCGTTGTATAGCAAAAAAATTCCCTCATCGCCCGCCGCAGGACCGAAGGCCCCGCCGGCGGCTGGAGCAGATGCTCCGCGATGATATCTGAATGTATTACGAGTTTTTTCGTCTTCATGTTGCACGTTCCCGCAGGAGCCGGGCAAGCGACCTATCGCCGGCCATCGCGCCCTCGGATTCAAGAAAACGGACGACATTTTCCCGTTCTTCCATCTGGAGGCGGGTGATCTGTTCGATCTCGCTTTCGGTGACACCGTGCCGGCGGAGGCGGGGGTGCAATTTCCCCTCGGACAAACGCACAATATAATGCCCTCCGGGCCGGAGCCGTCTGATGATATCGGCCGGGATCCGGAACGATCCACTGCCATCTGCGATAATTTCAAATTCTTCCTGTTGATGCCGCTGGTTCATGCCTTCGACTGGTGGTGATGATTACTCCCCGCCCGGGGGGTTGGGTCTGGGGGCCGGGGTGTGCCCGAATGGGCGCATGGGGAGCACCACTACTGGTCCGGGTCTGCTACGCGTAGACTTCCTTTTCGTTGCATTTGCAGACCTGAATCCGCCGATGACTGAACCGTGTACTGCCGTGTTTGGAAGGTTCGGAGTTCACGAAGAGGATAGGCTGCTTGATCGCGCCGCACTTCGGGCATTTCTTGCCGGGCTGGGCGGCGGCTTTCGCGGCTTTATCTGCGAAGGTTTGTTGTTTGGCCATTTGTTCTCCTTAAGTATTAAAAAACCCTTACAATATTCCCGCCCGCATCTGCTGCGCGGTGCAGGACCGTGACGGCGTTGGCGACGAGGTCTTCCTTCCGGATGCCCTCCAGTTCGCCGCAGAGACCCATGCTCACGGTGATTGAAAAACTCTTGTCGTCGAGGTTGATGACATGGGCGGCGATATTCTTCCTGATCTTTTCCGCCCAGAGATAGGCATCATTCGCACTGGTATCGAGGAGGACCACGCCAAACTGGTCGTTTTCAAGGCGTCCCACGAGGTCATAGGTACGGACGCTCTGGCGGACCGCGCGTGAAAGGATGATCATCATGCGTTCGAAGCCGTCGCGGCCGTGGCGCTGGATGATTTCGCCCGCGCGGTCGACGGCGATGACCAGAAGCGAGAGGCTGCTAGCCAGGTCGTCTGCCCGGCGCAGTTCCTCGTGGAGCCTCTGGAGGAAAAACTTCTTTGAATAGAGGCCTGTCGAGTCGTCGATGATGACATACTCGCGGATCAGCTCCTCGAGGTAGAGGATTTCGAGGGCGAAGGCGGAATTCTCGGCGAGCCGGTAGAGGACCTCGACATCCTGGCGCGAGAAATTATGGGAATCGCGGCTCTCGACGTTGAGCGACCCATAGCACTTGTTGAGTGAGCTGATCGGAACGGCGACAAAGGACCCCTTGCGTGGTATCCGCTCGGTGGCCTGAAAGCGTGGCGATGCAAGCTGTTCCAGGTCATCGATCTTCTGGTGGCTGTTCGATTTGAGCACCTGACCGACGACGCTGTCGGGATAATCGATGGCCTGTTCATGTCCGACATACTCCACGGGTGCGCGGTTGAGGACCTTGCGGACGAGGCAGGCGTGGCGTTTCTCGTCGTAGAGGACGATTGAAATATGGTCCCAGCGGACAAGTTTGGAGGTCTCCTCCGAGAGCTGGTTAATGATCGTTGCAAGGGAAAAGTCGCTGCGGATCCTTTCCTGGAGTTTCCTTATCGAGTGCAGGAGCTCCGAATCCAGGAGAAGATCGTACTTGTCGGTATACGACTTGATCAGGGTCGAAATCAGCTTGGTGAACTGGCCGAGGAGTGCGCAGGTCTCGGAGCCGAAGGCATCCTTGGCCTTGCTGTCGATGGCGATGACGCCGACGGGGAGTCCGGGGGAATGATCGGCCTGCTGGGTTGAGAAATAGACCGGGACGCCGATAAACGACCGTATCCCGACCGAGGAATTATAGTACGGGAAAAGCTCGAGTTCCGATTTCGGGTTGACCTCGTTGAGGAGTTCCGGTTTCCCATTTTCTGCGACATGGCTCACAAGGTCGCTCGACATCGTAAAGCGGCGCAGGGTGATGCTGTTCAGGTTATCGCTCACGCGTGCCTCCATGACCATCTGGCCCTTGTCGCGGTTCGCCCAGAAAAAGACCACCGAGTGGGCGAAAAGGACCTCCTTCACGACCAGGAGGATCTTATGGAGGAGAAAATTGAATTCAGTCCTCGGTTCGGGATCGCCCTCGTACATGGCTGAATCCATGTCGAAGAAATCCGCCACATTAAATTCCCGGGAAGCAGACGATGTGGCTGGCGGGGGTTGATCTGTGACACGGGAGACCGGGGGTGCCGGGCGGCCCGACATTTCGATCTGCATATCGACGCTATGGGACAGATTCATAGGGTGGTCCTCGGTCGTCTCAGGTTCCTCGTCGGGCTGCTGATAGCCGCCTGCATCATCAAAGAATATCGTTTTCATACCTGTATCGCGTTTCGATGTGTTGGCATGGGCAGAGTCATCCTGTGCCGGTTCCCCGGGGGACGACTGTTGCCGCGCATGGTAGAGCGCGACGAGGATGGCGGCGGTGCTGATGACGACAATAAGGCAGATGAGGCGGATGAGGAACAGGTCCACGAGGACGCCCGTAACGATTGCTGCCACACCCATGGAAATAATAATGCCATCGCTGGAATTGATCTTCTTCAGAAAGAGATCAAGATATTGCCGGATGGCATTCGTATACGGAATATTCGGTTTCAAGACTCTTCGCAAAGTGTTTAAATCTAGTGAATTATGCAATAAAAGTCAATCAAAATTATTAAACGGGAGGTTTAAGAGACACAGATTGTGGTGATCGGTCTGATTCTTTGCGAATCAGGTTGAAGATCCCTCCTTTCGCGCATCCTGAACACGCGGCGGTGTGACGGGGAAATGGGCATCCGGGGGTCGATCTTGCAAATGAGCACGAGAAATGGTATTATTCACACAAGATTAGGATGGCATCCGGTACAATCTCCATATTACTCGTTGATGATGATCCCAAGTACATGTCCGTACTGGAGCACCAGCTGAGGGATTATCCGGGTAAAAGCTTCAAATTTTTCTGGGTCAACGAGGGGGAGCAGGCGATTACCGGGATGAAGCAGGGCACCCTACCCGACCTCATTATCATGGATTACTATCTCGGGAACTCGAACGGAATCGAGACTGCCAAAAAGATCCTGGAGGCGGGATTTTCGGTTCCGATCATCTTCCTGACGTCCAACAAGGATTTCAGGCTGGCGATCGAGGCGATGAAATACGGGATCGAGGAATACCTCGTCAAGGAGGAATTAACCGACACGCTTCTGGCGAAGACCATTCTGAACACCATTGAGCGGTTTCACCTCCACAGGCAGATGAAGGAGATGGCGAAGGACCAGTTATTTTCCGAGCGGACGTCGGAGGCGATTCAGGAGCTGGTGGTGACCATGTGTCATGAATTCAACAATCCGCTGGCGGCGATCAAGATCAGCGCCGACATCCTGTCGCGGCAGAACATCACCGACGGCGAGCGGCAGCTCCTGCGCAGGCTGAACGAGAACATTGCGGCCCTCGAGAAGCAGATCATCAAGCTCCGCGACCTGAACACGGAAAACAACACCAAGCAACCCGAGGACCCGAAAAATCCCTGATGGGGGAGAGTGCACCGGGGGGGGGGTTGGTCAAACCAGGAAATCCTTGATTTTCTCGACGATAATCAGTATATTGTTCGAGATAGTTTTATGAACCTCCTCATGCATCAAAAATCATCTGCGAGACGCGTTCTACCGGCACACCAGAGGAAAAAAGCAGAACAAAGGCTTCCAAACAAGAAAATCAACAAAGCGCTCAATACAGTTTTCGTACAACAAAATGTCCCGTCAAGCAACGGGACATTTTTTTTCCGTGAGATTCTGCCCGCATGTATCTGAAGGATATCGAACGCATTCTTGAATCCCTGGCGCCACCAAGCATCGCATGGGAACGGGACAACGTCGGTATCCAGGCAGGTGCTCCGGGTCAGCGGATCAGGAAGATCCTGATCGCGCTGGATGTCACCGACGAGGTCATTGCGGAGGCCGTGCGCAAAAAAACCGGACTCATCATCAGTCACCATCCCCTCCTTTTTCATCCCTTGCGCTCATTAAGGACCGACAGACGGCAGGGCCGTTTATCGGCGAAGCTCCTCGGGGCGGGGCTTGCGGTCTACGCGATGCACACCAATCTCGATTACGCAAGAGGCGGTGTCAACAGTGCGCTTGCGCGGGTGCTTCAGCTTCACGATGTGCGGCCCTTGGAGCCCATGGCGGGGCAGTATCAGAAGCTGATCGTCTTTGTTCCCGCGGACTACACCGAGCGTGTGATGGTCGCGATGGCGGAAGCGGGTGCCGGGGCCATAGGAAAGTACGAGGAATGCTCATTTCAGACAGAAGGCACCGGCACATTCAGACCGCTCGAGGGGGCGGCGCCGTTCATCGGGGCCCCCGGGGGGGAGAGGGCCGAGGTGAGCGAGCGGCGTCTGGAGATGATCGTCCCGCGGTGGAAGACCGCGGAGGTCTTGCGGGCGATGCGCCGGGCTCACCCCTATGAAGAGGTGGCATACGACGTGTATGATCTTGCGAACGCGTCGCCGGAATACGGCGGCGGGGCAATTGGTACGCTGGAACAAACGGTGACGCTGAAAAAATTTCTCGGAAGGGTGCAAAAAAGCCTCCATGCCGAGGCGCTCCGGTACGCCGGGGAGTTAGCGGAACCGGTGACGACCGTCGCGGTAGTCGGTGGAAGCGGGAGTGAGCAGATGGAGAGTGCGATCCGCCAGGGGGCGGACGCGATGGTAACCGCCGACGTCCGGTATCACACCTTTCAGGAAAGTGACGGCCGGATAGCGCTCATCGACGCAGGTCATTACGAGACCGAGGCGCCGGTCATCGGGCAGATTGCGGAACATCTCAACAACGATCCGGTCGTACAGAAGGAAAAAGTGCAGGTCATCGCATCCCAAGTGAAGACAAATTTCATCCATCATTTTAAGCAATAAAGGAACCGCCCGTGGAAACAAGGTTACAATCGCTCTACACGCTGCAGAAAATCGACACCGAACTTCAGGACATTCATGAAATGAAGGGGGATCTGCCGCAGATTGTCGAAGCTCTCGAGAGCAAGGTGGAGGAGCTCAAGAAGAAGATCAAGGACTACAACGACATGATCAAGCAATCCAAGATCAGCAGGGACAAGGCGGACGTGGAGATCCTGGATCTGGCTGAAAAGGTGGAAAAGTACAAAAAGCAGCAGCTTCAGGTCAAGTCCAACAAGCAATACGACGCCCTGACGAAGGAAATCGAGAATGCGGAAAACACGTCGGCCAAGCTGGAAAAGGAGATGGAGTTACTGGAGCGGAACATGGTAGCCGCAAAGGCCGAGGTTGACACGCACACGGCGCAGCTCGGGGAATCGGCGACGGAGCTCCAGGACCGCCAGAAGGAGCTGCGTGAGGTGAACAAAGAGCATGAAAAGGAGGAATCGAAGCTCCGGCATGAGCGGGAGAAGATTGTCGGCAAAATCGACAGGGATGATCTGGCGAAGTACGAGCTGATAAGGAAGGCGAAGGGTGGAAACGCGGTCGTCCCGGTAAAGCGAGGGGCATGCGGGGGATGTTTCAAGCGGGTACCTCCGCAGATGATCCTGGAACTCCGGCAGAATTCAAAGTTTTACCAATGCGAGCACTGCGGGCGGATACTGGTTTCTGACAAGATCGTTGAAAAAAGCGCAACATTCGGATGACCATCCTGGCCTACACGGACGGGGCCTCGCGGGGAAACCCGGGTGAAAGCGGCATAGGAATCATTTTAAAGGGTGAGGCGGGAGAAATCCTCTATCGGGGGGGCGGGTACATCGGCAGGGCGACAAACAACATCGCCGAGTACACGGCACTTCTTTTCTGCCTGAAAAAGGCCGGAGAATTCAAATGTTCGAAGCTTATTGTGCATTCCGACAGCGAGTTGATGGTCAAGCAGGTAAACGGTGAATACCGCATAAAAAACCCAAAACTCCGGGAAGTTTTTGCGGAGGTGAAGAAAATTCTCGCTTCCGTCCCCTATCACTGCACGATCCGGCACATCGACAGGGAAGTCAACAGGGATGCTGACGAGCTGGCCAACATGGGAATAGACGCGAGGCGGCCCATCGGCGGGTAATTTTGCCGGAGAGTTCGTATATTACAGGCAAAAGGAACCTGTTTTTAAATAACAAAAAGGAGACTGCGCGTCTTGCAATCGCTCCGGACTTGTGATGAACATTTCCGGAGAGGAAAGTCCGAACTCCGCAGAACAGAGCACCTCCTAACAGGAGGGTGTGGACTGCGCAAGCAGGACACAACGGACAGTGTCACAGAAAAGATACCGTCCGGATTCCCGACATCGGGGACCGGACAAGGGTGAAATGGCGAGGTAAGAGCTCACCATCATGGCAGTGATGCTCATGATCGACAAACCCTGCTCGGAGCAAGACCATGTATGTCCGCGGACCTGTGACAAACAGGGGGAGAGTTGTTCGCTCAAGATCATCTCCTCGCAAGGGAGATGAACCGTGGACGGGTAGGTCGCTTGAGCCCGTTTGTGAAAGCGGGACCAGATCAATGATTGCAGTTCCGGCGGTCACACGCTGACCGCGTGGAAAACAGAATTCGGCTTATCGGCGCGCAGCCGCTTGTAGTATCCCAAGGAGTCGGTTATACACTTCACCACGCACACATGGCACATCTGGCCGGCAGGGCGGGATAGCGATCCATCGCAACCCGGAGGGAGGAGCTCCCCTTGAAGCGGGAATACCGGTGGTCGATGGCTGCGGAAACCGATCCGCAAAAGACCCTTCAGCTGGCGAAGGAGATCAACGTTTCCGATACCATTGCGCGGATTCTTGTCCGTCGCGGGATAACCAGTTATGACAGCGCGAAGGAATTTTTCCGTCCGCAGCTGGCCAATCTGCACGATCCGTTCCTCATGGAGGGGATGGAGCAGGCGGTCAGGCGGATCCTCCAGGCTGTGGAGCGCAGGGAGCGGGTCGTCATCTTCGGCGATTACGACGTGGACGGGACGAACAGCGCCGCGATGCTCTATCTCTTCTTCCGGCAGCATCTCCGGCTCGACACCATCTTCCACATTCCCGACCGTGTCAAGGAGGGGTACGGCATATCGACGGCGGGGATTGACCGGGGAAAACAGTTCGGGGCGAGCCTCCTGATATCGGTTGACTGCGGGATCACGGCGGTGGATCAGGTCAACTACGCCCGGTCGCTCGGCATCGACGTCATCATCTGTGACCATCACGAACCGGCCGAGGAAATTCCGGCGGCATCTGCCGTCCTGGATCCGCTCAAGCCGGGTTGCGCCTATCCGTTCAAATTCCTGTGCGGGTGTGGTGTCGGGTTCAAGCTTGTGCAGGCGCTTGCCCGCCGGCGGGGGGAAGAGGACCGGATCTACAGTTACCTCGATTTTGTCACCCTTGCGACGACGGCTGACATCGTGCCGTTGATCGGTGAAAACAGGGTGCTCACAAAAATCGGGCTCGACCTCATCAACCGGGATCCCCGGCCCGGCATACGGGCGCTCATAGAATCCTCCGGGACGCAGCTCGGGAACATTTCGACCGGTCAGATCGTGTTCATCCTGGCGCCGCGCATCAACGCGGTCGGGCGGATGGGGGACGCCTCGAGGGCGGTTGAACTCCTCACGAGTGAGGATCCGGCGACGGCCACGCATCTCGCGCAGGTGCTTGAGGAGGAAAACCGGACGCGGAGAAAAATCGACGAGGACACCTTCCTCAAGGCGCAGGAACTGGTGGACAATCTCCTCGACGGAGAAACCGATCCCGCGATCGTGCTGCATGATGAGGAATGGCATCCGGGGGTCATCGGGATCGTGGCATCGCGGCTTGTGGAAAAGTACTACCGTCCGACGATCATGATGACGACCGTTGACGGTGTTGCAAAGGGGTCGGCCAGGAGCATCGTCGGGTTCGACATTCACCAGGCGTTAAAGCGTGTCGAGGACAAGCTGATACAGTTCGGGGGGCACAAGTACGCGGCGGGTCTCTCGGTGGCGCTTGACCAGGTGGATGAGTTCCGGAAGGCATTCAATCTGGTCTGTTCGGAGCTGATGCCCGAGGCAATCCGCACGCCGGAGCTCCGGATCGACGCGGAGATCGCGCTCACCGAGCTCAACCCGCGGTTCATCAAGATCCTGAAGGAATTTGCACCCTTCGGGCCCGGGAACATGCGGCCGGTCTTCCTCGTTAAGGGGGTGGAGATCGTGGGTGTCCCGAGGATTGTGGGAAAGGACCACCTGCGGTTCAAGGTCAGGCAGCAGCAGCAGGTCTTCGACTCGATCGGTTTCGGGCTGGGGTCCTTGCTGGAGGACATCCGGACGAACGGGAAATACATCGACATCGTCTTTTCGGTGGACGAGCACGAGTGGCTCGGGATGAATTCCCAGCATCCGGAAGTCTATCCGCAGTTAAAAATCAAAGATATCCGAAAACACACAGAAGGCGCATAGGTATGTCAGGTCACAACAAGTGGGCGAAGATCAAAAGGAAAAAGGGTGTCAACGACGCCAAGCGCGGAAGGCTCTTCACGCGGCTCATCAAGGAAATGACCATTGCGGCGCGTGACGGCGGCGGCAATCCGTCGGGGAACCCGAGGTTACGGCTTGCGATCGAAAAGGCGCAGGCGGCGAACATGCCCGCGGAAAACATCAAGCGGGCGATCCAGCGGGGTACGGGCGAGCTTCCCGGAGTGACCTATGAGGAAGTGACGTACGAAGGATTCGGGCCCGGGGGGGTGGCGATGATGATTGAATCGGTGACGGACAACAAGAACCGGACCGTCGCGGAGATCCGTCACATCCTCGAACGGTACAACGGCAAGTTCGGAGCGCTCAACTCGGTCTCCTACATGTTTCACCGCAAGGGGATCATCATGATTCCGCGTGCGAGTGTGGCGGAGGATGATCTGATGAACGTCATCATCGATGCGGGGGCGGACGACATGAAGACCGACGAGGACAGCTATCAGGTCATCACGGCGCCCGAAAACTTTGATGCCGTGCGGCACGCGCTGGAAGCGAAGAAGATCAGGCCCGAAGAGGCCGAAATCCAGCTCGTACCGGAGAACACCGTTCATGTCGACGGCAAGGAAGCGGAGCAGTTTCTGAAACTCCTTGAAGCGCTTGAGGACAACGACGATGTCCAGCATGTCTTTGCGAATTTCGACATCGACGAAAAACTGATTGCGAGCATGAATGTATGAACGGCAAGAGGGAACCGCTTTGCGCCGCCGGCGATGACGGACGCGCATGATTGTGCTCGGTGTTGATCCAGGCTCGCTTCTGACCGGTTACGGGATCATCCGGACGGGAGTCCGCAGGTACGAGGTTCTCGGGTGCGGGGCGATAAAAAACCGTTCAACGGCCCCTCTCCCCGACCGGTTGAAGCTCATCTACGAGACCCTCACCCGGCTGATCGAGGAATTCCGGCCCGATGAATTTGCCATCGAGACCGCCTTTTACGGCAAGAACGCGCAATCGGCGCTGAAGCTCGGGCAGGCCCGGGGTGTCTCCATACTTGCGGCGGTGACAAGGGACATTCCGACGCACGAATATTCTCCCCGTGAAGTCAAGAAAGCCGTGGTCGGAAACGGTACGGCCTCAAAAGAGCAGGTTCAGGCGATGATGAAATCGCTCCTCCGGTTGGACAGGCTCCCCCGGTATTACGACACGACCGATGCCTTGGCTGTTGCGGTCTGTCATGTCCAGCGCCGGGTCCCGCGGGCGGCGCGTGCATACCCTTCGTGGAGATCCTATCTCACGGCGCACCCGGACAAAATCTTCCAGGCGAGCTCACGATGATATCCCAGCTCCGGGGTAAAATACTCTCCCTGTCGCCGACCCAGGTCGTCCTTGACGTCAACAGTGTCGGATACCTCCTCAACATCTCGCTATCGACCTACGACCAGCTGCAGCATGCAGATGAGGACGTGGTGCTGCTGACGCATCTGCACGTCAGGGAGGATCTGCTTCAGCTGTACGGATTTGCGACCGAGGGTGAGCGGGAAATCTTCCGCCATCTGATATCGATCACCGGGATCGGGCCGAAAATGGCCCAGGGGATCCTCTCGGGGCTCAAGGCGGAGGAGCTTCGGGAGGCGATCCAGACCGGTAACGTCGCGGCGCTGACGGCCATATCGGGTGTCGGCAAAAAGACCGCCGAGCGGATCATACTGGAACTGAAGACAAAACTCGGAAAAATCGAACTTGTGCAGACAAGCGACGTTCCCACAAGCGACCAGCTGAAGACCAGGTCCGAGGCGCTTGTGGCTCTGATGTCGCTCGGGTATCACCGGGCGGTTGCCGAGCGGGCGTTACGCAGCGTGCTGCAGGAATCCCGGGGTGAGGACCTCCCCGTCGAGGAGCTCGTCAAGCGGGCGCTTCAGCACACCTCCCGCCCATGATTGCAATTCAGGTGCAATCTCCTTACATTTTCGGTGATGAAAAAGCGAACTGACCACACGGCACCTGAGCAGCTCCCTGCGGAGGCGGAGTTCGATCAGACGCTTCGTCCCCTGCGGTTCGAGGAATTTGTCGGGCAGAGCAAGCTCGTTGACAACCTCAGGGTCTTCATCCAGGCCGCGCGCGGGCGGGGGGAAAGTCTCGATCACGTCCTTTTGACCGGACCGCCCGGGCTGGGGAAAACGACGCTGGCGTACATCATCGCCAATGAAATGGGCTCGCAGATCAAGGCAACCTCGGCGCCCGCGCTTGACAAACCGTACAACCTGGCGGGCATTCTCACCAACCTGAGTCCCGGTGATGTCCTCTTCATCGACGAAATTCACCGTTTAAATCCGCTCGTGGAGGAATATCTCTACTCGGCGATGGAGGATTACAAGATTGACATCCTCATTGACAACGGGCCCAATGCGCGGAGTGTCCAGCTCGCGCTCAACACCTTCACGCTCGTCGGGGCGACGACGCGGGCGGGGCTTCTCTCCTCCCCCCTGCGGTCGCGATTCGGCGTCACGAGCCGTCTCGACTATTATCCGCCGCACGATCTGGAAAAGATCATCGCGCGGTCAAGTTCAATTCTGAACGTCAAGACCGACCCCCAGGGGAGCGGTGAAATCGCCCGTCGGGCGCGGGGCACGCCGCGCATCGCGAACCGGCTTTTGAAGCGCTGCCGGGATTTTGCGGAGGCGGAATCGGATCTCGCGCACTACCGGGGAGTGATCACGAAGGAAGTCACCACCTACGCCCTGAACCGGTTGGAGGTTGACGAGCACGGCCTGGATGAAATGGACAAACGCATTCTCACGACGATCATCGAAAAGTACCACGGCGGGCCGGTCGGTGTGAACACCCTGGCCGTTGCTGTGGGTGAGGAACCCGGCACCATTGAAGAGGTGTACGAGCCGTATCTCATCCAGGAGGGTTTCCTGGTACGGACGCCGCGCGGCCGGGAAGCGACCGAGCTGACCTATCAGCATCTGCATCACACCTACACGCGCAAAAACATGGTGCAGGAAAAATTCAACCTCTAGCGACCTTCGTATGAACGGCCACACAGTACGGCGGACATTCGTCGGGCAGCTCCCGCTCGGGGCGGATCTCTATGAGGGGCTGACTGCCATCGCGCAGAGAGAGAAGATCCACATGGGCCGGATCCAGGGGCTCGGGGCGACCACGCACGCGGTGGTTGCCTATTACGATCAGGCCGAGAGGAAATACAACAGCATGGAGTTTCCCGGGGGGATGGAGATCCTCAATCTTCACGGTAACATCAGCCTGCGGGACGGGAAGCCGTTCGTCCACGCTCACATCGTTCTCGGCGATCCGCAGGGGAAGGTCTTTGGAGGTCATCTCCTTCCGGGGACGAAGGTATTTGCGTTCGAGGTTTTCATCGACGTTTTCGAAGGGGAGGAATTCAGCAGGCAGCAGGAAGACACAACGGGTTTATATTTGTGGAAAACCGGTAAACTTGCATAACAGGTTCAATCAAATCCTCGGTAAGGGTTATGGCACTCGACAAAGATCTGCAATCGATACAGGAGATGCGCGACCTCGTCCAGAAGGCGAAACAAGCGCAGCTGGAATTCAAGGCCTACGATCAGCAGCGGGTCAACCGGATCGTTGCGGCGATGGCTGATGCGGGGTACGGGGCGGCGGAGCACTTGGGGCGCATGGCGCATGAAGAGACAGGATTCGGGAAACCGGAGGACAAGAAAAAGAAAAACGAGTTCGCCACGCGGCGCGTCTGGGAATCGATCAAGGACCTGCGTTCGGTCGGGGTGATCCGGGAAGACCGGGAGCACAGGGTCATTGAAATCGCCGAGCCGATGGGGGTGGTTGCCGCGCTGATCCCGTCGACCAATCCGACATCGACCGTGATGTTCAAGGCGATCATATCGGTCAAAGGGAGAAACGCGATCGTGGCAAGTCCGCACCCCCGCGCGGTAAAGTGCACCCTTGAGGCAATGCACGTCATCTCGCAGGCGGCCGAGGCGGCAGGTGCGCCGCAGGGTCTGATGGCATGTCTGGGCACGCCGACGCCTGAGGCGACGAACGAACTGATGAAGCACAAACTTGTGTCCATCATCCTGGCCACGGGGAGCAATCCGATGGTCCGGAGTGCCTACAGCTCGGGCAAGCCGGCATACGGGGTAGGTTCCGGGAACGTCCCCGCGTACATTGAGAAAACCGCCGACATACGGAAGGCGGTTGCGGATATCGTCTCGGGGAAGGTTTTTGATCTCGGCGTTCTCTGCTCGACGGAGGCGTCGGTGATCGTCGACGCACAGATAAAAAACGCCGTGGTGGAGGAATTCAGGCGGCAGCGGTGTGTCTTCGTCGGCGGATTCGACAAGGAAAAGCTTTCGGCGCTGATGTTCGACCAGCGGGGTGGGATCAACGCAAACATGGTCGGCAAACCGGCGACATTCATAGCGCAGAATGCCGGCATCGATGTTCCGCCGGACACGCAGGTGCTGATCGCGGAAATCCAGGGTGTGGGACGGGAGTACCCCTTATCCCGGGAAAAGCTCTCCCCGGTCCTCTCCTTGTACACCGTCGACAACTGGCGGGAAGGATGTGAGCGGTGCATCGAGCTGCTCGAATTCGGAGGAATCGGGCACACGCTCGTGATCCACTCCTCCGACGAGGACATCATCCTCAAATTCGCGCTTGAAAAGCCCGCGTTCAGGATACTGGTCAACACGCAGGCGGCGCTCGGGGCGGTGGGATACACGACAGATCTTCTTCCTTCGCTGACGCTCGGTCCGGGAACGTTCGGCGGATCGATCATATCGGACAACGTCTCGGCGAAGCACATGTTCAACATCAAGCGACTCGCGTTTGAGACCCGGCCGATCAACCCCTCCGAAAGTGCAGCTCCGGCCGTAAAACCGGCAGAAGCACAAAAGGGGGCGCCACCGCCATCTCCGCCGAAGCCGGCGGAAACGAAAAAGCCTCAGCCGCAGAAATCATGGATCGACGAGATTGAAGAACGGATCAGGCTGAAGGCGGGCAATGTCCCCCCTTCCCGGAAGGACGAGAAGGGATCAGCCCCGAAAGCTCCCTCAGGAACGCTCGGGGCCGGCATATCCGAGGAAGAGGTGGAGAAAATCATCAAAGAGTTCTCAAAGCGGTAGGGGGACAAGTCTCTCCCCCGCACCTGTATGAATCCCCGGGAGGTGTCATGATGCCAGCGACAAAGCCCGGGCGCATGACGATATCCGATCGATGATCAGAAGCAGCAAAAAACTCCCGCGGTCATTCTACCTTCAGCCGACACTACGCGTCGCAAAGGCGCTTCTGGGGATGACCCTGGTGAGGAAGAGCGGGGGGATAATCCTCAGCGGAAAAATCGTCGAAGTCGAGGCCTATCTTGGAGAAAAGGATCCTGCAAGTCACGCCTACCGCGGAAAGACAAAACGGAACGAGGTCATGTTCCGTGAGGGCGGGCATCTTTATGTCTACTTCACGTATGGAATGCATTACTGCTGCAATGTCGTCACTGAGCGGGGGGGAAGAGGCCGGGCGGTCCTTTTGCGGGCGGTGGAACCGCTTGCCGGTCTGGATCGGATAAAGCAGAACAGGCATTTTATACAAGGAAAGATGAAGGTGGAAAATCTGACAAACGGGCCCGCGAAGTTATGCCAGGCCTTTGCGATATCGCGGGAGGACAACGGCACCGATTTACTGGGGGACGAGATCTGCATCATCAAAGGCGGGAAGATCGGGAAGCGGAGCATTGCGGCGACCGAGCGTATTGGCATAACCAGCGGGAAAGAGCAGCTGTGGAGATTTCACATCCGGGGAAACAGATTCGTCTCAAAATCAGGCGGATGACCGGTGGAGAGGCCCTCACCCTTCTTTCAGCGCTTCACTCAGGAACCTTCCCGTATACGATATTTTGCTCTTCGCCAGGAGTTCGGGCGTACCCTCGGCGATAATTTTCCCTCCATCCTCCCCTCCTTCCGGTCCCAGGTCGATAATCCAGTCGGCAGTTTTGATCACGTCGAGGTTATGTTCGATCACGATAATCGTATTACCCTTATCGACCAGCTTATTGAGGACGGCAAGGAGCATGCGGATATCCTCGAAATGGAGGCCCGTGGTGGGTTCGTCGAGGATATACAATGTCTTACCCGTCCCGACCTTTGACAACTCCGTTGAGAGCTTCACCCTCTGGGCCTCGCCTCCGGAAAGAGTGGTGGCCTGCTGGCCGAGGCGGATATAGCCCAGACCGACATCGGAGAGGGTTTCAAGTTTCCGGTGGATGCGCGGGATATCCCTGAAGAATGCAAAGGCCTCCTCGACGGTCATATTGAGGACATCGGCGATCGACTTGCCTTTATAGACGATCTGGAGTGTTTCGCGGTTATAGCGTCTCCCCTTGCACACCTCGCACGTCACATAGACGTCGGGGAGGAAATTCATCTCAATTTTCCGCACGCCGTCCCCTTCGCACTCCTCGCACCTCCCCCCTTTCACATTAAAGCTGAACCTCCCCACCCTGTAGCCCCGGATCTTGGCTTCCGGCAGCTGGGCATAGAGATCGCGGATGACGGTAAAGAGTCCGGTATAGGTTGCGGGGTTTGAGCGGGGGGTTCTGCCGATGGGTGACTGGTCGATATCGATCACCTTGTCGATATACTCCAGGCCCTCGATGGAGGAATACTCGAGCGGAACATCCTTCGACTTATAAAATTTCCTCCCCAGAATCCTGTAGAGGGTTTCGGTCACAAGGCTTGACTTCCCCGATCCGCTCACGCCGGTGATGCAGATAAACCTCCCCAGTGGGATCTTCAGGGTCACGGACTTCAGGTTATTCCCCTTCGCGCCGCGCAGGACGACGGCAGAACCGTTTCCGGGGCGGCGGGATGAGGGTATTCCGATCTTTTTTTCCCCCAGGAGGTAGAGTGCCGTCGGGGACTGCTCCATATTCCCGTTCTTTCTCACCTTCAGATGGTCGGGTTTCCCGGTGGCGACGACAAATCCTCCATGTTCGCCCGCGCCGGGGCCGAGGTCGACGACAAAATCGGCGCTCTGGATCATTTCCTTGTCATGTTCGACGACAATGACGGTATTCCCGAGATCGCGCAATTCCTTCAGGCTGTTGATCAGCTTGATATTATCCCGCTGATGGAGGCCGATGCTCGGTTCATCGAGAATATAGAGCACGCCGACAAGCTGTGAACCGATCTGTGTGGCGAGTCTGATCCGCTGGGACTCCCCTCCCGCCAGTGTGCGGGCTGAGCGGTCGAGCGTCAGATAATCCAGGCCGACATTCAGGAGGAACTGAAGCCGCTGGTTGATCTCCTTGAGGATCTGGCTGGCAATTTCGCGTTGCCGCGGGGTGAGGGATAGGGTCTGGAAAAAGTTCAGTGCATCGCGGAGGGACAATCTGACGATATCGTGCATCGTCGACTTCCGGCCGGACCTGGCATCGACGAGTTTCACGGCGAGGCTCTCCCTGCGGAGTCTTCCGCCGCCGCACGAGGGGCAGACGGTTGTATTCATGAACGACTCCACCCACTGGCGCATCCCCTCCGACGTCGTCTCCTCGAAATACCGTTTCAGGATTTCCAGCAGACCGCCGAAGCGCTGGCGGTAGGTCACCGACCGGCCGGAGGAATACCGGTACGGGATTTCAAACTTCTGATCGCCGCCGCCATGGAGAAAAACATGAATGACATTTTCCGGCAATTTGCCGACCGGCATGTCGAGGTCGACGTTACAATGCGCGGCCACGGCCCTGACCTGGCTCCAGAGCCAGGTATCGCGGGGCGGCCCCAGGGGAGCGAGTCCCTCCCGGTTTATGCTCAGGGACGGGTCTGGCATGATCAGTTTCACGTCAAACTCCTTCGTTTCCCCCAGACCGTTGCAGGAGGGGCAGCAGCCGTAGGTGGAATTGAACGAGAAAGAATTCGGGGCGGGTTCGTCATAGCTGATCCCGCATTCGGGGCATGCGAGGTGCTGGCTATAGAGGTGGTCGCCCGTCGGCTTCTTTTTCCTGCCATTCGGGGTATCCTGGGGGATATTGACAATCACGACACCCGAGCCGATTCTGAGTGCTGTCTCGACAGAATCCGAGAGGCGGCCGCGCATATCGCTCCGTGTGTTCAGCCGGTCGACGACGACCTCGATATCGTGGGTCTTGTAGCGGCTTATCTGCATCCCCTTTTCGATTTCCCTGACCTCCCCGTCGATGCGGACGCGGAGAAAGCCGTCCCGGAGGATCTCCTCGAACAGTTCCCGGTAATGGCCCTTACGGCCGCGGATCAGGGGGGCGAGCACCTGAATCTTCGACCCCGGGGGGTAGTCCATGACGGCGTCGATAATCTGGTCGACGGTCTGGCGCTGGACGACGCGGCCGCAGTTATAGCAGTGCTGGACGCCGGCGCGGGCAAAGAGGAGGCGGAGGTAGTCATAAATTTCCGTAACCGTACCGACGGTTGAGCGCGGATTATGGGAAACGGATTTCTGTTCAATCGAGATCGCGGGGCTCAGCCCCTCGATATAATCGACATCGGGGCGTTCCATCAGGCCGACGAACTGGCGGGCATAGGCGGAGAGGCTTTCGACATACCGGCGCTGCCCCTCGGCATAGATCGTATCAAACGCGAGGCTGGATTTCCCGGAACCGGACAGCCCGGTAATGACAACAAGTTTCCCCCGGGGCATCTCGATATCGATATCCTTCAGGTTATGGACCCGGGCTCCCCTGACAATGAGCTTATTTTCCTGCACAATACCGATGATTTGATGGAAAAAGGGAAGGCGACAAAATTGTCGCCTTCCCATGATATGAAATGAAAGCCAGAAATGCAATTACATCAGAGGAACCTTAATTCCCCGTCGTGAACGACATCGAATACGGAACAAGGAGCGTATCGCCCACCTGTGAGCGCATGGAGGTCAGAAGATGAACGGTATAGGTGGTCGATGAATCAAGCGGGGAAGACGGAGTAAACGAGAACCCGCTCCCCGGGCTATAGAGATAAAAGTTGCCGGCTGCTGCCGGTGATATCGTGAATGCATTCCTCACGCTCCCTGAATCAATCTGCGCGTTGAAATCAAACGATAACGTCTGACTCCGGGAGATACCCACGGCGCCGTCGACGGGGACTGAACTCGCGACCTGGAACGGCACGGTGGTAAAGCTGAACGAATATGGCGGGGCGGGTGTTCCTCCGCCTTCCGAACCGATACTCCCCACCGATACCGTATATTTCGTGTTTGTCCGGAGGGGAGACTGCGGCTGGAACTCCATATTCGGCGACCCCTCATACGTAAAGATATTCCCGGATACCGGAGGAACGATGCTCAATGATGTGGTGATGCCCGTAGTATCGATCGGGCCGTTAAAATCGATATAAATCGGTCCAACCGTGGGCGCATTGATCGCGCCATCTTGTGGTGAGACGCTAACGATCCTGAACTGGGTCGTTGTGAAGTTCGCCTGATACTGCACCGGGAGGTGAACTCCCGTGGTGGTCTGGAGGGCGGTCGATACTATTACCGTATATTGCGTATTGGATGCCCATGCGACGGGATGGAAGGAGAAGCTCCCGACACCCTGGCTATTCATGGAAAAGGTCCCCTCTTCGGGGGGTGATACGGAGAACGCCGTCCGGACCGTGCCGGTATCGATAGCGGAATTGAACAAAAAATTGAGCGGTTGGGTCAGCGCCACATTCAGAGATCCGGTGAAATTCGTGCTCGTCACCTGAAAACCGCCCGTCGTGAACGAAAATGAATAGGGAGAGAGGAGGTTTGAGCCTTCCGCCGATTTCAGAGATGTGGAAAGTGCAATCGTGTACGTCGTGTTCGGGGTCAGCGGATGATGCGGGCTGAAGTAAAAATATGTTGCATTCTGGTAGAGTTGGAAATCACCGTCAGCCTGCGGTAGAATACTGAAAGCTCCACGGACAGAACCCGTATCGACCGGTGCGCTAAAAATGATCTCGGGAACAACGGAGAGTGCGACGCCCGTGGCGTTACCCGGGGGGTTCGTCCCGGTGACGCTGAACGGGGCAGTTGTAAAGGAAAAGCTGTACCCGAGACCGAGCGAATCGCCCCGTTTGGAGCGGATGCCGGTCGTCAGCATGACGGTATAGGTCGTATTCGAGGCATAACCATTCACCGGTGTGCAGGAAAATGATGTTGAGCTGTCCGCGAGGATAAAACTCAGGGGGATTGACGGACTTATCATCACTGAAGATCGGATTGTGGAAGAATCGAGAATATCTGAAAAGACAATGATCAAGGGGCTCCGCGACGCGACATTATATGAAGCGTTGGCGGGATTTGTCCCACTCACCTCAAATGGCAGCGTCGTACATGAAAAGAGATACGGCTGGGCGAGATGGCCGCCGCCAATGGACGCAAGCGAATCTGAAAGCACGATCGTATACGTTGTATTGTCGAGGAGGCGCTGGTTCGGGATAAATGTAAAACCGGCCAGGCCCGAGACAAAATGAAAAGCGCCGGCGACCGGGGGAGAAATGCTCCAGGCCCTGCCGACCGTGGATGTATCGAGGGGTGCGGTGAAGTTCATGGTGATCGGGGAGAAAATTGCGAAGGACGTCGATCCGTTGGCGGGCGATGTTGAAGAAACCCGGAATGTTGCCGTCGTGAACATCGAGCTATAACTGTCATGGACACGATCCCCGTGCTTGTCACGGGCGGTCGAATCCACCTCGAGGGTATACACGGAATCGAGGTTTGCGCCTTGCGACGTGAACCGGATCTGGGTCGAATCGGGTGCTGGTGAGGCGGCGATAAATCCCCAGCGTCCCGGCAACGCAGGCGTGATGTGGATTGAGGAAAAGACCGTTGAATCCACCTGGCTGTTGAATGTTATGGTGATAGTCGAGCCCAAGGCAACCTCGGTTGACCCGTTCGCCGGGGAAACCGCGGTTACGCGGAAATACGGTTCGGGGGTGAACGGCACATTATAGGCGGAACGGAGATGATTGCCGTTGACGTCGAATGCCGATGTATCAACATTCAGGGCATAGACAGTTCCAAGTTTCCAGATAAAATGGTAAAGCGGCCCGCGGCTGTCGAGGGGGGCGAGGGTGAAGACGTCGGTATTCTGGACCGAGACAGATGTGGTATCGATCACCACGTCACCCAGCGGAGATGACAACCTCACTGCCCGTTTCACGGATGTCCGGTCCATAATTTTATTGAACCGGATCATGATCCGGCTGTTGAAATCCGTATAGGGCCCGACGCTGTTTGGAAGGGGATATGTTGTGAGTATGGAGGGCATCACCGAAGGGTCGGTCAGCGAGTTTAGACTATTTCCCGGCGGTCCCGTAGGTCCTTCCGGACCTCTGCATGAAAAGGCAAGAACAGCCAGGAGGGTTATCAGGAGATAACGATTTGAAACCATTTTTGACTCCAGGAGAAATTCAAACAGTGCGGGTATGATCAAGATACTCGAATGGCCGTTTAAATCCAAATAAATCAGGATATTACGGACCGAAGGGAAGATCAGGGGATCATGACCGACTTCGTTTCATCAGGGTGGGGGGGGTAGAGTAAATTCCCGGTATTAACCGATTTTCTGGCGTTTATGGAGGTACTCGATGAGGGCTACGTCGAACGGTGTTGATGTATCCAGAAGAACGTAATCGATATTATTCTCCCGGCACTCCCGTTTATACATTTCCAGGAACTTTTTCATTTCCGCCTGATAGGCCTTCTGGATATGCCACGGCTGGGTTGTCATTTCCTCGCGGGTCTCAAGATCCCTGAAGACGGCATCCTTTCCGAAGGCGAAGCTCCGTTCCAGCGGATCGAGGATCTGCATGACGATGACCTCATTCTTCTTGTGCCGGAAATGACGCAGTCCGGTCATGACCTCGTGGGGTTTATCAAACAGATCGCTCAGGACAATGACGAGGCCGCGGCGTTTGATCCGTTCGGCGATCGTATGGAGTGCGACGGCGGTTGTGGTTTTATTCCCCGGTTCGAGGGAATCGAGCTGGCGCAGGATTTCCTTCAGATAGGTCTTGGTGGCATGGGGGGGCATGAAGGTGCGGACCTTCTCGTCGAAGATTGTCAGACCGACGGCATCCCGTTGCTGGATCATCAGCTGGGAGAGGGCCGCGGTAATATACGACGCATATTCGAGTTTCGAGGGCCTACTGCTGGAGGCATAGGCCATCGATTTACTGGCATCAAGAAGGATATAGGCCTTGAGGTTGGTTTCCTCCTCAAACTGCTTGATATAAAACCGGTCGCGTTTGCCATATATTTTCCAGTCGATATGGCGCACTTCATCGCCCGGCATATACTGCCGGTGTTCCGCGAATTCGACGCTGAAGCCGTGGTAGGGACTCTTATGCAGGCCCGTTATAAAGCCCTCCACCACAAGACGGGCCACCAATTCCATGTTGGTGAGTTTTGCGACGATCTCGGGCTGGAGATATTTCCTATAATCCTGGTATCGTTCGGGCATTTACTTCGTGCGATGGGGGCGTGCGGACGCGGTTGTCTCGGGCACTTCCGCCGTGGTCTGTGGTACGAATTGATCCGGATCCTTGCCGAGGTTCATCAGTTCGAACTTCGCCGATTGGGCCAGCTGGTGGTTCGGGTAGAGTTGCAGGAACCTCTCATAGGTGACCCTGGCGCTGTCGGTCTGGTGAAGATCGTTATTCATGAGGAAAGCCGCGAGGAAGAGTGCTGTGGCGGCCCTGGGGTTTGAGGAATACTTCTGGCAATAGAGTTTATAGGTTTGAACCGCGTGTTCGGTCTCATGGAGATCGTTGTTATACACAAGCGCCAGCCTGTACATCGCGCTGTCGGCGAGCGATGACTGTTCATACCTGTCGATGAGTTCCTTATAGCTTTCGATTGCGACCGGGTACTGTTTTTCATTCTCCGCCTTCACCCCATCGTTGTAGAGTTGTTCGGCGGATTTCCTGGAGCAGGATGCAAACAAAAACACACATATCAGAAGAAAATAGCGCATAGAATGGTCCTTGAGTGGTACTGTTCATGAAAATTACGAATTGTCCGGTGAAGAAGCAAAATCCGGCTCCCTCCTTTTCATCATTGCGATAAAAAACCCGTCCGTCCCGGTCCTGTGCGGGTACAGACAGACAAACCCGGGACCTGCCTCCGGAGTC
This sequence comes from Bacteroidota bacterium, assembly GCA_033854175.1. Taxonomy (GTDB): domain Bacteria; phylum Bacteroidota; class Ignavibacteria; order UBA10030; family SZUA-254; genus DATKPE01. The sequence continues at coordinate 31,040 of JAWOKN010000054.1, read as the reverse complement.
CGGCCCGGAACCGGGAACCCGGAAGATGTCAGAACAAAACCGGGATTCGCGATCAGGAACTCCGTGATGACGGTTTCATTTTCGGCGGGCAGGAGTGAGCATGTGGAATAGACCAGACGTCCGCCCGGTTTCACACAACCGGAATAATCAGCGAGGATCCTTTGTTGATCCTGGGAGAGTTTCTCGATCATCTGTTCGGTCACCCGCCATTTGACGCCGGGATTTCGCCTGATCGTGCCTGTACCGGAGCAGGGTGCATCCACAATGACAAGATCACCCTGGAGGTGCAACGACAGCATGAGCTCGTCGGTCCTGATTCTTGGTTCAATGATACTCTTTGCCCCCCGTCTGGCGCGGTTGTCGAGCTCCGATAATTTTTCCTGATCAAGGTCCAGGGAAACAATCCGGCCGGTATTCTTCATCAACGCGGCAAGATGGAGTGACTTCCCTCCCGCCCCGGCGCATCCGTCGATGACGGTCATGCCGGGCCGGGGTTCGGCCAGAAGAGAAACAAGCTGGCTCCCCTCATCCTGCACCTCATACCAGCCCTCGCGAAATGCAGCGGTCGACTGGGCATTAAAGCGTTTTTCAGCGATCAGGCCTGCGGGGGAGAGACGTGTCGGGATGGTTTCCACCCCTTCCATCCGGAGGCGTTTTCGGCACTCATCGCGGTCGGTGATGAGGGTATTGACGCGGAGTGTGACGGGGGCCTGTTCATTCAGGGCGGCAAGAAGGAGCGGGGTTTCCGATCCGAGGGATTCCTTCCAGCTGTTCACCATCCATTCCGGGAAAGAATAGCGCACGCCCCAATGCTGGGAATCGTCCCCCTCGAGATAATCGAGCGACAGATGTTCGGTGATCCAGCCGGCAAAGGATTCCGGATCGAGGGCGGGAAAATACGTTTTCCAGTACGCGGGGGGAACCACCTGGCCGGGCTGCGGGGGTGCATTCCTTGTCAGTTGGTACACGGCATAGATCGCGAGGTATTTACCCGGGGATTCGAGAAGCGCCGGTGTATCGGGATGGTTGGCCACAAAGCCCTCGAGGAGCGATTCAACAAGCCGCCGGTGGCGGATCACGCCAAAAAAGGCTTCGGCGATAAATCTCCGGTCGTGTGAACCGAGATACTTTCTTTCCTTAAAGAACGCGGCGATGAGTTTGTCGGGGGGACTCTTTGTCCGGTCGGTCTGGACGATAAGCTCAAGAAGATGGCCGATCAGCGATGTGGGATTCATACCGCGACGAACGGCGCGTCCATGCTGCTATTCCGGTATGCGCGCGCCATGCGGGGCGTATTATATGCGACACCGAAATTTCCGTCCGTATCGAGGACAATCACGCCCCCGTAGCCTTCGGCCTTTTCGTGGAGGACCTTCACGCCCTTTTCCGCTGCGACCTGCGGATCATGGCCGTCGCGTTCCATCATATCGATGACGGTCTTGGCCAGGACGACCTTGATGATGGCCTCTCCCCAGCCAGTTGCGGAAACCCCTCCGATGGAGTTCTCCGCATAGGTGCCGCATCCGATCAGGGGGGAATCGCCGACGCGGCCGGGATATTTGTTCAGGGTTCCGCCGGTCGAGGTGCCGACGCAGATGTTCCCGTCGCGATCCATCGCCACGGCGCCCACGGTATCATTCGAGACCTCCCATCTCCGGAAGGCGTCCTTCGTAACGAATTTCCCCTGTTTATGGAGGCCTTCCCAGCGCAGCTGTTCACGTTCGGTGATGAGGTCGACGGGAGCGCACGAATCGATCCCCAGCTGTTTGGCAAACCGTTCGGCGCCATCGCCGACCAGCATGACATGTTCGCTATGGTCGAGGACTTTCCGGGCAAGAGTGATCGGATTGCGGATGATGCGGACACCCGCGACAGCTCCGCACCGCAGGGTTTTCCCGTCCATAATACTCGCATCGAGTTCGACCTGGCCGATGGCATTCAGATGCGATCCGAAACCTGCGTCGAACGTGTCATTATCCTCCAGGAGGCGGATTGTTTGTTCGACGGTATCGATGGCGCTCATTCCCTGTGAAAGCATATCAAACCCGCGATTCAGTGCGTCGAGACAGCCATCGCGGTGAGCCTTAATTTCTTTTTTGGGGATATCCCAGGCGCCTCCGTGGACGATCAATGATATCATGAACGAAGCTGATGAGTGAAGAAAAGTTTTATAAAAATAATGAAAACGGCGGCCAGATGCAATCGGGAGGACGAAACTTCACCCCCGGGGGGGGTCATGAGGGTGAAGAACTACACCTCCCGGCAATCTCGCGCGAAACCGCCGGGAGGGAAATCAGGTTTATTCGAGGATAAAGATATTTTTCTTTGCGCACATTTCCTTCAGGATCTTCGGCCACACGGTGACGCTCACCTCGCCCAGGTGGGCTTTCTTGAGAATCGCCATTGTTGTACGGGCCTGGCCGATCCCGCCGCCGATACTCAATGGGATCTCATCCTTGAGGATGGCCTTATGATAGGGGAGCTTGAGGAAATCGAGCTGTTTGGACATCTCGAGCTGTTTCTTCAGCGTTTCTTTGGTGACGCGGATCCCCATCGAGGTCAGTTCATGGCGCCGTTTCGTCACGGGGTTCCAGACGAGGATATCGCCGTTCAGGCCGTGCGTCGGTTTGCCGGTTTCCTTCGACGTATCGGTGATCCAGTCGTCGTAATCCGCCGCGCGCATTTCGTGCGGATAGCCGTCCTTGAGGGGCCAGCCGATGCCGATGATGAAAATGGCGGGATACTTCTGGAGCACGGCGGTTTCCCGGGCCTTGCGTGGCAGGTCGGGGTACATGTCGAGGATTTCCTCGGCATGGAGGAAAGTGAGCTCATCGGCCAGATCGGGGTACTTGTCGGTCTTCAGCTTCGGGAACATATCCTGGACATAGATTTCGGAGCCCTTGATGACCTTCCAGATTTTCCGCACAATGCCTTTGAGAAATTTCAGGCTGCGCTGCTCGGCCGTCATCACGCGTTCCCAGTCCCACTGGTCGACATAGGCGCTGTGGTCATGATCGAGAAAATAATCCTTCCTGACGGCGCGCATATCGGTGATCAGACCTTCGCCGGGTTTCATCCCGAACTGCCGCAGTGCGGGCCGTTTCCATTTCGTCGCGGCCTGGACCACCTGGGCATCAACGGGATGTTTATCATAGTCGTTCGAGATATGGAACTGGATCGGTGTGCGGGAGCCGTCACGGTCAAGCATATCATTCACGCCGCTCTCGACATCGACAATGAGCGGGACCTCCACATCGATCAGATTCAGCTCCTTGCACAGATTGTCCTCGATATAGCGTTTGACGGCCGTGAGGGCAATCTGGGTCTCCTTCGGATTCAAGATGGAACGGTAATCCTCCGGCAACACTTTTTCCAGATCCGTATAATTACCTATTCCGGGCCCTGCCAAATCTGCTTTTTTATTTGCCATTATGTTTTTCTCCTTTCAAAAATTATTCAATGATACACACGCACACTCCAGGCATTGGGAATTTGCGGAACAGCTGCGAACCACCATCACGCAACTGCACGGTAACGATTCGTGAGAGTCGGGGGACCAAACGGGCGATGGCATTCATAAATTTGAATGAACAAAATGCGGGCTTCGAGGATGACTCGAACAGTCTGATGCGACCGGATAAAAGTACAAATTTCGGGGCTGAATGTCAATTGACAACAACAACCCCCTTCCCTGTCATTGGGACCAGAAAAGGGGGCGTGTCATCCTTGGAGGAGAATTGGGACAGATCCGCCTGCGGCGCGGGACCGCGGATTTATTTCGGCACGGCGGCGGGTTCAGACTTCGTGAACTTGATCAGCCCCTCATGATCCAGGCCGACCAGGATCGTATCGCCCTCGGTGATCTCGCCATCCAGGATTTTCTCCGACAGCGTATTCACGATATGTTTCTGGATAACGCGTTTCATCGGCCGTGCCCCGAGTGTCGGGTCGTAGCCCAGCTTCCCGAGCCAGTCCTTTGCGTCCTCGGTAAAACTGATGGTAAGACCCTTCCTGGCGACCAGGTCACGGACTTTTTCAAGCTGGAGTTCGACGATCTTCCGCAGATCGGCGATGCTCAGCACCTTAAAGAGGATAATCTCGTCGATCCGGTTCAAAAACTCCGGCCGGATGGTCTGGCGCAGGAGTGCGTTCAGTTCCACGCGCAGGTCATCATAGACCCGTTGTGTGGTATCATCCGATCCGTCGAGCGCCGAGAGTTTTTCCTGGATCAGCTGCGAACCGAGGTTCGAGGTCATGATAATAATCGTATTCTTGAAATTGACCGTTCTCCCCTTACCGTCGGTGAGCCGTCCCTCGTCCAGGAGCTGCAGCAGAACGTTGAACACCTCGGGGTGGGCCTTCTCGATCTCATCAAGAAGGACGACGGAATAGGGTTTACGGCGGATGGCTTCGGTAAGCTGTCCGCCCTCTTCATAGCCGACATAGCCGGGCGGGGCGCCGATGAGGCGTGAGACGCTGAACTTTTCCATATACTCGCTCATATCGATGCGGACGAGCGCGTTCTCATCGTTGAAGAGAAACTCCGCGAGTGCCCTGGCAAGTTCCGTCTTCCCGACGCCGGTGCTGCCGAGGAAGATGAACGAGCCGATCGGCCGTTTTTCGTCATGCAGGCCGGCACGGCTGCGGCGGACCGCATCGGAGACGGCCCGGACGGCCTCGTCCTGGTCCACGACGCGCTGATGCAGGCGGTCTTCGAGGTGGACGAGTTTCGAGCGTTCGCTTTCGAGCATGCGGGTGACGGGTATTCCGGTCCAGCGGGAGACGATTTCCGCGATATCCTCAGCGTCGACCTCCTCCTTGAGCATTTTCTTATCCTTCTGGACCCTGGCCAGTTTTTCGGCGGCGCCGGTCATCTTTTTCTGGAGGGAAGCGATGACGCCGTACCGCAGTTCCGCCACCTTCGCGAGATTCCCCTCGCGTTCGAACCGGTCGGCATCGAGTTTCGCCTTTTCGGTCTCCTCCTTCATCCGGCGGATCGACTGAATCAGGTCCTTTTCGTTCTGCCAGTGAGCCCGCAGGCCGGAGCGCTGCCCATTCAGCTCGGCAAGTTCCCGTTCGATCACGGTAAGCCGTGAGCGGGTCATCTCATCATGTTCGCGTTTAATCGCCTCGCGTTCGATCTCCAGCTGTTTGATCCGGCGTTCAACCTCGTCGAGTTCCTCGGGCATAGAATCGATTTCAATCCTCAGTTTCGAGGCGGCTTCATCGATAAGGTCGATGGCCTTATCGGGCAGAAAGCGGTCGCTGATATAGCGGTAGCTCAGTTCCGCAGCAGCGACAATGGCGGCATCGGTCACCCGCACGCCGTGATGGACCTCATATTTTTCCTTCAGGCCACGGAGGATCGACACGGTGTCCTCGACCGAAGGCTCGTCGATGAGGACCGGCTGGAACCTTCGTTCCAGTGCCGCATCCTTCTCGATATACTTCCTGTATTCATCGATCGTGGTTGCGCCGATGGCGCGCAGTTCGCCCTTTGCGAGGGCGGGTTTCAGCATATTTGCGGCATCGACCGCACCCTGTGCCGCGCCTGCGCCGACGAGGGTATGGAGCTCGTCGATGAAAAGGATGATTTCGCCCTGTGACCCGGTGACCTCCTTCAGCACGGCCTTCAGGCGTTCTTCAAACTGGCCGCGGAAGCTCGTACCGGCGACGAGCGAACCCATATCGAGAGCGATAATACGTTTTGTTTTCAGGTTCTCGGGTACATCCCCCTGGATGATCCGCTGGGCGATACCTTCGGCGATGGCGGTCTTGCCGACACCGGGCTCGCCGATGAGGACCGGGTTGTTCTTGGTCCTCCGGGAAAGAACCTGCAGGACGCGGCGGATCTCCTCATCGCGGCCGATGACCGGATCGAGTTTTCCCTTCCGGGCGAGTTCATTCAGATCCCGGCCAAATTTCCGGAGGGCCTGATATTTTTCCTCCGGCGTCTGGTCCGTCACGCGCTGGGTGCCGCGGACATCCTTCAGCGCCTTATAGATCTGATCCTTCGTCACGCCCTGGTCGGCCAGGAGCTGTCCGGCCGGGGATTTCGTGCCTGCGAGGGCAAGGAGGAGATGTTCCGTGCTGACATATTCGTCCTTCAGCGACTGCGCCTCCTTATAGGCGATATCGAAAAGTTCCATGAGGGTTTGGCCGATGAACTGGTTGCCGACGGCGGATCCGGTGACCTTGGGGAGCTTTTCGATCAGCTCATTGATCTTGATCTTGATAGAATCGACATTTGCGCCGATCTTCTGGAGGACGGGCTGGACGACGCCCTCGCTGTCCTGCATGAGTGCGGCAAGAAGGTGTTCAGGTTCGATGGCCTGGTTCGAATAGCTGGATGCGATCTCCTGGGCGTTCTGGACAGCCTCCTGTGATTTTATCGTGAATTTATTAAAGTTCATAGATACCTCAGTTCCTGATCATCGCCGTACAAAAAACAGACAGATGTCAAAAAAAATGCCGCACGTTGACAGGATGATCCATGGAACGGGCGGCGTTGTGTCAAAATGAAGCGGGTGTTATTTCTTTTTTTCGCCGCTCTCCTGTTCTTCCATTTTCTTCCCGGCTTTTTGTTCCATGACATACTCGATCGCCTCCTGCTTATCGGCCGTCTGGAGATCGTGGAATGCGGTCACGCTTGCGATCGGACTTCCGCCCTTCCACGACACCCATCGTTTCTTCGTTGCCACGATCAGAAAGACCGTAACCGCAACGAGGGCCAGACCAAGAAGAATCAGTTTCATCGAATAATAGGTCTCCGGGATTATTTATCCTTGTCGTCGACGACCTCAAACGAGGCATCCTCGACCGCCTTGCCGTCCTTCGGTTTGGGTCCCTGGGGCGGTGGTTCAGGCTGCGGACCGCCGCCGGGGTGTGCCCCGCCGGTTGTCTGCTGGTACATTGCGCCCGAGGCCTCATTCCAGGCGCTGTTGAGGGTTTCCATCTTCGCGGTGATCTCGGCCGTATTGTTGCTCTTGATCGCCGTCTCGAGGGCATCGGCGGCCGATTCCACCTTCGATTTCATATTCGGGGGCATCTTGTCGCCGTAATCCTTCAGCTGTTTCCTCGTCTGGAACAAAATCGTATCCGCCTGGTTGCGGGTATTGACGTCGTCGCGGCGCTTCTTGTCCTCCTGCGAGTGCGACTGCGCGTCCTGTTTCATTTTTTCGATCTCCTCCTTGGTCAGACCGCTTGAGGAGGTAATCCTGATGCTCTGTTCCTTGCTCGTCGCCTTATCCTTTGCGGCGACATGAAGGATACCGTTCGCGTCGATATCAAAGGTAACCTCGATCTGAGGGACACCGCGCGGTGCCGGTGGAATACCATCGAGGTGGAAGCGGCCGAGTGTGCGGTTATCGATTGCCATCGGCCGTTCGCCCTGGAGAACGTGGATCTCGACCGAGGGCTGGCTATCGGAGGCCGTCGAAAAGATTTCCGATTTCTTTGTCGGAATCGTGGTATTCGAGGTGATCATGGTTGTCATCACGCCGCCAAGGGTTTCGATGCCGAGGCTCAGGGGTGTGACATCGAGCAGGAGGACATCGGAGACATCGCCCGAAAGCACGCCGCCCTGGATACCCGCGCCGACGGCGACGACCTCATCGGGGTTGACCCCCTTATGCCCCTCCTTGCCGAACATACTTTTCACAAGCGCCTGGACGCGCGGGACGCGTGTCATGCCGCCGACGAGGATGACCTCATCGATCTGGTTCGGCTGGAGGCCCGCGTCGCGCAGGGCCTTCTCGACCGGAGGCACGCATCGCTGTACGAGATCCTCGACGAGCTGTTCGAACATGGCCCGTGTGATCGTCATATTGAGATGTTTCGGGCCGTCCGCTGTTGCGGTAATAAACGGGAGATTGACCTCGGTCTGCATGAGCTGTGAAAGTTCCATCTTGGCTTTTTCGGCGGCCTCGCGCAGGCGCTGCAGGGCCATCGGATCCTTCCGGAGGTCGACGCCCTCCTGTTTCCTGAACTCCTCGGCCATATAATCGAGCACCCGCTGGTCAAAATTATCGCCGCCGAGGTGAGTGTCGCCGTTCGTGGATTTCACCTCAAAGACGCCGTCGCCCAGTTCGAGGACGGAGATATCGAACGTTCCGCCGCCCAGATCAAACACCGCGACCTTCAGGTCCTTGTTCTTCTTATCGAGGCCATAGGCAAGAGCGGCCGCCGTGGGCTCGTTGAGGATACGCCGGACGTTGAGGCCCGCGATTTCGCCCGCCTCCTTTGTCGCCTGCCGCTGTGCGTCGTTGAAATAGGCAGGGACGGTAATCACGGCGTCGGTAATCTTCGTTCCGAGGTAATCCTCGGCGGTCTGTTTCATCTTCTGGAGGATCATCGCGCTGATTTCGGGGGGGGAATAGACTCGGTCATTGATCTGGATCCGGGCCGTATTATTATCCCCCTGGACGACCTTATAGGAAACCAGTTTCATTTCCTCCGTGACTTCATTATGAAAACGGCCCATGAAGCGTTTGATCGAGTAGATCGTATTCTGCGGGTTCGTGACGGCCTGTCGTTTTGCTGCCTGACCGACGAGGCGGTCGCCGCTCTTGGTGAATGCGACCACAGACGGTGTGGTCCGCGACCCTTCGGCGTTTGCGATAACGACCGGGTCATTACCCTCCATAACGGCGACGACGGAATTGGTCGTGCCGAGGTCGATTCCTATAATTTTTCCTGACATTGAAATTTCTCCTTTACAATAGTATATTCCCGCCGGAAGTGACCGCCGGCCGGAATCAAATTTTTCATATAAACCTAAACAGACTACTGCAAGGCTCATGCCACACAGGTTCGGGGCATAATCCTCCATTCCGTTCAAAAAAACGGATATCCATAACATCTGAACACTCCGGTGCGGGAATTTATAAACCCGAAGGCCTGCCACGATGGCAGGCATTCAACAATATATGGCAATTTTCGGCGGATTCGTGTCAAAAGTGCAGTTTTGCATTTTCGATATGATTTCGTTACCATCATTCACGACGTCATGACCGGAAGAGACAATGGACGAAACTGAGATCAGGAGCAAGCTGAGGACAAAGCTGTTCGGGAGGGAGCTCCACATCTACGAACATATCGGCTCGACAAATGACGCCGCGAAAAAGCTCCCCCCCACAGTGCCGGAGGGGACCGTTGTGTTAGCGGAGGAACAAACTTCGGGCCGGGGGCGGCTTGGGAGGGTATGGCACAGTGTGAAGGGAGAAAGCCTGACATTTTCGGTCGTCATAAAACCGGACATCCGGCAGAGTCATCTCGGCATCATATCGCTCTATGCGAGTCTCGCGGTAGCGGAGGGGATAAAGGATTCAACCGGTCTTCAGCCTGAATGCAAATGGCCGAACGACGTCCTGGTTGGCGGGAAAAAATGCTGTGGGATATTGTCGGAGGCCACATTCGTCCGGGGCCGGTGTGAGGGGATCATCGTCGGGATAGGGCTCAACGTGAACCAGGGTGACTTCCCCGGGGAACTGTCCCGGACCGCCACATCGCTCCGTCAGGCGGCCGGGGCACGGTACGATGTCGGCGACATACTTTCGGTGCTTCTCCATCATATGGAAAAAAATTATCCTGCGGTTCAGGACGGGCGGTACGAGGAGATCCGCACGGGGTGGCTGCGTTATGCCCCGATGATCGGAAAAACCGTGACAATTTCAACACCCGGGGCATCATGCCGGGGAATTGCGAGGAGGATAGAGGAAAACGGCGAACTCGTTCTCTGGCATGGGGGAAAAGAGGAACGCTTTTCATCCGGGGATCTCACGTTACGGATTGAGGCATGACGCTCCTTGCGGTCGACATCGGAAACAGCCACACCGTCCTCGGGATTTTCAGGGGGGAGAGTCTCATAGGCGAATGGCGAATGGGGACCTATCCCCTCCTGCCGGTCAGGACGCTGGAAGCGCACCTGAGGCTCTTCTGCCGTGAGGTGGGGGCAAGGCCCGAGGAGATCGTGGGGGCGGGCATCGCATCGGTGGTCCCGGGATCGGCGGCCCGGTTTGTCCGTCTGCTTCAAAAGAAATTTTCCATCCAACCCCTTCTCATCACGCGGAAAAGCCCTGCCGGTATAAGGATCAGGTACAACCCGGGGGACACGCTTGGTGCGGACCGGATCTGCAACGCCGTAGCGGCATACACCAGGTACGGGAGTCCCGTGGTGGTCATCGATTTCGGCACTGCGACGACCTTCGACATCGTTTCAAAAAACGGCACCTTCGAGGGAGGAATCATCTTCCCCGGCATAGAGACGCTTGCCAATTCACTCCATCATTTCACGGCCCAGCTCCCCGTACCGCCGTTGACATTTCCCCGGCGGGTGGCTGGCGGGGGGACGATTTCGTGTCTTCAGTCGGGGATCATGTACGGCACGGCCGATGCCATGGAAGGATTAATCAGGAGGTTAAAGAAAGAAACGGGCGGGAGGGTAAAAATCGTTGCAACGGGCGGATATGCATCACTCCTGGCGCCGCACATCCCGTCAATCGACACGGTCGATCATTCGCTCGTTCTTGAGGGGATAAGGCTGATACAGGCGAACGTCAGGAGGCGACGGAGTGCCGGGAAACGCGTGAGATAAACTGATCTTCTGGGGGGGAGGGCTTACCTTTACCGGACCTCGGCGCGTGGCAGGGAGATGACAAACTCAGTCCCCTGTCCGAGCTTACTTGTCACAGAAATCGTTCCGCCGTGGGCTTCGACGATCCACTTGGTGATCGAGAGGCCCAGACCGGAGCCCCCCTGTTCGCGGGAGCGGGCGCGGTCAACGCGGTAGAACCTGTCGAAAATCTTCGGGATTTCGCTTTCGGGTATACCAATGCCGGTATCGGAGACGGAGAGAACGACCCTATTTCCGACCGGTTGAAGTTTCAGGGCAACAGCTCCGTTCGGCTTATTATACTTGATGGCATTATCGATAAGATTCAGCAGCATCTGCCGGAGCCGGGAATAGTCTCCGGTGACGCAGATACCGGGGGCGGCATCGATCGTGATCTCGAGTGATTTATGTGAACCGAGCAGGAGCGTGTCGTCATAGATCTCCCTGAGGAGCGAGGAAAAATCGACGATTTCCCGTCTGACGCTGATCTGGCCCGCATCGCCCTTTGCCAGCAGCAGGAGTGAATCCAGTATCGAGCTCATATGGAGGGTTTCGTCGAGGCAGTCGGCGATAATTTTTTTCAGATCATCGGTGCTGACGCGGCTGTTGAGGGCAGTTTCCAGCTGTGTGCGGAGGACCGCCAGCGGGGTGAGCAATTCGTGGGATGCGTCGGCGGAGAACTGCTTCATCTGTCCGAACGAGACATCGAGGCGGGAGATCATCTGGTTGAAGGTCGAAATGATCCGGCCGATTTCATCATTGGCATGATGTTCCGGGATCCGGTCATGGAGGCGGTCGGCGGTGATCTTTTGTGTCGTTTCGATCACCTGGTTGAGTTTTGCCAGGGAACGTTTCGAGACATAGACAGCGCCGGCCACGGCGATGCAGATCACCACGGGGCAGAGCCAGAGGAAGATTGTCAGGAGCTGGTTGACGGCGGTTGTCACCGAGGTGGTGGGCATGGCGACGATGATCAGCTGATGTGGGGTCCGTCTGGTGGTGAGGCGGATAAAATGGTCACGGAAATTCCTGATGGTTCTGAGCCCTGTTCCCGTGTCGCCCGGGACGAGGTATGACCGGAGGGTATCCGGGACGAGGTTGGGGGAATGGTAAAACATCACACGGGGGCTGTTCCATATCTCGATATATTCCTTGATCGGATAAAACGAAGCATGCTCGAAGATATCGTCCCTTGCGTCCTGGGGGGATTCCGCATGGGATTCACCGCGTTCGAGGCGGGCTGCGACCCACTGGATCTCATTTGTCAGCGATTCGTCGAGGCGGTCGGAGAGGGTGCTCCCGATATAGACATAGACAAACCATGCGATGATCCCTGAGCTGACGAGGAACGCGGAGGCATACCAGAGGGCAAGCCTGAAGCGGATTGTACGGAACATCATTCCTCTTTGAGGATAAAGCCCACTCCCCGTACGGTATGGATGAGCTTCTTGGGGAACCCCTCGTCGATGGCTTTCCGGAGGTAATTGACATAGACATCGACGACATTGGTCCCGGTATCGAAGTCATAGCCCCAGACCTGTTCGGCGATCTCGCGGCGTGTGAGGATGCGGTTCTTATTCCGGAGGAGAAGTTCGAGGAGAAGGTATTCCTTCTGTGTGAGGTGGATGGATTTTCCCCCGCGGTGGACGGCGCGGGTTTCGACATCGAGTTCGAGATCGTCGGCGCGGAGAATCGTCGTCTGCTGGACGCCCTGTCTGCGGAGGAGGGTTTCGACGCGTGCGATCAGTTCGGCAAAGGCGAAGGGTTTGGAGAGATAGTCATCGGCGCCGATCTTCAGCCCCTCGACGCGGTCCTCGACCGTACTTTTCGCGGTGAGGATCAGGACCATGCTCTGGACCTTATTGCGGCGCAGCTCCTTGAGGACCTGGATGCCGTCCTTCTTCGGAAGGAGAAGGTCGAGGATGATGAGATGGTACTTCTTGGAGCATCCGAGGTGGAATCCCTCCTCCCCGTCGTGGGCGACGTCGACAAAATAGCCCTCTTCCTCGAACCTGCGTGCGATGGAATCGGCGAGGTGGTGTTCATCTTCGATGACGAGAAGATGAATCTTTTTCAAGACCGGCTGACTGGGAATTTTCTTCGGTTTAGGCATTTTTTGTGACTGAGCTCCCGCCCGGACGGAAAGCTACAAATTATTTTCATGAAGGTCAAAAAAAACGCTCAGCCTGTCGGGCCGGCCGGTCATCTGACGCCGAACATCGAGACCGACGCCTGGGCATACTCAACGAGGGGGGTAAAATAGAGCCCCAGGAGGATCGTCGGGATGACGAGAATCAGGACAAGGACGACCTGCGCGGGAGAAAATTTCAGATCCCGGTCTGAGGAGCCGGGATCGCGCAAAAACATATTCCGCAGGACCCGCGCATAATAATAGAGAGACACGACACTGTTCAGGACGCCGATGACGGCAAGCGTGATCAGCTTCGCGTTGATGAGTGCGGCGAAGAGGTACAATTTCCCGATAAAGCCGGCGGTCGGCGGAACGCCCGTCAGGGAGAGGAGAAAAATCGTCAGAGCCACGCCGATAAAGGGGGAGCGGAAGCCGAGCCCCTTATAATCCTCGATATCCTCGCTGCCGGTTTCATTGGCGATGAGGAGGACGCAATAAAACGCCCCCAGGTTCATAAAGAGGTAGACGACAAAATAAATGAGGACGGCGGCGAGACCTTCGTTCGAGAGGACGACGACGCCAAGGAGCATATAGCCTGCATGGGCGATACTGGAGTAGGCCAGGAGTCGTTTCATATTGGTCTGCCAGATGGCGACCAGGTTACCGATCGTCATCGTCAGAACCGACAGGATTGCCAGGAGGTGGTTCCACTGAAATCCCTGGAAGACGGCCCAGTATCCGGGGAGGAGGTTCCCGACGGTGACGTCGAGGAAGCTCACCTTGAAGAACCGGATCATCATGGCAAACCCGGCGGCCTTGGAGGCGACCGACAGGAGTGCGGTAATCGTTATCGGTGCGCCCTCATAGACGTCGGGTGTCCAGAAGTGGAACGGGACTGCCGAGATCTTATATCCGAAGCCTGCGACAATAAAAATGCCGGCGATAATGAGGGCGATCTCGTTGATATTCCCCATCATGATCGCCTTCTGTATTCCGTAGAGATCGACGGCACCGGTGAGGCCGTAGAGGATGGAAATCCCATAGAGCATGATGCCCGAGGAAACTGCCCCATAGATGACATACTTCAGGGAGGCCTCGCTTGAATCCTCCGCGTCCTTCGTATACCCGGCGAGGATATAGGAACTGATGCTGGTGAGTTCAAGTGAGAGATAGATCATGAGAAGGTTGCTCGCCCCCGCCATAAAGAACGTGCCGAGTGCGAGGGCAAGGATGATCGCATAATACTCACCCAGGGGGCGGCGGAGGGTGGTGAGTTCCTTCAGGTGGAACGAAAAAATCACCACAAGTGCGGAACTCAGGAGGACGACCGACTTGAAGAAGACGGAAAAGCCGTCGACGGCAAGCATATTGCTGAAGATCGTCCTGGGGCCTGCGGCGGCCTGGGCCACAAGGAGATATCCTGAAATGGCGAGGACAAGGAGGGCGAGCCAGCCGAACCTTGTCCCCCCTTTCGGAAACACGAAGGCAAAAATGAGCGTCGCGCAGAAACCCGCCAGGAGGGCTGTTTCCGGCTGAAGAAGGTATGTGCTTTCGAGAATATGTTCAAGCATAAGAGTTCCGGTTCAGGTGCGGCTTTGGGCGTCAATGACCGAGCATTGCGACGCTTCCGACCTGGACGACATTGACGAGCGTATTGACGGCGGAGGTCATCAGATTGATGGCCGGAGCCGGATAGATCCCCAGGAAAATGACGATGACGGCCAGGGGGACCAGTGTAAAAAGTTCCCTCCCGTTGATATCCGGGAGTGATTTCCAGCGTTCCGGGAGTGAGCCGAGGAAGACGCGCTGGAGGGTCCAGAGCATATAGCCCGCGGTGAGGACGATGCCGATCGTGGAAGCGATTGTAATCGAGCGGATCGTGGCGGACTGGAACGCCCCGAGGAACGAGAACGCCTCGCTGATAAAGCCGCTCAGACCGGGGAGACCGAGGGCGGCAAAAAAGGCCACGGTCATGACGCCCGAATACTTCGGCATCTGGTTCATGAGGCCGCCGAACTCATTCAGGCCGCGGGTATGGGCACGGTCATAGATGACGCCCACAATAAGAAAGAGCATGGCGGTGATCGTGCCGTGGTTAAACATCTGGAAGATGGCGCCGGTCATTCCCTGGGTATTGAGGGCGGCCATACCCAGAAGGACGATGCCCATATGGCTGATCGACGAATAGGCGATCAGTTTCTTGAAGTCATCCTGGGCCATAGCGCAGAGGGCCCCGTAGACAATATTAATAAACGCCAGGATTGCCAGGGGGATCTGGTAATGGACCGTCGCATCCGGGAACATCGGGTAGCTGACGCGGAGGAGGCCGTAGGTTCCCATTTTCAGAAGCACGCCGGCCAGAATCACGCTGATGGCAGTCGGGGCTTCGACGTGGGCATCGGGGAGCCACGTATGGAACGGAAAAATGGGGACCTTGATTGCAAATCCTATAAAAAGGGCAATAAAGGCGATATAGCGCCAGGTGGTATGCAGTCCGGCAAGGAGCGATCCCGGGTCATAATTTGCCGGATTCATCATCGCGAGCATATTAAACGTATGGATCTTCTCTCCCGTGGCCGGATCGGCGACACTGACGCTGAAATAGAGGGCGATCATGGCAAGGAGCATCAGGACGCTTCCGAAGAGCGTATAGAGGAAGAACTTGATCGCGGCATATTCCCTCCTTGGGCCGCCCCAGACCCCGATGAGGAAATACATCGGAAGGAGCATGAGTTCCCAGAAGACGTAGAAGAGGAAAAAGTCGAGGGAGACGAAGACCCCCATCATGCCGGTATCCAGAAGGAGCAGAAGTGCAAAGTAGCCCTTGACGGATTTTTCGATGCCCCAGGATGCGAACACGGCGATAAACGAGATGATGGCCGTGAGGATGACCATGAGGATGCTCAGGCCGTCGATACCCATAAAATAGTCGATATGGACTCTGCCGAACCAGGCGACGGACCGGACATCGATCCAGCTTGCTTTTTCGACGAACTGGAATCCGTCGGGAGTATTGATCCCCGAGAGGCTTCTGTTGAAGTTTGTATAGATAAAGACGGCCAGGAGAAGCTGGAGTGCGGTTGCAACGGCAGAGGTCCAGCGGATCGCCGCCTTGTTCTCCTTCGGGAGAAGCAGGACGAGGACCATCCCGAGAATCGGGAGGAACGTGATCCAGGTAAGTACGCCTAATCCGAATAGTTGCATAAGTCTATGACCTTCATGAATAAAAAATTCCGGGTACAGCCTGAGTTACCGAAAAACATAAAAGAGCACCATCGTGCCAAAGATCACCAGGGCGATATAGGTCTGGACGCGGCCGGTCTGGAGCTTCCGGAACAGAATGCCGAAGAAGCCTGAAAAGTATCCGACACCGTTGACGGCGCCGTCGACGATATAGTGGTCGAAGCCGCCTGCGCCGGCCCAGAAGAAAAAGAATGTGAGCAAGCCTGCCAGGCCGCCGAAGACAACGGCCCGGGCATACCCCTGCTGCATCCAGAACCACTCACCGGTCCACCATGCGACAAGGATGGCGACCAGTGCGCCGACGGCCAGAAAAACAGCCGCGCTGATCCTTTTTTCCTTCACCTGGCGTGTATATCCGAAGACCGATGCATAGGTCCAGCTTGCGACGCCGTTGACAAAGCCATCGACGATCGTATTATCAAACCACCTCAGAATTCTCGACACAAGAAGTGTCCCGCCGACAACCACCTTTCCGTAGAGTTCATCGAAGTACCATTTGTTCAGGAGGAACGTATAGAGGCCCTGGAAGCGTGCGGCGAGGGCATCGGCGCTGATTTTCTTCCAGTAATAGGTGACAAAGGCGAGGAGAATGCCGAGACCGGCGATGCCGAGTGACAGGAGCATAGCCGGCAGGTGGGCGGCGTGGTGGGCCTCCTCGAATAACGGCAGCCCGGCCGGCCGGAGATGTGCGGGAACGACCGATTCGGGCCGTTCGAGGGCGCGTGAAATCCACCCGTCTGTTGCATCGACCGGATTAAAGGAATAAAAGACAAACACGCACAGGACGGCAAAACCGATGAGCGGAATTGTCATCGTCAGGGGCGATTCACGGAGATGTTCGGACCGGCTGGCAACCTGATGGTTTCCGGTAAAAGTCAGAATGACGAGGCGGAACATATAGAACGCGGTCAGGCCTGCGACAAAAAATCCGATGATGGGGATAAGATAGTGGCCCGTAAGATTTCCGAATGCGAGAGTTCCGGCGAGAATTGAGTCCTTGCTGAGGAAACCCGATGTGAGCGGAACGCCGCTGATGGCCAGTGTGAACGTAAGGAACGTGGCAAAGGTGATGGGCAGTTTCTTCCTCAGCCCTCCCATATTGCGGATATCCTGCGGATCCGTATGGTGGTCGTTCTCATGGTGGAGGGCATGGTGCATGGCATGGATGACCGAACCGGAGCCGAGAAAGAGGCCGGCTTTGAACATGGCATGGGTGACGAGGTGGAAGAACCCTGCCGTCCAGGCGCCGACGCCGAGGCCCATGATCATATAGCCGAGCTGGGAGATGGTCGAATAGGCGAGGACCTTCTTGATATCGTTCTGGGCGATGGCGATCGTGGCGGAAATAAAGGCGGTAATGGCGCCGATATAGGCGATGACGACGAGGGCATCGGCGGTCATCAGCGGAAACGTGCGCGCGACGAGGTAGACGCCTGCTGCGACCATCGTGGCGGCATGGATCAGGGCGCTGACCGGAGTCGGGCCTTCCATGGCATCGGGAAGCCATACATGGAGGGGGAACTGGGCGGATTTGCCGACCGCGCCGCAGAAGATCAGTATTCCGGCGGCGGTAAGCCACCCCTCGCTCCCCAGGGGGATCTGGCCTGAGCCGATGCCGGCGAAAATTTCCCTGAAGCCGAAGGTATGGAACGTGAAATAGAGAATCAGGATGCCGGTGAACATGCCGACATCGCCCACCCTGTTGACGATGAAGGCCTTTTTGGCTGCATCGGAGGCGGAGGTTTTTTCATACCAGTGGCCGATCAGGAGATAGGAACTCAGGCCGACCAGTTCCCACCCCACATACATCGTAAAGAAATTGCTCGTCAGGACGATCATGAGCATCGAGAACGTGAACAGTCCGAGATAGGCGTAGTAGCGCGCATAGCGGACGTCGTCCTTCATATAGCCGATGGAGAACAGGTGCACGAATGCGCTGACGATGCAGACCGTCACCATCATGATGGCCGAGAGGTTATCGATCGTGATGCCGAGGATGACGGGGAGGGTGCCGACGACCGGCACATTGCCGAAATCGAACCACTGGAAGTTAAAAACGATCGGTTCCTCGTAGTGTGTCAGCTTCTGGAAAAGGACGATGGCGGACAGAGCGAGGCACAAAAACAGGATGCCCGTTCCGTACCAGTCCCCCTGGCGGGAGAGCCGCTTGCCGAAAAATATCAGGACGACAAATCCGAGCAGCGGAGCAAGGAGAACCGTAAGGGCAAGTTTGATGATCAATTCCTGGGACAAATCCTATTCCTTTAATTTGCTGATTTCGTCGATATTAATCGTATCAAAGCGGTGATAGATATTGAGGACGATCGCCAGAGCGATTGCGGCCTCGGCGGCGGCAAGGACGATGACGAAGACGGCTATGGCCTGACCGTCCATGCGCATGCCGCCATAGCGGGAGAAGGCGATAAAATTGATATTCGCCGAATTCAGAATCAATTCGATCCCCATCAGGACAAGGATAGCGTTGCGGCGAGTAATGACGCCGTAGAGGCCGAGGGAGAAGAGGATCGCGCTCGTGACAAGATAATGTATGAGGCTGACGTGCATCTTCAGGCTATTGCGATCGTGAAAAAAGCGATGATTTATCCTTCCGGGCCATCATGGCTGCGCCGACAAGCGCCACCAGGAGCACAACCGAAACGACCTCGAAGGGGAGGACATAGGTGGTCATGAACATTTCTCCCAGAGGGTTGGTGGTTGTCTTCACGTCGGGGATATGTTCAATCACCTTCCAGTCGGTGATATAGAAAATGCCGCAGAGGGCGCCCGCGGTAAAGGCGGCAAGGACCGAGGCCGGAAGCGTCTGCATGGTACCGGTTTTGATATCGACGCTGATGACCCGGTTGGTGAGCATGATGCCGAACATGAGGAGGACGAGGATACCGCCGACATAGATGAGCAGCTGGGCGACCGCGATGAAATCGGCATTCAGGAGGACATAGATACCCGCCACGCCGAAAAACGTAAAAAGGAGTGAGAACGCCGAATACATGATATTTCTCGAGAAAACGACGACCATGGCCGAGATGACCGTCACGGCGGCGAAAAAGTAAAAAACGATATCGTAAAAATTCAGATCCATCACGGATTCGGTTTCGGAGGATTCTGGGGAGGCGGTTTTTGCGGGCCCGGTGCCGGAGGTTTGGCAGCGGCCGGTGCCGGGGCGGCGGCGGCTGGTGCAGCAGCCTTCGCCTGAGCGGCTGCGGCGGCCGCAGCGGCCTTTTTCGCGGCCAGTTCCTTCTCCATCTCGGCGGCCCTGGCCTTGACCTGGGCAATCTCCGCCGGTGTCAGTGTGGCATAGTTATAAATAAGATTCGTCCGGTCATATTCGGAGAATTCGTAGACATCGGTCATCTTGATGCACTCTGTGGGGCAGGGATAGACGCAGAGGGCGCAATAGCAGCACTTGGCGATATCGATATCGAACTTCGTCACCCACAATTTCTTCTTCTGGCCGGTGGAGGTCATCCCGAGGTCCTCGGTGGGGAGTGATTTGACCGTTTCGATCGTGATACAATCGACAGGGCAGGCCATATCGCACTGGTAGCAGCCGATGCAGTCGTCCATATTGACATAGAGTCTGTTCCGGGCGCGTTCGGGAAGTTTCGGCCGGACGTCGGGGTACTGGATCGTGACGGCGGGTGTGAAGAGGTGGACAAAGGTCACCTTCATCCCGATCAGAACCGTCCAGACCGACTTAAAAATATTTCTGAAATATTCACTCATCGTCCATCACCTTGTTCAGAAGATCATCCATGCACCGACAGCCAGGATGCAGACAAAGGCCCAGGGTGTAAGAACCTTCCACGAGATATACATCAGTTGGTCGACCCTGAGGCGTGGGAGGGTCCACCGGAGCCACATCTGTACGACGACAAAGAACATCCCCTTTGAAAGGAACCAGAACGCGCCCCAGACGGGGCCGTTGAGGGCTGCACCGAACGGGCTGTTCCAGCCGCCGAGGAAGAGTGTCGAGGCTATTGCGGAGACGGCAAACATATTGGCATATTCGGCCAGGAAAAACATGGCAAACTTCATCCCGCTGTATTCCGTATGGTAGCCCGCGACAAGTTCCGATTCCGCCTCGGGGATATCGAAGGGTGTACGGTTCGTTTCTGCCAGTGAGGCGACAAAATAGATCAGGAAGGCAAGAAAGACGAACGGAAACTTCTTGAAAATGAACCAATTCCAGAACCAGCCCGACTGCTGGAGATTGATCTCCTGGAGGTTCAGGGTACCGGCGATCATCACGACGACAAGAAGTGCGATGACGCTCGGGATTTCGTAGCTGACGATCTGAGCGGCGGAGCGCAACGCGCCGAGGAGCGACCACTTGTTATTCGAGGACCAGCCCGCCATGAGGAGGCCGACGACGACGATGGATGAAACGGCGACGACATAAAAAAGACCGATATTGATATTGCTGCCGATGAAGGCACTTGAGAAGGGGATCGCCGCATAGGCCGCATAGGAGCCGATAAACGCGAGGTACGGGGCGAGGAGGTGGAGTTTCTTATCGGCGGCAGCCGGAACAATATCCTCCTTCTGGATCAGTTTGAGGATATCGGCGATCGTCTGTGCCCAGCCATGCCATCCGCCGGCAAACATCGGTCCGAGTCTGTCCTGCATATGCGCGGAGACCTTCCGTTCAAGCCACACGGCCGCCAGGGCATAGGGTACGATCCAGACAAGCGGCAGGATCGCCATGATGAAATAGACGATGAGGGAGTTGTCGACGACGCTTCTCAGGAGTGATTCCATGCTCTACCTGTCGACCTCCCCGAGGACGATATCGGTGCTGCCGGCGATCGCGACGACATCGGCGATCATCGAGCCTCTCGAGATTTCCGGCAGGACTGAAAGGTTCACGAAGGAGGGTGAACGCGCCTTGATGCGGTAGGGGGTTGCCGATCCATCGCTGACGACATAAAATCCAATCTCGCCGCGTGCGGCTTCCGACCTGACATAGACATCGCCGGGATTGGGGCGGATCCGTTTTGGAATGGCCGAGGAGACATCACCTGTGGGGATCTGTTCGAGGGCCTGTTCGATGATGCTGGTACTCTGTTCCATTTCGCGGATGCGGACCATATACCGGTCCCAGCAATCCCCGACCGTTCCGACCTCCCCCTTGCCTATCTGAACCTCCCACTGGAATCGGTCATAGATCGAATACGGGTCGTCGCGGCGGAGGTCCCAGTTGACGCCTGAGCCGCGGAGCATCGGGCCCGAGCAGCCGTAGGCGATGGCGACATCGGGGGGAAGGATGCCGACATGTGCGGTACGCCTGACAAAAATCTCATTATAGGAAAGGAGGTCGTTATACTCCTTGATCTTGGGGCGGAAATATTTGCAGAACGCCTTTGCCTTATCGATGAAGCCCGGGGGGAGGTCATGGGAGACCCCGCCGACCCAGAAATAGTTATACAAAAGGCGTGCGCCGCAGGTCATCTCAAAAAGGTCGAGGATATGTTCCCGTTCGCGGAACATATAGAGGAACGGTGTAAAGGCGCCGATATCGAGGCCGTAGGTTCCGGCGGCGATCAGATGCGATGCAATCCGCTGGAGTTCCGTCATGATGACGCGGATATACTCGACGCGTTCCGGGATCTGGATGCCGAGAAGTTTCTCCACGGCCAGGACATAGCCGAGTTCCATATGCATGGCGGCGACATAATCCATCCTGTCGCAGTAGGGTATGACCTGCTGGTAATTGGTCATATGTTCGGCATGTTTTTCGAAGCAGCGGTGGAGGTAGCCGATATGGGGGATGACATCGACGACAATTTCACCGTCGACCACGAGTTCGAGGCGCAGGACGCCATGGGTCGAGGGGTGCTGGGGCCCCATATTAATGATCATCTCCTCGGTGCGGATATTCCGGCCGGTGGATGTTTTGTGCGGTATGGTGAGGGGATCGTGGATCGTCATGCTCGAGGCGGCATCAGTAGGGAACCTTCATCCCCCGGTAAAATTCAGGTACCTTGAAATCCTTCCTTAGCGGATGGCCCTGCCAGTCATCCGGCAGTAAAATCCTCCGCAGGTCGGGGTGACCGAGAAACCGTATACCGATCAGATCGTAGGCTTCCCGTTCATGCCAATTGGCGCTCTCCCAGATATCCGACACCGTTGCAAGTTCGGCCTTCTCCGCGGGGACTTCCACTTTCAGTGTGATGTTATGCTTCTTCGCGATTGAGCCGAGGTGATAGACCACGCCGAGCAGACCCTTGCCGTAATCGAGGCCGCTGAGGCATTTCAGATAGTCGCACTGGATCTCGGGGTCATTGCGGAGGAAGAGGGAGACGTCCCTGAGTGCATCGGGTTTAATCTTTGCATAGGGCTGGATGACGCCCTCGGTTTTGATCTCGGTGACCGAGTCGCCGAACGTCGCTTTCAGGCTGTCGAGGATTTCCTTGGGGGTCATGGGGGGTTCTTCAGGCCGATTTTTTCACCAGACTGGCGTTCCGGATTTTTTCGCGTAATTTGAGGAGCCCCTCGATAAGCGCCTCGGGGCGCGGGGGGCAGCCAGGCACATAGACATCGACGGGGACAACGCGGTCGACGCCTTTGAGGACATGGTAGCCATGTTCCCAGTAGGGTCCGCCGCAATTGGAGCAGCTTCCCATGGAGACGACATACCGGGGTTCGGGCATCTGGTCGTAGAGGCGTTTAATCCGTTCCGCCATTTTCAGCGTGACGGTGCCCGCGACGATCATGACATCCGACTGCCGGGGGGATCCCCTGAAAAATATCCCAAACCGGTCGAGGTCATAGTGGGAGGCGCCGGTGGCCATCATTTCGATCGCGCAGCATGCAAGACCGAACTGCATACCCCAGAGGGACGAGAGTCTGGCCCAGTTGAGGAGATTATCGATCGAGGTGATGACGACGTTGCCGTTGTTGAATTGTTTATCGAGCAGTCCCATGTGTCAGCTACACCAGTGCTTCCTCGGAAATTTTCTCCTCGACTTGTCCCGAATCCTGGTGGATCCGGGGCACAAGGGGAGCGGGTTTATCCCAGTCCAGATCGCCCTTCACCCAGACGTAGGCATAACCGACGCCGAGGATGGCGAGGAAGACGACCATCTCGACGAACGCGAAGAGTCCGAGCTTTTGAAAGACAACCGCCCAGGGGAAAAGGAACACGACTTCCACATCGAAAATCAGAAAAATCAGCGCGATGACATAGAACCGGACGTTGAACCTGACCCATGAATTGCCCACAGGTTCTTCACCGCATTCATACGTCATCAGTTTATTGGGGTACGACCGGTGGGGGCGAAGGAGCCAGGCAAAGACGAGGCCGCCCGCGACAAAAATCAGGCCGACGAGAAAAAATATGAAAATTCGTCCGAATTCAGTAAGCATTATGGCTGTGGGGCAAACTTACCTAAAGATTTGGCGATTCAAAGCATCAAATATAGAGAAATTTTCAACGAATGTCAACGACAGAGAAGAAAAACCGGTGGAATAGGGGATGACCCAAAGATCTGGTCGTGGAAAATCGGTCGAGCCCATCCGTTGCCGGGGGTGGGGTGGAGCGGGGTGATGGGGATATTACCTGCGGCGGGCATCCCTCCCCTTCCAGACAACCTCACGCTTCCTGCGGACGGAATTAACCTTTCTCGCGAGGACAAAAAGGAGGTCGGAGAGCCGGTTCAGATAGATGACGGGGATATCGCGGACGGCTTCGCGGGATGAAAGATCCACAACGAGGCGTTCGGCGCGTCTGCAGATTGCACGTGATGCGTGGATCATCGATGCGGCCTGATCGCCTCCCGGGATAATAAAGTTCCGCAAGGGTGGAAGGGAGGCATCGACCAGGTCGATCATCTTCTCCAGACGGAGAACGTCCGGGGGTCCGAGGAGGAGGCCTTTTTTCAGCCGGGAGAGGGAATCCGAGGCGAGTTCGGCGCCGAGGAGGAAAAGATCCTCCTGGACAGATCCGATCATCGTATCGATCTGTTTCGGGAGGTTCAGGGATCTGGCGATTCCGAGAAATGCGTTGAGTTCATCGACGGTGCCATAGGCTTCGATCCGTTTAACGGCCTTCGACACACGTTTTCCCCCCAGGAGGGAGGTTGAACCCTTATCGCCCGTTTTTGTATAAATTTTCTTCATGAAAAAGGTGCTTCATATCCAAAGCCGCGGCTGGTCCCTGACGCGTGGAAAGGGACCCGGGGACCCTTCTGATCCAGCCGTTACTTCGCGGTTCCGCTCATGAACTGCGGAAGTTCATTGAAGAAATGAACGACGGTCCGGATGCCCGAATAAAAGTTATCGAGGTTCAGGAACTCATCCGGTGCATGGGCATTTTCATCGGGCAGGCCGAAACCGAGAAGAACGGTATCGAGCGCAAGAATCTTTTTAAACTGGACGACAATGGGAATCGAGCCCCCCTCGCGCTGAAAGAGCGGTTTCTTTTGAAAGCCCTTTTCGAGAGCTCTGACCGCCGCGCGGATACCGGGGCTGTCCAGTGGGGTGATGGCCGGTTCGCCGCCGTGCAGGTCCTGGACCTTCACGCTGACGGTTCTGGGGGCGATTTTCCTGATATGTTTCTCGAAGAGTCTGGCCATCGAGCCCGATTTCTGATCGGGGACGAGGCGCATCGAAATTTTGGCGTAGGCTTTTGAGGGGAGGACGGTTTTTGCGCCGTCGCCGACGAATCCCCCCCAGATGCCGTTGCACTCGAGTGTGGGGCGTGCCCAGAGCCGTTCGAGTGTCGTATAACCCTTCTCGCCGTAGAGAACCTTGAGGCCGATCCCGCGGGCGAACTCTTTATCGCTCCAGGGAAGTTTTTTGTACGCCCTTCGTTCGGCTTTTGTCAGGGGGCGGACATCCTTATAAAACCCGGGAATCGTCACGCGGCCGTTTTTATCATGAAGCCGGGCGATCATTTCGGTGAGAGCCTGGATGGGGTTATGGAGGGCGCCGCCGAACGAACCAGAATGGAGGTCCTTATTGGGGCCCGTCACTTCGATCTGGAGGTAGGAAAGGCCGCGAAGTCCGTAGCAGAGCGAGGGGACGTCTTTGGCGAACATGTCGGTGTCGGAGATGACGGCAAGATCGGCCGAGAGGAGTGTAGCGTGGTTCTTCAGAAAATCCTCGAGGTGGTCGCTTCCGATCTCCTCCTCCCCCTCGATGATCATTTTCACATTCAGCGGGAGTGATCCTTTGTTCCGGAGGAACGCTTCCAGACTTTTCAGGTGAATAAACACCTGGCCCTTATCATCGGCCGAGCCGCGTGCGTAGAGATTCTCCCCGCGGATGGTTGCCTCGAACGGGGGGCTGGTCCAGAGATCAAGTGGATCGGGGGGCTGGACATCGTAGTGGCCATAGATCAAAAGTGTCGGTGCTCCGTCGGCGTTGAGCCAGTCCGCATAGACAATCGGGTGGCCGGGGGTAGGAAAGATCTGAATATGTTCAAGGCCGATCGTGCGGAGGTGGTCGGCGAGCCACTGTGCACACCGCTGGATGTCGGGTTTATGGTCCGGCGTGGTGCTGACGCTCGGGATAGCGAGGAGATCCTTCAGTTCGCTCAGGTATCTGGATTTATTCTGTTCGATATACTGTAGAACGCTGTCCATAAGAAACGGGAGTTTACATTAGTGGCAGAATTGTTGCGAATTGTAGCAATATAGGAAAGACTTTACGGATTTGCAAGGATTTTGGGTCTTTGGTACGTATTTTGCAGATCATACATGTGGTGATTGAACATTGTCGTTTTTATTGGTATCTTGAGGGGTAAATCTCAATTTTGATATGCGTTCTTTGATCACACTTTTCGAAATCCTGCTGCCATTCTCCTATTTTTGGACAATTTGGGTTTACGCGAGGTCGTTTTTCAGCAACGCGCAGCCGGCGGAAAGGCTCAAAATACCCCTCCTCGTGGCCACGCTCATCCTGCACGCGCTCTACATAACGCTCCGGACATACGAATTCGGTCATCCCCCCATAACGTCGCTCTTCGAGATTCTGACGCTGATCGCGTTCATGGTTCTGGTTGTCTACGCCTACATTGAATTCCGGACGAAAAATTCATCGACGGGGTATTTCATCCTGATCCTCCCCTTCTTTTTCCAGCTGGTCTCGTCGATCTTCATACACGAAAGATCCGAAATCCCCCCTGCCCTGAGGAGCAATCTGCTGGGATTTCACGTCTCGAGTGCGCTTCTGGGTTACACGGCGATCACGATCTCGGCGGTGTACGGATTTTTGTATCTGATGCTCTATCACGACATCAAGTCGAACCGGTTCGGAGTGATCTACAAGCGGCTGCCGAATCTTGAGATGCTGGAGCGGATGAGTTTTGTGTCGACGATTTTCGGGTTTGTGTTCCTGACCATCGCCATCATTGTCGGGATCATCTGGCTGCCGCGGGTATTTGTCTCGATATCGTATGCCGATCCCAAGCTACTGGGGACCTTCATCATCTGGCTCATGTACGGAGGGGGTTTGGTTGCCAAGAGGGTTGCGGGCTGGCGCGGCAGGCGGATGGTTGTCCTCTCGATGTTCGGATTTGCGCTGGCGATGTTTTCGATGACTGTCATCAACATGTTCTTCAGCGAATTTCACAGGTTTTACTGATCCCCGGCTCTATGACGACGACCGATCCACACACTGATCACCGTGGCACAGGCAAGAAGGCGGGTTCCGGGCGATGAACATCTACTGCACCGGCATCAGTCACCGGACCGCACCGATTGACATCCGGGAGCGGGTCTGGTTTTCCGGGAAGGAGATTGCGGACGCCCTCCGGGTATTGAGGGAAAAGTACGCGGAGGAGGCGGTGCTGGTATCGACCTGCAACCGCACGGAACTCTACTATGTACCGCAGGCGGAGAGGCAGAACGGCGAGCCGTTGTGGCGTGTTCTTGCGAAGATGAAAAATGCCGAGCCCTACATGGAGGAACGTCATTTTTACACCTACAGGTCGATCGACGCTGTGCAGCATCTCTTCGGCGTCGCATCGGGGATTGATTCGATGGTCCTCGGCGACGTACAGATTCTCGGGCAGATCAAGGAGGGGTTTGAGATCGGGCAGGACTCGCACGCGACGGACATCCTGTTGAACCGGTTATTCACCGCGGCGCTTCACACCGGAAAGCGGGCCCGGACCGAGACCGAAATCGGCGAGGGGGCGGTTTCGGTGAGTTACGCGGCTGCGGAGCTCGCATCGAAAATTTTCGAAGACCTCTCCAGGCGGACCGCACTGCTCGTTGGTGCGGGTGAGACGGGGAAACTGACGGCAAAGCATCTCGTCGGGCGGAACCTCGGGAATCTCCTTCTGGCGAACAGGACGCGGGAGCGGGCTGAGGAACTCGCGGCCGAGCTCAGGGGGCGGGTCATCGATTTTCACCTTATCCAGGGGGAGCTTTCGCAGGTGGACATCATCATCAGCGCGGTGGAATCCCCCGCCTTTGTCCTCTCGCAGGCAGAGATCCGGCAGGCGATGAAGCACCGTGCGAACAGGCCGCTCTTCATCATCGACATCGGCGTACCGAGGAACATCGATCCGCTTGCAAACGTCATTGAGAACGTCTTCCTCAACGACATCGACACGCTGAATCACATCGTGGACAACAATCTCGTGCACCGGCAGGAGGAGGTGCCGAAAATCGAGAAGATCATTGCAGAGGAGGCGGCGGTCTTCTCCCAGTGGTACCTGTCGCTTGACATCACGCCGACGATCCAGCAACTGCGCGATCAGTTTGAAACAATACGGCAGGGCGAGGTGGAGAAGCACCTCCACCGGTTTCCCGCGGAATCGCAGGAGGAGGTGGAGCTTTTGACCAAGCGGATCGTCAACAAGATCCTGCACACCCCGATGGTGAATCTCCGCACCCCTGCTCCCGAGCAATCCCGGGGGGAGACGCAAAGAAAAGTGTCTGTCCTTCGTCATCTCTTCGGTCTCGACAAGACGCATCGGCAATGAAACCCCCCGTAGGACAGATCGTCATCGGCAGTCGCGGAAGCCAGCTTGCGCTCTGGCAGACCGGGTGGGTCAAGAACGAGCTTGAAAAGCATTTTCCCGATCTCCGGGTCGAGGTGGAGATCATCAAAACGACCGGAGACAAGATCCTCGACTCCCCCCTTTCGGCGATCGGGGACAAGGGGCTGTTTACGAAAGAGATCGAGCACGCGCTATTGGGGAAGCGGATCGACCTGGCTGTTCACAGCATGAAGGACCTGCCGACGGAGCTCCCCGCGGGGCTCGTCATCGGGGCTGTCACGCGGCGGGAGGACGTGCATGATGTCTTCATCGCCCATCCGAATAAGGCGTACAAGCGGCTTGACGACGTTCCGGGAGGCGGCGTGATCGGGACGGGGAGTTTGCGCCGGAGAAGCCAGTTGCTGCATCTCCGGCCCGATCTTCAGATCGCCGACCTCAGGGGAAACCTCAACACGCGGCTCGCGAAGCTGGACAATTCCGGCTGGGACGGGATCATACTGGCCCGGGCCGGTGTGATCAGGCTCGGTTTTGAGGAGAGGATCACCGACATCATCCCGCTCGACAGGATGTTGCCGGCAGTCGGGCAGGGGGCACTTGCGCTCGAAATCCGTGAGGGTGAGCCGGCGATGCGGGCGCTGATACGGCCGCTTGAGAGCATACCGACGACGATTGCGGTCAATGCGGAGCGGGCATTCCTCCGGTATCTCGAGGGGGGATGTCAGGTCCCGATCGGGACCTATGCGCGGATTGAGGACAACACCCTTCTGATGGACGCGGTGATCTGCACGCCGGACGGGAAAAAGGCCATCCGGGGGAAGGTCCAGGGTTCGCCCGAGGAGGGAGAAAAGCTGGCATGCCAACTGGCCGAGACGTTGTACAAAAGCGGCGGGGAGGGGATTCTGAATGCGATCCGGTCGGTGGTTTCGGCCGCGGCACCTTCGGCGTACTAGGCAGGAAGTCCCCGCCCCCCCGAAGAGCGGGGCTGGCCGGTGTTGGGAATATTCATCATGTCACAACCACTTGCAGGAAAAAACATACTTGTCACCCGTGCCGTCCAGCAGGCGGCTGAATTTGTCCGGAAGATCGGGGAAGCCGGCGGAAAGGCCGTCATCTTCCCGACCATCGACATACGGCCTGTCACGGAGTGGGGCGCATGCGACAAGGCGATCGAGGGTTTATACATGTATGACGGGCTGGCATTCACCAGTGTGAACGCCGCCGAATATTTTTTCCGGCGGTACAAGGAGGCCGGCCACACGATCGGTGAACTCCTGAAAAAGCAGATATTCGCCGTGGGGGAAAAAACCAGGCAATTTCTGGAAAAAGAAGGGATACACGTCACGCACGTACCGGAGAAATTCACATCATCGGATCTGAGCAGGCTTCTGCAGCAGGAGGATCTTCAGGGAAAGTCCTACCTTTTCCCCGGGGGCAATCTGACCAGGGAGACGCTGTCCGACAACCTGAGGATGCTGGGGGCGAATGTCGATCCCCTCGTGGTCTACATGAACGTCGTTCCCGACAAAGGTGACATCGAGAAACTTCACGCGAGGTTTGCGGCGGATGACATTGACATCATGACATTCCTGAGCCCGTCTGCATTCAAAAATTTTACACTCCTCTTCTCGGTCGAGCGCACGCGGGAATACGCGGAACGCGCCCTTATGGCGGCGATCGGTCCGACGACGGCAGAGGCAATCCGTCAGCACGGCATAGAGGTCGACATCATTCCGGAGGTTTCGACGACGGACGGGATGGTCGAGGCGATGGGCCGGTACGTCACAGAGCACGGGGGGACAAAGTGACCAACGACCTCTTTCTCAGGGCATGCCGCAGGCAGAACGTCCCGCGGACGCCGGTCTGGATGATGCGTCAGGCCGGGAGATACCTGCCCGAGTACAGGGCAATCCGGGCGAAGGTCGATTTCCTCACCTTGTGCAAGACACCCCACCTTGCGGCCGAGGTCACCATGCAGCCGGTTGACATCCTGGATGTGGATGCAGCGATCATCTTCTCGGACATTCTGGTTGTTCCGGAGGCGATGGGGATGAAGCTCATCATTGAGGAAGGAAAAGGCGGCCCGGTATTCCCCTCGCCGGTCAGGTCGCGTGCCGATATTGAAAAATTATCCGTTCCGGACCCCGGAGCGGAGCTCCGTTTTGTCCTGGAGGCGATCAGGCAGACGCAGAAAAGTTTAGCCGGGCGGGTCCCGTTGATCGGGTTTTCAGGTTCGCCCTGGACGTTAGCCTCCTACATGGTTGAGGGGCATGGCTCAAAAAATTTCCGGTCCGTCAAGGAGCTGATCTACAACGAACCGGCTCTGGCGCACCTGTTGCTTGAGAAGCTCACCAGGTCGGTTTTGGCGTACACAATCGCGCAGGTCGGTGCCGGAGCCGATGCGATACAGATCTTCGACACCTGGGGTGGCATCCTGGCGCCCGATGCGTTCGAGGAGTTTTCGCTCCGGTACATCGGGGAGATCGTGAGCGGGTTGGGTTCCACAGGCGTACCGGTGATCGTTTTCTGCAAGGACTGCGGGCATTCGATGGAAAAGATCGCCGCGACGGGATGTCATGTCGTGGGACTGGACTGGACGATCGACATCGGGGTTGCGCGTGAAAAAATAGGCGGAAAGGCCGCACTCCAGGGAAATCTCGATCCGGTGGTCTTGTATGCGCGACCGGAACAAATCCGGCGACAGGTTCGTTCAATACTTGAGAAATACGGCAAAGGGCCGGGGCACATCTTCAATCTTGGGCATGGTATACTTCCGGATGTCCCGGTTGACCACGCGAAAGCGTTCATAAACGCCGTCAGGGAGGAAAGCGGTGTTTATCATTAAATCCTCACGGAGGAAACGATGCACAAGATCATACTCATCTGCGTCCTCTTCATAAGGTTCGGAGGATGCAATCAGGATGTCGTCACTCCCGGTCTTCCGATAACGCCGCACGGCTACCCCTACATTTCAGAATTCTCCCAGGCCCGGTACGAGGGGGTCAGGAACAGCTGGGCGGAGTTTGCCGATTCGTTCGGACTTCCGGCCGCATTGCCGCCGATAGATTCGGTGAACATGATTCCCG
>JAWOKN010000053.1:0-5182 GCA_033854175.1 Bacteroidota bacterium | reverse complement strand
GGTGGACGTATCTGTCAATGTGCAGCCCTCCAACGAAGGAGGTGTGGTCACGATCGCAATTGCAGACACGGGTATTGGGATTCCCAAAGACCAGAAGGACAAGATCTTCGACAGGTTTTACCAGGTGGACGGCACTCATACTCGGGAACAGGAAGGGACAGGAATCGGTCTGGCGTTGACAAAAGAATTGGTCGAACTTCATCGGGGCAGGATAGAAGTGGAAAGTGAGGAGGGAAAAGGCTCAACATTCAGGTTGATATTTCCTCTTGGCAAAGCACACCTGAAACCGGAGGAGAGTGGTCCGGAGGAGAAAGGGGATGGAGAAGGGACAATCCCTGAATTGGAGGAAAATGCCGTAAACGCAGATAATCAGAGGGTTGGTTTTGACGTTCCTGAAAAGTCAGATTTGCCTTCATTACTGGTAGTTGAGGATAACGCTGATGTCAGAAAATATATCAGCACGATTCTTGAGAATAAATACAGGATACTGGAAGCCACGAATGGTGAGGAAGGTCTTCGTAAATCATTCGAGTGCATCCCGGATCTTATCATCACCGATATTATGATGCCGAAGATGGATGGATTCCAGTTGTGCGGTGCATTAAAATCGGATCCAAGAACAAGCCATATACCCTTGATAATGCTGACGGCAAAAGCGACATCGGATGACAAGATAAAGGGATTGGAGATTGGTGCGGATGATTACATCATGAAACCATTCGAGGCTCATGAGCTTGATGCGAGAATAGAGAACCTGATCGCGCAGCGAAAGAGGCTGCACGAGCACTTCCGCACCTACGGATTCGTGGAGATGTCGGAAAAGAATGTCACCTCGGTTGATCAGAAGTTCCTGCAGAAAGGGCTTGAAATCGTCAATGAACATATTTCAGACGCCTCATTCAGCGTCGAGGTGTTTGCAGAAGAGATGGCCGTGAGCAGATCGCTTCTCGTCAGGAAAATGGAGTCACTATTGGGCGAGCCGCCTAACGAGTTGATCAGGCGGACAAGATTGAACAAGGCAGCGAAGCTTATTGCAACGAAGGCCGGCAACATCTCCGAGATAGCCCTTGAAGTCGGTTTCAGCAATCCCTCCTACTTTGCGGAATGTTTCCGGAAACAGTTCGGATGTACACCCACCCAATATTTTCACAATTCTTCGAAGTTGCCGTCCGGCCCGCCGTCGGAATAATGCCCGATTGGGGCCTCTGTATACAAAATCGATAGTTATTGACTCATTTCTGGTAGAT
The DNA here is from genome assembly GCA_033854175.1 of Bacteroidota bacterium. Classification (GTDB taxonomy): domain Bacteria; phylum Bacteroidota; class Ignavibacteria; order UBA10030; family SZUA-254; genus DATKPE01. The sequence continues at coordinate 3,935 of JAWOKN010000053.1, read as the reverse complement.
TTCCACCCTCCCAAAGCTTATTCTTCTCCAAGAAAACTTCCCGGTCAATCCACTTCATTCGCCGGTAACCTGCTTATCATTGCTGAAGGTGGCAAAAGAGCGAGAAAGGGAGAACAGATGCTAACCGATGACTCATTGATGAACGAGGTAATTCCCCTTGCGTTCCATTTAAGTCAGAATTATCCCAATCCGTTTAAGCAAAAAACAAGCATTAAATACTGTGTGGCGTATAAGTCCAGGGTGCAGCTCACGGTCCTGAATTCTGCAGGCGAACTGATAGCCCGGTTGGTGGATGAAGAAAAGAACCCCGGCACATATGAAATTGAGTTCGATGCGAGTGTCAGGATCTCCGGCGAAATCCGTGAAATGCCTAGTGGGAGATATGTCTACCGATTAGAAGCCGGGGATTACTCAAGCGACAAGGAAATGGAAATAGTTGATGCATTGCCGTAACTGGAGCATCATTAGGGTATACTGGTGTCTTCGTTCCACGTACAACGGCGAAGGCCGGACGGTGGCTAACTAAGAAATTACTATTGCTCAGATAACGCTCAACTACGTCTAATGGAGGAAACTATGAATACGTCCAAAAAGAATTTTTCAATTCTTCTTCTCCTTGTCTTCATTTCGGTCTCATGGGCAAGCGCAGATTGGGTGCAGACCAACGGACCGCATTCGGGTTATGTCCAGTGTTTTGTGGTGGCAGGCCCAAATATCTTCGCTGGAACCCGGCTGGGCGGAGTCTACGGAATATTTCGTTCCACGAACAATGGCGTTAGTTGGACACAGACTGGATTGATGAACCATGAGATATGGAGTCTCACCGTCTCTGGTTCTATTCTTTTTGCAGCTACCTATGGCGATGGTATCTTTCTCTCGACCGACGACGGCGATAGCTGGAGCTTGACTAACAGCGGCCTGACTGATGTGAGAGCCCTCGCCATCTCTGGGACGAATATATTTGCAGGGACGCCTGACGGCGGTGTCTATCTTTCCACCAATAACGGTGCGAGTTGGACACAAAGGGGCTTGCATGAATGGGTCAACGCTCTCGCAATCTCTGGTACGACTATCTTTGCTGCGACAGACACTGGTGGGATATACCGTTCAACGAACAACGGCGTAACTTGGACACAGTCCAAAAGAAATCGTATGGCAGTTGTCGGCTTGGCCGTTTGTGACTCATCCGTTTTTGCTGCGGCGTATGCTCAGGTATATTGCACGACTGATAATGGTGTGAGTTGGACTGAGTCTCAGTCCGGCTTGCCGCAGGCTGCCTATATCGGAGCCCTTGCAGTTTGCGGGCTGAATATTTATGCCGGTACTGATGAGGGAGTCTATGTCTCGACCGATAATGGGACGAATTGGCAGGAAGCCGGCCTGAAAAATGAGGATGTTAGCGCTCTCGCAGTCTCAGGTCAATGTCTGCTTGCGGGAACAGTATGGAGTGGAGTCCATCTCTCTCTTGACGAAGGAGCCAGTTGGACGTGGAACGGATTTCCTATATCGACTGTGAATGCGCTGGCCGTTTTGGACACAATACTGCTTGCCGGAACAGAAGAAGGGGTTTGCCTATCCAGGACCAGCGGAACAAGTTGGGTCCAAACGTACGGACCATACCCTCATGGGGCTGGCTTTACAGAGGTCATTGCGATGGCCGTCTCAGGAGCGGATCTCATTGTTGCGGCCTGCACAGCTCAAATGTATGGGTGCGACTTTGGAATATATCTTACCACCGACTGTGGTATGAGCTGGTCAGCGGTTGGCCATCCACCACCTGCAGGGTCCAAATGGTCCGGTCCGGAATTTTGTCTCGTTGCATCCGGCACGAATCTGTTTGCTGGAGCACGTGGGGTATATCTCTCGACAGATGAGGGGACCAGCTGGGAGGCTGTCAATAGTGGCCTGCCAAAGGCCAAAGGCGACACCTCCCAGTATGAGATAATCACAGCGCTTGCCTCGAACGGATCAATCCTCGTCGCAGGGATGGCTGATGGTGTGGTTCTTTCAACCAATAACGGTGCCAGCTGGTCACAAACCGGCTTGCATGAATCGGTCAATGCTCTCGCATTTTTTGGTGGGAATATCTATGCGGGAACAGATAGCACGGGTGTGTTTCGCACAACCGACAACGGTGCAACCTGGAGTGACGTCAATGTCGGGCTTTCTAAAGATCCATTGGATACTTCAAAATATATCCCAATTACTTCAATTATTTCAAAGGGCGCCATTATCTTTGCCGGAACTCCAACCGACGGCATCTTCTTGTCAACCGACAACGGTTCTGACTGGGCGCCAGCAAATAATGGGTTGACAAATACGAAAGTCAAATCTCTTGAAGTATCTGGAACAAACCTCTTTGCCGGGACTTTTGGCGGCGGCGTTTGGCGGCGACCGTTATCTGAAATGATTACTTCCGTGCATTCAGAATTGAGTGAAATTCCTAAAGAGTTCAGATTACTACAGAACTACCCCAATCCCTTCAATCCGAGCACAACGATCAGCTATCAGATCCCTACGCAAAGCCACGTGACACTCAAAATCTATGATGTGCTGGGCAGGGAAATTATTACACTCGTTAACAAGGTTGAGGAACCTGGGTTCATCTCGGTAAACCTCAATGCGCAGCGGTTGGCGAGCGGGGTTTATTATTACCGCATAACTGCCCGCCAAACAGACGGCGGACAAGCCGGGGCCCCCTCGCCAAGCTCGGGGCAACTGTTCAGCGGGACAAAAAAACTTTTGTTGCTACGTTAAAAGAAAACACCGGCTGCTGGAGGAAATCATGAACTCTCAAAACCGGATCTGTTTGACTCTCTTGGGTCTTGTCTTTCTGATGTTCTCACCGGCAGGCGCTCAGAAAGAACAAGTTCTACCTAAGTCACGCCTGATGGCTCTCAGCTTTTCAATACAACCATTGGGAGCCGCGCACTCTGCGAGAGTTCCCTCGATATATAAATCTCCCAAAAGGCCAGGGCACTATACCGCCGTACTTTCTCCAGCCGTCAAAGGTCCAATGTCGAATGGTAAACCACAAATGGAGGACTTATGAAACCAGTGCGATATTATATTTCAGGAATCTCCATACTGTCACTCATGTGGATATCAACGCTCCATGCACAGCTTGAGATTGACCTTCAAAGTAAAGACCGGTTGAAAGCGAGAGGTGCACAAGAGCAGACTCCGATTGATATACAACATCGCTTGAATACAGTGATTGAGCAGGGAAGTAATTTGCCGCTTCCGCTTGCTTTACAGATCGCACTCGACAGTGCAAGATCGGTTTTTGGTATTATGGGTGCCTCAGCCGCGATGATTATGCCCGGGGAGGTCCTATGGCTCGGGACAAGCGGACACTCTGCGACGCCTTACGACAGCGTCACATCCGATATGCTGTTCGGTATCGCTAGCAATACGAAGACGTTCATTGCAGCTACATTGTTGCAACTTCAGGAGGAGGGCGTGCTCTCTCTCGATGATCCATTGCACAAATGGCTGCCCACATACGAGAGAGCCCAGTATAAATACATCGATTCGAACATCACCATTCGACAACTTCTTAACCATACCAGTGGTATTTGGAATTATACAGACCTCTGGCCGGTTATCTCGGACTCTCTGCAAGCGGATCCGAATAAATTCTGGATGCCGGAATCTATTCTCACGACGTTCATCAGATCCAGGAATTTTGCACCAGGTGCCCGATATAGTTACTGTAATACGGGGTATATCCTCGCGGGGATGATCATCAGAGCAGCGACACACACGATGGTCACGACGCAACTGCATCAAAGGTTCCTGACACCCCTGAACCTCAACAATACATTCCTGGCCATCGAGGATGATCTGCCAGGTGATCGCGCTCATCCATGGGGGGATTTCTCTTCGGGTGGAAATACACATGATCTTTATGATTTTCCGCTCACGGGTCAATT
>JAWOKN010000052.1:0-92220 GCA_033854175.1 Bacteroidota bacterium | reverse complement strand
CGGTGGGTCCCTGGGCGAGATTTCTTGCGGTCGCCATGACGTCGGATTCGAGCGCATCTGCAGGGACGACACGGTTGACCAGACCGACCCGCTCCGCCTCTTCCGCAGTTATGTCCCTCCCCGTGGCGGCATATTCAAATGCCCTCGCCATCCCGACAAGCCGCGGCAGAAACCAGTGCGATCCGGAATCGGGTACGAGCCCGATCCTGATGAAGACCTCGATCAGCTTTGCCGTCTGCGACATGATTCGCATGTCACAGGCCAGTGCCAGACTGCATCCCGCACCCGCCGCCACCCCGTTGATCATGCCGATCACGGGCTTTTCCATTGTCCGTATCCTCCGGATCATCGGGTTGTAGCTTTTTTCGAGCGACTCTTTTAAGGACCGGCCCCCGGCTGCGTGCTCCTTCAAATCCTGACCGGAACAAAATGCCTTGTCACCTGCACCCCGAAGGACCACACACCTGACCGTTCTGTCTTTTTCAGCCTCCCGTAACGCCTCGGGAAGCTCGCGCTTCATCTGCTCGTTGATGGCGTTGTATACCTCAGGTCTGTTCAGCGTGAGAGTGAGAATGTTGTCCCGTAGTTCATAAAGAAGCGTTGAGTAGGATGGCATCATGTTGCTGTTTGCTGTGGATGATCTATAGCGTTTTCAATTTTCTTGAAGGGAAACTTACTCGCCATGCGGATGAATATCCAACCTTCTTCAGCTTCTTATCGCAGAAGGAGCATTTTCCGGGTCGAGACAAATCCACCGCTCTTCATCTGAAGAATGTAGAGGCCGCTTGGCATACCCGATGCGTTCCAGATGGCGGAATGGTGACCTGCTGCCATCTCCCGGTCCACAAGTGCCGCGATCTCCTGGCCCAGCATCGTATAGATCTTTACCGATATGTGCGATGGTTCCGGCACATCATAAGTGATGGCCGTCGACGGATTGAACGGATTCGGGTAATTCTGGAAAAGGGCGTATTTTTCAGGCCTTGCCGGAGATCCGGAGTTCGTAAACCGGAGAAGTATCTGCCTGACCGGCTTGTCGATGACGATGTCATGTCCCGCCATAAGCGGCGTGACGACACCATCCACTACCACCGCCCAATTCCCATCCCGCGAACCGGACGCGGAGAGCCGGAGCGGATAGGCGATTCCCTGAAGAAGAATCACAAACTCTTCCGCCATCGTGTTCCCCGCGCAATAGGCGGCAGACGACTGGGACGAGAACCTGACATCGAAACTTCCCTCCGGCGGCAAGGGGGGAAGGCCGTATGACCGGTCCTGATCTCGGTTTGTCCCCGTTCCGTATTGTAATTCTTCCGATCCCCCAACCGCATCCCGGAATTTCAGGGTGTGCAAAACCGTGCGATCGTCCCCTGCATCCGCAACCTGTTTCGGGATCACCGCGGAGGAGGAGGAGAGGGTGAGGATTCCGGAGGTGTCCGATTTGATCCAGTATCCTATGCCCGGCAGAAGCGTGTCGCTCACCCTGTATCCGTTCTGATAGGTAAAGACTCTCGAATCCGGTCCGATCCCCGTCCCGGAATCGGCTGACAGCGACGAGACGGGAACGGGTTCGGTTATAGAGCCGATCAGATTCCACCCTTTTTCCAACGGAATCTGAACTGTTTGGAGTGAATCTCCGGCAAAAAGAATGGTGTCCGGCCTCGGGTACCGGATCCAGTATCCACTGCCAGCGGTCATGGAATCGCCGCAGGTGAGTATGCTGTACCCCGGCGGGTTGTACGAATATACATCGCAAACCGCAGCGTGAGGCGCCGTGAAGATTCCCCCCACCAGATTGACATATGGCCGGGAGGGAAGTGATACCATGTTCCATCCGGGGGTGAGATGCATGATGCCTCCCCGGAAATAGAGCGTAAACGGATTCTGACTTGTCTGAACAAGCGCGGGGTTCCCGAGAGAGGTGATTCTGATTTTCGCCTGCTGCGTCTGGACATAGGGAATGGTCCACGAGTACGACCGCAATCCGCCCGGCACACTGTCGGAGATTGTCGACCATGTCAGACCGTTGTCGGTCGACAGGTCAATCCGGACATAGGCGACCGCACCTTCATCCCATGTTATCTGGTGGGAGGTGGAATAGACCCACTGTTCTCCGCCGTTCGGCTGGAGCGAGGTCAGGTAGGGAAGTATGTCCGGTAACTTCCGCTCGAATACCCCGCTTCCATGGGTCACAGCCCGCAGGGTCCGGTTTGAAGGGGATATCGATAGATCGGATACGAGGATCGCATCGGGTAAACCTTCCGAAAAATTGCTCCAGCTTGCGCCGCCGTCGGATGAAACATTCACCCCGATGTCTGTCCCGATGTAGACATAGTTCGAATTCTGTGGATCGACGATGACCGCAGTCACCGGGATGTCGGGCAGGTTTCCCGATATGTCGCTCCACGAAGTTCCTCCATTTGTTGATTTGAAGATGTGTTCCAAGCCATAACCCCCCAATCCGATGTACACCACTCTTGAATTGTTCGGGTCGACGGCGATGTCCAGCGGATACCTGTTGGGCAGACCGCTGCTGATATTTGTCCATGCCGAGCCGGCGTTGGTGGTCCGGAAGATGCTCATCGCGGCCGCGTAGGGTGCTTTCCCTATATACACCGTCGCGGAGTCTGTAAACGACATCGCGGCCGATATCGCGACGTTTCCGTCGTTGATCGCACCGGCGCTTGTGGCCGACCATGAGGTGCCCGTGTTGAGGGTCCTGTAGACCAGGTTCTTGGGGAAATAGAGCACCGCGGGGTTCGACGCGGAGATGATGATCGGGGTGTTCCATGCCCCGAAATTGCCGTCGCTGAAGACATATCCTACCCCGAGACGCAACACATTCCCTCCGTTTCTGTCGACTTCATAGAGGACCTGGTCGTTATTGGGATCCATCGCCGTCCAGCCCACCTCATCCCCCGGTATCCTCCCCCAATAGGGACTTCCCTGATAAACCCATGCCGCGATGTGATCCTGAGTCTGGCCGACAGCATAGAGAGAATCCTGCCCCGAACTCGAAAAACCGTTGTAGAACTGGCCGGTCTGCATGCCGGAACCTGCATTGGTGTAGGAGTTGCCAAAATCGGTCGAACGGTAAAGCCCGTCGTCATTGACATTGTAGATGATCCCGGGATTGACCGGATCGCGCGCGAATGCATGATGATCGGCGTACGAACCGGCTGCGCCGAAAAAGGTTCTTCCCCCGTCGGTCGACTTGTATATGCTGACTCCCCCCCGGATGACCTGCGATGAGTCGTTCGGGTGCACCGCCACAAAATGGGAATACCAGCCCTGTACCCCGGCTACATCCTGGGAACTGAGCTCGGTCCAGCTGAGACCGAAATCGGTCGATCTCCAGAGTGAACCGACCGAGGTGGTGCTTTCGGCAACACTGGCATACACGACGTTGGGATGGGCCTGATACATGTCCAGCAGGGTTTTCCCCGAGTATGCGGGAAAATCACCGGCCGGGGACCAGGTTTCCCCCCCGGTGTTTGAATAATAAAGCCCGGCTCCGACACTGCTGAAATTGCCGACCGATGCGAGAACGAGGGTTGTGTCGACGGGATTGATCAGAATGTCTTCCGCCATCTTGTACCCGTTCGTGAGATACCACGACTCTCCCGCATCCGTCGATTTGTAGATCCCTTCAGATGTCGCCGCAAGGATCGTGCGCGGGTTCAGGGGGTTGAACCGGATGCATTGAATCCCGGATTGATAATATTCAGCCCAATCAAGGCTTTTTACCCAGCTTGTGCCCCCGTCGGTTGTTTTTAATATCCCGATGCCGTAACTCCCCCTCGTCGTGCGGATGACGAGCCCCCCGGTCGAGGCCAGATAGTTGTACACCTCGCCCGTTCCGATGTAGATGAGATTCGAATCGACCGGCGATATCGCGATCGCCCCGACCCCGAGAACTGGAAATCCTGTCCGGATCCGTTCCCAGTCACCGCCAAGACCCGCTGTGCGCGATCGCCAGAGACCCCCACTCGCGGATCCGACATAGACGGTGTTGCTGTTCAACGGGTTCACCGCTACGCTGATCGCACGGCCGGAGAGGTTTAAAGGACCTATCGCCTTCCAGCTGCTCGTCGATTGGACCGTCCGTGAATATTCCTTGAGCCGCGTTTTCATCTGCTGGAACGCATGCCAGTACTTCCCCGGCGGTATGTCACTGCCGGGATATGCCCTCGCCCTCGTCCAGAAATCCAGCGCCTGTAATGCACCGGTCCGTTCCTCATGTTCACGGAGGCCCGAAGGCTCGGGCCTGTGCCCGTTCCTGGAGATTATGGTAAAGGAAAGGAGGAAGGATAAAACCGCAAGGAGATGAACCTGCCAGTGTGTGCCCCCGGAGTGTTTCAGGGGGGATTTCATAACAGGTATTGTTCGCATGATGGTCTCCTTTCCCGGCCGACTCCGATGAATCAACTGTGGCTTGCCTTTCGCTTCAGTTCAGCCAGTTTCTCAAGGGCTTCCAGCGGGGTCATGTTGTCAACATCCATTTTGTTCAGTTCTTCCCTGAGCTTGTCGTCTTTCATCTCGAACAGCGTCATCTGGATTTCTGCAGGCGCAATTCTTCCTTTCGATCCCTTCGGCTTCGCATCGCCCTGCCCGGCCTCTCCATGGACGTTCAGATCCGAACATTCCAGGTTTTTCAGGATCTTCTTTGCCCGCTCCGTGACCTCCTCGGGCAAACCGGCCATCTGCGCGACCTGGATGCCGTAAGAGTGGTCCGCAAATCCCGACGTCACCTTGTGAAGGAATATCACCTTGTCGCCGTATTCCCTGACCTCCACCTTCAGGTTCCTGATCCTCGGGAAAAGATCCGCAAGTTCGTTGAGCTCGTGATAATGCGTCGCGAAGAGGGTCTTCGCCCCGATCCGGTTGTGAAGGTATTCCGTCAACGCCCACGCGATGCTGATGCCGTCAAATGTGCTCGTTCCGCGGCCGACTTCGTCCAGGAGAATCAGACTGCGCGATGTCGCCGTGTTCACGATGTTCGCCGCCTCGTGCATTTCGACGAGGAACGTGCTTTCCCCGGATGCGATGTTGTCACTGGCCCCGACCCGGGTGAAGATCTTATCCACAATGCCGATCTGTGCCTCCGCCGCAGGAACGAAACTCCCGATCTGCGCCAGGAGGACGATCAATCCGGCCTGGCGGAGGTAACTCGATTTCCCGCTCATGTTCGGCCCCGTGATGATCAGAATCTGATTGTCCCCGTTGTCCAGATCGATGTCGTTCGCCGTGTACGATTCTCCGGGCGGAAGGAGCTTCTCGATCACCGGATGCCGCCCGCCCGTGATCCTGATCCTGAGGCCGTCGTCGACCGCGGGCTCCGTGTAGTGGTTTTCCTCGGCGACCTCTGCGAGCGACGTGAAACAGTCGAGTAGAGCGATGAGACGCGCGTTGTTCTGAAGGGCTTCCGCATACTCCGCAATCTTCATCCGGAGATTGTTGAAGAGTTCGGTCTCGAGAGAAAGGGTTTTTTCCTCGGCATGGAGGATCTTGTCCTCGTACTCCTTCAGCTCAGGCGTGATGTACCGTTCGGCATTCGCCAGCGTCTGTTTCCTGATGTACCGCCCCTCGGGAACCTTGTCCTTGTGGGCATTGGTGATTTCAATGTAGTATCCGAAGACATTGTTGAATCCGACCTTCAGAGACGAGATCCCCGTCCGGTCCCGCTCCGTTTTCTGGAGATTTGCAATCCACGTCTTGCCGTTTAACGCGATGTCCCGCAGGCTGTCGAGCTCCCGGTTGTACCCCTTCCGGATCACACCCCCGTCGGCAAGATTGAAGGGCGGATCGTCCTCAAGCGCGCAGCGAATGGCCTCGACAAGCCCGTCGAGCGGCTGAATCCCTTCTGTAACGGCCCCGAGCGCACGGGACCCCTTTGCAGGTGTTTTTTCCGGGAATTTTTTCCCCAGGACATGCTTCAGCGCGGTGGTCTGGACAAGCATCCCCTTCATCGACGCAACCTCCCTCGGATTGGCCCTGTTCGTGCATATTTTTGATATCAGCCGTTCGAGATCCCCGATGTGCGAAAGGAGCGCTCCGAGCTCTTCCCTCAGATCCGTACTCCCCGCCAGATCGCGCACCGCATCGAGCCGCTCCCGGATGGGTCCGGATTTTTTCAGCGGCTGGTTGATCCATTTTTTCAGCAGCCGGCCCCCCATCGGCGTCCGGGTCCGGTCCAGCACCCAGAACAATGTCCCCTCCTCACGCCCTTCAACCGAACGGGTGATCTCAAGGTTTCGCTTTGTCGAAAGATCGAGGTTGATGTAGTTACCGGTGTCGAACGGAACGATTTTTTTGATGTGGAGAATGTTGGTTTTCTGGGTTTCCTGCAGGTAATTCATCACGGCACCTGCCGCAACGAGCCCGGACCGGTACTGCTCCACACCGAATCCCTTTAACGTCTGCGTCCGGAAATGGCCGGTGAGGAGCTCGTGCGCGTAATCGAAATTGAAAATCCAGTCGTCGAGCCTTGTGTAGATTGCCTTTGTCTGGCCGGCCAGGATGCGGGAAATGGTTTCCGCATCCCGCTTTTGTACGAGGATCTCCGACGGCAGCAGCCCCGCAATATGTTCCCTGATCTCACCGAAGGGGAATTCCGCGGCGCTGAATTCACCCGTCGAGACGTCGGTGAATGCCATCCCGATCGTTTCGTCACCGGCGGTGATGGGGGAGGGGAGCGAAATCGCCAGAAGGTAGTTGTTCTGCTTCTGCTCGAGGACATTGTCGGAAAAGGCAACACCGGGCGTTACAACCTCGACGACATCCCGCTTCACAATGCCTTTCGCGAATTTCGGATCTTCAAGCTGCTCACAGACAGCCACCCGGTACCCGGCTTTGAGAAGCTTCGGCAGGTAGGCATCGAGCGCATGATGCGGAAACCCGGCAAGGGGGATCTCCCCGGCCGCCCCGTTGTTCCGCTTTGTGAGCGTCAGGCCGAGAACCCGCGATGTGATTTTTGCGTCGTCCTCGAACGTCTCATAAAAATCCCCGAGCCTGAAGAGGAGTACCGTTTCGGGGTACTTCGCCTTCATCTGGACGTATTGTTTCATTAACGGGGTGGACATGAGACCTGAAAACGGTTTCTTGGCAGATAGTTACTCTCGATCACTAAAAAAAAGGGAAAAATCATCGCCCCACCAGACCCTTAGGCGGATTTTTAGGCTGACTGCACGTAAGGCTTTTTGTGAATTAAACGAAAAATGGCGTGAAAATCAAACGCATGCGGGGGTTTTTACCCACCCCCGCATGCGTTGGTTCAGTCCAGATCGGTGTGTCATCAGTAGAGAAACATCGGTTTACCGAGCAGATGCGCAACCTTCGGCCGGTAATGGACCTGGTCATAGAGCTCATCCACATCAACCCGCTTTTTCCCCTCGGTGATGATGTTCGCGGAAACCGTTGTGTATTTTCCGTCCCGGAGCGATACCATGCGGCCGGTGTTCTTTTTTATCAAAAGATCCGTTGCCAGATATCCGTAACTCGTCGATACCATCAGATCAAGCGCGTCCGGCGCACCGCTCCGCATCAGATATGCCAGCGGCTGAAATATGGTCTTTGCCCCGGAACGCTTTTCAATCTCCTGGCTGATGAAGTCGCCAATACCCCTGAGCTTTTTGTGCCCGAAAGCATCCGCTTCCCCCATCATCATCATCTCACCCCCGATGGGCTTCGCCCCCTCGGATATGGTCATGATGGAATAGTTGCTCGGGTTGCCTTTTCTGTCCTCGACGAGAAAATCGACGAGTTTCTGTATGTCAAAATCGACCTCGGAGATGACCGCACGGTCTACCCCGGCCAGATACGCCGAAATGAGCGAGGTCTCACCCGAGTATCTTCCGAAGAGTTCGACGACGCAGATCCGTTCGTGCGATCCCGTCGGCGTCCGGAGCGCGTGGATGAATTCCACACTGCGTGTCACCGCGGTCGAAAACCCGATGCAGTAATCGGTTCCGTATACGTCGTTGTCCATGGTCTTCGGTATGCAGACGATCGGGAAGTTTTCCTTGTGAAGACGGACGGCGTAACTTAAGGTGTCGTCACCGCCGATCGCGATGAGGGCGTCGATCTTCAGGTTCTCCAGTACCTGCAAGACGTGATCGGTGCAGTCAATGGTCGCGTCACCACCAGCCCCGGTGTACCTCTCCTTCAGGAATTCCGGGAGTTCCTTCGGTTTTACCCTCTGCGGATTCGTGCGCGAGGTGTGAAGGTATGTTCCGCCTGTCCTGTCGATCGTCCGCGTGTTGACCCTTGTCAGCTGGATGATGTGCTCTTCCTGCGAACGCGGATCCGCAGGGTTGAATCTCAATAATCCGCCCCAGCCGCGCCGGATGCCGATCATCTCATGTCCGTCATCCGATGCACGGTATACAGCAGCTTTTATGCAGGGGTTCAGACCGGGGACGTCCCCACCACCTGTCAGTATTCCAATACGCATGATGTGATGTTCTTACCTGTCGTGAATAAAAGAAGTTCGCTCTCAATGTACGCAAATGGACGCGATTGTGCAAAAATATTTCCTTTTGCGCGCGCCCCCGTGCCACTTTTGTCAAAGTGATGATCTTCCGGTGGGATCGCCTGATCCGACAGGGGGGCCTGAGGCGTTATCCCTGATCTCGTCGGGCTTTTTCGTCAACGGCAAAAATAGTTGATCATCTTCGACACCAGCCTCGCCGCCGTCAGATCCGGATGATGCACACCGGCGTTGGGCGCGAATTCCACAACATCACACCCGACAACCTGCTTCTTCATTCCGAGCTTCCGGAGGAGCTTCATGGTCTCATGCCAGAATAATCCGTCCGGTTCCGGTGTCCCCGTGGAGGGCATGATCGACGGATCAAGGCCGTCCACGTCAAATGTGACGTAGACGTGACCGGTGAGATGGTCGATCGCATAGTCTTCCCACCCCTTGACGATCTTCGTGTACCTGCCGCTCCTGATCTGGTACGCATAGAGGGTGTGAATCCCGCTGTGCCGGATGAATTCAGCCTCCTCAATGCACTGCGCCCGTATTCCCACCTGGACGATCCGCTGCGGATCGACGAACTCGCATACCCGCGCCATGATGCATGCATGGCTGTACTTGCTCCCCTGGTACTCATCCCGGAGGTCGGAATGTGCGTCAATCTGCAGAACCGACAGATCTTTGTACCGCTCCGCATGCGCCGCGATGATAGCCTGCGAGATGGTGTGCTCCCCCCCGAGCGACACGACAAATTTTTTGTCGCGGAGGAGCTTTTTTACAGCCTGGTAAATATCCTCCAGCGCAGCCTCGTCCTTCTTCCGGGAAAATGCCATCTGGGGGAGCGTGGCGATGCCGAGATCGCGGTGGATCTCCCGCTCGGTCTCTTCATCGTAAAATTCCACATAACGGGATGCGTCCAGGATCGCAACAGGGCCGTTCCGCGTTCCACCCCCGTAACTTACCGTGTGCTCGTAGGGGATCGGGAGGATGACGACTTTTGACCGGCCGTAGGTTGAATACCGGTCTTCGAGTCCGAGAAAGTTGCGGGATTTGCTGAGGGTTTTCATGTCGTTCCGTGTATTGATGTTGACGAATGCGTCGCGGGTTCCGGATTTTCCTGCTGAACCCGGGCCTGCAAAAAATCGCTTCAAATATACCGTTCTCGCCTGAATTAATCAATTTCTACGCAAGCCCCTTCTGTTGCTTCTGAAAATGATTTCTGCTAACTTGTTCGGAACGCATGAGGTTCTACAGGCTACAGGCATATTGGATTCTCCTCGGTGGTCTTGTTGCATGGTGCGCACTGATCATGCTTGGCCCGGTGCTTGCTCCGCGGTTTCCATCTGCAGCAACACTCTGCTACCGTTTCTTTTTCCCGATTTGCCACCAGGACCCCGCCCGGTCGTTTTTCCTCTCCGGCAAACCACTCGCGGTCTGTATCCGCTGCACGGCGATTTATTTCAGCTTTTTCATCGGCGTCGTCCTTCTTCCCTGGACCGCGAGGTGGCTGAAAGGCCCCGCAATCTTTCTCTGGCTCCTGGCCGCAGGCCCCATGATGGCCGATGTTTTCCTCGATACCATCGGCCTTCACGGCTCGGGCACTCTGACGAGAGTCCTTACCGGCGGGCTTTTCGGACTTGTCAGCGCGCGCCTCGTCGCCCCGCTCTTTCTCGAGGCATATCATGAAATCCTTTCCCACCAACAACACTTCAGGATGAGACATGAACCCCAAACCTGATATGAAGATACCCGCGCTCTATGGCGGCGTGATCATCGGTCTGATTTCCTCCATACCGTTTGTCAGCTTTGTCAATTGCTTCTGCTGCGCAGGCGTCCTCCTCGGCGGTTTTCTCTCTGTGATGTTCTATAAGAATAATTTTACCCCCGATACACCCCCGTTTACCTCCGGCGATTGCCTCATCGTCGGCCTCCTTGCGGGCATCATCGGCGCCGTCATCTCCACTCTCCTTTCCCTGGTCTTTACACTCATCTTCGGAAATGTCGCGATGGAGTTCCTCTTCAATTTCCTGCGGAACGCCAATATCCAGCTGCCACCCGAGGTGATGGATCAGATGGAATCGGCCCTGAGGGAAAGACTCTCGGTCGTCCATATCATGACCAGCTTCTTCTTCGGGGGTATCCTTTATATGATTTTCGGCATGCTCGGGGGTTTGATCGGTTTCTCCGTCTTTAAACCGAAGACCCTCACGGCCATGCCGCCGCCACCCCCGGCTCCACCCCTGCAATGAGCATCGTCCGGCATACCTTCCAGTCGATGGTGCTATCGGCCGGCGTCGCCCTTGTGTTCGCTTTTTCCGGACCATGCGCATGGGGACAACCTACAGCCGATTCATCGTATGAAATCACCGGACACCACTTCTCACTCCATATTTTCCCATCGCAGACCGGGATTACCTGCACCGATACGATCACCATCCACCGCCTTAACACGCTTCGCGATTCCCTGACTCTCCGCTTCCCGCCGTTCTATGACGTGGAAAGCTTTTCCCTGAACGGCAAGGAGAGGACGTTTGAAGGCGGGGAGGGGGTTTGGACGATCAAAAATCCGCCCCGCGATTCCATTCTGGAATGCCGCATAGCATACTCGGGTGTGCTCGATTTTCATTCCGAGTTTACCCGGCTCACCACCGACCGTGCCGTCCTGCGCGAGGAGGAATTTTTACCCTCCTCCTTCGGACCGAAAAGAATATCCTCCCTCCGCATGACGATCACCGTCCCGGCCGACTGGTCCGTTTTTGCCCCCGGTGATATGGTCTTCCGATCGACTGCCGGTGACTCCCTCACCGAGGTGTTTTCCCTCGATGCACCT
The DNA here is from genome assembly GCA_033854175.1 of Bacteroidota bacterium. Lineage (GTDB taxonomy): Bacteria > Bacteroidota > Ignavibacteria > UBA10030 > SZUA-254 > DATKPE01. The sequence continues at coordinate 80,911 of JAWOKN010000052.1, read as the reverse complement.
GTTCCGATGATCGGATGGATCTGTGCCGGAAAATATACAGAAATGAATAACCTCCCGGTGAGTGTGGCCTTCTATCGGGAGGATTCCTCCTCCGCCCGGCCACTTGCCGACGAAGCGAAAAGGGTTCTGGATTTTTATGGCGCGAGGTTTTCACCCTACCGTTTCAGCCGTCTGACACTTGTCGAGGTCGATGACTGGGTCGCAGGCCGCAATGTCCTGGCTATCGCCGTTCCCTCGATGATTCTGGTGAAGAAAATCGCCCTCACGGCCGAGAGCAAGTTCGACCGCGCCGAGGCGATCCTTCCCCATGAAATCGCCCACCAGTGGTGGCCGATGACGGTCTTCATCAGGGATGAGGACGCAGCCCTCCTTTCGGAGGGGATGTGCGAGTATTCCTCGCTCCTTTTCAGCGAATCATCGGGTAAATTGTCCGCCCGGGATTCACTCCAGCATCACCCGCTCCTCAGACCGCTTCTCCTCCGCATCGAAAACCGGAAAGACCTCCCCTTGCGGCAGAAGGCCGACCTTCGCTCCATCCCCACCCATTACCTTAAGGCATCCTTTGTCCATAATATGCTGAGAAAGGTCATCGGCGACAGCGCCTTTTTTCTTCTCTACCACCGGTGGGCCGCACGATATGCCCTCCGGAGGGTCACCCAGGACGACTTTCAGCGCCTTGCCGAGGAGATTTCCCGGAAACGCCTCGGCTGGTTTTTTGACCAGTGGACAACAAACCGCGGTGTCCCCCGACTGAAGATCTACCGCGTGAAATCCGATTCCGTGCCGGGCGGCTGGCGAACCGAGGGGCGCGTCCGCATCCTGGGTTATGAACAGTATACAACCCCCGTCGATGTCGCAGTCGAATGCCTGGACGATACTGCCAGACAATCGGTCTGGCTCGGCGCCGATAGTACCGGCGCCTACCATAATGATGCCGGATTCGATGTCCGCTCACGATCGAAACCTCTCCGCGCAACCGTCGATCCCCAGGGGGATCTTCTCAAGATCCAGAAGCTCCCCGTGAAGTTAAGCGACTTGCGCGATCCTTCGGATGGGGTGATGATTGTGGGGACAAAACATGACAAGGGGCCGGTTCTCGAACTTGCCCGGCGCGATTCGTCGGAAATGGACCGGGCCTCATGGTCTCTTGCACTGAAACCCGATACCGCGAGTTCACTGGCCGACCTCCAGCAGGATCACGTCATTCTCTACGGCACCGCCCGCGAAAATTCCGTCGTTGCTCAACTGGAAGGGAAGTTCCCTTATCACCTTGTCAGGGACTCGATCAAGATCGGCCGCGAGTCCGTTTTTGACAGCTCGCTCGCTCTTGTCCAGTGCATCGAAAATCCCTTCAATTCCAGAGGGCTTATGGTCTGGATCGCTCCCCTGAGCCCCGCGGCCCGCCCCGAACTTCTTCCGTATGAATCTTCATGGTGCGTCGTGAAGGGGAAGGAGGTGATTTCGTCCGGCACCTGGGTGGTCCGGGATGAGGATCTGTCCGTGAAGGTGAGGTGAAGCGGCTCTGATCAGGTGTGCAGCTTGATCCGGAAGGTGGTGCCTTTCCCGGCCTTGCTCTCTTTGACGAAAATTTTCCCCTCGTGGTAGGTTTCAATGATCCTTTTCGACAGGCTCAGACCCAGACCCCAGCCCCGCTGCTTTGTGCTGTACCCGGGCCGGAAGATGTCCTTCCGCTGTTTTTTGTCTATACCCTTGCCGGTGTCCCTGACATCGACGTAAATGTCCCGGTTTTTCTGCGAGAGCGAAAACGTGATCGTCCCCCGGCCGTGCTCCATGGCGTCGATGGCGTTTTTTATCAGGTTCTCAATGACCCACCCGAACAACTCGCGGTTGATCTTGGCCTTCGGCCGCTCGGTGGTGTCAAACGTGATCTCAATCTGCTTCCCGTCACCGAACCTTGAGGGAAGCCGCTGCTTGTAATACTGGATTGTCCCGCTGATGACGTCGAAGACGTCCTCCTCGCCCAGGATCGGCTTTGAGCCGATCTTGGAGAACCGGTCGGTGACCCGCTGAAGCCGTATGATGTCACGCTCGACCTCGGAGAGCGTCGCAAGCTGCCTGGGATTGTCCCTGGCGCCGTCTTTCAGGATCTCCAGCCACCCCATCAGGCTCGAGATCGGCGTCCCCAGCTGGTGGGCAGTCTCTTTCGACATCCCGACCCAGATGTTGCTCTGCTCACTCCGCTTGATGTAACTGAAGCCGATGTACCCCAGGATGATGAACATCCCCGCCACCGCGATTTCAATGTAGGGGAGCCACCGGAGCTTCGTGATGAGCGCCGATTCCCCGTAATGGACGTAGTTGATGACCACGGAATCCTGAAGCGTGACCTTGATCGGGGGGTGCTGGTTGTCGAGATCCCGGATGACACCCTCGAAGAATTCCTTCTGCGCCTGCTGCGACCATGTCGTGTCAAAGGCGACGTTCTTTGCGTTGGTGCTGTAGGGGAAAATCGGTTCGTTCTTCGGGTCCGAAAGCACGATCGGAAAATCGATCGACCGGATCATCTCATCGAAAATGAAGCTGTAGTCCGACTGGTCCGTCGCCTTGTCGGCGGGCCGGTTTGCTATGAATTCTATCGACCTGGCGTAGAGTCCCGCCACCTCCCGCTCCCGGTAGAGGAGGTCTTTGACGAGGTACTGCGTGTAGAGCAGCGTCGCGACGACGATGATGACCGCGACGATGACAAGGAGAAGTTTGATATTTGCCGAGCGCGGTGTCGCCATCTCTAGCCGGAGGTGAGGAGGATTGTCTGATCTCGCTTTGCACCGACCGATATCATGGATATCGTGGTCCCGGTCAGCTCGGCAATCGCCCGGACATACCGCTGTGCCGCCGCGGGGAGATCCGCGAACGACCGCGCCCGCGAGGTCGGCCGGTTCCATCCGTCGAACACCTCGTACACCGGCTGAGCCCTCAGAAGCGTCTCCGTGTCCGCGGGAAATGCCCCGACAGACTTGCCGTCAACCGTGTACCCCGTCGCAACGGGGATTTTTTTGAATCCGTCCAGAACGTCAAGCTTCGTCACGGCGATGCTCGTGATCCCGTTCACCATCACCGCGTACCGGACACTGACTGCGTCGAACCACCCGCACCTGCGCGGCCTTCCCGTCGTCGCACCGTATTCACCCCCCGTCGAGCGCATCTGCTCACCCGTTTCGTTCTTCTGCTCCGTGGGAAACGGCCCGTTCCCGACTCTCGTTGCGTACGCCTTGACCACACCCGTCACCAGCGTCACCGCCGTCGGCGGAATCCCGAGTCCCGTGCAGGCACCGCCGCTTGTCGGATTGGAGGATGTCACGAACGGATAGGTTCCGTGATCGACGTCGAGAAGAGCCCCCTGCGCTCCTTCGGCGAGTATCCGCTTGTTGTCCCTGATCGCACCGGCGAGGTAGGAGGATGTGTCTGCGAGATAGGGCGCGATCTCCGTGGCGTAATGTTCGTAATCGGCAATGATGCCGTCGGCGTCGAGTTCGCCCGCATGGTAGAGTGTCCGGAGGATCTGGTTTTTTTCCGCGACGTTTTTTTTGATCTTCTCGGCGAGAAGCTCCCGGTTCAGAAGATCACCCATCCGTATCCCGGCACGCATCGACTTGTCGATGTATGCGGGCCCGATCCCCCGGCCCGTGGTCCCGATCTGATCCGACGTCTTCTCCCGGATGGTATCGAGGAGTTTGTGATACGGCATGATCAGATGCGCATGATGACTCACCAGGAGCCTCCCCTCAAGCCCGATCCTGAGCTTCCGCAGGCTTTCAGCCTCCTCCAGGAACGCCGCCGGATCGATGACGACCCCGTTCCCGATGACACAGGTGACATTCGGATGGAATATGCCGGAGGGGATCAGGTGAAGAACGTAGGTGGAGTTCCCGATGACGACGGTGTGGCCGGCGTTTGCCCCGCCCTGGTACCGGGCGACGATGTCGACCCCGTCACTGAGGTGGTCGACGATTTTTCCCTTCCCTTCATCGCCCCACTGGGCGCCGACAATGATCTGAACACTCATAGTGGCCTGTTAAAAAAAAATCTCCGACAGCTTGTTCCCTCTACCGGAGATTCTGCGAAACCTGCGTGCCCCCGAGGTTACTTCGTAAAGCTGCCGACAGCCTTCTTGACGCTCGGATGGACTTCGAAGACGGTGCTCAGTTTCGTGATGACGAGGAGGCTTTCTATTTTTTTTGAGGCTGCGGCAAGCTTGAGATCCCCGCTCGCGTTCCGCATGGTGGTGAGCGCGTTGATGAGCATGCTTAACCCGGAACTGTTCATTGTGTGAACCTTTGAAAGATCGAGCACAATCTTTTTCTTCCGCTTTTCGACGAGCTTGTGGAGAAGATCGTTCAGCGTGGTCGCGTCCGGACCGCCGAGGACGTTTCCCTCAAGCTGAATGACCACCACCCCGTCAGCATCATTTGTTGAGAGTTTCATATGTCGGTTTCGGTGTTGAGACTGGCGCCTGGCTGCGGCGGAGCTTGCGGTTCGTGTAATCCAGAACGATCGCACTGGCGATGTAAATCGATGAATAGGTGCCCGTTGTGATGCCGATCGTCAGAGCAAAGGCAAACCCCCGGTTGACTTCGCCGCCGAAGAGGAAGAGTATGATCGTGATCACGAATATCGTCCCGGAGGTGATCAGGGTCCTGCTCAGCGTCTCGTTCAGGCTTTTGTTGATGAGCTCCCCCAACGGCATCGAACGGTAAATTTTTTGATTTTCACGTATCCGGTCGAAAATCACCACGTTGTCGTTCATCGAAAGACCGACGATCGTCAGGAACGCCGCGATCATGTTCTGATCGATCTCGAAGTTCGTGTAGGAGGTCAGACCGTCGAAAAACGAGACGAATCCGAGCGCGACCATGACGTCGTGAAACAACGCGGCAAGCGCGCCGACACCGTAGATGAACTTGAACCGGAACGCAACGTAGAGCGACATCGCGATCAGCGACGATAACACCGCCAGAAGGGCGTTGCGGCGGAGTTCACCTCCGACCTTGGGCCCGATCTTGGTTTCCGACAGCACACGGGGGTGCTCATCGGGAAATGTTTTCGAGAGCTCCGCCCGTATCCGGTCGCCTACCGAAGTCCCTTCCCCCTGATACTGGGTCCGCAGAAGGATGGTCGCCGGGGATCCGTAGGCCTTGAGCTCGGAACCCCGAAAACCGGCGTTGTCCATCATTGACCGGATCCTGCCGATATCAGCCGCGTGATCAAACTTCACGATCATCTCCGTGCCACCCAGGAAATCGATGCCGAAGTGAAATCCCTTGACCGCCAGCGAAACGATGCCCAGGACGATGATGGTCACCGATATGGTGTACCACATCTTCCGTTTGCCCATGAAATCAATGTTTGTCTTACGAAAAAATCGCATTCACATTCTCCAAGGATATAAAAGTGATCAACCGAAACTCACGTGTTTTCCGCGCTCAATCAGGATCTCGATGATCACCCGACTGACCACGACGGCACTGAAAACGCTCGCCACAATGCCGATCATCAGCGTCAGCGCAAATCCCTGCACGGGCCCGCTTCCGAACTGATACAGGATCACACCCGTGATGAAGGCGGTGAGGTTCGCATCGAATATCGCAGTGAAGGCCCTCGTGTAACCGGCGTCGATCGCCGCACTTAACGTCTTGCCGGTCACCGATTCCTCCCGTATGCGCTCGTAAATAAGCACGTTGGCGTCCACCGCCACCGCCACCGTCAGGATCACCCCCGCGATCCCCGGAAGGGTGAGCGTCCCCTTGAATGCAGCAAGGACCCCCAGGACGAACAGGATGTCCAGGAAGAGCGCGATGTCTGCCATCGTACCCCCCGTGCTGTAATACATGATCATGAACACCACCGTCAGTCCGAGCGCAAGAATCGCCGACCAGATCCCCTGACGGATCGAATCTTCCCCGAGCGACGGACCGACAGTCGCCTGCTGGATAATCTCCACAGGCGCCGGCAGCGCACCGGCCTTCAGGACGATCTCGAGAAGCTTCGCCTCCTCCGCATTGTCCATGCCGCTTATCTGGGATCTCCCGCCGGTGATCTTCTGCTGAACGACGGGGGCCGAGAAACATGCGTTGTCCATGATGATCGCAATCCGCTTCTTGACGTTCGCACCGGTTATCCGCGCCCATTCATGCGCCCCCTCGCTGTTCATTTCCATGTCCACAATCGGCGTGTTGTACTGCGGATCGATCGTGGAACGGGCGTTCACGATCACACCGCCCGTCAGTTCGGGCGTTTTCTTCACCGCGTAGAGCGCGAAAAACTTCTTTCCCTCCGCCGTGAAGAGCGGCTTCGCCGACCAGACAAACGCCATGTCGGATGGGATCAGACTCTGTATGTCCGGCCGCGCAAGGATTCGGTCCACCTTGCGACGGTCTTCCTCCGTCGACTTCAACATTCCGTCCCAGGCCTGGTTTTCTCCTTGGAAGGGGTTCGCGAGGACGAAAAAGGGATGCTCCTTCGCTGCCTGCGCCAGAGCCTTTGCCCGGTCCCCCTGCACCGCGGCCAGTCCTGTGTCAATCCTGTTCGCCGTGTCAGCCACTGCCGTATCGGCCGATGCGATCGCCTGCGAGGTGTCACTCTTTGTTGTGTCGGAGAGCGGCTTGCCGCCGAGCTTCTGGTCGATTGCCTGATAGACTTTTATGCAGATCTCGGGATCAATCAGAAGCTTGAATTCAAGGAGCGCAGTCCCCTTGAGAAGGTCCTGAACCTCTTTCTCGTTGCTCACACCCGGCAGCTCGACGATGATCCGCCGCGCCCCCTGGACCTGAATGGAGGGTTCGGAGACACCGTACTGGTCGACACGGTTCCGGACGATTTCCTTGGCCCTGTCCACCGCGTTGGATGTCTCATCCCGGAGCCGCTTGATGATGTCGTCGTCGCTGTCACGGATGCTTCCGTAATAACGGCTCAGCCTCACCTGCTTGGCCTGAAACCGCTGCTGGACGATGTCGATGATGTCCTGGTCGGGATTCGCCCTGACCTGGTTCACAACCTCGGCCATGACACTGTCAAACAGCGCGTCCTTGTGCTGTGCAAGGTCTTCGACCAGCCTCAGGGTGTTGACCTCGAGGACAATCCTCATCCCGCCCTGGAGATCCAGCCCGAGCTTGATCCGGTTTGCACGCGCATTCCGGATGTCGGTCTCGTGCTCGTCGAAGTAGGTGACGCTGTCTGTACCGGTCAGACTCCTGAGCTTTTTCGTGAACTCGTAATCTTTGTACGTGGGATAGAGGAAATAGAGCGCAAGGAGTATACAGGCGAGTATGAATATCAGTTTACCGCGGTTCTTCTTCACAACAGATCCTTAAACGTGAATAGTGGAAAAATACATCGGTTTGCGAGATTTAAACAGAAAATATACGCCAAATATATCATAAAGTCAATAAAGAAAGCGCGTCCCGCGTTCTGCGTGATGAAGAAGGATCCGGCCGGTCGTAGACCGCGTGGGATTTTCCGTTTAGCAGAATTTCTTTGAAGAAAAGTTTCGACTTCACACCGGGCTGCAACCCCCGATAACCGGCGGTATATTCCTTATCCGGTGCCTCCCCCACCCGCGGAACGCCACGCGTAGCACCGAAACCGCATTTCCGGCATGATGGACACGTTTCCCGTTGAACCGTGTTTGATTTTTCACAATTTGAAAAATCATGTAATATTTTTAATTTGTTTGAAATTCATTTGGCTGCCCCCTCATCCTCGGTTTGTAGCATTTGCACCGCCAGGTCAAAATAATAAATTCGGAGAGCGAACGACTTCGGATATTCATTCTCCTCGGCATTTTCTGCCTCGGGTCGTTTCTGCGGCTTTCCCACCTCGGAGATCCGCCGCTGTGGATCGACGAGGCTTTGTTTGCAAGCTGGATAAAAAGTGTTCCCCGCCAGGAAATCATCACCCAGTTGCTGGCAAGGTTTCTTCCCACCGATGAATTTTGGCTTCGGCTCCCCGTCGCCGTCGCAGGTTCGATCACGATTCCCGTTTTTTACTGGGTGACCGGACGAGGTTTCAAATCCCTCTATGGAGCCGCTCTCCTTGCCGTATTCCCGATATTTGTCTTCTGGTCACGTCTGGCACGACCCTATGCATTTGCAGGACTCTTCATTGTCCTGGGATGGCGCTGGTGGGGATTTTACATTCCCGCAATTCTGACCACCCCGATGTCCATCATCGGATTAAATTTTCTGAGGATGAAAGAAAAACGATACCGGTATTACTCTGCGGCCCTGATCCTTCTGTCGTTTGCCGTCTATTTGGTGAGACCCGACGTCAAGAAGGTCGGGGATTTGATGGAACCCGGTTTTCTCATTTTACAAAAGAGGTTCTGGTATGTCCCGATTCTTACACTTATGCTGTATTGCTGCACTCTTGTATCTGACAAGTATTTCACTCGGCATCCCGGGAAAAAAGTACGGCGCACCTGAGTGGTACGCACAATACTGCTGGTTCGCAAACTGGAAAGACCCTGCGGTTCCAGTCGATTGCGCTACGAACGTTCCCGTGGCAAGCTACTACTCTCACAAACCTGTCATGGGATTACGGGATTCGGATCGCGATGCATTTTATACCGAGATAAAAAGGCGTGGATGTATGGTTGTAGGAGTCGATTATTATGCCCTGACGAATGTCACACATCTTGATTTTCCGAAATTGTTTCAGAAACTCGGTGCGAAGATCGCCAACGGCAGCGTCGCATATCTGAGAATTTGTCAGCGGGACAGCGTCTTCAAATTCGACTTGCTCGGATATAGCAATGGAGATTCTACTCATCAATAAACGTTTACGCACAATCGGCGCCCCTGTAGTTTCTCCGTGACAGGATTGCGCCGCACATGGGTTTGTACCCGAAGCCAGACACCAGCCCCGCACGAAGTCTGAAGGATTAACCCTGTCTACCCCCTCCATCATCAAGGATCCGCCTGATCATGAATCCGTGCGGGCGTACAATGTGCCCGTCCCTCCATGTTGACCATGTCCGGTCCGGCCGCCGCAGCCGACAGCTTTTCCTGATTTTCCTCCCGTCCGATGGGAATCCTTGCATCTCCGGATCATTCAAGGTATATTAGGCGATGAATTTTCAAGCGATGGTCGGGTATCGGCACATTCGCCTCAGAATGGCCCTCTGGGGATGTGCCGTCGCCTCCTGGATCCTCGTTCTCCCGCCACCTGCCAGAAGCCGGATCCCCCCGCCGCCAAAACGCGAGGTCCGCGCCGTCTATATCGCCACGATCCTCGGCCTGGATTGGCCGAAATCATTCGACACGGCGGAACAACAGCGCTCACTCCGGGATATGGTCAACAGGCTTTCGATGGCCCGGTTTAATACGATCTATTTCCAGGTGCGCGGCCGCGCTGATGCGATGTACCGGTCCCAGTTCGAACCCTGGTCGGCTCAACTGACCGGCACACTCGGGAAGGATCCGGGCTGGGATCCGCTCGCGTTTCTCCTGAGGGAGGCACATGAACGCGGGATGGAGGTCCATGCGTGGTTTAATACGATCCTTGTCAAAAACGGCGGCCCCCAGCCGGAACGTTCAACTCCACCCCATGTCATCCTTTCTCACCCCGACTGGATGCACCAGGTGGACGGGGAATACTGGTTCGACCCGGGCCTCCCCCAGGTGAGAAAATATATCGTCGACGTCGCCCTCGATGTCGTCCGCCATTATGATATCGACGGCTTTCTCTTCGATTACCTCCGCTACCCCCAGCACCCCTACCCGGATGATCAGTCCTACCGGAAATTCGGCAGGAAGATCCCGAGGGATGACTGGCGCCGGAACAATATCAACGCCATCGCAAAGAGTTTCCATGATTCCGTGATGGCCATAAAACCGTTTCTAAAAATCGGTTCGGCACCGATCGGGATCTACCAGAATGTGAACCAATTGCGGGGACTTCAGAGCTATTCGGAACTGTTCCAGGACTCCCGCCGCTGGATTGCTGAAGGATGGCAGGATTACCTTTCCCCCCAGATCTACTGGCCGCTCGGCCACCTGACCAGAGATCCCGATTTTGCCGCCGTGGTCAGGGACTGGACAACGAATGCCCACGGGAGACACCTCTATATCGGCGTGGGGGCGTATAAAACGGATGTCGCCCCGCAGATTCCCGCAATCATCGATACCAGCCGCTCGTTGATGGCCGACGGCAACGCGTTCTTCAGATATTCAAATCTCACCGACCCGCTCACCGTCAACGGACGTTATGCCGCGCGCGCGCTTCCTCCACCGATGAAGTGGAAGGATTCGACCCCGCCCGATTCACCCGCGGATGTGCAGCTGCGGAATCTCGGGGATAATATGTTCTCCCTGAAGTGGAAGGAACAGGCGGCAAGCGGCCGCGATCCCGTCCGCTGGTACACGATCTACCGATCAAACGAGTTCCCGGTCGATGTCAACCGCCCGGAAAATATCCTCGCCGTGATCCCGGCCACCCGAACGGGGTACATCGACACGGTCAGGGAGTTCGCCCTCGAGGAGTGCTCATATGCCGTGACCGCCCTCAACTGGGCGGGTCTGGAAAGTCAGCCGGTGGGCGGACGCGTCATTCTGCCCGCTCTTGTCGAACTGGCCCAGGCCTATCGCCCTGTTTTTGCCCTGCGGAGCGCCGAAGAGGATCCCGGCCGGGATAATATTTTTATCCCCTATGAGATTCCTTCACGCCGGGCCGTCCAGCTGAGAATCCTTGACGCGAAAAATAATGAGGTAGCACGATTGGTCGATGGTATGGTTGACCCGGGAAGGCACATAGCAGCCACAAGCACCCGCCAGCTCCCGCGCGGTGTCTATGCGTCGGTCCTTACCTCAAATGAGCTCTACGCAAGGGCCGTGTTTACCGTAACGAAATAATCCCGCTATTCTGTTTTCCGCGCCGCACTGCTCCAGACGTACTGCCTGCCGTTCCAGTAGAGGAAAAAATATTTCCCCTTGCCCGTCTGAAACTGTATCAGGTCCCCTTTGATGTTGTCAATGGGGGGGTGGACTGCCTGCGAGTGGATCTTACCCTTGCGTACCGATGCCCAGAGCGTCAGATCCTTGAAATCGGCGGGTACCCGCTCGGATGATTTTCCCGCCCCGAATATCACGATGTGGGTCGACAGCGCCTGCGGCTTCCTGCCGTGGAATATCGCGATGCCGTCCCTGCCGCCGCCGGCTTCCTGGATCTGAAGCACCACGTCTTTCCTTCCGTCCCCGTTGAAATCCCCCTTCAGATATGTCGGGAAACGCTCGTAGATGATCGTGTATTTGTCATCCAGATGCTGCGACGCGTAGGTGTCCCTCACCCACCGGGGGATGTCCCGCAAGGGGTTGGGGATCAGCTTGCCATGCTGCGCCGGTAACTCCACGGGGAGGAGCGCCAGACACAGGAAAATGAGCCGGAGATACATCTTTGCAAACCTTCGCATTGTTCTTTCCTCACAGTTGTTGTTCTGAAAAAACACCGATTCACACTGATTCCGGTCCCCGATGACCGCCTCACTTTGCCCCCGCATGCCCGGATTTCTGCTGGCGGGCAACGACGGCCTCAACCCGGTCGAGGAATTCAGCGCTGAAGAGCGAACCCACGAGATACCTGCGGGCCTTTTTGCCGGTTTCTGCGTACGACGAGAACGATTGCGTTGCACTCGGTTCAATGACGGTTATGCCGTTCTGCTTGAGCGTTTCGATGGCCTTTTTATTGTCTTCCCTGCTGAGGTACGTGAGTTTCTGCATGTACTTCTTGCCGTTGCGGACCAGGATCTCCCGGAGATCCGGCGGCAGTTCGTCGAATTTCTTCTTGACGATCACAACAGCACCGGCGGCGTCTGCAAGCGGTATGTCGAGCATGTATTTCACCCGCGAAAACCACTGGAGCGCCAGCATGGCGTAAGGCGTCGAATAGACGCCGTCGACAAGCCTGGTCTGCAGCGACGTCATGACATCGGTGCTCGCCAATGGGATCGGATGCACATCGAGCGCCCTGAACGCGGCTTCCGCGATGGGATCTCCTTCCCACATCCACATCTTCACGTTTTGTAAATCACCCGGCACCCGGACCGGCGTGTTGGTGAAGACATAGACGAACCCCACCTCGGCCCAGCCCAGATTGACATAGCCGTTTTCCTCGAATGCCTTTGAAAATTCCGCGTCAAAATCCCTGTAGACGGTATCCACCTGCGCGTAGGAGCTGAAGAGGAACGGCGAATCAAGTATCCGTACCTTCGGGGCGACCGTCGTCAAACCGTTTCCCGTGACACCCGCACTCTGCAGCTGCCCGAGCTTCATCTTCCGGAGGACGTCAATTTCATCTCCCTGCACGCCACCTGCGTAGATCTTGAATCCCATCCTCCCCTTGCTCTCGGCCCGCACCGCCTGATCGTATTCCCGCATCACGTTGATCCATGTGGTACCCTCAGGCGCGAGCGTCGCAAATTTGATCGTGTACTCCTGACCCCACGCGCGCGGGGACAGAAGGAGGGTGAGTGAACAGAAACTCATGAGGATGTGTCGTCTGGTGATCATAACGTGTGCTCGTTCTCGGTGAAGGTTTAAAATAACTGGTCGATCTTTGCTCTCAGAAGGACTGCTTTTTTCTTCGCGATCGCATTGGCAAGCCGCGCCCTGGGTTCGATGTCGATCGATGTCGTGTCCACCTTGGTCAGGCATTGTTCGAACAACGGCCTGTCCTGCGCCTGCACGCAGTAGCTTTTTGCGTAGAATATGTACGAAAGGAGGAATCTGCCGCCGTTGATTTTTAAACATTCCTCGAAATGCTGCCTCGAAAGATCCGGACTGCCGCCGAAGATCTTCGGTTTGCTCCCGTAGATCGTCCCCAGAACGAAATGAGGCCCGCCATAGTAATATCCCGCATCATGCGCCAGGACCATTTTGACCATCTCCTCAACCCGCGGAAGATCCGCAACCGCCGAGGGATCGGTGAGACTCAGATTGATGTAACCTCCCCAGGCAACCGCCGTCCAGTATATGGCGGGGATGTCATCATGGGAAAATGTCTCGAGCGAGGAGCGGAATGTATCGATGCCCTTGCCGAGGGAGCCGTCGAAGTCCTTGTTTTTACGAAGGATACGAAGGCCGTAATCTTTTGCCCGGAGGTAAAAGAGCCTCGCCCGGTCGACACTCTGGTCCTCAACGAAACCGAGCGCGTAACTCGTATACCCTTCGGAGGCGAGAAGAAGATAGTGTGCATTGTCAGGGTCCTTCGCGATCACCGTCTCGAGCAGCTTGAGGTCCGAAGCTATGCTTTTTTCGGCGATGTCCAGGTCCTGCTCCTCGTTGATGACCTCAAAACCGGTGTCCATCAGATTGCCGATGGAATTCAGCGCGATCTGCTGGAAACAGCCGCAGGTGAGAAATGCCACCGCTATCGCCGGTATGAGTGTCTTCATCTCTAGGGGAGAAATATACAAAATGTCCGAATGAAGTAAAAGAGAGAAATCAGTCCCTTTTCCCGCCCGAATCATTGACGGTTCTCCACGGAGGGGCCCGGGCTTTGTGATCTTAAAATTTTTTAATTTTCGGTTTTTACGCTTGAAGTCAATTCTTTTCTTATATTTGAGGGAAAGGAGTCATCGGACGAATGAAAATTCTGGTCGTGGAGGATGAAAAGAAGGTCGCTAAATTTCTGCAGCAGGGCCTCGAGGAGGAACAGTATTCGGTCGATATCGCCTATGACGGCGAACAGGGCCAGCAGATGGCCCTGGCCGGGGCATATGATCTCATAGTCCTGGATATCCTCCTCCCGAAGAAGGACGGGGTATCGGTTCTTCGTGACGTCAGGGAGAATAAAATTACCACCCCCGTACTGATGCTGACCGCCAAGAGCTCGACCGAGGATAAGGTGGAGGGGCTCGACAGCGGGGCGGATGATTACCTCACGAAACCCTTCGCCTTTGCGGAGTTGCTGGCGAGGGTCCGGTCGCTTTTGCGCCGCGGCGGGGCAGATAAAGCGACGGTCCTGTAGGTCGGAGACCTCCAGCTCGATACCGTCAGCCACCGCGCCAAACGCGGCGAGACGGTCATCGAACTCACCGGGAAGGAGTATGCCCTGCTGGAGTATTTTATGCGCAACGTCGACCGCGTCCTGACCCGTACGATCATCTCCGAGCATATCTGGAATTATAATTTTGATACCGGCACCAACGTCGTTGATGTCTATATCAACCACCTCCGGAGCAAGGTCGACGACGGCTATGAGAAGAAACTTCTCCATACCGTCCGCGGTGTCGGGTATGTGTTAAAAGACGAGTAATATGTTCCATTTTTTCAAGTCGATTCGGACAAAACTTACTCTTTGGTACAGCTTCATTCTCATTTCGACGCTCATCGGGTTCGGCCTGATTGCCTATACCTACTCCCGCGAACAGCTCTCGGATAACCTCGACAGATCGCTGCGGAATGAGGTCCGGTGGGTCGCGAGCATCATCGAAGCCAAGGAATCCAAGGTCCAGCCGAGCAGGAAATTCGGTTCACCCCCGAAACGGCTGGCTCCGGATCTCGCCGATATCCAGCCCGAAACCGGCGAACTGACCGACGCCGACGAACAGATCTGGAACCAGATCTATGAACATGCCCTCCTGAATCCCAAGAAGACCATGATCGAGGTGGCCAGAAAGGGACAGGTTCTCTTCCGCTCGTTCAGCGTCGGCGAGGAAAGCCTCATGGTCGGCAACGTGGCCTACGATACGATCAATATCACCACGGTCAAAAGCGGTCAGGGTGATGATCTCCGCGTCGCGGCGACCGCAAGAAATAACATGAATATCTATGTGGCCTACCCGCTTGCCGAACTCAGCGATGCACTCGATAATCTCTTTTCGATTTTCCTCATCCTCATCCCCATCGCCCTCGCCGTCTCGGTCGGCGGCGGCTGGTTCCTGGCCTATACCTCGCTCCGCCCCGTGGACGAAATCACCAAAACTGCACGGGAGATCTCCGCCCATAACCTTGAAAAACGCATCCCGTCACGGGCGATCGACGATGAAATCGGACGCCTGGCCTCAACCTTTAACGAGATGATCGAACGTCTCAGCGATTCCTTCAACCAGATCAAACAGTTTTCAATCGACGCCTCACATGAACTCCGTACACCCCTGACGATCATGCGCGGGGAGGTGGAACTTGCCCTGCGGAGCACGAAACCGGTCGAGGAGTACCGCGACATCCTCGTGAGCAATCTCGAGGAGATCCTCCGCATGGTCTCCATTATCGAGAACCTCCTGACACTCTCCAAGGCCGACGTCAATAAGACCGAAGTGACGTTTGAAAGGGTCAATATGAGAAACCTCATCTCGGAATTGTACGAAGACAGCGAGGTGATCGCCATGCGGAAGGATATCCACGTCAACCTCTCCCATAACGAGGATGTCCAGATCGTGGGCGATAACGTCAGGCTGCGCCAGCTGTTCCTCAACCTGCTCGATAATGCGATAAAATATACGCCGGAACACGGAACGGTCGTTTTTTCGAGCGTGAGGGAAAACGGGTTTGTGAAGGTCAGCGTCAAGGATACCGGCATCGGCATCCCCCGCGATGAACAGGCGAAGATTTTTGACAGGTTTTACCGCGTCGATAAGGCCCGCTCGAGG
Organism: Bacteroidota bacterium; assembly: GCA_033854175.1. Lineage (GTDB taxonomy): Bacteria > Bacteroidota > Ignavibacteria > UBA10030 > SZUA-254 > DATKPE01. The sequence continues at coordinate 65,310 of JAWOKN010000052.1, read as the reverse complement.
GAAATGGGGGGAAGCGGCCTGGGTCTGTCGATCGTGAAGTGGATTACCGACCTCCACCACGGCCGCGTCGAGGTCGCCAGCTCACCCGGCAAGGGGAGTACGTTTACCGTCTACCTCCCCCTGTCACACCCCGCCCGGGAAGTCCATAAACCTTCCTAAAAATCCGCACCGAGCGAGAAGTAAAACTTCGGGGCTGAAAACTGCCTGAGGTTGTAGGCGTACGCCACGTCCATTTTCAACAGGAAACCGAGGAAGACCATCCTGATGCCGTACCCCGTCCCCGAGAGGAGGTCCTTCATGTAGACGTTCCCGCTTGTGTCCCTGTCAATCCCCTTGAAGTCACTCCTGTTGTTCCATGCACCGCCCACGTCGAGGAATATCAACCCGCTGAGGCTTTCAAAGAATACCGGCAGCGGGCCGGCAGCAAAATATCCGAAGAACGGGAATCGGAGCTCCATGTTCACGAGCCCGTACTTTGTCCCGACACGCTCCCCATAGTCATAACCCCTCAAGGGGATCCCGGCCGTGAGAAAAACAAAATCTTCCGCGTTCTGAATCGGTATGCGGTCGTTGTGAAATGCCCGGTTGATCCAGTTGTCCACACCCCCGACGATGAACCGCTGCGGATCCGGTCCGAAACTTCCTCCCCCGGCCAGCCTGAAGGCGAATGTGTAATCCCGCAATAAACGGAAGTATTTCCGGTAATCGGCCGTGAGTGTCGTGAATCCCAGCGCCTGCCCGCCGATTTTCGGGCTGACCATGAGCGTGAGATTGTACCGTGTCCCGTTGTCGGGCGAGATCAGCCCCCAGAGACTGTTGTCGTGAATGTAACTCAACGTGGGAAGGATCAGACTCCGCATCTGCGTCGGCACGGTGTCGTAATCGAGGTTCTCCCGAGATATGTTGAACCAGGATAGCGAGGCCTCCCACCGGTCATACCTGTTCAAGGGGTATGACGCCATTGCCGTTACACCGTAGTTCCGGAACCTGTTGAGCGACGCGTTCCCCGCGCTGTCCTCCAGGTAGAGGAACCTCGCACTGTGAAATGCCTGCAGACCATAGTCGATCCGCTTCGGCAGATAAAAATAGGCGATCGCGTAATCGCTGTTTTTCAGATCGAAGAGGAGGTTCGTCAGAAGAACGATCTGGTGGTCCCCGAGCATGTCGCTGAAGGCCATGATCGTCGATCCCTGCACCCCGTAGTAGGTGTTGTACCCGGCATTGCCGTAGACGATGTCGGGGGAGAAATTGAGCTTGTATTTGGTGGCCTTGTAGTTTCCTTCGGAATCGACGTTGTTGACGGCGACCGGAAACCGCGCGGTGTCGGCCTTCTTTTCGCCCTTCTCCCGGAATGTCTCGTTGAACACGTAGTTCCTCAGATCGATCTTGTCGTTGGCCCCGAACACGTTCGCCGTATCGTGGGCTTCGGTCTTGATGATCACCTCGTCGCTGATCCGCAGGCTGTCGTGACGCGCTTTTTCCGTCAACGCCGCACTGGCCTGCATCGTCTGGTGCTTGATGTATTCGGTCGGCTCGAGCTGCGCCACGCCGAGGTTCTGCTCGAACGGGTTGCGCATGATGAAGAGATCGAATCCGGCGTAGTCGAGCGAACTGAAGGCAAGCTTCGAGCCGTCCCGCGAGAGCGACAGCTGATACACCCCGCACAGCGAGTTCGTGATCGGACGGTAGGTCGAGCTGTCGATGGTGTAGAGATAGATGTTGTTGATCCCGTTCATGTCCGATATGAACAGGAGATGCTTACCGTCCGGTGCCGCCACCGGTGATGTTTCATCGCTTCCGGGAAGATTGGTCAGCCGCGTGATGACCCTCGTTGCGACGTCGATCGAGTAGAGATCGAGCTGGTGGTAATCATAGTGCTGCATTTTAAAATTCGGAGGGAGCTGCGACGCGTCGAGGATCGATCCGCGGTCCGAGGAGAAGATGATCGTCCGCGCGTCAGCCGACCACGCGGGGTCCGCATCGCTGAAGATGTCGTTCGTGAGATTTTCAAGCTGGTGCGTGTCAAGATCATACGTGTAGATGTCCGACCGGGCGTCGTGTACCCCGACGAACGCCAGCTTGTGCTGCTTGTGGGAGGGATCCGGCCCCTCCGGCGACCAGTTGACCGAGAAGATGCCGTCGAGCCCGAACTCCAGACTCGTGTCACCCCCCTTGTCAACATCCCTGATGATGATGGCATCCTGCGAACCGCTTTTTGCGGCGAGGGCGAGATACCTGCCGTCCTGCGACCACGACATGCCCGGCGTGAGAAGATGCAGTTCCTCGAACTCCGGAGTCCGCTGGCCCTCGATGATTTTTTCCCGCGTGGATCCGTCGATCGCATTCATGATGTAGACGTCGAAGTAATCGTCCCGGTTCGAGATGAACGCTATCCGGTCGCCCTGCGGTGAAAGGGCGGGACTGGTGTTGTAGAAGCTTCCGTCCTTCCGGTGGTCGGTCAGACGGTGGGCGAAATCCTCCGGATCGGTCCTTTTGGCGATGTCGGGCCAGTAGAGGATTTTTTGCTCCTTCTGCCACTGCTCGGATAACTCCTCGATCGATAAGCCGATCGAGCCCCGGAATCCCTGCTCGACACTTCTGGTCCCCTTGATCCGCATGAGGATTTCCGAAATTTTCTGGTCGCCGTATTTCGTCGCGATGTAGTTCCACATGCACTGCCCTCCGCGGTACGCGAAGTATCCGTCCAGCCGCTGGATCGGCGGGAGGTATTCGTGCAGGGTGGCATCCCGGATGAACATATCGGAGTTCGCGTCCCACTTCAGCGACTCGTACTCGGCAAGCCCCTCGTTGAACCATATCGGGAGCTGGAGCGTGATGTTGTTCGTGATGATCGACTGGATCGAACCGCCGTAAAACATGTCGTTGAGAACCGCATGGACGAGTTCGTGGTGAATCACATGGCGGTATTTTGCGTAATCCCCCTCAAAGGGTATCACCACCCTGTTTTTGAAGAGTTCCGTGACGCCGCCGATCCCTTCCTCCAGATATTCACTGATCACGTTCGTCTGCTGGAAATCGTTGTGGGAGTGGTAGACAACCATCGGAACACGGTTGGTGATCTGATAACGGAACGACTGGCTGATCATGGTGTAGGCGGATTCCGCGGCATCAGCGGTGAAGTTCGCCAGATATTCATCCCCCTTGGTGAAGTAGATGTCGAAATGGCTCGATTGAATGAAATACCATTCGAACTCCCTGTACTGGACCTTGTTTTTCCCGAATGTCGTCTGCTGGGCAGACGCCATCGGGGGGAACAGACACCACAGGAGCACAAATGCCACGGCAAGAGTTTTCATAATCTCATCCTTGTTCAACGATCATACACATCCATCACACAGGTTCTCACATCTGTGCACCAGCGTGCGGGCAGGGCAATCGGTCTGCGGGCAACTCTCCTTACGGGGTCCTCTTCACAACCGCATCCGTACCCCCACGATGACCCAAAACCTCGTTCATCGAACCGGTGCGATAACCCTGAAGGTCTAGTGTAATATACGTAAATCCTAATTCTTTCAGGTGACTGACAATCTTTTGACGGGTTTCCGGGTCGAGAAGGCGCGGGATTTCCTGCTGCCCGACCTCGATCCGCGCGGTTTTTTCGTCGTGGAACCGCACCCGGTAGTACCGGAAACCGAGATCGCGCAGAAGGGATTCCGCCCGGTCAACTTTGGTCAGATTTGTCTTCGTGATCCCGAATCCGTACGGGAACCGGGAGGAGAGACACGCAAACGATCCCTTGTCCCATGTCGGCAGACTCAGATCCCTGGACAGGGCCCGCACATCCTCCTTCGACATGCCCGCTTCAAGAAGCGGCGACCGGACATCCTGCTCGGATTTTGCCTGCATCCCCGGCCTGAAATCCCCCAGATCATCCGTGATGGTCCCGTCGGCGATCCACCGGATCTTGTACTTGTCCGCCACCTGGCGGAGCTTTGTGAAGAGTTCGGTCTTGCAGAAGTAACACCGGTTGGCCGGGTTTTCCTGGAATTTCAGGTTGTCCGTCTCCTCGGTCGTCACCACCTCCACCCGGGCACCGATCTGGCGCGCGATGCGCATCGCGTCCTCAAACTCGCTCGTCGGATAGGTCTCCGACCGCCCGATCACCGCAATCGCGTTTTGCCCGAGGACGTCAGAGGCTACCCTGAGCAGCAGTGTGCTGTCCACTCCCCCGGAATAACCGATCACAACACTCCCCATCTCGCGCAAAAGGGATTGCAGGCGGTGATATTTTTCATTCACGGCAGCGGACATGACGAAAACGTAATTTGATGGTTTCCCGGACAGGTGGTGGATGGGCCGCCCGGCAGTCTATTTTTCCAGCAGACAGGTGATTTCTCTGATTGATCGTACACCGGGAAATTCTTTTTGAAATGTGTTTTTCTTCTGCGGGTCGAGCTGGAATGCGGTTTTGAGAGATTCAAGAGCGTCGTAGGTTTTTTTCATGAGGAAAAGAACTTTTGCACGGTTGTAATACGGGTCCGACCACTTGGGCTCGAGCTCAATGCATTTGTTGAAGGATTTCAGCGCCTCCTTGATGTAGCCGTATTCAAGGAGCGTTTCACCCAGGTCAAACCAGGCCTCGCAATTGGTGGGATCAAACCGTACCGCCATCCGGTAACTGTACAGCGCCTCCTTCCATTTGCCGAGATTGTACGCCGCATCAGCCTTGGCATACCAGAGTTCCGGATAATTTTTGCAGAGCGTCAGCGCCTTGTTGTAATCGTTGTACGCTTTCCGGTGCTGCGCAAGGGAATCGTAACAGCTCCCGCGCCCGAAATACGATTCGTAATGCGTCGGATCGTACTTCAACGCCTGCGTGAAGCATTTGATGGCATCCTTGAAGAGCCCCAGCTCTTCATAGGCGTTCCCGAGATTGTGCCACGAAGGGATGTCCTTGATGTCAATCCGGAGGGTCTCGCGGTAGCATTCAACGGCGTCGTACAGCCGCCCGATGTTCGCAAACGCGTTCCCCTTGTTGTACCAGGCCGCGGTGAATTCCTTCCGCAGCGCTATGGCCAGGTCGTAACTCTCGATGGCTTTCGTGTACTGCGCAAGCCGGTTCAGAACAATCCCCCGGTTGTACCAGGCGTTGTGATTGAAGGGGTCGAGCGCAAGATGCTTTTCATAACAGGCGAGCGCCTGGGGAAGGTTGTTCAGACAGTCGTAACAGTACCCGAGCTCGTACCAGGCCTCCTTGTGCGACGGGTGGTTCTCGATGATGTGATAAAAGACCGCGACCGCCTCGTTGTACCGCTCAAGCTTTTCATAGATGATCCCCTTGCCGAAGAGGCCTTCCTCATCCGAGGAGTCGAGCTGGAGAACCCGCTCAAAACAGGCCAGCGCTTCCTCGTACTGGCCGAGATAGTCAAGGGTGAGACCCCGGTTCAATAACAGCTCCGAATCAATGGGATTGAAGAGGAGCGCCTGGTCGAATGCCGCAAGCGCCTCCTGGTAACGCTGGAGATGATGCAGCGCCGTCCCTTTCCGCTGCCATGTCTCGCCACTCGATGGGAGATACTCCAGGAGCCGGTCGATGTAGCTGAGCGAATCCGCATACTGTTCATGCTCGAAATAATATGCGATGATCTCTTCAAGCGCCTCGATGTTCACACTCCCCGGTTCCTCGAGCCTTGCCCGCATCCGCTCCAGATCGTCCCCGGATTTGCCCTCCTGCGGATCGGTCCCCTCAATATTGTCGGTATCGTCAAAATCGAACGTGTCCATGACTGCGGACGAAAACTTTTTCTTCAATGTGAGATTTCTTTAATGAATATAAAGAAAAAAAAAGCCGATAGTCAAGTAGATGATTCCCGTTTGCTGTGAATATTCATTGATTTTTATCGAAAAATGAGATATATTGTGTATCTCACTCTGATGATAGCCGAAAATATCAGGCACATATATGACCGCATCCAGAAAGCCTGTCATCGGGTCGGTCGGGAACCGGAATCGGTTACCCTCGTCGGAGTAACCAAGACGTTTCCGGCCTCCGTCATCCGCGAAGCGGCTGCCGCAGGCCTGCACGATTTTGGCGAGAATTATGTGCAGGAAATGCGTCAAAAACAGGCTGAATTGAAGGATTTTTCAATCCGATGGCATTTCATCGGACATTTACAGTCAAATAAGGTAAAATCAATTGTCGACGACGTTCATCTCATTCATGCTGTCGATTCAATCGAACTCGGAAAGGAAATTTCAAAACGCGCCCGGGCCGTGAACCGGCATCTTCCGGTCCTCGTTGAAGTCAATACCTCCGGTGAAACCACAAAGTTTGGTACACAGATGGATGAGGCGAAAATTCTCGTCGAACAGCTTATGGTGCTGTCTCATGTCACCGTCATGGGCCTTATGACTATCGGTCCGTTTCTGCCCGATCCGGAAGCCTCACGGCCGGCGTTCAGATGCCTGCGGTCGCTGCGCGACGCACTTGAACGCGAAGGCGTGAAACTTCCCGCCCTCTCGATGGGTATGACGAATGATTTTGAGGTCGCCATCGAAGAGGGCGCGACGATGATCCGTGTTGGAACGGCCATCTTCGGCCATCGGGAGAAGAAAGAACCTCTCAACCGCTCTGAAGCGAGGATTAACTGATGGATGTTGGAACGATTATCGGAAAAACTTTCGGCAAACGGTTCTGGGGAAGCGACCCGGATGAGGTCGATTTCTTCCTCCGCGAGGTGGGCGAGTATGTCCGCACGCTCCAGCGCCAGATTTCCCAGCTCCAGCAACAACTGGCCCGCGCGGAATTGCAGAAAAAGGATTTTGACTCGATTACCGAGGTGATCCCGACGGTGCTCGACGACGAACCGGCGCAAACCGCCCGAGCCGGCTCTCCTGAATCTTCCGCACCCCGCACCCCCGTAACCGACGCCGAGATACAGGCAACCCGCATACTGGAACAGTCAAGGGCGGAACTGGCGAAGATCAGGGAATCGGTGATGATCCTCAAGGCGAAAAAGGATTCGATACGTACACGCCTGAAAATGCTCCTTGAATCAGAACTCGACCTTCTCAGGTCCCTTGATGCCGCTGAGACAGAAGAGGAGACCACCGCCGCACCGGACAGTATTCCGGATGTGAAGATGACGGAAATTGATGAAATCATAAAATCTCTGGACACCGAGGCATGACCGATCTGCGGAAACAGATGAACGATGCCCTGAAGTATATCCGGAAACATACATCCGTGAAACCCGAGATCGGCATTATCCTCGGAACGGGCCTCGGCGGGCTCGTCAAGGAGATTGAAGCCGAGTCCATACTCGATTATGAGGAGATCCCCCATTTCCCGGTTTCGACCGTGGAGTCGCATCACGGGAAGCTGATCCTGGGACGCCTTGCCGGGAAGGAGATCGTCGCCATGCAGGGACGATTCCATTACTATGAGGGGTATACGATGCAGCAGGTGACGTTCCCGGTGCGCGTCATGTCCCGAAGGCTTGGCCTCGGCGTCAAAACGCTTCTGATTTCAAACGCCGCAGGCGGCATGAACCGGAAATTCCGGCGGGGCGATCTCATGGTCATTACCGACCATATCAACCTGCAGGGCGATAATCCTCTGATCGGCCCCAATGACGCGGAACTCGGACCGCGCTTTCCCGATATGTCCGAACCGTATTCGAAAAAACTCATAGCTCTCGTCGACCGGATCGGGAAGGATCTCAAGATCAAACTGCAGCACGGGGTCTTTGTCGCGGTCCAGGGCCCGAACCTCGAAACCCGCGCGGAATACAGGTTCTTGCGCACGATCGGCGCGGATGCCGTCGGGATGTCAACGGTGCCCGAAAATATCGTCGCGAATCATATGGGAATGCAGGTCGTCGGCATTTCAATCATTACCGACGAGTGCTTCCCCGATACGCTCGAGCCGGTCAACGTCGATGAGATTATCGCCATCGCGAACGCGGCGGAACCGAAGTTGACAAAGATCATGAAGGAACTTGTGGGACGCCTGTAATTGGCGTATATTGTACCCCTTTCGCAGACGTTTGACGGTCGTATGGCTCCCTTGGGTAAAATACTGATCCTGGCCGGTTCCGTGATTGTCGGTGTCGGCATCATCCTGCTGTTTGTCGGCAGGATCCCGTTCCTCGGCAAACTCCCGGGGGATATCGTCGTGAAGAAGGAAAATTTTCAATTGTATTTCCCGCTGACAACGGGAATTGTCCTGAGTATTCTCATTAGTCTGGTGTTCTGGCTTATTTCATTCATCGGCAAGAAATAATCACGTGTTCAGAGAGCTGTCAGATAAAATTCAGTACGCCCAGATCGAACGAGATATTCTGCAGTTTTGGAAGCAGAATAAAATCTTCGAGAAAAGCGTTTCAACACGCGAGGGGAAATCCGGATTTACCTTTTTCGAAGGCCCCCCCACGGCCAACGGCCGCCCCGGCATCCACCACGTCATGAGCCGTACACTGAAGGATCTCGTCTGCCGCTATAAGACCATGCGCGGCTTCCAGGTCCACCGCAAGGCCGGATGGGATACCCACGGACTCCCCGTCGAGATCGAGGTCGAAAAGGCGCTCGGATTTAAACACAAGGACGATATCGTGAAGTTCGGCGTCGCGAAGTTTAATGACGAGTGCAGGAAATCGGTCTGGAAATATAAGTCGGAATGGGAAACGATGACCGAACGGATGGGCTACTGGGTCGACCTGAACCATCCCTATATCACATTCGAAAATTATTATATCGAATCGGTCTGGTGGTCACTCAAAAAGTACTTTGACGCCGATCTCATCTATAAGGGATACAAGATCCAGCCCTATTGCCCGCGGTGCGAAACACCCCTTTCTTCCCACGAGGTCTCGCTCGGCTATGAGGATGTCAAGGACCCGAGCGTCTATGTCCGGATGAAGGTGAAAGGACAGGAGCATACCTTTTTCCTGGTCTGGACCACGACACCCTGGACACTCATTTCCAATGTCGCCCTTGCCGTGAATCCCGGAATCGATTATGCCCGCGTGCGCTATAAAAATGAGATCTGGATTCTGGCGGAATCCCGGCTCGGCGTTCTCGAAGGGGAATTTACCGTTCTCGAGAAGGTGAAGGGCTCGAAGCTCGCCGGCATGGAGTACGAACGGATCTTCAATTATCACCCCGTGACCGAGAAGGCCTTCTATGTCATCACCGCGGATTTCGTGACGACCGAGGACGGCACCGGCATTGTCCATATCGCCCCCGCCTACGGCGAGGACGATTACCAGGTCTCCAGACAGTTCGGACTGCCGACGATCCACCCCGTCAACAAAAGCGGCGAGTTCGGCCCCGAGGTCACCGATTTTGCGGGCAAGTTCGTCAAGGACGCAGACCCGGAGATTATCTGGAACCTGCGCGAACGTGGCATCCTCTATAAGAAAGAGACCGTAACCCACAGCTATCCCCACTGCTGGCGCTGCAAAACTCCGCTCCTCTATTATGCCAGGGAATCGTGGTATATCGCGACGACAAAATATGCCCGGCGCATGGTGGAGCTGAATAAGGAGATCAATTGGTGCCCGCCCGAAGTCGGCGAGGGCCGGTTCGGCAACTGGCTCGAGGAAAACAAGGACTGGTCCCTGTCGCGCGACCGCTTCTGGGGGACACCGCTTCCGATCTGGATCTGCGACCGCTGCGGCATGCATCAATGCGTCGGAAGTATCGAGGAATACCGAAAGGGGAATAACGTCAGGGAACCGCTGGATCTGCACAAACCCCACGTCGACGATGTGACGTTTACCTGCTCCTGCGGGGGCCAGATGCGCCGGACACCCGAACTGATCGACGTCTGGTACGATTCGGGCGCCATGCAGTTTGCCCAGTGGCACTACCCCTTTGAACATCAGGACGAATTCGCCTCCCAACACCCGGCCGACTTTATCTGCGAGGGCATCGACCAGACCAGGGGTTGGTTCTATTCCCTCCATTCGATCAGCACGTTTTTGTTCAACAGGCCGTCCTATACGAATATCCTCGTCAACGAGCTTATCCTCGACAAGGAGGGGCAGAAGATGTCCAAGTCGAAGGGGAATTCGGTCGATCCCTTTACAGTCATCGAAAAATATGGCGCCGATACCGTCAGGTGGTACCTGGTCGCCGCAAGCCCTCCCTGGCGCCCGACCCTCTTTGACGAGGACGGCATGGTCGAGGTCCAGCGGAAGTTCATCGGGACGCTTCTCAATACCTATGCCTTTTTCTCGCTCTATGCCAATATCGACCGCTTTACCTATGCGAAGGAACGCATCCCTGTCGATGAACGCCCCGAAATCGACCGGTGGATTCTCTCCGCCGCAAATTCGCTGGTGAAGAAATATGTCGCGGCGATGGACGCCTATGATGTCACCAGGGCCGCACGCGCCGTGAGCGATTTCACGATCGACCAGCTTTCGAACTGGTACGTGAGACGCAACCGGAGACGCTTCTGGAAAAGTGAGATGGGACCCGACAAACTCTGCGCCTTCCAGACCCTCTATGAATGCCTCATGATCGTCGTGAAACTGATGGCCCCCATCGCGCCGTTCCTCTCCGAGGAAATCTACCGGGACCTGAATTCGGTCACCAAGAAGGATAATATCGAGTCCGTCCACCTGGCCATGATACCCGAACCCGAGGCCTCGGCCATCAATCTTGAGCTGGAAGAGAGAATGGACAATGCCGAACGTATCGTCTCGATCGTCCGCGCCATCCGGAATAAGGTGAATCTGAAGGTGCGCCAGCCGCTCCAGAAGGTCATCATCCCGGTCACGAGCGATGCGCAGCGCGCACAGATCGCAAGGATGGAGGACATCATTCTCGACGAGATCAACGTCAAGTCGATTCAGTATGTCGACGACGATTCCGAAATCGTCCACAAATCGGTGAAGCCCAATTTCAAGGTCCTCGGTCCGAAATACGGCAAGGTCGTCCAGCCCGTGGCCGCCGCCATCCGCGCGTTCACCCCGGCCCAGATCGCTGCGCTCGACAGGGACGGGAAAATCGTAGTCCCGATCAACGGCGTCGAGGTCACCATACTCCGCGAGGATGTCGAGATACTCCACGAGAATATCAAGGGGTGGATCGCGGAATCGGATGACGGGATCACCGTCGCCCTCGATATCGAACTGACCGACGAGCTCGTCAGGGAGGGGATGGCGCGTGAATTTGTCAACCGCATCCAGAATATCAGGAAGGATTCCGGCTTTAATGTCACCGACAGGATAAGAATATTTTATCGCGGGAATGACCGCCTGCAGACTGCGTTCAAGTCGCTTGAATCGTATATCAAAACGGAAACCCTCGCCGTCGACATCCAGTGCAGGGATTCCGCCGCAGGCCAGATGGTGGAGATTAATGGTGAACAATGCTCGATCGACATCGAACGGGTCGAAAGGAATAATGAATCCTGAGGCTGTGATGCGAACGATCTATTGTGTATATTGAGTGAGAAGAAAGGAAGTATAAGATGGCTAAGTCAAAGAAATCACATGCGACAACAACCGGGAAAATCGCACCCGTTGCGAAGGTGAAGGCCAGGGTGCAGAAACCTGCCCCGCCACCCCCACCCCCGCCCGCGCCCCCGCCTCCCCCGAAGGCCAAAATGAGACCGAAACTCGCCAAACCCGAGGGTACGAAAAGCCCGGTGAAAAAAGCGAGCTATTCCCTCCAGGAACTCGAGCACTTCAGGAATATTATTCTTGAGAAAAAGAAGGAAATCCTGGAAGAGCTGGAAACCCTGCGCGATTCGATGATGGATTCCACAACCGGCGAGTATGCGAGCGAAAATTCGATGTATTCCACACATATGGAACAGGGCACGGATGCCATGGAACGGGAGAAAACGTTCCTCTTCGCCTCCCGCGAGGGGAAGTTTTTAAACTATCTGGAGGATGCGCTCATCCGGATTGATAAGGGGGAATATGGCCGGTGTACGATATGCGGCAAGCTTATCGAGAAGGAACGGCTGGAGGCCGTGCCGCATGCACAGCAGTGTTTGCAGTGTAAACTGCATTCCGGCAAGTAATCTCCAGAGGGGCATGGAAGTGAAAATACTCAACGTCAGCCTGTTTATCATTATCAGCGACCAGCTCACGAAGCTCTGGATCAAGGGATTTTCCATCCCGTGGCTCGGGCTTCATCTCCACGGACTCCCCCTTGGCACCAGCCGCCCGATCATCGGGGATTTTCTCCGCCTGACCTATATCGAAAATCCCGGCATGGCCTTCGGTATCGATATCGGCGGCAAATTGTTTTTCTCCGTCTTTTCCATCATCGCCAGTATCGGCATCCTCATCTATCTGTATAAGGCCCGGAACGAGAATATCGCATTCCGCTTCGCCCTGGCGATGATCCTCGGCGGAGCAGTCGGCAACCTGATCGACCGGGTGTTCTATGGGTGGCTCTTCAGCGAAGGGCCGCTCTTTTACGGCCGCGTGGTCGATTTTATCGACGCCGACTTCTTTAATATCAATGTCTTCGGCTATCACCTGACACGCTGGCCGGTCTTCAATATCGCCGATGCCTCGGTCAGCTGCGGTGTCGTGCTGATGCTGATATCCCACCGAAAGGCATCAAAGGTCGAAACCGTGCTTCCTGCCCCTTCCGGGGGTGATGGTGGCTCGTCTCCGATCGCTATGACACCTGTCATCCCGTCTGATCCCCAGCGGTCCTCGGAAGGTTCGGAATCCTCTCCATCCTGACCGGGATGCCCCCGCGCGAGCTTCACATTACCGTCCCGGCCAATAAGGTTCCTGAACGCATCGATATCTACCTGACCCACCATATCGAGAACGCTACCCGCACAAAAATCCAGCAGGCGATCGCAGCGGGTTCCGTCCTCGTCAACGGGAAACCGGTCAAACCGAGCTATAAGCTCTCGGGGGGTGAAACTATCGACATCTCCATCCCCGCACCCCCGCCGCCTGATGTCCTTCCCGAAAATATCCCCCTCGATATCCTCTTTGAGGATGACCATCTTCTGATCGTCAATAAACCGGCCGGCATGGTGACCCATCCCGCATTCGGCCACTATTCGGGGACTCTCGTCAATGCCCTTCTTTTTCACTGCCGCCAGAACCTTTCGACATTGAACGATGTCACGCGTCCGGGGATCGTCCACCGGCTGGATAAGGATACCACCGGTCTGATGGTCATCGCAAAGGACGATGCGACGCACGCGCATCTTGCGGGCCAGTTCGAACGGCGCGACATCGACAGGGAGTACTGGGCTCTGGTCTGGGGGAGGTTTCAGGGGAAGGAGAAAAAATCGGGCGTCATCGAGGCGGCACTCGGAAGGAGCCCCGCTGACAGGAAGAAGATTACCGTCAGGAACGAGGGGAAACATGCGACGACCAGGTATGAGGTCCTTGAAGAATTTCCCTTCCTTTCGCTTCTCAGATTGAAACTTCTCACCGGCCGGACCCACCAGATCCGCGTCCACCTTCATTATATCGGTCATCCCGTGTTCGGCGATCCCACCTACGGCGGCCGGAGAATTGCCTGGGGTGAAACAGGGAAGAAGAAAAAGGAACTCGTACACCAGTTATTGAAAATGATTTCCCGCCAGGCGTTGCATGCCAAGACGATCGGATTCGTTCACCCCGTTACGAAGGAAAGGATGAAGTTTGAGTCTGAGCTCCCGCAGGATATTACTGCGATTCTCGATATCTTGAGGAGTAATGGCGAAGAAGTCTAGGAGAGGAGAACCTCAAAGCATTCGCCTGGAGTTGTGTCCTTAGTTCTTCCGGTATACGTGCTCGCTCGTATACTCCGTTCGCGGCGTGACGTAGGTGAATTCCTGATTGACCGATATCGGACATGCGATTTTCGCAAATGTGATGGTTATGTCCTCCCGGACACTGTCCTGATTGTAAACCGTGAAGGAGATTGGTATCGCCAGCATGGTATCGGGGTATGAATACCAGTCGATCCGTTTTTGCTTTCCGCCGATCGTTCTGAATTTCCAGTCGGTAGTGAAGGTGGGGAGATTCTCCTTCGTCGGGGTGTAGACGATACTCACCGTAAATGGACGTACCGCCGTTGTGAGCTCGAGGAGGATGTTGTGCGTTGTCTGGTTCCCGACCGACGTAACGGAATCGTTCCGCTCCAGATGAACCCAGGATGTGTCGAAATTGTTGCATGCGTTCAAACGCAGCGTCCGCGCGTTTGTGGAAACGGATGTATCATACCCGCCTCCACGTACACTCAATCCTTTCAGATATTCCGCCCCCTCAATGACGATGTTTTTCTTGTGCGTCACCAGGTCGTACTCTGCCGTAGCCCGCACGGATTTGTACCAGTGCGAGTCGTACATCGGTGAAATGAGGAGGTAACCCAGCAAAGCGAGGAAGAGGACGGCCGCAATCGGAATAAATTTCAAAGAGGCTATGAAACGGAAAAATTTTTCACACGACGGGTTCTGCCGGATAACCGCCATCGCACCGTAGGCGAAGGGGAGAAGGTACAGTGTGAAAAACAGGATTGCGAGGATATCGACAAGAAGTGGCCGTGAGAATGTGTCCGAAAGACTCTTCGCAATGGGCCGGAAGATGAGGCCGTCCCATTCGGAAAAGATCAGCCGGAGCGGCCAGATCGGTGAAAGGAATAACAGGATGAGCTTGATAAACCCCTTGGGGATCAGTATCGCGGCGTTCAAAAGTAGCAACGCCGCCGTGGGCTCGGCCAGGAGTTTTACATTCCAGAGCGACATGGCAAGCGAAAAAACGATAAGAAGAATGGACCCGCGGATGTACAGACCTGTCGCTTTTCCGGTGATGTGAAGCCTGAGGGCCACCCGGTACGCTATGGCAAATCCTATGACCATCGCCAGACCCGCCAGGAGATAATAAAGATGATATGAGACAAGCCACGGAAAGCGCACGCCGCGAATCAAACCGACAATGTTGGAGGAATACCATCCGCAGGAGACGATGATCAGCGTGCAAAGCCAGATCTTTAGCCCCGACCAACGCCTCTTCTGCTCGAAACCCGTGGCCTGGTGTGTATACCATACTATAGAGAGCGTGATGACTGAAATCAGGACAGCAAGCCCGAATACGAGCCAGAGCGACCAGACGGGGAGAAAGAAGGGGGTTCCTCCGATGAGATACAGCCAGTACCGCTCCAGCGTCCGGTTTGGTACGCCGCCGTCAAACCGGCGGGCGAGCCTCAGGACAAGATCGCCGGAACGCTTCAGACCCCGCGGATCGAAATTCTCCAGATTGTCGAGTGGTGTGTGAATCGGCGTATTGACGTCGGTCGAGAAATCGATCGCCGGAATCCCCTTGTCCATGAACGACTGATGATCCGATCCGGCTCCTGCCCTGCCGCCGTAATTGATCGCAAAAAAATGTGTCGGGTACCCGAGATGTCGATACCCAAGATTCGAAAATTCCTCGGTTGCCGACCGTACGAGCCACCGGGGAGCGCTCAATCCACCCGCGTTGTCGGGATCCATCTCGATGAGGCCAAGACCGTTGGCCATGTCGACCTGAAGCATGAGGGCGATGCTGTCGATCTCCTTGAAGTGATTCGCAAACCAGGCCGAGCCCCTGAGTCCCTGTTCCTCACCCCCGAAACAACAGAACACCATTGTTGAGGCCGTGGGCCTGTGGCCGAGTATCCGGCAGCATTCGATCACGACGGCCGATCCGGATCCGTCATCATCGGCCCCGGGAATCTCTGGCCCTGCGCTGTCCATGTGCCCGCCGATGAGGATGATCCTGCCCGTCGACCCCTTCCGTATCCCCACCGCGACCCCGCTCTGCGTGTTCGAGGTCGGTGTGTAATCCATCGGCATCAGATATGCCGTGTCACACCCGTATTCCCTGAACTTTGAGACTGCGTACTCAAGCCCGGCGTGTTCCCCCGGCGATCCCATCGGCCTCGGGCCGATGTCCGTGACCAGGTGACGGAGGAAGCTGTATGCGCTGTCCTGCGAAAATTCCGTCTGACCGCAAACCGGGAGAGGCAGGAGAAGCAGCGCCAGAAAGAGCTTGGTGATATTCATTGGAAGCTTTTATCAAAAAATTGCAGGACTTTGGTCTCATATCCCTTGCCGCCGATCTGCCAGGTGTTATTGTGCGTGGCCCCCCGGATTGCGTAGAGCTCCTTCGGCTCGTGCGCGGCGGCAAACAGCTGGAGCGAATACTTGCTGTTGATGAGGTGATCCTGGTCTCCATAGACGATGAGGACCGGAACGTGGATGTTTGCTATGGCGTTGACCGGAGATACCTCGCTGGCCTTGAATCTGGCCAGGAATTCGGAGCGGACAATGACGATGTTCCGCAGGTAGTGTAACGGCAGCTTGATCATCCGCTTCTGGTAGTCGTCGAAGATCGACCGGAGCGTGGCGAAGGAATTCTCGGCGACGACACCGGCGATGCGACCGTCAAGCGCCGCCGCCTGCAGCGCGACCGCCGCCCCCATCGAGGTGCCGAAAACTCCGGCTTTCTCTATCGCGAGCTTTTTCTCCCGCGCGAAGAAATCGATCACCTTGCTGACATCGTACTTTTCATAAAAACCGTATGTGCAGAAATCGCCTCCGCTGGCCCCGTGACGACGGGCGTCGTACAGTATGACGTTGTATCCATGATCGTGGAACAACTTTGCCGCGCGCAATCCGTCGATTTTACAGTCACCAACCCCGTGCAGGTAGAGAATCGTCCTTCCATCAGGCGCGGGTGCGTGGATATACCAGCATTCGAGCGATATATCCTCGTCAATGGGTATCCTGAACGACTCGCAGGGAAGATTGAAATCAATCGGCGCTATGGGCAGCCCCTTCGATCGGTAATAATCCGCTGTCCGACGGCGGGGGCGGAGAAGTAATGTCGGTCCGATCAGAAGCAGTACGATTGTCACCGACGTCAGGAATACGAGCCCGGCGATTATAATTGCAAGGAGCAACGTCATCGATGGTCAGGAATGATGCAAAAAATGGCGATAATACAGCAATAGTGATAATATAGGGAGGGGGCTGATGCAAAGCAAACCCTCCAGAGTGTGGCGAATTGCGGATACCCTTTGCCTGCATCACAAGGTGTCCCGGGCGCGGAGGGTAATCTACCGCTGGTTCGACGATCAGCACCGATTGTTCCCAACAGGGGATGACTCGCCTGCATAAATTCGCTTCGGTCCGCACGGGTGAGGAATGAACTTGCGGATAAATTCCATGTCTCCCGCATTCTTTGTATATTCCTCCTCGAATTGAAGATGCCCCTGTATGATTATTGTGAACGGCGACACATTCTATGCGCGGTAACAGGATTTTCAAGTTCCTGGATTTCTTTATCGGTGTGCCGCTCCTCATGCTCCTTTCAATATTCGCAAAGAGGGAAAGCGGCACAGATCTGTCGAACCTGAAACCCGCGCGTCTGCTCCTCATCAAGCTGGCAGCGCTTGGTGATGCTGTCCTGATGATCCCGGCGCTGCGCGCGTTGCGGAAGAGATTCCCCCGGACGGAAATCATCATGCTGGGGACTTCGCTCACCGAGCCGTTTCTCCGGCAGTTCCCGGAGTATATCGACCGGTTCGTCCTCTTCGACGTCGGCAATGTGTTCCGCCATCCCCGCCATCTCCTCCGGATTGTCCGTGAGCTGAGGAGCTTTCACATCGGGGTCGCGATCGATTTTGAACAGTGGACCCGCATCACCCCCGTCATTCTCGGCCTGCTCGATATCCCCGTGCGGCTCGGCTTTCATACCCCGGGGCAGTACCGCCATTTTCTTTTCACACATCCCTGCGAGAAGAGCTCCCGGCAGCACGAGGTTGAAAACTTCATTTCCCTTGTGAAGTCGATGGGTGACGGGGATTTCGCCGAAACCCTTGAAATACATGTCGATGCGGGCGCCCGTACACGCGTTTTGGACCGTCTCTCGAAAGAAGGATGGAAGAAGAATATGCCGGTCGTTCTTTTTCACCCCGGATGCGGCGAGCACGGGTTTCCCAGGGAGTGGCCGCCCGGGAACTACCGCGCGTTGTCCGCACGGCTTTCACCGGCCTTTAATCCGTTTGTTGTCATAACCGGGACACAACAGGAGGAAGGCATACTGGATGCGGTTGCTCACGCATGTTCACCCCCGCCACTTCGGTACATGATTTCTGATCTCGACGAGTTTATCGCACTCCTGTCATCGTCATCCCTCGTGGTTTCAGGAAATAACGGCGCGATGCATCTTGCTGCCGCACTCCGCGTTCCCCAGATCGCCCTTCACGGTCCCACAAACGCCGCACGATGGGGTCCGCTGAATCCCAACGCCGCAGTGATCCGCTCAACCTGCCCCGGATGCCCCTGCCTCGATCTGGGTTTTGAATATCATCGGACGGACGGATATTGTATGTCCCTGATTTCTGTGGATGAGGTCGCAACGGCAGCGGAGAAACTTCTCAATCTGAGGCCGCCTCCGTGATGATGTCATTCAAAAATTGACCGGCGGAGTTTGCGATTAAATTTTATTCTCTTTATACTGGAAATATGCACAGCCAGGAGGGCCCGGTAACGCCCTGCAGAGTACAGAATATGTTTTGCGCACATCGACACTGGGGAAAAATGATCATGATGCTCCTGATCCTTTTTCTGACTCCGGTGTTTTTTTTATCGGCCCAGAACCAGACGTGCGGTGTCGAGTGGGGGACAACACACCAGCTTTCAAACGATTCCGCACTCACGACCACACCCCTGTTGACGATCACGGGTGACTCGATCCATACGATCTGGTATGGCGTGGATACCCTCGGTACGATCTCCCAGGATGGGATCATGTACTCCCATAGCTTCGACAGCGGATCGACGTTTTCCCCCCCGCGGATGCTTCTTTCCATGGATAGTGCCTTTGCCCCGGGTCTGATCGCCGCCTCCCAGGAGGGGTATGTCTATGTGGCTGTCCTGGCGGCCATTGATACGTTTTATGGCACCGTTCTTCTGCGGAGCTCTGATGCCGGAATCAACTGGCAGCCCTACCGCTACCTTGCCGAGGGTAAGGATCCCGAGGGGATTGTGGCGAAGGATTCACTGGTCATGATCTATTACGGATCACTCGGCCGCTCACCGTTCGGATGGCTCGTCAGCACCGACCATGGCACATCGTGGCGCCGCGGGGCGACATCAGTCTACCACCTGGCGTCAATGACACTTGTCGGAACCCAGGTCCATGCCGTCGGCGAGGTCGTCGGAAATATCGGACGGGGCGTCACCGAGGTCGGCTATTTCACGGCGCCACTGGACGGTTCGGCCCTCTTCGGCCCCGATATTGTCTCGGATGACGACAATATTCCCTCAATTCTCCCCACCATAGCCGTCAATGAGTACGGGGATCTTTTTGCGGCGTGGGCGGATACCGGTGCCATCGTTTTCCGTGAGAGCAGGAACGGAGGCTTTTCATGGATCGCCCCCAAGGTCCTTTCGGTCCGGAAAAATGCGATCTTCTCCAATATCGCCGCAGATTCGGAATTTGTCGGCGTGGTCTGGGATAACGACTTCGGGAACGGAGGCGCGATCTACCTCCGCACAAGCAATGATTACGGGAAAACATTCTGCCCGATCGATTCCCCGACGGCCGGCTCTGAAGTCGGAGAGCCCAAGGTCGCTATCAGCAGCCAGACCCTCCATCTCGTCTGGTCGGAACTGTCGGCGGGCCACCAGGAAATCTTCTACCGCGACGGAAAACTCACGAAGAATCCCGCCATCGTCATGCCTCCCCCAACCGCGTTCGCACTTGAACAAAATTACCCCAATCCCTTTAACGGCTCGACTCAGATTCAGTACGACGTTCCCACACCATCGCATGTCACACTGACGGTCTATAACATCCTCGGACAAAAGATCGCCACCCTGGTCGACGCCGTGCAGCCTGTCGCCCATTACAAGGTGCCGTTTGACGGGGGGAATCTTCCCACGGGGGTCTACTTTTATAGGCTGAAAACAGACACGTTTACGGCAATAAAAAAGCTGGTGATCATCAGATAGATCACCAGCCCCGGAATTACTGCCTCACACACCCTCCCTGAACTTGCCGTTACTTCATTTTTTCGATCGCGTTGATCTCGCGGAGCAGGTCCTTTTTCGTGAACCGGGATTTGCTCATGATCGTCGAGATGAAACCCTGCATCTGCTCCCGGGTTTCCTCGTCGATCTCCATCGAGGTCAGGATGATGATCGGCACGTTGCGCGTCGATTGCTGCTGCTTGAGCTGATATGCCACGTTGAATCCCGATATGTCGGGCATGATCAGATCCAGAATGATCAGATCGGGCGACTCCGATGCGGCCAGCTTCACCCCCTCTTTCCCGTTCATCCCTTTCAAGACCTCATACCCTTCCGATTCGAGGATGACCTGGATGAGCTCCGCTGCGGTTTTGTCGTCGTCAATAATGAGGACCTTCGGATGTGCCTTGTGAGCATTGGTCTTTACGGGGACCTTCTGGATCGCCTTGATCAGCTCTTCCCGGTTGACAGGCTTGACGAAGTAATCGATCGCTCCCATGCTGAAACCGAGCTTTTTCTCATCCGTGATCGAGATGATGATGATCGGTATGTCCTTGCAAATAGGATGCCGCTTGAGCTCCTTCAAAACCTGCCAGCCGTCCTTGATCGGCATGATCATGTCAAGCGTGAT
The DNA here is from genome assembly GCA_033854175.1 of Bacteroidota bacterium. Lineage (GTDB taxonomy): Bacteria > Bacteroidota > Ignavibacteria > UBA10030 > SZUA-254 > DATKPE01. The sequence continues at coordinate 44,719 of JAWOKN010000052.1, read as the reverse complement.
GATGTGCGGTTTTAACCTTTTTGCCTTCTCAATCCCCTCGGATCCGTCGCGTGCCACATCGGTCCTGTACCCGGCTTCCTGCAGGTACATCTGGATGAGCTGGCTTGCCTGCACGTTGTCTTCAATGATTAATACCAGAGGCTTTTCCCCGTCTGCCGTTGCAACCGGCTGGTCACTCACGACCCGGAGGAGCTGATCGGCCGAATCCACAACCTCACCCGCAACAACCATCGGGATACGGAATTTAAATGTGGTCCCCTTTCCCCATTCGCTCTGTACACTGATCTGCCCGCCGTGCAGTTCGACGAGCCTCTTTGTTATCACAAGACCAAGCCCCGTCCCTTCTTTTGCCCCATGGGCATTTTTACCCTGCTGGAAGGCGTGGAAGAGCTTGGGCAGATCTTCGGGCTTTATCCCTATTCCCTCATCCTTGACCGATATCTCGATTTCATTTATGAACCGGTGCATGGTGACGGTAACAAGCCCCTGCGGATTGCTGTATTTTACCGCGTTTGATACCAGATTCACCAGGATCTGCTTGAATCTCGTCTGATCCACCACCAGCTGGTCGATTTCAGGCGAAATGTCGAAAACCAGGGATATGTTCTTCTGCTGCACGAGCGACTGCATCACCCGGGTGACGCTTTCGGTGAAGTAGGAAATCGGATATGCCTCCACGTGAAGCTCCATTTTTCCGGCTTCAATCTTGGAGAGATCCAGAATGTCGTTGATAAGCCCCTGAAGGTGCTTGCCGCTTTCATTGATGTTTTTCATGAAATCGTGCACCTTGGTCGGGGGGAGCGAATGGAGATCGCTTGTCAGTATCTCCGAAAAACCGACGATGGCGTTCAACGGCGCCCGGAGCTCATGACTGAAGGTCGCCAAAAACCGCTTCAGTGTCTCGTTTGCATCGTCGGTCCGCTTTTTCTCGTTCTCCAATTCGATGTTCTTTACCGTGATCTCATCCATGAGCCGCTTCCGGCTCATTCCGATCGAGAGCTCGTTTGCGATGATGCTGAGCATCTTGAGTTCCTCGGTCACGTATTTGTCGACCTTCGGAGTCAGGACCTCCAGTACCCCCTGTAACTCGTTCTGCACCAGTAGCGGTATCGAGATCAGCGTCTTGAGCTTTAATTCCGTGGTTTCCTTCAGAAAATATGACGCTATGGAGCTGTGAGAGAGTTCATCCGTGACGATCGTCTGCCTCCCTATCGCCGTCCGTACCGCGATTGTCGTCGCCTTTTCATCCACGATCTGATGCTCAACCTCGGGATCGACCCTGACGTCGATAAGCGAGGGAGCCATGAGATGCAGAAGGGATGTCCGCTGGTCATACCGGTAAATACAGACGAATTTTGAAGGGATTTCCATGAACTCGGCGATCCTCTCGCCGGCATTCAGACAGAGATCATCAAGGTGCGGAGCGACGTTGATGACATGCGATACCTCCATCAACATTTCTTTCTGCCGCTGCTGACGCTTCTGCTCCGTAATGTCCTGGAAAAATACTGAAATCCCGTTCTCCGTGGGGTAGACTCGGATGTCATACCAGGCTTCAAACCGCTCATCCCGGTATGATGTTTCAATGCTCTGGAAAATTTTCTTTTCCATCGCGGTCCGGTATTTTTCGCCCAATTCAGCATCACGCGCGTTCGGGAATATTTCAAAAACGTTCTTTCCCAAAACGTGCTCACGTTTCAGGCCTGTCCCTTCCTCAGCTGCCCGATTCCAATACGTGAATCGAAATTCCCCATCCAAAGCAAAAAATCCGCCCGAAATACCTTCGAGTATTTCTTCGTATTTTTGCGATGAATTCATAACGAGCCCATCTTTCCTTGGTTGACGATTTCTTAGAATTTTTGTGAATTTGCTCCCTGTTGACAAACGCCTGAAGCATACACAAAATTTCAATAAGATGCAAGAAATTTTTTAAGAAATGCTTTAGATAAAGCAAGTAAACCTTGGTATGTAAGGGGTTGGAACTTATCCACATCTTCCCCACAAGGAGATCGTTAATAATGCTGAAATTTGAAGATTTTTACGAAATGTCCACACTCGAATACCCCCCTTTTTGTCGTAAATGCAAAAATCGGGTAATTCGTGTACCCCCCGAAACCGTTTAAATCTCTATTTTCCCAAACATCCGTTTAAATAATATGGACACCTGGGACAGGAATTTTGATTTATGGGGAAATTACCCTCCTTTATTTTTTTTATGATCCCTTCCATGCGGCCTTGAATTTCACCTAACGCATCCCCGTCGAATCTGAAATGTACGGGCCTTTCGGGATGCTTTAAAAATATGAGCACCGCTTCAACTTCCTTCTGGCCGAAATATCTGCTCGCGAGGAGGCTGTAGACACTCAGCTGCGGTTTGTAGATCTCCGACCTCTCCCCGATCTGACCGGCAACGATAGTATCGGTCTTGTAATCGAGTACCTCCCATTCTCCTTTCGGATTTTTTACTATTTTATCTATCGTCCCGGTCAGAAAATCCTCACCTATCACCATCGTCAGCGATAATTCGGTCCTTTGCTCTCCCCCCGCCGAAAGGGTCTTTTTCCCGAAATCCGATTCCAGGAACCGCACCAGATTATGCTCGACCTCTTCGACATACTTCGAATGAGACTCTGACGGCAGCGATGGAAAAGATCCGACCGCTTCCCGGATTTTTAACCGCAGCATTTCTCCGGTCCATCCCGTATCCCGTATCCCCTCAAGTATTTTGTGGGTCGCCAACCCGACAATATCCCCCCTCAACCTGTCACCGGCATCCTCGTTTTCATCAAAATTGTAGGGGGCGTTTTTGATTTCCGGGATTCCAAGCACGTGCCGGAGGTAAAACTTCCGCGGGCATTCCAGATATGTCGTTATTTGCGTGGCGGAAAAATATTCCTCAGCCCTCGTCAGGCGGATCTCCGGCAGAATGACCGCGGGATTTTCGTTTTTCTTCGTTTCCGGTCTCAACCCGGGCGCGTGCCCCTTCCTTCCCCCGGGGAATGTTACCTCAAGCGTGAGCGGATGCTCGATTTCTATGATCCTGTTTCCAGCCGATCTGTCAAGTACCTTGCAGGGGTGCGGTTTTAAGGTCATTGCCCCCGGTACCAGCGATTCTACGGGTAAACCGAGCGCCTCCAGCCCCCACCGGAGGTACGAAGGCCGACGGGTCAGATTCCCCAGGTTTCCGGTGAGCACAAGATGCTCCATCGCACGAGTCGTTGCAACGTAAAATATCCGCTTTTCTTCCGCCTCCGTCTTCAGGTTCATTCTCTCTTTCAGATAATTGCAGACCGGGGGGGTCAGTGTTCTTCCAAAATCCTCCTCGTCCACGGTTCTGAAACCGATTCCTGCGGCGGGATCGAGATACGGTTCCTGGTCGTACCGGAATTGCTTGTCGAGGAAGGGGAGAACGACGAGCGGAAATTCGAGCCCCTTCGCTGCATGAATGGTCATGACGTGAACAGACGGAGTGGCTGCTTCTATCGCCGCCTGCCCCTCCCGGTCTTCCTCCTGCGATAATGTCTTGATCCGCTCGATGAAGTCGAATAAGGAGAGGAATCCCCTCGATTCAAATTCGTTTGCTATGTGAAGCAGTTTATCAATGTTTGCCTTGCTCTGGCTTCCGTGCTCTAGCCCGTTCATGATCCCCGCCCACCCCGTGTCATCAACGGCTTTTTGTATCAGTACCGGTATCGGTACCCTGTTTGCAAGCTCGATGTGACCATCCAGGATTTTCACGGCCCGGCAGAGTTCCAAACTGCAGCTTTTTCCCCGGACATGCTCCCTGGCCTTGGACCAGAATGTTTCGGCCCCCTTTTCGAGCGAAATTTCGAATAATTCAGAATCCGATATCGTGAAAAAGGGTGACCGCAGTATCCCTGCCAACGCTACGTCGTTGTCCCTGTTGATGAGAAATTTCAGGTAATTTAATATATCGTAGATTTCCTGCGTCTGATAATAACCGATCCCCCCCGTGAGGAGATAGGGTATGTGGTACTCTGTGAGCGCCCGCTCGATATCCGGCAAATGCGTCCGCTGACGGACAAGTATCGCGGCATCCCCGTATGTGAAGGGCCTCGGCGCTCCATTGTCCCTTCCATGGATCGGATAACCGTCCTGATAAAACCTTTTGAGATGCTGAGCTATCATTCCGCACTGGACTGCAACCGGGTCACCTCCGGGTCCGTCCTTCCATCCCCGCGGGACCAGGAAAAAATCGATTTTTCCCTCAGCCGCAATCCCCCGCGCCGAGATGAGCTCCTCGTATCCGACGTCAAATGATGACCTGCGCAGACTCATGGTGGCTGAGAAAACCCTGTTGATGAAGTCCGCAATGGCAGGCACAAGGCGGAAACTCTCGTTCAAGATGACGTTGCCGCTGAATCCGCCCTCGTTGGCCCTCCCGATGTCGCTCTTCGAGCGTTCGAATATTTCCACTTCCGCATTCCTGAATCCGTAGATCGACTGCTTGGGATCCCCCACGATGAAAAGGTTCCCCGCCGCAAATCCCGCCACCAGCCGCTGGAGTATCTCATACTGAAGGTAATTCGTGTCCTGGAATTCATCGATCATCAGATAATGGTACTTTGCCGATAATGCCGACCGGACGGTCTGGTTGCTCAGAAGGGCCAGCGCGGAAAACTCCAGATCATCAAAGTCGAGCTGGCCGGCAGCTCCCTTTTTGGCCGTGTAACGCTCCATCACGTGCTGGTAAAGCCCGAGGAGAATTTTTGTCATCCGGAGGAGTTGCTCGTTGGCCGAGACCGGGGATTCTTCACCGTCAGCCACGGCGACCACCTTTTTCCGGATTTCATCCAGAACCCCCGCTCCGCCGTCAGGCCCGGGTCGAGCCGCACCCCGGCCGTACAGTGTTTTTCGTATCGTTCCCTCCCTGGTCAGGAGAATATCCGTGAGCTTCAGGTACGATGAGGCCTTCTCCTTCACCTCACCGGCCCCGAGAAATTGCCCGATCAGTCGGGAACATTCCCGGGCCTTCGTTCCGGCGAGACGGGGGAGGAGGGAGTCAAGTATTTCCCCCACTTTACGGTCGCTCAGAAGCTCTGAAAGATATTCCGCTGTCAGTTTGTTCCAGTGGCCCAGGATTTCTTCGTCGCTTTTGGCCTGGGAGAGGGGCCCCGACATCAGCCGCTCGGTCTGCTCCCGCTTCTGAATGAAGGTTTTTATGTAACGTTCAACGGCCTCCGGACCTATCCGCCGTAGTACACCGATGAGATCATTCCCCGTGCCGGTATCCCCTCCTGCAACCATCTCCTCGAAGCTTTCCCGGTACGATTCGTCGATGAGAAATTGCTGATCCACTCCCTCCAGAATCGTAAAACCGGCGTCGATGTCCGCCTCGACAGGGTATTCCCGAAGCAACTGCGCACAGAACGAGTGTATGGTCCCGATGTTCGCCCCGGCCAGCTGATCGCGGATGTATTCCAGCCTGGTTCTCAATTCCCCCGTCGCAACCGACAACCGCTCGTTGACCTGTGCTGCGATTTTTACCCTTAATTCGCTCGCAGCCTTGTCCGTGAACGTGATCGCCACAAGCTGCTGCACCGTGGCCCGGGTTTCCAGAAGGATGGTGAGAAAACGGTTAATGAGTACGGTGGTCTTTCCCGCTCCGGCGTTCGCCGTGACCGATATGTGGTGCCCGTAGGTTAATGCCTGCTGTTGCTGAGGTGTGAGCATGGTCCAATGTGGGAGATACTTGTTCTATCCCTTCATAACACCGAGGGGTTTCAAACGCGCAACCTTGACCGCCAGCCCGGCATTGTGCACGATATCAACGACCCGATCGACATCCTTGTATGCGTCCGGCTTTTCTTCAACCAGCCCTGCCCGTGTTTCACCTCGGACAGAGATGTCTTTCTCCTTCATTTCCTTCAAGAGCTCCTCCGGCGTGGTTTCCCGCTTCGCCTGTGTCCTGCTTTTCGCACGTCCCGCCCCGTGACAGCACGATCCGAATGTCTCCTCCATCGCCTTCGCCGTCCCGACCAGGACATAGGAATGCGTTCCCATGCTCCCCGGTATGAGTACCGGCTGGCCCCATTCCCGCACGCTTCCCGTGAGCGCAGGATGACCCTTCGGAAATGCCCGCGTCGCACCTTTCCGGTGCACAAGAACCTTCTTCCGGATCCCCCCCACCTGGTGCTCTTCGACTTTTGCGATGTTGTGACAGACATCGTAGACGATCCTGATCTTCCCCGACCCGAATATCCGCTCAAAAACCTCCCTCGTCCAGTGCGTGATCATCTGACGGTTGGTGAAGGCGAAATTTGCGGCCGACGCCATCGCCTGGAGATATGCCTCTCCTTCCCTGGACGATACGGGAACACACGCAAGTTGCCGGTCATTCACAACGATCGAGTATTTTTTCATCGCGGATTGCATGAGTTCGAGGTAATCGGTGCATACCTGATGCCCGAGTCCCCGCGAGCCGCTGTGAATCAGCACGACGACCTGATCGGTGTGCAATCCGAACCTCTCCGCAAGATTTTCCTCGTAGATTTGATCCACAGCCTGGATTTCAAGGAAATGGTTCCCCGAACCGAGCGTGCCCAGCTGCTGATGCCCCCGCTCCTTCGCCCTCCGGGATACCGCCGCCGGACCGGCCCCGGGCAACCGGCCGTGGTCTTCGATCTGCCCGATGTCCTCCTCACTGCCGTATCCGTTTTCAACAGCCCATTCGACTCCATGCGATAATACTTTGTCCAGCTCATGCTCCGATATGCCGAGCTTCCCCTTCCGCCCGGTGCCGCACGGGATGTCATGGAAAAGCTCCTGGAGGAGGTGGTCGATTTTTGAACGGACCTCCGGCCGGGTGAGCGGGGTGGCCAGAAGCCTCACACCACAGTTGATGTCGAACCCGACACCTCCGGCCGAGACGATCCCCTCTCCGAGATCGGCAGCCGCAACCCCCCCGATGCAGAAGCCGTATCCCTGATGCGCATCCGGCATCGCAAGCGATCTCCCCACCAGCCCGGGGAGCGTGGCAACATTGGCCACCTGCTCGAATGTCAGGTCGTTCTCGATCTGATGCAGCAGCTGCTCGTCGGCGTAGATCATCCCCTCTATCCTCATCCCCGCTTTGTACGATTTCGGGATGATGTAACGGTAGGAATCTATTTTGTGTACCGATGACATCGGTGCCCTGCCTCAGATGTCGAGGAAGACCCGCACGATGGTCCCCCTCGCGGTTTCAGTGACCGAAAGCTGATGATAGGTGACCGCTTTGACGTCAATCCGCGTGTTGTGATACCCCTCGAGATACGGTTCTCCGAGAATGTTCGCACGGACAATGTGCTGCGTGAGCTCGTAAATCTTGAACGCCTTCGGGACAAAATGACTGCCGTCGTACAGGAAGAGAACCTCGGAGAGCCATCGGACGAGAAGCTGCCCGATGTCGTCTCCGGTCACCGTGAGATCCCGGGATTCCGTCGTCCCCACACTCACAGGATCGACGATAAGCGCCATGAGCCCCATCGCCGCTTCCTCGAATGCCTCGGGCAGGGATTCGCCACGGGCTTCAATTCCCAGATCCGACGGGTGATCAATGATCGAGTGGCCTCGCAGCATGCAGCAGGAAGATACCAAGAGGCCGCCAGAAAAACAATTGGCCCTAGAGCGAGGGTCCGATGGTAAAATAGACCAGCAGCGGTCCGAAACCGATCGGGGTCTTCGGCAAATCCTGCCGGGGATAAAAGCTCTGCCCCAGCCCGACCGAGGCCTCCCCAATGGGGGTGTCAAGCGCCAGCTCCCCCCCGAATCCGTACCGGAAGCTCCGCAGTTTTAATTCCTCCGGCACCAGGGAGATCGATACCAGATCGTACCGTACCTTGAGATAGGAATCGAAAAGAATCTTGATCGGCAGGGCGTACCGGTATTCGAAGTTGACAAGCAGAATCTGCCTGCCGTAACTGTCATCTTCCCGTAACCCGTAGAATGAACCCAATCCTCCCAGCGTGAACTGCTCGGTCAGCGGGAGCGTCCGGTCCGCGAATCCGAACGTGACCTTGGGCCGTAAGGTGTGCCCCGCCGCAACTGTGAAGTATGACTCGTATGTCAGGTTGATCTTCCCGTAACCGATTTCACTCCCGAGACGCTCGGAGGCCGCCTCGTAACTCAATGAGGCGTATGTCCCGGCCGTCGGGAAGAGGAATTTGTTCTTGGTGTCGACGATGCTCTGGATCTCTATGCTCGCAAAATGAAACTGCTCGGGCGAGTACCCGGTCCCGGAAAGTTCCTTCACCTGGTGGTTTTCCATCCGGAATATCGCGCTCATGTCGCCGAACCGCTCAAAATGCCTCCCGAAGGAGAGCGACCAGCCGTAGATCTGCTTCCGGTAGCTCCCGGTCTGTACCCGGTCCCAGCTCACACTCCCCGGGGTGAAATCGTCCCTGTAGGTGAATACGTCCCGCGAGTTGATGTACCCCTTCAGGTCCAGCGTAAAATAGGTGTTGAAGATCCGGTTGACCGTATACCCGAATTCAGCGGAACGGTCCCGGTATCCGTAGCGCGCGATGAGCCCGAGATCCTCCCACGCACCCCTGAAATTTGCATCCCGGATGTCAATGGTCGTGACAAAACTGTGCTCGTTGTCCACATGAAGCCCCGCCCGCAAAAGTTCGGAACTTTTTTCCTTCACCCGCAGGATGAGAACGGGCTGGTCATCCCGGTACTCGACATCCAGGAGGACGTAATCAAATAACCCCGTACTCCTGATGTTGATGATCCCCTGCGTCGCCTTGTCGATGCTGAAGATGTCCCCGACCTCAAGCGGAAACTCCCGCCGGATGATGTAATCCCTGGTGTTGACGTTCCCCTCGTACCGTATCTGCTTGATTGTCCCTTCGTTCAGGTGAAAATAGAGGTCACCCGCGTCACGGTTGTATGAGAGGGAATCAAACCGGGCGAGCGCATACCCGCGGTCCCGGTAAAGCTTCAATACCCGTTCCAGCGCTTTCTGGATGTCCACACTTTCGTCGATACGCCCCCGGATCGGCGCGAGCTCCCGGTCGATATCCCCGTTGCCGATCAGCTGGTTCCCGGTGTAGCTGAGCGAGGTGATCCGGGGAGATAACTTCTGGTGAACGAAGATTTTGACCCCCGACCGCACGGATGAGGTTATCTGGGCGTAAACGTCGGTGCTGTTGTTGATCTCTGCGATCCTGTTGAGGAAATATGTCAGCGACCTCACACTCAGCCGGTGCTGCCGGTGCTGCGCCACCATCGCGTCGTGGATTTCCTCGGGGATCGGTTCCTCGATCAGTAAACTGTCGGCCGATCCCAGGAGGCTGTCGGCGACGGGCTGCGGCGCGGCCCCGAACGCCCTGATGAGGGAATCGATTTTTGCCGCGCTTTCCTCACCAGCAGCCTCCCCCTGGATGATCAGCGAATCGATGCCGCTGAAATCCGACACGATCCTCCGGGCTCCGTCAGGGGTGATCACCACATCGGCGAGCCGCAGTTCGCGCTGGTTGTTTTCCTGCATCATGATCGTGATGATCTGATCGGCGATTTCCCACGGCGCGGACATCTGATCGGCCCGCCGCATCGAACTGGTCGAATTCACCACAATCACGAGATCACACCCCATCGAGCGCGCCACGTCGGCCGGTATGTTCGATACAAGCCCCCCGTCAACCAGCACCATCGAATCACGCTCCAGCGGGGAGTACAATAACGGCACCGTGATGCTCGCGCGCATCGCTTCGGCAAGCGAACCGTGATCCAGGATGACCCGCTTCCCGGAGATCAGATCGGTCGAGATCGCCCTGAAGGGGATCTTCAGGTCGTTGAAACTCGGATTGGGATGGTAGATGGCCTGCAGGGCGAGCTGGGAAAAAAAGTTCGACAGCCGCTGACCACCGGATATCGAGGATGGAATGACCGGCTCGATTCCCTCAAACCGCACAACGAGGTACCCCTTCTCCTCGGTCTGCCTCTGCTCGAGATAGAGGTCGGTCCGCTTTGTTTCCTCCGAGAAGGAGAGGAGGTCGCCCCAGTCAGCATGAACCGCGATGCTTTCGATCTGCGCGATCGAGTACCCCGATGCGTAGAGACCGCCCACAACACTCCCGAGGCTGTTTCCGACGATGACGTCAACGGGGATGTGGTGCTTCTCCAGCGCCTTCAGGACGCCGATCTGCGAAAGCCCGCGTGCCCCCCCTCCGCTCAACACAAGCCCGATCTTCGGCCGCCCGCCGGGATTCCCCGCGGTCCGCAACGAAAGCCCGCTGAACTGCAGGGGCCCCGATGTCGCCCTGATGAGGATTGTGTCCTGGCCGCGGAGAGTCGATGATGCGAAAAAGAACAGGGAAGTGATGCAGAAAAGGAACCATCTGCTGCAATAGTGTCTTGTCAATTCCATTCCTGAGAAATTCGGTTTAAAATTAGAAATTTCCGGCGGTAAATGCAAACACCTGCACCCCGTTCACCCCCGGGCCTCAAGCGGGTATTCACGGATGATCACCCCCTTCAGGAGGGCTTCGGTGCGTGTTTGACTTTAGATGAAAATACGGTTACTTTTGAACCCGGTGAAACCAATCCCGCACCACCGGCAACCTATCGTGGGAATATGAAGAAGACTATCCTCTACATCGACGACGAGGAAGAGGCACTCAACCTGCTGAAACTGAGTCTGGAGGGCAAAGGGTACACGGTCCATACGTTTCTCACCGGTTCCGGGGCACTCGAGTATCTTGAGTCCTCAATCCCCGATCTGATCATTGCCGATCTGCGGATGCAACCCATGAACGGCTTTGAACTCTGCCAGGCGGTCAGAAAACTTGAACGCGCCCGGTCAGTCCCGTTTCTGTTCCTCACCGGTGTCGATGACGCCCTGGCGCAGAAATATAGCCGTACGCTCGGCGTCGATGCCTATCTTGTGAAACCGGTGGATCCGAGGAAGCTTGAGTCGGTGATCCGCACGAAACTCGGGAATACGTGATTCCCCCTTCCGCACAGAACCCCTTGCGAGAACCCCGTCTCATATCCTCCTCGGAACGATTTCTGTTCATCGATCTCCTCCGCGGCTGGTCCGTGTTCGTCATGATCGAAACGCATGTCGTCAATGCCCTCCTCCGGCCGGATCTGAAAAATCAGCTCCCGTTCACCATTCTGAGTTTTTTCAACGGCCTCGTCGCTCCTTCATTCCTGTTCTGCGCGGGTATTGCGGCGGCGATCATGCTCGCCCGCAAATGGAGCGCGATGGTTTCCCTGAAAAAATCGTTCTGGCGGTACGCGGTGCGGCTCCTGTTTATTTTCGTTGTCGCCTATTCGCTCCATCTGCCGTTCTTCTCGTTCACGAAATTAACACAGATCACCGACCCTAAGACATGGGACACCTTGTATCAGGTCGATATCCTCCAGGTCATCGCGCTGACGCTCTTCCTTCTGATCCTTCTGGCCGCCCTCCTCCGGCAGAAGGTCATTTTTTATCCCGTCGTATCCATCATTTCACTTGCGGTCGTTTTCCTGTCGCCGGTTGTCCGCGAGATCGATGTATCATCCTGGCCACCATGGCTCGGCCCGTACTTTTCAACTCAGGTGAAGTCGCTGTTTCCCCTCTTTCCCTGGGCCGCGTTCCTGACGGGCGGCACACTGGTCGGCGGCTTTTTTGTCTGGATGAAAACACGATCCCATGAACGGAAGGTGATGCGCTGGCTTATGATATCGGCACTTGTCATGGGCACCGTTGCGCTTCTTGCGGAGTTCCTCCCCCTCCAGGTCTATCCCCGTCATAACTTTTTTCAATACAGCCCGGAGTTTTTCTTTGTCAGGTTTTCACTCGTCCTTCTGGCCCTGTTCGGCCTCTGGCAGTATGCGTCCGACCGCACCACAGAAGGGAAATCCGTCATCGCCGTTTTCGGCCAGGAGTCCCTGCTTGTCTATGTCGTCCACCTCCTGGTGGTCTATGGCTATACCTATGAATTCAGCTTCGTCCGCCTGTTCGGCCCGACCCTGAATTATCTCCAGTGCATGGGCCTTTTTGTCGTTCTCACCGCGATCATGTACGCGATGGCCTACACGTGGCATGCCATGAAGCGGTGGAACAAACCCCTTGCCAATACGGCCGAATTCGCCGTCCTTGCCGGAATCGTGATAGCGTTTTTCCTGAAACAAACCTGATGCACCCCCCGCCCGCGGGGGGGGAGTTTATCTCGTCCCGAGATCGTTCAGCTTCCAGTGGCGGAGCTTCCCGATCGCCGGATAGTCGGTGAGATCGTATTGGATGGGTGTGATCGATATGAATTTCTTCCGCACGGCGATTTCATCTGTCTCCTCCGAGTGGTCGATGATCTCCAGCTTCCCCGTGAGCCAGTAGTATTCCTTGTCGTTCGGATCGCGGCGGACATCAAAGGTGTCATCCCACCGCGTTTTTCCCTGACGCGTGATCCGTGTCCCGGCGATCTCGCGCGGCTTGACGGCAGGCACGTTAACGTTGAGCAGCGTCCCCGCCGGCAGACCCTTCGCCAGGACCATCGTCGCGAGCTTCCGTGCCACGGTCGCCGCAAACCGGAAGTCCGCCTTCGCATAGGTGGTGAGCGATACCGCGATGGAGGGTATCCCGAGGATCGTCCCTTCCGTCGCTGCCGATACGGTCCCCGAATAGATGATGTTGATCGCCGTGTTGGAGCCGTGGTTGACACCAGAGATGAGGATGTCGGGCTTCTGACGCAGCAGGGAGTGGACCGCCAGCTTGACGCAGTCGGCAGGAGTCCCCTCCACAGCATGACCGAAGAATTTTCTGTTTTTATAGTAGTGGACCGCGCGGAGGGGGTAATTCATCGTGATGGCGTGGCCGACTGCGCTCCGCTGCTTGTCCGGCGCGACAACGGTCACATCGCCGATTTTTTTCATTTCACGGACCAGCGCGTCAAGACCAGGCGCGTCAATGCCGTCATCGTTCGAAAGGAGTATCCTCGGAACGCGTTTCGATACAGGAGCCGGCTTTTTCAATAGCTCTCTTTCTCGCTGGGGAACTTTTCCGCCTTGACATCCAGGATGTAATTACGGAAAGCGTTGCGCAGGCTGTCAGCCATCTCGGCGTACCGGCGGACAAACCGCGGCTTGAATTCTTCCGTCAACCCGAGCATGTCGTACACCACAAGGACCTGCCCGTTGCAGTAGGGTCCCGCCCCGATCCCGATGGTCGGGATATCGATGGCTTTTGTCACCTTTTTCGCCAGCAGCGCGGGAATTTTTTCGAGGACGATCGCGAAGACACCCGCATCGGCCAGCACCTGCGCGTCATGCAGGAGTTCATCAGCCTCCTTCTTGTCCTGCGCACGGACTTCATAGGTGCCGAATTTGTTGATCGCCTGCGGCGTCAGCCCGAGATGACCCATGACCGGTATCCCGATCTTGACGAGGTGATGCACGATGTCGGCTATGTATTCCCCGCCTTCCAGCTTCACCGCCCCCACACCGACCTCCTTCATGATGCGGCCTGCGTTCTTGATCGCATCACCGATGCTCGTCTGAAACGACATGAACGGCATGTCGACGACGATCAGCGCGTTTTTGACGGCCCGCTTGACCGCCTTTGCATGGTAGATCATGTCGTCAATCGTCACCGGCAGCGTCGTCGCATACCCCTGAACCACATTGCCGAGCGAATCCCCCACCAGGATGATGTCGACACCCACCTGGTCGAGGTATTTTGCCACCAGATAATCATACGCCGTGAGCATGGCGATTTTTTCGCCCGTCTGCTTCATGGTCATCACGGTTTTTGTGGTGACCACACGCGCTTTTTCCTGCGGTATGCCTGGTTTTTTCATGGTGTTGGTATAGGTTGTTGTACTTCTTGTGCACTCCACTTTTGTTCGTAGGGAATGAACTCTATGCCGTATGACTCCTCCATCCCCGTCCGCAGACACCCCGCTGCCTCATCGAACGATACCTGCCGACCGAGAACACTTTCGGCTTCAGTTGTCCGCTCAAGGAGGTGGCCGTCAATGGCCGCCTTCATCTCCTCGATCGCCGGGGAGAGATAACTGGTGATCCGGCGGTGCTCACGCCCCAGGAGAAATGACCCGTGCTGGAGGATCGTCTCACCATACCGCCTCTGCGCGCTGCCGACGATTTTCTTCCCCCGCCACCCGATCTCGCTCCGCGTCGATGTGCTGAAACAGGGGACGGAAAGGGGATTGCGGTGCAGCCCGGGAAGGATTTCATCCGCGCCGGATAACTCGGCCTCGATCCCCAGAAGCCGGAGCGCAGCCAGTATGCCGCGGCTCAGATGGAGATAGATCGCCCGGGCACTCTGCCCGGCGCCGCTCACAATGATGCTGTAGGTGAGCTCATGCGCGTGAAGGATGGCCCGCCCGCCCGTGGGCCGCCGCACAATCCCTATCCCGTCCCGCTGGATTTTCCCGAGGTCGAATTCGTCCATCGATTGATGCCGGCCGAGCGATATGGTCCAGGGTTCCCACCCGTATACCCGCAGGATCGGATGATCGTCCGACGGATCGAATCGCTTCGCAAGATGTTCGTCCAGCGACATGTTCCATGCGCCCGAGTGACGGCCGGTATCGAGATAATGCCATTTCACCGCCGCGTCCAGATGATCCCCCGTTTGCTTTTTTCGATGAACTCCACGACGTGCTTGATCTCCTCGGTGAGCGGAAGCTCCTTCTTGATCCTCTCCAGAGCCTGGGAGACGTTTAACTGCGAGTAGTAGATCAGCTGATACGCCTTTTCCAGCGTCTGAATGGTCTCCTGCGGGAAGTTCCGCCGCCGCAAACCCACGACGTTTAATCCGTTGTACGCAAGAGGCTCCTGCCCCGCCAGCACGTAGGGGGGGACGTCCTTTGTGACCCTGAACCCGCCCCCGATCATCGAGTGCCGGCCGATGTGCGAGAATTGATGGATCGCCACGATTCCCCCCACGACGGCATGGTCTTCAATGAGCACGTGCCCCCCCATGTTGACCGCGTTCGCCAGGATGACGTGGTTGCCGAGCGAACAGTCATGCGCCACGTGCGCATATGCCATCAGAAAACAGTGGCTCCCGATGGTCGTCTTCCAGCGTTCATGGGTCCCCCGGTTGACTGTCGTGTATTCCCGCAGCACGGTGTGCTCGCCGATTTCAACGGTGGTGATCTCCCCCCGGAATTTCAGATCCTGCGGTATGGTCCCCAGAACAGACCCGTGGGAAACCCTGCATTCGCGGCCGAGCCTGGTCCCGTTCGCCAAAAGTGCGTTGGACGCGATGATTGTGCCGTCACCGACCTGGACATCGTCCTCGATGACCGTGAACGGGCCTACACTGATATTTTCGCCGAGCTTTGCCTTCGGACCGACTATCGCGGTCGGATGAATGGTCGTACTCATATGTGAAAGGTGCGGGAGTTGGTTGTCTGACTTTTTGGACGAAGCTTAAGGTGCCTGGTTGTTTTTTGACCGCAACGAAGTGTCGTCCCGGTCGACGATGGCCGCACTGAATTCCGCCTCGGCCGCCAGTTCGTCGCTGACGAAGGCCCGGGCCTTCATGATGGCGATCCTGGCCCTCCGGCTCTGTATCGTGACCTCCAGCAATAACTGATCCCCCGGTACGACCTGTTTGCGGAATTTGCAGTTGTTGATCCCCGTGAACACCGCGAGCTTTCCTTCGGGATTTTCCAGACCGTTCAAAAGAAGAACACCACCGGTCTGCGCCATCGCCTCACAGATCAGTACACCCGGCATGATCGGCCGCCCCGGAAAATGCCCCGGGAAAAACCAGTCGGTCGCCGTCAGGTTCTTTACCCCCACAATCCGCTCGTCAAGCTTGAACTCGATGATCTTGTCCACCATGATGAACGGAAAACGGTGCGGGAGGATTTTCAGGAGCGCGTTGCTGTCAAAGACAACCCCTTCCTTCCGCTCGAACTGGTACTTCTTGACGAGCTTTTCCTGCTGGTAGAGCTTGCGGATCTTCTTTGCGAATTCGACGTTGCTCGCATGACCGGGCCTCGCAGCCAGGATCTGCGCCTTGATGGGCGCCCCGATCAGCGCCAGATCTCCCATCACGTCGAGAAGCTTGTGCCGCGCCGGTTCATTCTTGAACCGGAGTTCCTTGTTGTTCACCATGCCGTTTGTACCGATGACCAGCTTCTGGTTCAATCCCAGCTTTTTTGTGATCCTGAGAAGATCCTCATCGGTGAGACCCTGATCGGCAATGACAATCGCGTTGTCCTGATTCCCCCCCCTGATGAGACCCTGGGTGTGGAGCGCTTCCACCTCGTGCAGGAAACAAAAGGTCCGCGCGGGGGCGAACTCCGGGACGAATTCCTTTTCGAGATCGAAGAGTCCCGTGTGCTGACTCCCCAGGGCCGGGTTCTGATAGTCGATCATCACCGTCACCCGGTAGTCGTCAGTCGGCAGGGCGACGATGTCGACGCCGTTTTTTTCATCGGTGTACCGGACGGTCTCGCTGATCACCAGCGAGTCCTTCGGCGCATCCTGCATATCAAAATCCGCCTCCAGAAGCGCATCAACGAATCCCTTCGCACTCCCGTCGCCGATGGGAGGCTCGATGTTGTTCAGCTCGATGATCAGATTGTCGATCTGGAGCCCGATGATCGCCGCCAGGACGTGCTCGACCGTGTGCACCTTCGCTTCCCCCTTCTGCAGCGTCGTTCCGCGGGAGACATCCACGACGTAATCGACCAGCGCGGGTATCTCGGGCTGCCCCGGGAGATCAACCCGCCGGAATGTCAGCCCGGCGTCGATAGGGGCCGGACGGAAAATCATCGTGGTCGACACCCCCGT
Source organism: Bacteroidota bacterium (assembly GCA_033854175.1). Taxonomy (GTDB): domain Bacteria; phylum Bacteroidota; class Ignavibacteria; order UBA10030; family SZUA-254; genus DATKPE01. The sequence continues at coordinate 27,955 of JAWOKN010000052.1, read as the reverse complement.
GTGCAGCCCGGCGCCGCTTATCGATATCGGTTTCTTAATCGTTCTCTGATGCAGTAGCATGAAGGACCTTTCTGTTATGTGTTCTCTGCTGTGTGATTCTGGCGGATCTCCTGTTCAAGTTCTTTGATGCGTTCTTCCAGCCTGCGGACCTGAATAAGAAGGGAGGGGAGAGACCGCCATGCCGCGATGATCCTCAAAGCTTCTGCGTTGGGAAATGCGGGGTACCCGAAATATGTCTGGCCGTCCTCCTCGATCGATTTTGCGACGCCCGACTGCGCCATGATCGTCGTACGGTCGGCGATCGTCAGATGCCCGACAAAACCGACCTGCCCGGCAATCCGGCACCCTTTACCGAGTTTCGTGCTCCCCGAGATGCCGGTCTGCGCCGCAATGACAGTGTCCTCACCCACGACCACGTTGTGCGCGACGTGGATCAGGTTGTCAAGCTTCACCCCGCGCTTGATCCGGGTTTCACCGAGCGTCGCCCTGTCAATGGTGCAGTTCGCCCCGATTTCCACGTCGTCCTCAATGACCACAATCCCCCTCTGGGGGATCTTTTCATATGTACCGTCCTCCCGGGGGGTGAATCCGAATCCGTCGCTTCCGACCGTCGTCGAGGAGTTGATGACCACCCGGTCGCCGACTTTACATCCGTCCTGAATGACCACGTGGGGGTAGAGTACGGTGTCGTTGCCAATGGTGACGTTGTCACCGACGATGACACCGGCATAGAGGGACGTCCGCGCACCGATCACACTGCGCTGCCCGATCGCGACGTGCGGGCCGACAGCCACATCCTCCCCGAGCGTCGCCGTTCCGGCGATGCTCGCGCCCGCGTCGATGCCGCGCGCAAGGGGAGCCCGGGGCGTTGAGAATTTTTCAGCCACCTCCTGGAATGCACCGTAGGGATCAGCAACGTGAATGACGCTGATCGGTGAGGTGCGGAGCGAGAGTTCCGCATCCGCCACGTTCGGGGAGAGGAAAATCGCGCCCGCATGCGTCGTCGTGACGAATTTTTTGTACCGCATGTTGGAGAGAAATGTGATCTCTCCGGGTCCGGCTTCTTCAATTTTCGCGGGCCGCTCGATCTCGAGGTCCCCGTTACCGGTCAATTCACCATGAACCATTGCCGCGATATCGCGTAGGCGCATAGCTTATTTCTGGTAGTTTTGAACCCGTTCGAAAACTTTCGCCGTCAGATCGTACTTGTCGTTCGAATAGAGGAGCAGGATGTCGCCGCTCTTGTCGAAGACGTAGTCGTAACCGTCCTCCTTGGCAAGGTCCTGGATGACCTTGAAGATCTTGTTCTGGACCGGTTTCATCAGCTCGTTCTGCTTGGTGAAGAGCTCGCCGTTCTGACCGAACTTTTTCGTCCGGTAATCGGCGATTTTCTTGTCGAGCTCCTGCAAATCCTTCTCGGATTGCGCCCGCAGCTGATCGGTCAGGATGAGCTTCTTCTTGTCGTATTCATCGTACTTTTTCTGCCACTCGGTCTGCATTTTCGTGAGCTCACCCTGCCACTGCGCCACGGTGTTGTCAAGCTGGCGCTGAGCATCCTGCGCTTCGGGGAGCTTGTCCATGATGGCCTGCGAGTTCACCCACCCGATTTTGGCCTGCGCCAGACCGGTCTGCGTTCCCGCTGCAAGAAGGACAAGCGCAAGCAGGAGAAAGAATGTTCGTGCGTTCATGGGAATTCCTTTATGCGGTTATTTTGTCGATCCCCGCTTCAGCCTGTCGATGACCTGATACGTGTAGTCGTATTTCGGTTCACCGTAGAGGAGAACGAGAATCTGGTCGTTACGGTCAAACATGAATGTGATATGCTGTTCTTTGGCGATCTCCTGCACGACTTTCATCACCTTGTTCTTGATCGGCCTCAGGAGCGAGTCGGTCGCAAGAGCCAGCTCGCCGTTGTTCCCGAATTTCTGCTGCCGGTACTGCACCCCCTTCTGCTGAAGGGCCAGGAGCTCGTCACGCTGCGCCCGCTTTTCGTCGTCCTTCAACAGGGGCTCCTTCTTCTGAAAATCGTCGTACTTCGCCTGAAGTTCCTTGTCCATGGATTCGAGCTCGCCCTGCCACTGCGCCCCCATCGCATCGAGCTTCTTCTGCGCCTCCTGCGCTTCGGGGAATTCCTGCAGGACCTTCGCGGAGTTGATGTAGCCGATCTTCAAAGCCTGCGCACGCCCCGCCGCACTCCCGGCCAGAAGAACGAACACCACTGCGGAGAGTAATATGCTGATGTGTTTCACGGTATCCTCATCGTAATGTTGGTAAAATGAACCTGCCTGTTTCCGTAGATCAAAACCCTCTTCCGAACTGGAAGTGAAATCTCCATCCGTCCGGTTTGCCGTCCTTGGGATAGACGTCGTCGGCACCGTAACCGTAATCAAAACCGATCATCCCCAGGGGCTGGATCAGCAGCCGGGCGCCGAAACCGAACGAACGCTTGAGATCGAAGAAATCGGTATGATGAAAATCTGTAAAGACATTTCCCCCTTCAGCAAAACCCAGGATGTAGATCGGGATCGGATTCAGGGTCAGCGCAAGCCGCAACTCGGTCGTCTGCTTTTCCATCACCCGGCCGCCCGCAAGCCCGTCGCCAGGACCCACCCGCTGATCGTCATACCCGCGCAACGGCGTCGTCGCAATCATCCCGAGCCCCGTGCCACCCATGTGGAATAACTCAAGAGGAGGGATGTTCGGATTGTCGTTCAGACCGTCGACATACCCCATCTGCGTCGAGGAGTAGAAGACCAGACGGCTCGACCCGAACACCGGCACGTACCAGTCGCTCCCGAAGAGCCATTTGTGATAGGCGACATCACCCGGCAGGACCGGGCCCCCCGATATCTCCGTCGAGAGTGATACGCTCGAACCGCTCGTGGGGAAGATCGGACTGTCGGTGCTGTTGCGCGACAACACCTGGCTCACGCTGAACTGCGTGTGGCGGCCGAGCGTGTAGTACCCTCCGCCGTTGATGACGTTGTTGTCCTGAAACCGTACCGTGTAATCGAGCCGGGAATAGACGTCGAGCCAGCTCAGTCGCCCCCGCCCGATGTGAACCGATACCCCGCGCTGCTGATAATCGTAGACGTAGACCTCACGCGTGTCAAACAGGTTGATCCCCAGCGTCGTCGGCGTGTTGTATAACCACGGCTCCGTGAATCCGAGCTCGAAGGTCCTGAACCGCGATCCCTCGCCGAATTCCCAGTCGAACGAGAGTATCTGTCCCCCACCCCCTGTGAGCGGCTCCGAGAGCGAAAAGTTCGAGATCTTGAATCCCAGCGCCCCCGTGACACCGAATGCACCGCTGTAACCGACCGAAGCGTTGACGTTGTCACTCGATTTTTCCTCCACCTCGTAGATGACGTCAACCGTCTGGTCGTCCACCAGCCGGGTGTCGGGTTTGAGCTTCTCCGGATTGAAATAATTGAGCTGGGAGAGCTGCCGGAGGCTTTTGATGATCGCCGACCGGTCGAAGAAATCCCCCGGACGCGTGAAGAGCTCCCTCCGGATCACATTGTCGTAGGTTTTCCTGTTTCCCCGGATCTCCACCTGCCCGATCCTGAACTGGTTCCGCTCATACACGTGGATCAAGAGATCGACACTGTCCTTGGCGACACGCCGGATTTCAGGATCGAGATTGAACTTCAAATACCCGTTGTCGAGGTAGAGCGAGGCCACGTCGGTCTGGTCCGAATTCCCCTTGAGGTTCTGATCGAATTTCTCCTCGTCAAACACATCCCCCCGGCGGAACTGCAGCCGGTCGGTCAGGATCGACGACGGATACATGTTGTTGCCGTCCCAGGAGATGTTCCGGACCTTGTATTGAGGCCCCTCCACAACCTTCACGAGTACCGAGATCTTCTTCTTGTCGGGACTGTACCAGGTCGAATCCGAGACGATGTCCGCGTCGAGATAACCGTTCTGCCGGAAGAATTTCCGCAGTTTGTCCTTGTCATCCTCGAATTTCTTCCTGTCGAATTTCGGGTGAGACCAGAAATGCCACCAGGTCTTTTCCCTGGTGTCGTCGAACTGCCCCTTCAGATCGTCCTCGCTGAAGGCGGCGTTGCCCGTGAAGTAGACCTTGTCGATTGTTACGCTCGGGCCCTCGTCGATCTTGATATCGAGCGTGACGTAATTCGGCTTTCCGGTGTCGGAACGGACCGTGTCGATTTTTACCGTCGCCAGGAGATGCCCCTCATCCTCGTAGAGGGTGAGGATGTTCCGCTGAGCCCGCAGAATGTCCTCCGGCGTCAGTACCTGACCCTTGATGAGATCGACCTTTTTGGTGATGTCGTCCTTCCCGATGTCGTCCGCCCCCTCGATTTCCACCCGGTCGAACCGGGGATATTCCTTCACCCGGATAAGGAGATAGACGCCGCCGGATACCTTGTTTTCAATCAGGATCTGGATGTCGGAGAAGATTTTCAGGGCCCATAACCGCACGATCGCCTTGTGGATGTCATCCCCGGGAACCGTGATCTGATCCCCGATCCGTAACCCGGAATTTGAAATGATCGCCGTCGGCTCCGTCCCCGTCCCGGGCCGGTTTCCCTCGACGGAGATCCCCAGAATCTTGTACGTCTCCGGCGCCTGCCGCTGGGCCCGTAGGGGTACGGAGAAGATCAGGAGTGAAATCAAAAGCGGGGAGAGGAGACGAATCAACGCGTTATCTTCCTGAAACGTTTTTGAATAACGACGATACCACCGGCCGGCCGGACGCCCGGACCTGCTCGCTGACCATCCCGAACCGACGCTCACGCTGCTGGTAATTCTGTATCGCCTGGTATAACTCTTTCCGCCGGAAATCCGGCCAGAAGGCGGGGCTGATGTAGATTTCCGAGTAGGCAAGCTGCCAGAGGAGGAAATTCGATATCCTGATCTCACCACTTGTCCTGATGAGAAGGTCGGGATCCGGCACCGATGCGGTCGCAAGATGTCCGCTGATGACACTCTCGGTGATGTTCGAGGGGTCGAGCCTGTTCTCCCGCACTTCAGCGGCGATTTCCCTCACCGCGCGGACCACATCCCATCGGCCGCTGTAACTCAAGGCTAATATCAGATTCAATCCGGAGTTCTTTTTTGTTTTTTCCCTCGCGTCCTGCAACTCGGTCTGCACCTCGCCCGGCAACGAGGTCAGTTCGCCGATGGCGTGTACGCTGACGTTGTTTTTGTGAAGCCTGTCTGTTTCATCCCGCAGCGCGTGCATCAATAACCGCATCAAAAGCGAGACCTCGTCCTTCGGACGCTTCCAGTTTTCTGTCGAGAATGCGTAGAGTGTCAGGTATTTGACACCGAGCTGGCCGCATGCTTCCGTGATGTCCCGGACGGATTCAACTCCCTCGTTGTGCCCCGCAATCCGCGGCAACCCCCGCTTCGTCGCCCAACGCCCGTTGCCATCCATGATGATGGCGATGTGGACGGGGATGTTTCCATTCTGTTTCAGGGCATCCTGAAATTCCTGGTCCGTCCCGGCCTCTGAAGCTCCGGTTTGATACTTTCTGTTTGGAATTTTTTCTGAATTCAAGAGAAATGATGCAATTTCGTAATAAAAGGTAACTGATTTTGCATAGAAAGTCAAGAAAAAGGCCATCTCTCACCACCCCGGATCCACCCGGAAAACCCTCCGATTCGCAACCTCTACCCGATCACCCTTTACCCGCGCGCATCTCCTCCGCATGCCGCTTCCTTATAATGGATTTGCCGCCCGAAAAATTGTTCACCCCCCCACGGTCTGTCACTTTACTTTTTAAACAGGTGAAGCCCGGCACCCATCCCTTTTTCCGCCTCACCACCCACCAGGCCTCCCACCCCCCGGGGGGAAATGATTGATTTTCCATGTGAAAAGGGATATATTTACTCCTGATATCTCACACAACATTCAACGTCGGAAGGATCAAACGGTCATGGCAATGCCGAATATGCAGGCGATGATGAAACAGGTACAGAAAATGCAGGAAAAAATGGCGCAGGTTCAGGCGGAGCTGGAAAAAAAGACCGTGTCTGCCGAAACAGGGGGCGGGATGGTCAAGGTCCTCGCCAACGGCAAACAACAGATCGTGAAAATCCAGATAGAGAAAGAAGTCATTAATCCCGATGACGCCGAAATGCTGGAAGACCTGATTCAGGCCGCCGTGAATAAGGCTCTTGAAGAATCCCAGAAAATGGCCCAGGAGGAGATGTCCAGGGCAACCGCCGGCATGATCCCCAATATCCCCGGCCTGAACTTTCCCGGTATGTGAGTGATCCCCCCGCGATGATTACAACATCCGACTCCCTCAACCAGCTCGTTGAAGAATTTTCCCGGCTCCCCGGCGTCGGAAGAAAATCCGCCCTCCGCATGGCCATGTATGTCCTCAAGCTGTCAAAGGAGGATGTCATGAAGATGGCACAGGCACTCGTCGATGTGAAGGAGAAGATCACCTATTGCCAGTCGTGCTGGACGTTCACGGAGGAAAACCCGTGCGCCATCTGCTCGAATCCCCGCAGGGATCAGTCGATGATCTGCGTCGTCGAGGAACCGAACGATATTGTCGCCATCGAGAAGACCAACGAATACCGGGGCTATTATCACGTTCTCGGGGGCGCCCTGTCACCACTGAACGGGATCGGCCCGGAGGAGCTGAAGATCAAGGAACTCCTCCAGCGCGTGGAACCCCGCGTCCAGGAGGTGATCATCGCGCTGAATCCTAACGTCGAGGGGGAGGCAACCACGATCTATCTTGCGAAACTCCTGAAACCGCTCGGCGTCAGGGTTTCCAGGCTTGCCCGCGGTATCCCCATCGGCGGGGATCTGGAATTCGCCGACGAGGCAACCCTTGCCCGTGCCCTCGAAGGGAGGGTCCTCCTGTGAGGATTCCGGCTCTGATCCTTGGGAGCGCCCTCATCCTCGCCGGCGCCGGATGCGACCTCTTCCAGACACGCGATCCGCAGCCCCCGACCCAGGGTTCCTCGAACTTTATCACACCCACGACGTATGACAAGGTGCTCCCGAACCTGGTGTCCGCCATCAGCGACAAAAACCTGAACAACTACCTCAATTGTTTCGTCGACACGACGTTCCGCCCCTATGTCTTTGTTGCCGCCGACGATGCACGCCGCAGCTATCCGGATGTCATGAACAGCTGGAACCTCGATGCCGAACAGCGGTATTTCCGAAACCTGAAGGAAGCCACCGCCGGCATTCCGGCACTCACGATTCCGCCGAATCCCCCGACCTTCGTCAGCAGCGATTCCGTCCTCTATGAGCTCGATTATACCCTCTACTTTCCCCACAACCGGACGGGCGTGCCTCAGATCGTCAGGGGGAATATGAGGCTCTCACTCATCACCGACGGGAAACGGTGGGCAATCTATCAGTGGCGCGATTCCAAGACCACCACGGATTCGACGTGGAGCTTCCTCAAGGCGGTCTTCAGCGGCGGATAAGATGAAAATCGCACTCTTCCTCATCGTCTCGACGTTGTCCTGCGCCTCCCTGAGCTGCATCAATCCCTTTGCACCCCACCTCAACAATTCGCTCGGCATACAGCTCTGCAACGATCTGACACAGGCCGAAAATATTTTCTGCGCCTTCAGGAATGCCTATTCGTTCAAGGATACGACGCTCTACGGTTCGCTCCTTTCACCCGATTTTATTTTTATCTATACGGATTACGACCAGCTGGTCGAGCGGAGCTGGGGGAGGGAGGACGAAATGAAACTGACCCATACGATGTTCCAGAGCGTGATGTCCCTGTCGCTGATCTGGAACAGCGAGATCTCCTTTTCGGAGTCGGATACCGCCGAGACGATCGAACGCGGATATGACCTTACGGTCACGTTCAACCCGAACGATATTATGGAGGTCAACGGTGTCGCGGAGTTCCTCCTCGTCCGCCCGCGGGCCGGTGTCCCGTGGAAACTCCTCCAGTGGCAGGACAAATCGAATTTTTAATCCATGAACCAATGCGGTGAATCTTCAGATGACAGTCTCGAGGGGAGGTAACCAGCAATGAGCACACGATATATCTTCCGTGAGTGCACGAACGGTTTCCGGAGGGCGAAACTCGCCTCCACCGGTTCTGTCCTCACGATGATCATTTCACTTCTGTTCCTGAGCCTCTTTTACCTTTTCTCCACGATCACCGGTCGCATTATCAACGATCTCCGGGGAAGGGTCGAAATGGAGGTCTTTCTCGATGAGCCTGTCTCTTCCCAGAGCGTGAACGTCATCCAGGGACAACTCCTTGCCCTCGAAGGGGTCGATCATGTCAGGTTTGTTTCCAAAGACGATGCTGCGAAGATTTTCAAGCAGGAGTTCGGCGAGGATATCAACGGCGTCCTGGAATTTAACCCGCTGCCACCCTCGTTTAAGGTCTACCTCAAGGAGATCTACCGCACGACCGATAAGGCCGACCAGGTCCAGAAAAAAATCCTCGCAATCCACGGCGTGGATAAGATCCTCTACCGGCACGATCTTCTGGAAATGATGGAACGACAAACCCGGACCCTCGGCCTTATAGGCCTCGCAATCGGCGTTCTGGTGGGGATTTCAGCGGTTTTTCTGGTGTCAAATACCATCCGCTTGACGATCCACGCCAAGCGCAAAACCATCCTTACGATGAAACTTGTCGGCGCCACACGCTGGTTCGTCCGCGCACCGTTTCTGCTTGAGGGTTTTCTCCAGGGCGCCGCCGCAGGCCTGGTTACCGCGGGCGTGATGTTCTGTCTCATGATGAATGCCGAGGCGTTTCTCTCGAAAGAACTCCTTCCTTACCTGCCCGATACCCTGCTTCTCTATGTCGGGGTCGTCTGCGCGGGTATGGTTCTCGGACTTTTCGGGAGCGCGGTGTCCGTAAGAAGGTATATCGGCGATTCCCTCGCCTGAAATACCCAGACCCCCCCACCGGGGGGGGGCGGTAAATATTTCCACCCGTGGTCCGTCTCACCCCCCGTTTTTTCCGGGGCGCGACGGATCTGTGCATTGGTATGGGATTTGTCTTTTTGCGCGGGGAAGTTTATCAGGGAAGAGTGAAAACCGGACTGTAGAACGGAAAGGAGAGGAGAAGTGGCCAGTACACAGGAAATCCTTGTGGTCGATGATGAGGTGTTCATCGTGGAAGTTCTGAAACAGGAGTTGTCGGGACGCGGCTACCACGTCAGGACCGCGTACGACGGTGAACAGGCGCTGGAGATTGTCCGGCAGGATTCGATCGCACTGATCGTCCTCGACCTGCAGATGCCGAAGGTGGATGGTTTCGAGGTGCTGCGCTATGTGAAGGAAAATTTTCCCGAAATCAAGATCATGGTGCTGACCGGATACGCCGACCTGGGGAATGCCATCAGATGTAAACGGCTCGGTGCGGATCAGTTTCTGGAAAAACCCTTCAATATCAGCGAGTTCCTCCTGGAGTTGAAACGACTCCTGCCCGAAGGGGATCCTCCATCCGCTGTTTCCTGACGGGCTCCGTCGTAGCGGGGAGGAAGTGCACGTCCGGCAACGGGCCCGGTTTTGCATCTTTAGAAATGTTTTCCTACATTCACATCAAATTTATCACGACCTGCCGAATATCACTATTTGTGCTTCGCGTTGAATTTCAGATTAACTATTGATAGAAGTCGGAAAACATGAACTGGCTCATTGGACTCTACACGTCATCCGTCGGGAAAAAAATTCTTACCGGAGCGACAGGAATCTGCCTTCTGATCTTCCTGATCATCCACGTCGCGGGGAACCTCCTCCTGTTTAAAAATGACGGGGGTGCCGCATTTAATGCGTACGCGGAGATCCTGCCCAGCCTCCTGATCATCCGCATCATCGAAATTTTTCTCTTCGCTCTCTTCATCGCACATATTTTCCTGGGATCCCTTCTCTGGCTGATGAATAAACGGGCCCGCCCCCGCTCCTATGTCCTCAACAGGGCGGACCAGAACAGCGAGTTCCTCGCACGCTCCACGTTCCTCACCGGAAGCATCGTCTTTATCTTCCTTGTCATCCATCTGAGACAGTTCTGGGCCCCGTCGAGGTTGGGTCATGACCAGGCCGACATGTTCAATGTCGTCCGGGCGGCGTTTTCTGATCCGGTCTATGCCATGCTCTATATCGTCGCCATGATCGTCCTCGCACTGCACCTCCGCCACGGGTTTCAGTCGGCCCTGCAGACCTTCGGCCTGCGCAATGCGAAGTTCCTGCCGGTCATCAATTTTATCGGCCTCTTTTTCTGGTTCGTGATACCACTGGCGTTTGCGCTGATGCCAGTCTATTTTCTCCTGAATTTATAGCACAGAACATTTATGGCATTACAATCGAAAGTACCGGATGGTCCCATAGAAAAGAAGTGGGATAACCACCGCTTTAACCTGAAACTCGTCAACCCCGCCAATAAGCGGAAGTACCATGTCATCGTCGTCGGTACGGGCCTCGCCGGTGCCTCGGCCGCTGCCTCGCTGGCGGAACTGGGTTATCAGGTCACCTCCCTCTGCTATCATGAATCACCCCGGCGCGCCCATAGCATCGCCGCCCAGGGGGGCATCAATGCGCCCAAAAATTACAAGAATGACGGCGACAGCATCTGGAGACTCTTCTATGATACCGTCAAGGGCGGGGATTACCGGTCCCGCGAGGCGAATGTCTACCGCCTGGCCCAGGTCAGCTCGAATATCATCGATCAGTGCGTCGCCCAGGGTGTCCCGTTTGCCAGGGAATACGGCGGCCTCCTCGATAACCGCTCCTTCGGCGGCGCCCAGGTCTCCCGCACGTTTTATGCCCGCGGCCAGACAGGCCAGCAGCTGCTCCTCGGTGCCTATTCCGCCCTCAGCCGGCAAATAGGGAAGGGCGCGATAAAGTTTTTCCCCCGCCGCGAAATGCTCGATCTGGCCGTCATCGACGGTCAGGCCCGCGGCATCGTCACCCGGAACCTCGAGACCGGGGAGTTTGAACGCTTCACCGGCGATGCCGTCATCCTCGCCACCGGCGGTTATGCCAACACGTTCTACCTCTCGACCATGGCCAAGTATTCCAATGCCACCGCGATCTGGCGCGCCCATAAACGCGGCGCCTATTTCGGGAATCCCTGCTTCACACAGATCCACCCGACCTGCATACCTCTGTCGAGCGAACATCAGTCGAAACTCACCCTGATGAGCGAAAGCCTCCGCAATGACGGGAGGATCTGGGTTCCGAAAAAACAGGGGGATAAACGCGATCCCCGCCAGATTCCCGAGGAGGAACGCGATTATTACCTCGAACGGCTCTACCCCTCGTTCGGCAATCTCGTGCCCCGCGATGTCGCCTCCCGCCGCGCCAAGGAGATGTGCGATAAGGGCCTCGGCGTCGGCGCAACGGGTTTCGCCGTCTATCTCGATTTTTCGGATACGATCAAACGCAACGGCAAGGCGTGGGTCGAGGAAAAATACGGCAACCTGTTCGATATCTATCACGAAATTACGAACGAAAACGGCTACGAAACACCGATGCGGATCTACCCCGCCGTCCATTATACCATGGGCGGACTGTGGGTCGATTATAATCTCATGTCGACTGTCCCCGGCCTCTTCGTTCTGGGTGAAGCCAACTTCTCCGACCACGGAGCCAACCGGCTCGGAGCAAGCGCCCTCATGCAGGGCCTCGCAGACGGCTATTTCATCATCCCCTATACCATCGGCGATTACCTGGCGAGCTCCAAGTTCCCTGCCGTCAAGACCGATCACCCGGTGTTCCAGGAGGTCGCCCGCGATGTCGAGGATATGACAAAACGATTGTACGCCGTCCAGGGGAAACGGCCCGTCGATGAGTTCCATCAACAGCTCGGGAAGATCCTCTGGGAGAAGTGCGGAATGGCCCGGAACGCCAGGGGGCTCCAGGAGGCCCTGCGCCTGATCCCCCAGCTGCGCGATGAGTTCTGGAAGGATGTCCGCGTCGTCGGAAACATCATGAGCTTCAATCCGGAAATCGAAAAAGCAAACCGCGTGGCCGATTATTTCGAGCTTGCCGAACTGTTGGTCACCGACGCACTCAACCGGGAGGAGTCATGCGGCTGCCACCTCCGGGAGGAGAGCCAGACCGAGGACGGGGAGGCGAAACGGATTGATGAAAAATTTTCCTACGTCGCGGCCTGGCAGTTCATGGGCGCCGGTAAACCGCCCGCACTCCATAAGGAGCCGCTCGCGTTTGAGTATGTGAAACCGTCTCAGCGAAGTTATAAGTGATAATCAATTTTATTCATTTTTCAGCGACAGCACGATGAAAGTTACGTTGCGGGTGTGGAAACAGGCGAACAGGGAAGCATCGGGCAAATTTGCCGAGTATACGGCCGACGAGGTAACTCCCGATATGTCATTTCTGGAAATGCTCGATTCCGTGAATATGGGACTTGCAAGGAAAGGCGAGGAGACGATCTCCTTTGATCACGACTGCCGCGAGGGTATCTGCGGCAGCTGCGGCATGTTCATCAACGGCCGCGCTCACGGACCCCTGCGCGGCGTCGCCACCTGCCAGCTCTATATGCGCTCGTTCAAGGACGGTGAACTGATTACGATCGAACCGTGGCGCGCAAAGGCGTTCCCCGTGGTCAAGGACCTCGTCGTCGACCGGTCCGCCTTTGACCGGATCATCCAGGCGGGGGGATTCGTGTCGGTGGATACCGGCGGTGCCCCCGACGCGAACTCCATACCGATCTCCAAAATGGTCGCCGATGAGGCCTTCGACGCCGCTGCATGCATCGGATGCGGGGCCTGCGTCGCCGCCTGCAAGAACTCATCGGCAATGCTCTTTGTGTCGGCCAAGGTCTCCCAGCTCGCACTCCTCCCACAGGGAAATCCCGAACGGAAGGAGCGCGTCGCCCGCATGATCGCCCAGATGGACCTCGAGGGGTTCGGAAGCTGCAGCAATATCTACGCCTGCGAGGCGGAATGCCCGAAGGAGATCTCCGTCACGCATATCGCGAGACTGAACAGGGAATTTCTCCGCTCGAAATTCTCGCCCTGACCGGACGTTCGCAATGTCCCGCACCGTACCGCATCATTGTGCCCCAGGTTCTCCCTCAGCCGGCGGATAATGCGGCATGATGTCCCACTTTCTTGATATCGCCCTTCGCTCAAGCGTCATCTATCTGGTCGTGATCGTCGGCCTCCGGCTGCTCGGGAAGAAACATGTCGCGCAACTCTCGATCATCGATCTCGTCCTGATCCTCCTCATCAGCAATGCCGTCCAGAATGCCATGGTCGGGGATGATTCGACGCTCCTCGGCGGGGTCGTCGCAGCCGTGGTCCTCCTCCTGATGAACTATGTCCTCACACTTGTGCAGTATAAGTTCCGCCCCGCGGACCGCATCTTCCAGGGTACCCCGACCCTTCTTGTCCATAACGGCTTCGCGATTCTTCCCCACCTGGCGGCCGAAAAAATTACGTTCGAGGAGCTCGAACGGGTCGTGCGCGAACACGGGATCGACAGCATCAGGGAGGTGAAAAGCGCCGTCATGGAGGTCGACGGAACGATCAGCGTCGTCTCCCGGGCAGGGAATGAACATAGGATCGAGAATTTTAAACGAAGAAGGCCGAAGTTTCAGCTGAAGAGACAGTGAGAGTCCCCCCCCACGCACAGTCCCCCCGCATCCGGCGGGGGAGAGGTCCTATGAGGATTTTAACTTCCCTTTCGCGCTGAGGAGTTTCCCGCTCAGGGTCGCAAGGAGGAGTTCGTAATCGAGCGGCTTGACGAAGAAATCGTCGACGCCGAGCCGCTTGCCGATGATCTGCGTCGTCCGGTCAAGCGAGGATACAAGGAAAAATACCGGAGTGTCCTTCCCTTCCGCAGTCAGCCTGATCGCCTGGAAAAGATCAAATCCCGAGGCGCTCCCCCCGAATTCAACCCCCGAGAGGACGAATGTCGGCCGGACGATCTTCATGCTGGCAAGCGCCTCCTCGAAATTGATCGCCGTGATGATCGCGTATGAGCTGAGCCGCAATTTGTAGGTGAGCTCCTTCAGGAGCTCCGCGTCCGCGTCGACCACAAGGATGGTCCCCCGGACCCGGTTTTTTCTCACCTGATTCAGGAGTTTCGATTCGATCGCCGAGTGCTCGATGCGCGAGATCGAGAATTTCCTCATCAGATCCGCAATGATCGCATCGGTAAATCCCACAAGCCCGCCGTCGAGCCAGAGCGTGTGGAGGGCTTCGAAATACAATTCACCCTTGACATCCTGCTCCTGCTCCCGGAACTGCTCGTCCGTGATCTTCATCTTTTTCTGCATGTCCAGGATGATGCGCTCCTGCTCTCCCGAGGGCCGGCCGTTCATCCACGATTCCTTCAGGAGAGACCGGAACATGTATTCCTGCGCTTTCTCGTTCAGCTCCCCCTTCGGCCCGCGGAGCTCGTTGATGCGCGTCTGCAGTTCCTTCGCATATAAGTTGCCCGCGTCAATCGCGAGCGCCTTGCGTACACCGTCCAGCGCGTCATCAAAATAACCGTTTTCGAGCATCTGACGGGACTTGACAAGAAGGGCGTTGACCTGGTTCGATTTCCGCTTCAGCATCACCTCGCGGTATTTCCGGATTTCCGCGTGAAGAGAGGATTGAAGACCGGGTCTCTGCGAAAGCTGGTTGACAAGAAACTGTATCCTGTCATGATAGGTCCGGGCTGTCGTGTTTTCGGGCTGAAGGTTGAAGACTTTCTGGAGATATTCGTCGGCGCCGACGTACCGCCCCTCACGTATGCATTTGTCGGCTTGCCGCAGCCATTCGTCGATCTGGAACTTCTGCGTCGGGTCAACCATGTGTTCACTCCCCTTTTTGCTTGTGTTCGGCGTTAATTGTTTTTTGCTCCCTGCTCGATCCACTTCCGGATGATCACGAGCGTATCCTTCGGGAACGGGGATTTCCTTTTCATCGGCATCGGATCCCCAAAGGGAGGTGTTGACGAAATTTTCCGGATGAGGATGCTGGAATCGGGCTTCCCCGGTGCGATCGGATGCCCGTGCTTCCCGCCCGCCATCATGTTCTCATAGGTGTCAAGATAGAGAAGACTTGGATTCATCTGATCCTCGGTGTGACACGGCAGACAATAGGTCGTGAAGATCGGCACGACATCCTTTTTATACGAAACCAGAGCCGTCTTCTTTTTCGCAGGCGCCTTTTTGTGCGCCGGGTGATGCCTGGTCTGCGATATCCCGACCGTGAATGTACATATCAGCCCGATAATGAAGAGCCTCTTCATGAAACCGCTCCCGAAGGTTACCTCGCGCAAGTGATTAGAATGCCGTGTCATCGTGTTTTATGTAAAAAAATAGCAAAAGAACGCTACTTTTGCAACTCATACCGCACCGGGTGCGCAACACGAGTGCCGGATACGGAGGCGAGAGATTAAATCGGGGAAATCGGGTATTGTCTCTTTGAATTTTATCGAAAAGAGTTCTATTTACTCTCACCCTCTTTCCCGGTCATGAATTTTTTTTGGATCGCCGGAAAAAGGGGTTGTTTTTTTCACCCGTATCTGATATATTTGCGGTATTTTCCACGGTTGCGAGGATACGATAACCCGTCATATGAGAAATATTTTCTACCCGCTGATCCTGGCCTCCTGCCTGGCTTTCCCTGTCATGAGCCAGGCTCAGTATGTCCATATCAAAGTGCCTCTGGCCATTCATGACAATCAGGACCGGCACGCAGTGCTCTATTTCGGCGTGGACTCGTACGCAACGGACTGCATCGATCCCGCCCTCGGCGAGTTTGAACTTCCCTCCGACCAGTGCGACGGGTCCCCGATCTGCGCCTATTTTACCAGCCTCCCCTCGGATACCTCCCAGTGCCTGGGAAATGGTCTCCTCCTCGACCTGATGGCCTATGTTTCACCAGGCCAGATGAATCAGTACCTCGTCGTCTTCCGGACCCTCGATTATCCGGTCACGTTTTCGTGGCCGAAAAACCTGAAGGCCAATTATGACAGTCTGAAAATTTCAGATGCGGTGACCGGTACCGCGTTCCTTGCGAATATGATCACCGCCGAATCCCTCGTCGTAACAAATTCAAGCGTGCAGAGGATGCTCATCAGTGCATACGGGCCGCATGGTCTGCTCGATGCCGTGGAGGAAAAGACAAGCGTTCCACACACCACAGTCCTGGCCCAGAATTATCCCAATCCCTTTAACCCCTCAACATCGATAGAGTATACCCTCGGCAGGCGCTCCTATGTCACGCTGAGGATCTATACGATCGCCGGTCAGACGGTCTCGACTCTCGTCGACGGCGAGCTGCCCCCCGGACACTACCGGTCCGCATGGCGCCCCGGCCGCCTTCCGAGCGGCGTCTATTTCTCGCAGCTTACCACCTCCGACGGCGTCTTCATAAAGCCCATGCTTTACCTGCGTTAGCCCGACCCGCAGTCCACGTCTCCCGGATTTTCCCCTCCCGGGGTGCGGATATTTGACTTTTTCACATATCTCGCATATCTTGAGACGGTTTATACCGGTGATCTCCCTGCGATCAGAACCGCGTTCACCGGCCGAAATCATGAAAGACTCAATAGAGGAATCCGGCTCAACATCATTGACCACTACCCGCCCAATACTGCCTTTTCGTGTTTCCCTCTTCAGGAAGATCGTCCTTAGTTTCATCGGTATCATATTTTTCATGCTTATCGCTGGTGTCGTCCTCCTCGTGCACCTGAAATCCCTCTTTTCCTCCGATCAGTCGGAATTCCGCATCGTCCCGATGACCGAACAGGTCGAACGACTTGTCGATAGCGAGAGGGAACTGGCGCTGAAGTTCTTCCACACACGGGATGTCTACGATGAGGAGACACTGTTGATCATCGCGGATCAGTTCACAAGCGACGCCGATTCCCTGAAGAGAATGATCGAGCGGGAGGACCTCCGCGCTAAGACCGACGTGGCCCTCCGCTGGAACAGCCGGTATCTGGATTTCGTCAAGTCCAAGATCCTGGAAGTCAAGGAAAACCCCCGCCTGAATGTCGTCCCCGAGATCGAAAGCTGCGACACGATGGTCGACTCGGTCCGCCAGGCACTCCTCGATATCCAGCACTCGTATATCTCCCCGTTGAGCAAATCCCTGCGCCGGCTCGCCCAACAGACCTCCGAGTCGATCCTTACCGCGGGGATTATCCTTGCGATCTCCGTCGTCATCGGCGTCGTTCTCGCCGTCATGATGGCCCGCGGTTTCACCAGGCCTATCCAGTCACTGAAGGCCGGAACGGAAAAGGTCTCCCAGGGTCAGTATGAGAATGTCCCCATCACCTCCACCGATGAAATTGCGGATCTGACGAAGGCCTTTAACCTCATGAGCGAGAAACTCCGGCAGCTCGACGAGATGCGCATGGAACTCATGTCCGAAATCTCCCACGAAATGAGAACCCCCCTGCAGGTGATCAAGGCCGGATGCTACTCGATCGTCCATACCAAGGACAGCCCCCCCACGCCCCGCCAGCGCGAGGCCGTCGGGATGATCCATCAGGCGACCAACCGGATCAACCAGTTCGTCAACTCGTTCCTCGATATCGCCAAGATGGAAGCAGGCCTGATGAAGTTTCATTTTGAGGAGAGTGACATCGTCGAGGTCCTTACCCCCCTCATCCAGGAGGGCCAGCTGATCGCCCAGAGCAGGAATATCACCGTCGAAACCAAGGCCCAGGATATCCCCCGCCTCCCGATCGACCGGGAGAGAATGAGCCAGGTCTTCAGCAACCTCCTCTCCAATGCCCTCAAATATACACCCGACGGCGGCTCGATTACCGTGGGCTTTCACCATTGCCCGCCGGATGCCGGGAAGTTCGATGGGAAGGGGTACGTCAGAATCGATGTGTCCGACACCGGCGTGGGCATCCCGAAGGACGACCTCCAGAAATTGTTCAATAAATTCTTCCAGGCCAAGAATACACCCCTGGTGAATGAGAAGGGCTCGGGCCTGGGACTTGCCCTGGTGAAACATGTCACCGAGGCACACGGCGGTAAGGTCGATGTCGCCAGCGAGGTCGGTAAAGGTTCGACGTTCAGTATCCTACTCCCCCTCGGGCATGAACCTCCGCAGTGAGATCGATGCATACCTCGGAATGGTCGAGCGGTATGCCGGGAAAAAACTCCGGTACCGCGCCGAGATCGGCATGCTCATGGTGCTCGCCGACCAGGGCTCCCGTTGGGACCTTTTTGAACGGATCGTCTTCCTCGCCAAGTTCATCAGCCGCGGATTTGATATTCTCCGGCGCGCCGGCATCCCCTCCTCCGATACGAAATTTCTCGCCGATGAGGTGCGGAAAAATCTTGAAGAGGTGGTCGAACTTCTCCGCACCGTCTGTGCCGCCAATCCTCCTGTGTCGGAAGCCGTCATCGGCGACCGGTTTTTTGCACTTTCCCATGAGTCGCTTGCACTCCTTCAGGAGTTGCTTTCGGAACTGACATGGGTCAAGAATTATTCCCTCGAGGGTCATCCGTTCCCGGTTGTTTCATCACACCCAGGCGGAAGTCCCGCGTGAAGTGCACCATGACGACATTCCCGCTCCTATGACCCCGGAGATTCCCCGAAAAGCGTCCCCTGCACTGCGCATCGTCATCACGATACTCGTCGCCGCAGCCATGTGCTGGCTGGGCGGACTCAATATCCGCGCAATGATGGGTTTTGACCTCCTGGAAACCGGTACACTGGATTTTAAACCCAATATTCATCCCTATGTCGAACGCGCCGTGTTTGCCCTGATCGCCCAGAGCTCCATGATCGTGAATATCGCCTACCTGATCGTCTGGATCTGCGGGATCCTGTTCTTGAAAATGTCGCCGCTGAAACTCCGCGAGCATGGCTGGCTCATGATGAGCGCTCTTTTGTTTTATCTTTTCACACCCGTGGAGGTGTATACCATTGTTCTCGATGCGAAAATGTGGTACCTTGACCATATCGGATCGAACGATCTTGTGGAATTCCGGAAACTCTTCATCCACCGCCTCGGTGCCCTTGCCGGCGTCCCCATGATCGCCCTGTTCTGCTATTATACGATCATCATCCTTCTTGCCGTGAGGCCCTTTCAACGGCACCTGCCGGCAGAAGGCGAAGAATCATCATCCTTAACCTGAACCGGCTCTCCATGGATCCGTCATCGGCGGTAAAATATCGGGGCATGTTCATCCTCTGCGGGATCTTCCTTATCTCGGGTATCCTGCGGCTGAATGACCTTTCCATCTATACCCCCGACAGCAGCAAATATCTGATCTGGGCGAATTCCCTGGCGCACGGTAAGGGGTTTACCGATGACACCCAGCCAACAGTCGACCGCTTTGTCGTCAATGCCCCCCTCTATTCCGCACTGATCGCCCCGGTGGCGTACTTCTTCCCGGGCTCGGTCGTCGCCGCCAAGATCTGGACCCTCTTTCTGGGCCTCCTGGCAATCGTTCTCTTCTACCTCTACCTCCACCGGCTCGCGGGATACCCGGCGGCTCTCATCGGCGCCGCATGCCTGGCGCTGAATCCCGCAATGCTCCTTTTCAGCACGGAAATGCTCTCCGAGGCTCCCTTTATTGCCCTTCTCCTTGCGGTGCTCCTTATCCTGGAATCAATGGAGACTCGTCCCCAGGGATACCCCCGGATTTCGTTCCCCGCACTGGTGCTGCTCCTGGCGTTTGTGCCGCTTCTCCGGGAAGCCGGCGCCGCACTGGTCCTTGCAGTCGTCCTCTACTATTTCTTGTTGAAAAATTACCGGCGGGGAGCCATTATACTTGCTGCCAGCGCCATTGTTTCCTTTGCCTGGTATTACAGAAACCAGGTCTGGGTCGGCTCCCTCCAGGGACCACAAAGGGGGAACCTCTCGCTCGTGTCACAGCATTTTGTCACCTCGGCCGACGCCCCGCTGGTGAATGAAATCCTGCTCCGCATCTGGTATGCGGCCCAGGCGTACCTCGGCCACCTGGGGGAAATGTTCTTTTATTCGTTCGCCTCACCACAGTTCTCCGATCTGCTCGTCAACCCCCCGGGGATCTTACGGCTGATGCAATCGGTGCAGAACGCGGTCAGTATACCACTTGCACTTCTTCTCCTGATCCTCATGTGCCTGGGGGTCGCGGCCGACATCAGGAAAAGACCCACGGCTGGAATCCGTCTCATGACGACACTGATATTCCTTGCCGCCATCTTTGCTTACCCGGTCAACGATATCCGGTTCCTTCTGCCGCTCTATCCTCTCTGCATTTTCTATCTCCTCGAGGGTTGCACCTGGTGCATCACAAAATTCTCCGCCCTGTCCGTCCTCCGGTCGAAATCACTTGCCTACCTTCTTGCGGCGGTTATCCTTTTTCCGAATCTCATGGGTATCGAGGAGCTTCTCCGGACGAATCAGGCGTTCCTCCGCTCACCCCGCGATCTGATCCTCCACTCGAACCGCATCTCCTCGCTCTACCGGTTCGACTGGCGGACCATGGGGGAGTGGATCGCACAGCATACATCCGACAGGACCGTGTTCGCAAGCCCGATGAAGGAACTTGCCGTCGTTTCGGGCGGCCGCAAGGTTCTCGACCTTGACCCCGGCACAGGTGTCGCCGACTTTGAGGCCTCCCTCCGGAATAACCACGCCGAGTATATCCTGGCGGTGATCGAAGGCGACCTGAATTTGTACGAGTTCCAGATGACCCAGACACGGCGGTTCTGGTTTGAACCGGTCTGCGACGCCGAGAATTTGCACCTTCTCCGCATCCACTCCGTTTTTCTGGAACCCGCGGCGGGGAACCTCTTTTCACCCGCCGATACGGTCTCCGCAATCCACCTGATGCGACAGGGGAACGAGGATCTGAAATCGGGCCTCTATACACAGGCCTTGTCCACCTTTACCGATGCGTATGAGAGGTTCCCCCGGCATCCCGCGATCGTCTACGGCAGGATGACCGCCGCCTATATGCACGGAGATACGTCGACGGGGACCCTGATGTATAACAGGCTTCTCTCCCTCCCCCAGACCCTGGCGTATGCAGCCCTGGCCCGCCAGCAGATCGATGCCATGCGCTTCCTCAGGACCTCATCCACTTCCAGCCAGCTCGAGGAACGTGCCGTCGCACGCCTGAAATCCGCAATGATCTACTGGAGACTCGGATATTACAGGAGGGCCGCCGAAATTGTGGATACACTCCTCGACACCGGCTCCCAGTACTTTTTCGGACTTCTCTGGGGAACGCATTTCAACCTCCAGAACGGTGATACAATGAAGGCCAATCGGTTTCTATCGGCCGTCAACACGATCGATTCGACGAATATTGTCGGGGAATCCTTTACCCGCGTCTTCCGCCTCTGCGATTCGCTCGCTCAGGCCCGCACGGATTCCCTCCGGAGCCGGCTCCTTCTGGATATTGCCCGCGTCTACCTCCTGATCGATCTGAATGAGGAGGCGATCGATGAGGCCGAAAAAGCTCTCCATGCCGCCCCCCTGAATCTTGATGCCGCTGTCTTTATCGGACAGGTCTATGAACGGAAAGGGGCCGTCAGGACAGCCGAACAGATTTTCAGGAAGGCACTCCTCCAGAACCCGAAGGATACCGCACTGCTTGCCCACGCCGATTCACTCCGGAAAATTCTCGAGAGATGACCTGACGTGAACCACCCCTGCACTGAAATTACCCCGGCGGGAAACGGGGATGCCTGACATGGGTACGTTCGTAAAATCCCATCTCGGCATCATCCTTGTCATCACCCTTTTTCTGACCCTCGGAGCCCTCCGGCTGAACGACCTTTCGTTCTATACTCCCGACAGCTGCCGGTACCTCGTCTGGGGGAATTCCCTCGCCCACGGGAAGGGTTTTGTCGACGATACACAGCCCGTCCCTGAACGGTTTGTCATTAACGCCCCCTTCTATGCGGTGCTCATATCCCCCGTTGAGGCTCTGTTCCCCCTCTCCATCATCGCCGCGAAGGTCTGGACACTCCTTCTTGCCGCCCTGGCCACCGGACTTTTCTATCACTGGCTGTCGGGATTCCATGGCAGAAATGTGGCCGTCATCGGTTCGGTGATTTTTGCATTTAACCCGGCCCTCCTCTTCCTGGGCACCGAGGTTCTCTCCGATGCGCCGTTTATCGCGGCGCTGATGCTCACGATGTTCCTCCTTGCAAGATCGGAAGCTTCGGTCAGTCCGGTGAATAAGTATTTCATCATCCTCGTGATTCTTTCTCCCTGCATCGTCCTGCTGCGCGAAACCGGCGTCGCTATGGCCGGTGCACTGGTCGTTTTTTATTGTCTCGAGCGAAGGTGGTGGAATGCCGCCATTATCCTTCTTGTCCCGATGCTGGTGTACCTGGGCTGGTATCTCAGGAATTCATACTGGGCCGGTGCCGAAGGGAAGGTGCTTCAGACGAATCTCACGCTCATCTCAAAACATTTTGTCACCCCGGAACAGACCCCTCTTGCGCTTGAATTGATGAAACGCGCCTGGTTTTCCCTCCAGACGTATGCGGCGGATCTCTGCGGCCGGCTCCTCTACCCCCTGGTATCATCGCAGCTGACCGGGTTGTTCAGGGTCGATGCATCGGGCCTCTACTCGTCTGTGTCGGGCCTTGTGTCCGGAAGCGAAATTCTTATCGAGTGCCTCGCCGTGGTGCTGATGACCACGGGCCTTCTCCGCGATATCCGTAAACAGGCATTCTGGCTGCGGTTGGCGTTTATTCTTCTTTACTGCCTCGTCATCTTCATCTACCCGGTCCGCGATATCCGTTTCCTTCTCCCGCTTCTTCCGTTTATGGTCTTTTACCTCGTGGGGGGACTACGCGCCGGCATCGGTTGGGGTAAGAAGTTTTTCCGGGTCCCTGCATGGGCCGGCATCGTTGCGACCCTTATCCTGATGTTCCCGAATTTTCTCGGTATCGGTCAGGTGCTCGCCCTCAATCTCCGGTACTGCCGGGCCCCAGCCGAGGTGGCGAAAATGCCAGGCCTCCCGATGATCTACCGATATGAATGGAATAGGGTGGGGGATTGGATCCGCCGCGAAGTCCCGGAATCCTCCGTCATCGCAACTCCGGTCAAGGATCTCGTCGTCGTCTCCGGCCCCCGGAAGGTCCTCGAAATCGACCCCGGGGTCTCCCTTCCTTCCTTCGATCTCCTCCTGCGCGATTACCAGGTCGGGTACATTTTCGCCTCGGCCCGCTGGAGCGATCTGAGGGATTATGAGTTTCTCATGCGGGAATCCCGCCGGTTCTGGTTTGAACCGGTTATGGCGGCGCCGAACCTCATGAAGGTCCACTCGCGCCTCCTGGAACCCCGGGTGACCGTCACCCCGCATGCAAATTTTGATACCGTCCGCGCAAGCGAGCTATTGCGCCTGGGCCGGCTCGGGTTGATCAGCGGCGATTACAGCGGGGCCGCGGATATCCTCTCCCGGGCCCTCATCCGGGCTCCCCAGCAGCCTGCTGTTTTGTATCAGCTCCTTGTGGCGGAAATGATGCTCGTCGATACCTCGTCCGTTCCCCGGCTGTACGAACGGCTGCTTTCGGTCCCTCAGTCCCTTTCCTATGCTGAAATGGCCCGGGCACAGTGGAATGCATACCGGCTGGTGGCGGCATCGGGCGGAACCCCCGATATCGAGCGCAAACTCACCCTCCGCGGCCAGGCCGCCCGCATGTACTGGGATCTCGGCTATTATCACCGCGCCGCTGAACTTCTCCGGGATGTCATTTCCGCTCACTCGAGGAATTTTGAGCTTGCCGCGGCCGGCCTGTTTTACAATTTGCAGAACGGCGACACGGCAGAAGCCCGCCGGTTCCTCACACTTCTCCATTCGATCGATGATACGAGCCGGGTCGTCAGGGATTTTGACACGCTGTTCACGATCAATCGTTCGGTCCTCTCTGAATCTTCCCCGTCGGTGAAAAGTCCGTACCACCTTAAGGGGGCGAAACTGTATGCGGCCCTCGGGTTTGTCCAGGAAGCCGTTGATGAGGCAGAACGGTCACTGGAGGAGAATCCCGCGAACGTCGGAACGCTGGAATTTCTGGCGCGCTATTATGACACCCGCACCTATCCCCCGCAGACACTGCGGTATTGCAGGAAAATTCTGTCCCTCGATCCGGAGAACAGATTTGCCCGGACGAAAATTGATTCTCTCACCCGGGCCGAGTGATACCCCGCGAGTGGGTAGAAATATTGATTTTCAGGCGTGAAATCGCTATCCTTAATGCGGAAACATCACCGGATATTTTTATACCAGAGAACAGGGAATGGATTATACTCATATCATCGGCGAACTTGAAGAGGTCGGCAAACAGCTCGGCCTCGAACTCCGGTACGAAAAAGGGGACTTCGAGGGGGGATACTGCATCCTGAAAAATCAGAAGGTCCTCGTCGTGAATAAACGCCTCTCCGATCCACGGAAGGCATCGTCGCTCGCACAGGCGCTTCATGAGTATGGGATCGAAACGACCTATATCAAACCCACCCTCAGGGAGTTCATCGAGGATGAAGTCGCGAAGGCTTCCAGGTCGAAGTGAACATGTATGATTAAGGCGGTCATTTTTGATCTCGACAATACGCTGGTCGATTTTATGGCCATGAAACGCCAGGCTGTCGATGCCGCCATCCATGCCATGGTCGACGCCGGCCTTGCTTTGGGCGTGGAACAGACAAGAAAAAAGATCGACCAGATTTATAAGGAGCGGGGGATCGAGTTTCAGAGCGTGTTCGATGAGCTTCTCTATTCGGTCTTCAAGAAGGTCGATTATAAGATCCTATCGGCGGGGATCATCGCCTACCGCCGCGCGCGCGAAGCCGCACTCGTCCCCTATCCGCATGTCTATATGACGCTGATGGAACTTCTCAAACGGGGCATCCATCTGGCCGTCGTCTCCGATGCCCCCGCCCGAGAGGCCTGGCTAAGGCTCAGCTATCTGAACTTTCACCATATCTTTGACGTGGTGATCACCTTCGACGATGCCCGCGAGCGGAAACCCGCTCCCGGCCCGTTCCGCGCGGCACTCTCTCACCTGGGCGTCGCACCGTCGGAGGCTCTGATGCTCGGCGACTGGGCCGAGCGCGATATGGTCGGCGCCGCGAATCTCGGCATGAAAACGGTGTTCGCACGCTATGGGGATACGTTCGGTACCGTCGAGACCCATGCGGATTATGAGATCAACGATATCAAGGAACTCCTGACGATCGTCACCAGGGAAAACCAGCGGAAGTAACACGAATGGTTGAAGGACTCGGCATCGATATTATTGAAATCGATCGGATGGACCGCACCGTACGGGAGTGGGGCGACACGTTCCTGAATAAAGTGTTCACCGAACGGGAACTTGCCTATGCCACATCGAAAATGCGCCCCATCCCCCATCTCGCCGCCCGGTTTGCAGCCAAGGAGGCCGTCGCCAAGGCCCTGACGATCGGCTGGCGGGGGGGCTTCAGATGGAAGGATGTCGAGGTCACCAACGACGAAACGGGAAAACCGTCTGTCGTACTCTACGGGAAACTGAAGGATATGCTCAGGGAGAGCAATGTTCTGGTCTCCATTTCCCACTCGGAGACGATCGTCGTCGCTATCGCGCTTATCGATACAAAGGAATGATGTTGCCTTTCGGGAATAAATTCCGTATGTTTTACGCATAAATCAGCGTCTCATCTTCCGGATACGATCATGAAACAGCAGGGAATCAAGAAGCTCTATTATTCGATCAGCGAGGTCAGCAAGATCACCGACCTGGAACAGTATGTTCTGCGCTATTGGGAGTCTGAATTTGATTTGCTCAAACCCGCGAAGAACCGCGCCGGCAACCGGATCTATACGAACAAGGAGATCAAACTGATTCTCTATATCAAGAAGCTGCTCCGCGACGAGCGCTATACGATCGAGGGGGCGAAACAGGTGCTCCAGAGCTATCTGCCTGATACCGAGACAGGCGAACAACTCGAGCTTATCTCGGAAACCCCTGCCCAGTCACCGGCCCAGCAAACACCCGTACAGCGGGCTCCCGAAAACCGGCTGCGGAATGATATGATCGAGATCAAGAAGTTTCTGGAAGAGATGCTGGTGAGACTGACCTGAGTTTCAGACGGGTTTCTGCTTCATAACCTACCGGAACGTGGCGCAGCCCGGCTAGCGCACTTGCTTGGGGTGCAAGGGGTCGCGGGTTCAAATCCCGCCGTTCCGACAAAAAAGAGTTCGTGAGATTTTACGGCGGTTCTCCCCCCCCGCATCAATATCCTCCTCCCTCAGCGAAGATCCGGATATCAGCCTCCGGCATGATCCAGGGCCGGGTTCCTCTCTCATCCGGATTGAACGGGCTCATTCCATTGTCACCTGAGAAAATCCGACTCCCCGATCACCGGAATGGAGATAGGGGACAATCAGGAAAAACCATAGCCCGTTTTCCTCCGGCAGTACGCCAGTGCGTCGATGGGCTATGACTTTACTTGCAATCTTGCGTTATCAAGAACAGAATGAAGATGCTTTTGTGATTTCTCTACCCCGGGATAGGAACGTACTGCGTGTGAATATCTGATGCCGACCTCCCGCCCGACATCACGAATGTAAAGGTAAGGCCATTCTGCGCCAATATCGATTCGGTTTCGGAATACGAGGCGGTTTATCCTAGCGATTACCCTCCTCCGGGTAAGAATATGCCTGTGAAATGCGTCAGGAATCCTGCTTTTTTATGAACATATGGGGCAGCTGTTCTCACCGTTTGCCTCCTTCAATTCGAAACGGATGCACCGACGGAGAGTTCAAACATCATGAATTTCTTCACAGGCTGCGAACCAATCGTCCAGATCCTCTCCATACGGTGAACCACGCTTTTCCCACCGGCAGTAGGCGAATTCCCTTCTCAGGCTTCTGACTAAAAACTCCCGCACCACCTCAATACGCGTGGCGATGAGACTTTGAGCGCCCTGATCCCAGTGGTGAACGATACCAACGATTTCGGCTGCATCACATTTCCAGGATGGCCCAAGGGCATGCAGATTTGTACTCCAAACGGCAGAACCGGTAAGACCGCCCGGAATGTCCGACGCCGGCTGAGTAATTTCCTCGGCCGACGGGCTCTCTGCAGTATACCCCAGGGCGAAATGGACTTTATCGTCAAACCAGGTGAAATCGGATTTTCCGATAGTCATTCCGTAGGGGAGGGACCCCGATGCTTCACCATCAAATATTTTGACCATGGTACTCCGTTCCCGAGGATACCCATGGAGGAAAAGAATCTCGTTGCGTATGTCGGAGGAGGTCCGTGAAAGCTTTGAAGAGGTAAGAGGGACAAGGCCTGCACCCCGCAGGTTGCGTGCGTCAATTTTTACCAGACAGAGATCCAGATGATCGTCCAAACTATGAACCGGATGCCCGAGAGGGACCTGTCCGAATGCCCAGGGCCGGACATGGGTGAGTCCGATGTAGGCCTTGTTGTTCAAAGCGATGTGGCCGGCAGTCAACAGGTAAGTATTGCCGCAAAGGTTGAGCAGTGTCCCTGAACCAATTAATTCAGCCGTTTCGGAATCCTGACAGGTGTAAATTGCGGCAAGCGACGGTTGGGTGTAGAAGGCCATCTGGTTGATTAAAAGGAGCGATCTGGATTCATGTTCCATTTCCATCACCTTTCGAAAGACGAGCCTAAGACGCCGTAATGTACAAAACGGAATACTCAAATACCACAGTCAACAAGCGAGCGATTGTCGTTCGGCCGCCCACGAAAAGAGACGGAAATGCCACAATAAACGGCACTTTCCTGAGAAACACTCGACAGGCGGGAACGGCCACAGGAGACAAAAAAACACGAAAGTGTTACATGATTATTACATGAATTTGACAACCGGATCCTCTCATTCCCTTAGATTACAGAAGGACATTTGGAAGGTGTAAGCTGTGAGACTAAATCTATTCTGTTTCGTTGTTGTCGTTCTTCTTTGCAGTTGCCAGGATTACCTCGATTTTACGAGCCCGACGGGTTCTGCCCGGTACGCTGCAGGTGGCGGAGGCTTCGGGACAATTCAGGGACAGGTTTATGACACCCATACCCAGCGGGG
>JAWOKN010000051.1:0-3216 GCA_033854175.1 Bacteroidota bacterium | reverse complement strand
TTTCTTCCCCGTTCAGTAAATTTTTCAAACATCATATCGTGGTAACCGCCTTCAGACATTCTTATGAATTTGTTTACCTTTGTCTAAAATATACTCCATTCTCCACGCTAAAGTCAAGAGCCCATTTATTCATGGTTCACGAGTGATGTCGTGCTGACGGGAAGGGAATAAATCCGCAAAATCAGCGGTCTCTGACGTGCGGCCATCGTCAAAATTAGACGACAATCCAATTGGCTCTTGACTCTCAGGAGGCTTTGCGTTAGACTCACATGGTTCCGAAGAATAATGGAAGCGATTAGGAAGGATTTTTGATTGTTGAAACTGACTATAAAAACGGCAATTCTGGCAGTATTCCTGTTCTCTCTTGCTTCGTGCGGAAGCAGCAGCACAAGCACCTCTTTAGGAACACTTGGGGTGAACGGACCTGGAATAACCGGAAGCGTTCCTGTAGGTACGACCCGGTTGTATACGCTGGTTAACATCTTCGCCGGTCTGAATTACACCATACGAACGGAAATCTCCACGTTGGGCACCGACACGACAGCACCCAATGGAACATTGAATGTGAGCATTTATACGAGCGAGGACGCATTCAAAAGCAATCCGACAAACTCGGTGGCGGTTCTTGCGCCGAATGCGAATTTCCCCTATGTCTATGAGGTAAATTTCACGGCGCAATCCTCAGGAAATTACATCGCCGCAATCAGCGGTAAATCGCAGACCATCAGCGACAGCCAGTTTTTCTATGATCTCAGGGTGATGTCTGCGTCTCAGCCCTATCGTCTCCCGTTTCTGGACACATCCGTGACGTCTACGCAGTACGCCTCTTCTCATTCGGTTCCAACCAATCCCGGATATATGCACGTTTACAGCGGCGGGACTCTGACGCTATCCGGTTCCTATCCGATACAACTCATCGCATCAGCGGTGACCGTGACAACAGCTTATCCTCAGCTTTTCGTTTATAACGATTCAAGCCTGAAAATCAGCAGCTTGCTGTACTCGAGTGTTACGACCTCGACGGATTTTACCATCACGGATTTCACGTCAAGCCCTACAGGCAGCGTTCTGCCGCCAGATCCAAACAATACCCTTGAAAGGGGTGTCACAATATCCAGCGTGCCGTTCACAAGTGCGACCGTGAGTTCGAGCGGAAGTCCTTTCATTGTCGTAAGGGGCATCAGTTCCGTGGCCTATGAATTGAGGGTAGGACCCACACCATCTACCCCATGATACAAGTCTTTCCCATTCTTCTCTACTTCTCCTGACTACATCTGAATGCTTTCCCGACATTGAACTTCATGTATGTACCCGCAAGACACAATTGATAAGTTCAAATCCCTGCAAAACGCCCAAACTGCTCTTTTTTATTGACATTTTCCTGTCAACATTGTAGTTTCCTTTATGATTCGAAAAGCCAAGCTGACCGATGTGAAAGCGATCCAGTCATTGGTGAACCAGTATGCTGATTCGGGACAGATGCTTCCACGCACCCTGAACGAATTGTACGAGAACCTGCGCGATTTCTCCGTGTACGAGAAAGAGGGGGGGCTGATTGGTGTATGCGCTCTGCATATCAGCTGGGACGGTTTGGCGGAAATCCGCTCACTCGCCGTACAGCAGGATCGTGCAAAGCAGGGCATCGGATCTGAGCTGGTGAAGCACTGCCTGGCAGAAGCAGCTTCGCTGCAGATAAAACAGGTTTTCGTCTTAACGTACCAAGATGGCTTTTTTAGAAAAATCGGCTTCAGGGACGTTGATAAAAAAGAATTGCCTCATAAAATCTGGACCGATTGCCTCAACTGCGTCAAATTTCCCGACTGCGACGAATCAGCGCTCATCATCCATATCACTCCATCATCCTAGTATCCTGCAATGGCATCCGAGTTGCATGTTTGCATCCGGATGAATGCATCAGTCGGTCAACTTGACTGATTAGCCATTAATGAACAAAATGTTATCCCTTTATATTCATATCCCTTATTGTGTCAGAAAATGCCCATACTGTGGTTTTTATTCAACACAATACACTCCCGATGGAGCTGATGGTTTCGTACACGCTTTGGACATCGAGGCAGCGAGATATCAGGCTGAATTTCGCAACCGGCATTTTCACACGATCTTCTTAGGCGGAGGGACCCCTACAGCCCTTTCAAAAAATCAGATTTGCAAAGTCCTGGATATCGCCAGGAACCACTTTGAAATTTCGAAAGATGCAGAAATCACGGTAGAAGCCAATCCAAATACCATTACAAAAGATATTCTTGATCTCTTGCTCGAACGGGGAGCAAATCGCCTCAGCATCGGCGTCCAATCTTACTCCGAGGAGGTCCTGCATAAGCTCGGGAGATTGCACACATCGGCGCAGGCAGAGCATGCATTCCTGCTGGCAAGAAGCTCCGGATTTAACAATATCGGCATGGATCTTATCTACGGCATCCCGGGGCAAACAACAGCTCAATGGGTCGATACGCTGAAAACGTCCATACGATGCATGCCGGAACATGTATCGGTCTACAGCCTTTCTCTTGACGAAGGATCCCTGTTTCATGAGCTGTCCAAAACCGCAAATTTCGAATACCCGGACGATGACAGTGCGGCCGAAATGTACGAGCATGCGATTACGGCTTTTTCCCGTGCAGGATACCACCGATACGAAATATCGAATCTGTCGCTACCCGGTTTCGAGTGCAGGCACAATAAAAACTATTGGGCTCGGGGCGAGTACCTCGGTCTCGGACCGGGAGCATGGTCATTCATCTCTCACCAGCGTTATCGCAACATTGCTGATGCCGCAGAGTACGCGAGACGGCTGGCTGATGGAATTTCACCGGTTGCTGAGTCGGAGCAGGCAGGACCGGAACAAGCTTCACAGGAAACCATCTTCCTGAGTCTCAGGACAGCGGAAGGATTGGATCTGCAACGCTATCAGCGTGAGTATGGATCCATTTTTTCGAGGAAGCTCGAAGAAAACATGGCCCCACTGGTTGCTGCCGGCCTCCTCGCCGTGAACAAGGGGAAGGCGACCCTGACGAAACGCGGAATTCTCCTGTCAAATGAAGCATTCGTGAGGCTTTCAGCATAATTTTTTATTTACACCTTCAACGCTCCATGATATAGTAACCCGTTCCTAACAAGAATTCCGGAGGGTTTCGGAAACGTGCATAAAAAGCGGGCTGCGGCTATCGGGGTTCTCATCTTATTCCAGGTTTTTTG
>JAWOKN010000050.1:0-13012 GCA_033854175.1 Bacteroidota bacterium | reverse complement strand
TATTACACTACACAGTTGTGTACCGCCCCCGGGACATCCCCCCCCGGGGGGGGGAGCCAACGATGATCGACCGAGCCGGATGTCTAAGCACACGGAGGCGGGTGGGAGGGATGTTGCGGAGGTTCCTTGTGGCCGCGTATAAAATTCTTTTGGCCCATTGCCTGTGTGTATACAGGCAGTGAATGAGGTCGCCGGACGAATGTACCCCTCAGAAATCTAACGGGACATTAAAAGCTCTCTCAGGTATTTGACCGGGGGCGAACCGTAACTGAGGAGGGTTTCGTTAAATCTCTTCAGCGTGTAATTGTCTCCCATGAGTGATGTGTAGGCCTCGCGGAGATCCCAGATCTCCTGGAAACCGATAAAGTATGTCGAGAGCTGTGCCGATGTCAACAGCGCCCGCCTCCATTTTCCATCTGCCTCACGTTCCTCCTGGAACCCTTCCTTCATCAGGAGATCCATGACCTGGGATTGCGTCATCCCGTAGGAGTGGATTTTCTGGTCGATGATCGCATTCAGAACCGTCCGGAGATACCATTTGAGGCTGACGAGCTTCATCCGCGGATCATTGTTCATGTATCCCGCGTCCGTGACCATCCTTTCTGCATACACCGCCCACCCCTCGACCATCGGACCGCTGCCGAAGACATTCCGGATGATCGAAGGAAAACGGTTGGAGTAATAGAGCTGCACGAAATGGCCGGGGATGCCTTCGTGAATGGAGAGATCCCGCAGGGACCATGAATTGTATTCCCGCAAGTACGATTCCGCCTGGTCACTCGTCCAGTCGGCCGGGACGGGCGAGACATCGTAAAACGATGGCTGGTTTTTTTCGAGCGGCCCTGGCGCCTCAAGCATCGCCACGGCAACCCCGCGTTCGTATTCCGGCGTTTCCCGGATGACAAGCGGTTTTGTCGGGTCAAGCGTAATCAGGTCGTGATCGGTCACAAACTGCTCCAGATCGGGCAGTATGTGCCGGATTGTATCCATCAGGAACTGCCTCTGCGGATGGTCGAGCGCGATCCTGTCCAGCACTCTTTTGGTCACCGCCAGGTGGTCCGTTGTGTCGTGATTCTCCGGGAAGTATTCCCTGAAGAGCGGAAGCGAAACCCGGTACATTTCATCCTGAACACGGGCCTTTTCCGATTCCGCACGGTCGAGGATCTGTTGGGGAGTGAGCGGTGTGTGAAGGGTGGAGGTGAGCTTTTTGTCGAACAGATCTTTCCCGAGACGCGGATCCCTCCCGGCTTTCGGCA
The DNA here is from genome assembly GCA_033854175.1 of Bacteroidota bacterium. Lineage (GTDB taxonomy): Bacteria > Bacteroidota > Ignavibacteria > UBA10030 > SZUA-254 > DATKPE01. The sequence goes on along the minus strand of JAWOKN010000050.1, from coordinate 11,756 downwards.
GAAGATCCTTCTCCAGCCATGTGCCGAATTCCGATAACGCGGCAACCGCCCTCCGGCTGGCCATCGCGAGCGATTCCTGCACTGCGGGCGACCCCCCTTGCCCTGCCTTCAGAAGCTCCACCGTGAGGAGGTCGATGTTGCCTTTGTTCTGGAGTATCGCAGTCTCAACATGGATCTTCGGCACGTCCTTTAAATTTGCCTTCGCGGTTTCCAGGAGACGCGGAATCTGCCCGGCCCGAGCAATCGCATTCTGCAAACGCTGGTCAAGCGGGGCATAGCTCCGGTAGATCATATCCGCTATCGAATTGCCGATGATATCGGTGTACACAAGCGGATTCCATTCAAATTCCCGCAGATCCTGGTATTCGAACAGCATGTCGTCGATCGCCTCGAGCAGTATGCGATAATCGATGTTTTTCTGCTTTGAGAGATCTTTCGGCTCGATGTCGGTGAGCTTTTCCCTGAATAGATGAAGCCGGTTGACTTCAAGCTGGATGGCCGTCAGACTCATGTCGTCCAGAAGAGTGTCGAAGTCATGCATGCCTGTCCGGGTTGCAAGTACGTTGTGGACCTCAAAATATCCCCTGAGGAATTCACTGGCGAGTGTGTCAAATTTTTCATCGGCCGTTTGTGCCCTAACCAGGGTGAGGGGAATTGCGAGGAAAAGAAGAAGCAGGCTGATCACTCTCATTGGAGAAATCCCGCTGTGAAATGGATGGTGATAGTATGCCGGAAATATAGTGAGATTCATGCCGATATCCAAGATCACTGGCACCCCCCCCCAAGACGGTCGTTCCTTGACAAAGTGCCCAAAAATTCATATTATTTGATGAATTTACCTGTTTGTGTACCGATAACGATGCATTCTTCCATCATGCCAGACGAAAAAACACCGGGTTCCGAAGAATCTCCCGGAAATTTGAAACCGGAACCGCTCCAGATCCCTGAAATATCCGAGCTGGATATGCTGAGCTCGCGGATTTCTGAACTCGAGAATACCATCAGTCAGCTGAAAGATCAATTATTGCGGAAGGCTGCGGAATTCGAAAATTATAAGAAAAGAATCGAGAACGATTCAGCCAACCTCATCAAATTTGCAAACGAAGACCTCATCCTCAAACTTCTCCCGGTTATCGATGATTTTGAAAGGTCCCTCAAGGCAAAATCCAAATCAGGAGAGAACGGGACCGAAGCCGGCACCTTTTTCAAGGGGGTCGAGCTTATCTATGTGAAGCTCAAAAAGATACTGGAAACAAACGGTGTCAGGGAAATGGAGGTCGTCGGAAAACCGTTCGACCCTGATTACCATGATGCCCTCCTGCAGGTTGTCCGCTCGGATGTTCCGCCCCATACGGTCCTCGAGGAGGTGGATAAGGGATATCTGATGCATGACAAGGTCATCCGGCATGCCCGCGTGATCGTGTCCGCCGATAATCCCGCTCCCGAATCCGGGCATGACAACAGTTAACTTGCCCCGGGCCTGGAAGGAATAAGCGTTTTTTTATATGACAAAGAGAGATTACTACGAAATCCTGGAGCTGAGCCGGAATGCCACCCAGGAAGAGATCAAAAAAGCATACCGCAAAGCCGCACTGAAGTATCATCCGGACAGGAATCCGAACAATAAGGAGGCCGAGGAGAAGTTCAAGGAAGCTGCCGAAGCCTACGAGGTGCTCAGCGACGAGGATAAACGCCGGCGCTATGACCAGTTCGGCCATGACGGCCTCCGCCCGGGAGCGGATTTCAGGGGTTTCCACGATATCAACGACATCTTTTCAACCTTCAGCGATATCTTCGGCGGCGGCATGGGCGGCGGAATGTTCGAGGAGGTCTTTACCGGAGGCCGCTCCCGCACACGCGGCCGGTCCCCAATCGGTATCCCCGGCTCCGACCTCAAGATACGCCTCCGCCTGACACTCGAGGAGATTGCCTCCGGCGTTGAAAAAAAACTCAAGGTGAAACGGTGGAAATCGTGCGATACCTGCGGCGGGACGGGCGCCCGCTCGGGATCCGCCAAGATTACCTGCCCGGTCTGCCACGGAAGCGGCGAAATCCGCCAGGTGTCTCGCTCCGTTTTCGGACAGTTTGTGAATATTTCCACCTGCTCAAACTGCGGCGGCGAGGGGAGGATTATCAAGGAACGATGCCAGACCTGCGACGGTGAGGGTAGATTGCAGGGCGAAACGACGATAAAAGTGAATGTCCCTGCCGGGGTTTCCGAGGGTAATTATATTCCGCTGCACGGTCAGGGAAACGCGGGTCAACGGGGCGGGGCTGCAGGCGATCTTATCGTTATTATCGAGGAGGAACCTCACCAGATCTTTACCCGGAACGGCAACGATATCCTCCTCGATCTCATCATCAGCTATCCGGAAGCAGTCCTCGGAACGGATCTTGAAATACCCACACTCTTGGGTAAGGCCAGACTGAAGGTCGAACCCGGCACGCAATCGGGAAAAATTCTCCGCATGCGCGGTAAGGGAATTCCTGACCTGAACGGTACACGGTCGGGAGATCAGCTCGTACGGGTGAATGTGTGGATACCCACAAAATTGAGCAAGGAAGAAAGGGAGCTCGTCCGGGACCTTGAAAATCGCGAGAACTTTAAACCCAAAGAGGGAGATCGCTCGGCACATTCCGACCGCAGCTTCTTCGCGAAGGTCCGCGATATCTTCAGCTAGCCTCTGTCTTGCTCGGGAAGGGAGGCAAATAGGTATGAAATGGATTCAGAGGTTTAATCAGAGTTTTGGTTTTACACCAACAGAGAGAAAAGTGATCGTTTTTCTCCTGGCAATGTTCCTGATCGGTGCCGGAGTGAGAATTTTCTCACCCGGCCGGTACCCTTCCGACCGCTTTGACTACCGGGTGCCGGATTCGGTTTTCACGGCCCTTTCGGCAATGAATCTTCTGCCGGATACGACCGCGGTCGGTGCGAACAGGAGGGAAGGACCCACCTCCCCGCACCAAAAACCGAAACCCCGGATCGTCAATATCAATACCGCGGGGAAGGATGACCTCATCGCATTACCGGGTATCGGAGAAGCCCTCGCGGGACGGATTATCCTCTATCGTCAAAAGAACGGACCGTTCCGAAACGTCGAGGATCTGCTCAACGTCAAGGGGATCGGGAAGAAAAAACTCAGCCGGATTGCTCCATACTGCAAAATAAGGAACTGACTTATGTTCAGAAAGTACGAAGCGGGAGTGAGTTTCGCGGAGAATACCGCACAAATCGTCGTCCTGCGGGTCGACAAGCAACCATGGCGCCTCTGCTCTGTGGCTGAATTCCGGAGTAAAACAATATCACCCACCTGGTTCCTCCAACCACTGCTTGAACGTGATGTCAAGATCTACCGTAAGGTTAAAAAAGTCTCCATAGCGATTGATAACGAAAAATTGTTTCAATGCGTCGTCCCCGTCGATGCAAACCTCGACCATCAGGCCTGGAGGGAACACCTGACCTGGGAACTCACCCAGTTCATCCCGCAGGAGTCGGTGAAGGACTATATCCCGGACCCGCACGTCCTGGTGAAAAAGAGCGTCGAGGGCGCCGACGATACACTCATTATTGCCGCGAAAAGAGAGTTGATCGTCCAGCTTGAGGGCGAACTGAAGAAGTACAGGTTCAGAAGCGGGATCATCGATTCCTCCTTTTTCGGAGCTCAAAAATGCGCCATGGTGACCTACCCCGATGTCGCCTTGCAACGACTGGCCATTGTCGGAGTCTATCCCCGCCGCGTCGACGTGGGTGTCTATTACGGCGGAAAACTGTTCGATTACCGGCAGGTCGATATCACCTCCCCCCGCGAGGTCCCGCCTGTTGTGGAATCCGCGCTCGAGCAATCCCCGATGGAATCTGTCTGCATCTACGGTTTCAACATCGGATCGCAGCTTCTCGAAAAACTCCGGGAAAAAGAGGGGAGATCGGTCTTCCTGCTCGACGCGTTCAAATCACTCCAGAACGAGCTTGACGAACCTTCCGCCCTCCAGTTCCGGGGACGTGAACACGCGTTTGCCCCGGCAGTTGGCATCGTCATGATGAAATTGTGAGGATCATTACCGGAACATATAAGGGCCGCCTCCTCAAGAGCCCCGCCGACAGAACCATACGCCCGGCAACCGACCGCGTGAAAGGCACGATCTTTAATATGCTCCAGAACCGGCTCGGCATCGGAGGGGCCAGCGTGCTTGATCTTTTCGCCGGGAGCGGGAATCTTGGGTTCGAGGCGATAAGCCGCGGAGCGGACATGTGCGTTTTTGTCGATGACGCACGCGCCTCCCTGGCCATTGTTGAAGAAAATGCACGGTCACTCGACTGCCTCCCGCAGTGCGAAATCGTCCACGACGACGCGCTCTCCTTCATCGCAAGGGGAGGAAGAAGCTTTGATCTCATTTTTGCCGATCCCCCCTACAGCTATGATCCGACGCCTGAAATTCCGGAAAAAATATTCCAGAACGGACTTCTCCGCGACGGGGGATACCTGATCATCGAACATCACAAAAAAGCCGTCATCCCCCCGTCCCGGCTCTGTGCACTCGCCGCCCAGAAACAGTTCGGCTCGACCCGCGTCAGCTTTTTTGTCCACCCCACTTTGAAAAAGGATTCCGTATGAAGATCGCCATGTATCCGGGTACATTTGACCCCATTACCAACGGCCACCTGGACGTCATCAAACGGGCATCGGAAATTTTTGACAAGGTCATCATCGTCGTCGCCCGCAATAGCGTGAAAAAACCGCTTTTCACGGAGAAGGAACGCCTCGAAATGGCGCGTCAGGCCGTCAAATCGTATGAGAACGTCTCGGTCGATCTCTTCTCAGGCCTGGTCGTCGATTACGGGAGAAAACACCGGGTCACCGCAATCGTCCGCGGACTACGCGCGGTGTCGGACTTTGAATACGAGTTTCAGATGGCACTGATGAACAGGAAACTGGAGGATTCAATAACGACGGTGTTTCTCATGCCGCATGAGAAATATACCTACCTGAATTCAGGCATCGTCCGCGAGATCGCAAAGGCGGGAGGGGATGTCTCCGAGTTCGTGCCACCCGGCGTCAGAACGTTTCTCGGGAAAAAGTTTAAAAAATAAACCCGGGGGGTTTGCCAAAGACCCTCCGGGTTTGTCCGGCACTACCGGTCTATCACGGTCTTGGCCCCGCGTCGATGACCTCCGGCGGACACCCCGATTCGAACTTTTTGAAGTTCTCGATGAACCTCGAGGCCAGCTGCCGGTATTTCTGCATGTAGACATCCTTGTCCGGCCAGGAGGAGGAGGGATTCAGCACACCCGGCGGTATGTCCTCGCATGTCTCGGGCACCTGGAAACCGAAAACGGGATCCTTGCAGTATCGTACGCTGTTCAGCTTCCCGCTCAACGCGGCGTTCAGGAGCTGACGCGTGTATTTGATGCTGATCCGCTTGCCGATCCCGTACGGCCCGCCAACCCACCCCGTGTTCACAAGCCAGCAGTCCGATTTGTACTTCTCGATTTTGCGCTTGAGTATGTCGGCGTAAAACGCAGGGTGGTGGACCATGAAGGGAGCCCCGAAACAGGCGCTGAACGTCAGCTCGGGCTCCTTCCCCAACCCCATCTCAGTGCCGGCAACCTTCGTCGTGTACCCCGAGATGAATTGATACAATGTCTGATCCGATGTCAGTTTCGCAATGGGAGGCAATACGCCGGATGCGTCGCATGTCAGGAGGATGATGTTTTTCGGATGCCCACCCCTCTTCTCCGGTATCGCGTTGTCAATGAATTCGAGCGGATACGACGCGCGCGTGTTTTCCGTCAGCTTCTCATCATCCAGATCAATCAGCCGCGTTACCGGATCAAAGACGACGTTCTCCAGTATCGTGCCGAATTTGTGCGTGCAGGCGTAAATCTGCGGTTCGGCCGCCGGCGAGAGCTGGATGACCTTCGCATAACAACCCCCCTCGAAATTAAAGATCCCCTCGTCACTCCACCCGTGTTCATCATCCCCGATCAGACCGCGCGACGGATCTGCCGATAGCGTTGTTTTGCCTGTTCCGGACAGACCGAAAAAGAGCGCCGTGTCACCCGATTTCCCGATGTTCGCCGAACAATGCATCGGCATCACATTTTCCAGCGGAAGGAGGAAGTTCATGATCGTGAAGACCGATTTCTTGATCTCCCCCGCATATGCCGTGTTCGCAATGATCCCGAGCTTCTGCTCGAAGTTCAATAGGATAAACGTCTCCGATGCCGTCCCATCAATCTGCGGAAGTCCCTTGAAGGAAGGAATCGCAATGATCGTGAAATCGGGTATGTGCCGGCGGTATTCCTCGTTCGTCCTCGGGAGGAGAAACATGTTCCGCGCAAACGCGCTGTGCCAGGCTTTCTCAACGATGATCCTGATCGGAAGCCTGTATTCGGGATCCGCACCGGCATAACAATCCTGGACGAAAAGGTCTCGCCCCTGGAGGAAACCCTGCAACCGGGCGAATACCTCGTTGAATTTGTCCTGGTTGAACGGCCTGTTGTATTCACCCCACCATATTTTGTCCATCGTCGAGGGTTCCCGCACGATGAATTTGTCATTGGCCGACCGGCCTGTGTGCTTGCCGGTGTTGACCACAAGCGGTCCGCCACGGGTGATCCGTGCTTCTCCGCGGAAGGCGATCTCCTCACATAAGGCCTCCGCAGGTAAGTTCCAGTAGATGTTGGAGAGGTTCGTCAGACCGTGGTTTTCAAGCCCGTAATCGCTCTTCAGGGCCTTTGCCTGATCCTGTGCCGGGGTTTTGATGTTTAAGAGGTTGTTCATAACCAGTCCCTCACAATCTTTCGTTCGCCAATGTAGATTTCAGCGGGTGATGTCGGGTCAAGCGCCCACTTGATGCGCTCTATACCCTGCTTGATGTCCTTGATGGTTCCGCAGTAACTCAACCTGAGATGCCCCTCCATCCCGAATTCCTTCCCGGGAACAGTCACGACGAGGGCTTTCTTGAGAAGCAGGTTCGACAGCTCCTCCGATTTATTACTGTAGGCCCGGAAATCCGGGAGACAGTAGAATGTCCCTCCCGGTTTTATGGTCTTTACACCCTTGAACGATTCAAGCTCCTGCATCATCACATTCCGGTTGTTTTCAATCATCAGCCGGAGGCCGTCAACAATGCTCTGTAATCCCATCAGGGCTCCTTCCGCGGCCGCCTGCAATATCACCGATGTCGTCGTCGTGATCTGCCCCTGGACATTGGTCATGATCCGGACCATTTCTTTGGGCGCAACTGTCCAGCCTATCCTGAATCCCGTCATCCCGTAGAGTTTTGATATGCCGTTGACGATGATGAGTTTTGTATTTTCGATGTCCTTTTTCGTGAATTTGTAGGCCGATAGGGTCGTCCTCCCGTCAAAGAGCAATTTGTGATAGATGTCGTCCATGATGCAGTAGATGCCCTTCTTCTCGCAGAACTCGACAACCTCTCCGATGAACTCTTCCGTGTAGACGACACCCGACGGATTGTTCGGACTGTTGATGATGATCGCCCGCGTGTAGGAACTGACCTTCTGCTCGATATCCACTAACCGCGGCTGGAATGTGCCGTCCTCCGGTGTGACAACTACCGGTACACCGTAACACATCCGGACCATTTCGGGGTAACTCACCCAGTAGGGGGCAAGAATCAACACCTCGTCCTGGGGATTCAGGATCGTGTATAAAAGATTAAAGACCGATTGCTTTGCACCAGCCGAGACAACAATGTTCTCCGGTGCAACCATTTTGTCATAATTCTCTTCCGTATAGCGTATGATGGCTTTCTTCAGCGATGGAGTACCATCGGTCGGTGTGTATTTTACATCCCCCGTCGTGAGTTTTGCCGAAGAACTCAGGATTGCGTTGATCGGCGCCTTGTTCTTGGGCTCACCTGCTCCCAGGTGAATCACAGCTTCGCCCTTTTCCTTCAGGATCCGGGCTTCCTCGTTCAGTTTCAAGGTGGGGGATTCAGCGATTGAGCGCGCTAGCTGACTCAAATGCATCGGTTCATTACCTCACTTTCATTGATTGTTAGTTTACAGAACGGGATCGTCAAGTTGATGGGTGACCTGAGCCTAAAAATCTGCCGTAGTGTACAAAATTTATCTTTTAAAACAAAGTTGTAAAGGGCCTTTCGATGCCATTTTACCCGATACCGTGTGCAAATTCCCGGATTCAAATACTTGATAAAACAGTCCGATATATTTATATTATCATGTACAGGAAACCAGGTCTTTTTCTTCCTTTTTGCATTCTCTTTCTGACACTCATGGTACATTATGCCGACATATCATTATCGATGTAAATCGTGCAAACACGAATTTGAGGAACTCCAGAAGATTTCCGAATCCCCCCTCGTCAAATGCCCCTCGTGCCATAAGGATACTCTGGTGAGGCTCGTTTCAGGCGGTGTGGGTCTTGTCTTCAAAGGGAGCGGATTCTACCTCACCGATTATAAAAAACCCTCACGATCGGAGAAATCTCACACAAAATCCGAACCTCTTCCGGCTCCCAAGAAGGACACACCGAAAAGCGATTCCTCCAAGACCTCAACCTGAGAAATCACGGCCTCCTCTCAGGACATTTTACCCTCCCCGGCATCCGGTCTCCGCTCGGATAGGATGAAGATATAGATCATCAGCGTCGCTGCAACAATGCCTACCACGAGCCATGGGAACATGCGGCGATTCCTCAACTTTCCCCTGTCGATCATCCATAAAAAGACCCAGACGAAGAAGAAAAGGAAGTCGAACATGATCAGCTGTACCACGTGATCGTGCACCAGAAGATCCCAGAGGTGCTGAAGCGGGTTTGCATACTCCCCGAGCGCACAGAATCCGATGATAATGAACCCCCCGGCAAAGACGATCAAAAGAATAAGCAGAATCCTTGGATTTGTGTGGTATTCCATATGTTCTCCTTCCTTGAGTTATGCACGGTCACGGCAATTCACCGGCTCTCTTACCCGGTGGTCATATCAGAGTTTCGTCGCTACAACCACCACTCCCTTCGCCGATATGACCCGCGCGGATGTATTGTCGTATGCCTCTAACAGAATCAGGTATATCCCGATCCGCACACGTTCCTTCCCATCGTTCTGCCCGTTCCATACAACCGACCCGGCCGACCCCGCCGGGGCACCGTCCGCCAGGACCCGCACCATCCGCCCCAGGGCGTCGTAGATCCGCACCCTGACGATGCCTGACGTCAACGGAAGATGATACGAAATCATTGTGATATCCTCAAAACCGTCGCCCTCTGGTGCCTTTTTGCCATATCAGCCTGAAGGCTCAAAAACCATGGGATTCTCCATATCCCAAGGAATTGCGAACCATTGGAGATCACATTCGAAGGAGGCGTTTCGACCTCAAAATAACCGCACAACAAGTGTCCAGAATCCTCGGAGTTGATATGGATACGATTTACGCTTGGGAGAATGACAAATACAGTCCCCGATCCTGTTATTTCCCTCAAATCGTTAGCTTTCTAGGTTACGAACCAAAGACTGAGACACGACGGTTATGTGGGGTTGAAATCTCTACCTATCGTAAAAAGTACGGTATGACGCAGAAGAAACTCGCTGCTATTCTCGGAATTCGACCGGGCACACTTGCAGGGTGGGAAAGGAACCGACAAAGGCCTTCGAAAGAACTCTTCTCCAAGCTATTAGCACTGTTTGCTGATTCGACGCTACTCCATGAGAATTTTTGTTACTCAAATGATTGAGAATTCTTGCTTTCTCACATCCTATTGTGCCAATGGGTATCCATTAATTACCTCCGTGACATATCGGGCCAATCAATAAAACGGTACTTTTTAACGCGTGTCGAGCGATTATCTGACCATTGGCCACTACGCACGAAGTCGTCGTACGGCTTTCGGTGTGATTGTGGATGAAAGATTCCCCCCTCCCTGATACAAAAAGAAATATGGTGGCTTATAGAAAAATATGCCAAAATGTAAGAGTAAGAGATGAAAGTGAATCCCCCGAAATCGCACAAAATCCGGGGGATTCGCTTGTTTTATATTGATCGATTCCTTATTTCATAACTGTCATCTTTTTAATTTCTAGAAACTTGGATGTTTGTAAACGATATATATACACACCACTTGGGATGCGACTGGCATCGAATATGACTGTTTTGTAACCGGGGGTCTGCATACCGTCAACGAGCGTCGCGACATTCTCACCCAATAGATTGTAGACCCTCAAGGATACGTATCCCTCTTCCGGAAGAGCGTAAGTGATTGAGGTCGCTGGATTGAAAGGATTGGGATAGTTTTGCTCGAGTTTGTAGGTTGTCGGTCTACTAATGGATGTTGTTGACTTACCAATCATGATGTTGATAGTCTGAGAGGGATCGGAGATTAAAATAGAGCCCTTCCCTGAGAAAGGCGTTATCTGAGGGTGACTCGCCCCGAGTTCAATAGTATAACTTCCCTTCGAGAGAGGGTTTATTTCCCATTTGATGGTAATTGGATATGCCGCTTGTTTGATATCAACGGGTAGTTTATAAGGACTAGTCGAAACATCCACAGTTTGAACGTAATTGCCTGTGTGGAACCTGACATTGAATAGATTGTCTGGGGGATCGGGTGGTAACTCGATATTCTCAATTTCATTATTCATTATGCCGTTGACGGGCCGGGTGTACATCTCTTGTTTGCCACCAGCTTTATCAGAAACTATAAATTTGTCGAGTTCGGCATAAAAAGATGAAGTATTGGCAACCTTCGGAGGTGATGCTGTAAGTGTAAGTGTCCCATTTTGACTTACTTGTACCCAGAATCCTCCCCCCGGCGTGAGTGTCGTAGTGGAGACATAGCCTGATTCATACTTGAAATAATTTGATATGACAATACCGGATGGATTCTGTGTCACAGATGATGTCGGAACGTCATATGAGATCGAACCGATAATGTTCCAACCAGTAGACACACTCATGGCCTGCGAGGTCAACTCGTCGCCAATATATCGAATGGATTGAGCAGATGGAAATTTAGTGAAATATCCAACTCCATTACTGAGAGGATCCGGAGCTGATGTGTATGAACCGTTTTGGTACACCTCGATTTGACTTGGATTGCACATGGGATAAACGGCTGATTTTGCATAACTGAGTACTTTTGCGGGAATCGCGACCATGTTCCAGTTAGTCAGTTCCGAAACGTCGACCGTTACCAGACCGTGGTTCCCAAATGCGGCTTTAATCTGAGAATCATATGCTCCGCTATAATTGCTGTTGTCCGCTATGTACATATTACTAAGAAAATCCAAAAATAGGTGAGCATGCGGTGTAATCTCTAGTGTTAGGAAGACGAGATTGTCAGCAATTTGTGTGCTGGTCGCTTGTCGGAGATCCCAGCAAGCACCGCCAATGATTTGGCCATCGGCATGGGCTTCCCCAACTTTATCATCATAACGGAGAGAGTTATCAAGGTCTCGATCAACACCTACATCCTCACCCATTTGGGGGTCATCATTTATTGAGCATGCCTAGTAATCAGCCAGGCCCTCATCCATCGCGCTCCCTTCGAGGGCTTCATTATTCGGATCCCCAATCCAACCACCATAGACATGATATATTGTATTGTGCGTATATTCGTGATAGATGACATCACTCGAATGGGCCCATGGTAATGTCAAGAGTTGTGTGTAAAATATTTTCAGAAGGAAGAAATCGGCTTTGTCATCCATCCTTCGTTTAGCATCTTAGCCAGGGCGAACATGATTCGCGCACAACTCTCCTCCGTCGGGAATGT
>JAWOKN010000049.1:0-3329 GCA_033854175.1 Bacteroidota bacterium | reverse complement strand
TGCCTATTTCTCGTATCTGTTTCACGAATTTGGACATTGGACTGTCGGGGAGATGCTCGGCAATCGGATGGTGTACAGCATGAATTTGGTCTGGCCCCGGGACGGCCACTATCTCCGTGCGGGCGATGATGTGTTTGTCAGCCTTGGCGGTCCGGGATTCAGTCTGCTGCAGACCGTTGTTGCTCTTTTGGTCATCGAAAAGTTCCGAACCCTTTACGCCTATCCCTTTGCGTTTTTCCCGATGTTCAACCGGTTCTTCTCCGATCTCTTCGGGGGCTTCAGCAAACAGGATGAAGCGAGGATTGCCCTTCTCCTGGGCACGGGAACGTATCTCGTGGCAATCATCACGCTTGCCCTCTTGCTGCTGATCGTCATCCGGTGCAGCCACCGGCTGAACATCGGAGCGAAGACCAACGGCTATATCGTCACGGTCTGTACCGTCTGCCAACTTCTGGTGATAGGCACGTACCAGTTCTTCAGACTCTAGGTATTCGGGTCGCTCCGCGTGGCACCGAGGTGCGCGCGCCTGGCGCCGACGTTATCTGAAAGCAGCCTGAAGATCACAAGACAGTGTTCCAAGCGACTGAATGAATTCCGAAGAGAGGAAAAGATGACACCCAGAAGGATAAAAACAGTCATTATTGCTATCGCGGCTATGTGCGTGCTGATTGTGGCTATACTGTATATCATTCCTTTGGTGCAAGATCGCACCCACAATGTGGAGATGGGGAGGGAATGGGCCCACCTCTTGAAAAAACATGCGAGTTTCTCCGCAACGCCCCCGGGATATTCTGTTGAAGTGCATTTCAGCTACGCTGCTCCTTCGGATGAAAATCTACGAAGACTGCGTGATATGTATGGTCTGGAAACGGTGGCGGGCAAGGGAACAGAAACTGATCGTATCATCAACCTGACCCGTTGGGTGTTTCAATTGACAGGGCACGCCAATGAGCCGCAGATTCCCAAGGAGTTGAACGCCCTCAATTTGATCCATCTGGCGAAAGACGAACACATGATGATCAATTGCTACATGAAGACCGTCATCCTCAACGAAGTGTTCCTTGCCATGGGATTTTCTTCCCGCTGGACTCACCTGTTACCCCATTCCCACGAGGAGGATGCAAGCCATTTTGTCACTTCAGTCTATTCGTCTTCGCTTGGCAAATGGATTCTTATGGATCCGGATTTGGGCGCTTATGTGACAGATGAGAAAGGAAGCATCCTGGGAGTGGCAGGGATCCGAAGCCGTCTGATAGCAGGCGAACCGTTGGTGGTCGAAGATCTCGACACTTCCAAAGGCGTACTGGCACGGTCATGGGAAAGGGCAAGAGAATTCTTCATGGGAGCTGACTATCTCTGGTTCCTCTCGGATTTTATCTTCAAGATCCGATGCCCCCAGGTCAGCAGATTCAACCAGAGATCGATGCCTGATAAGGTCTACTTCGAATTGATTCCCGATGGTTATCGTCAGGAGCTCCTGCAGGAATCCCAGACGACCGAGAGAGGGAAGATCGTCTATATCAATGATGAGGGCTTGTTCTGGCAGAAACCCACTAGGCAATCAGAGTAAAATCGCAGACCTGTGATAGCATTGAAGACAAATAACAACAATTTGGTTGCCTTCACATACCACAGTATAATTGTAAAATGAACCATTGTTTCGCTCATGGAAAAGTTATCGACAGGAGTTCGCTTCACCTTGGCATTTTTGTTGCGGATGTGATCCGGATCGCTGCCCTGGGTTTCAAAAATCAACGGATCGCACGCGGGTTTACCTGCTTGTCAAGGAGAGACCTGGTCGAACCAGCGTACGATCCGAAGATTGGCCGGAGAGGCGCTATGCATTCGAGATATCGACACGGGAATTTTCGGTCTTTCCCAATAGCGGAGAAACTCTGCCAGGCGAATTCACGATATTTTATGGAGCAGGTAGCGGCGAGGCGCATAACACGCAAAAATACCGACGTGGGTGGTGTCGCAAAATGAAAAGTCCACGCTCGACAGTTTTGCTCACCGGCCATAACCTTGTGTCAGCGCGCATACAACTGTTGCGTATTTTTGCGGATCGTTCCGTGCGAGCGATGTTTTTCTAAACAATCGTTCAAACAATCAACGGAGTGTCTATGGAAACCGATCGACAAGGGAGCCCTCGCTTTTTTCTCCAACGCTGGATGCTGGCAACTGCGGCTGGCTGGATTCTCGGTGTGATTGTCGCTGTCTTGCTTTCGGGGTTGGAAGGACTCATCCGGATGAGCGGTGAATCTTCGATTGGGATAGGCATGGGTGGGGTCGTGGGTTACTTTCAGTGGCGCATTGCCCGCAACTGGTTCGGGGCATCTCAGCAGTGGATCTGGGCATCGTGTGCAGGCCTGGCCGTTCCATTCGTAATTCGCGATCTGCTCCAGACATTTGTCGTCAAAGGTCCATTCTATGTCGGGGGCAGCGAATACCTGAATTTATTCCTGGTTTCCGCTTGCGGTAGCCTGCTCGCGGGTTTGTGGCAACAACGATTGCTGCGTTCTCATTCAACCCGGGCCATCTGGTGGATACTTGCCTCGATGGCGGGCTGGCTCCTTGCTGCACTCTTTTTCACCATGATTTCGACTCCCGGTCATCCCGATTCTGAGCTCGGAATGATCCGAAATATAGGTGCAATACCGCTAGCAGGCCTGATCCACGGGCTTGTGACTGGAGGATCCCTGATCTGGATTCTCTCGAAGAACGGGGAGCCGGAACGGCTGGAAAGTGCCAGAGAACGCGATTGATATAAAACTTTGCCTGCGGCCAACAACGGTAACAAAGTTGCTTACGTCATTTGGTAAGGCGATATTGAACTATTGCATTGGCATTGCAAATAGAGTGCGCTGTACGACGCCGTATTCTGCTTCGCTCCATGCGGCGGTGCAACACTGTTCCTGTAAACGTTAGTAGCTAAAGCGCTGCCACCTTAAAACGATGATCAAATCTCTCATCATACTCAGTTGCTTCAGCGTCACGTTGACTCTCGGTCAGCACGCGCTTTCATTAAAGGGAACTCGGTGGACATTCAGAGTCGCCGATACGTGTATCGACACATTGCAGATCCTGAAGAACAGCAGGTATAGTGATTACAATTGCGAACTCGGAGAGCGAAGCTTTGGCATATGCCGATTCACCCACGACACATTGTACCTTTTTCAGGAACGAGTCGAATACGATGGTGATGATTCGGCTGAACACCAACAACGGCAAGCACTGTTCAAGTATGTACTTCATCATGACGGCCTCAGACTTGTCTATTCTCAGCCGAGTTTATATCGTCCGCCGGTTACAAACTTTAATCATGAATT
>JAWOKN010000048.1:0-30370 GCA_033854175.1 Bacteroidota bacterium | reverse complement strand
TCGACAGGGACAAAAAGGTTGTCAGATTCTACCTCAGGCGCATCCCACCTTTAACACCCACCCTTGAAAAACTGCTTAAAAAAGAAAAGGAACCCACAGATGTTGTGAGTTCCTCTAGTAGCGGGGGTAGGACTTGAACCTACAGCCTTTGGGTTATGAGCCCAACGAGCTACCAATTGCTCCACCCCGCGATCTTTAGCATCAAAATATACGAAAAAGGCCTCCCTAAAGCAAACTTTTGCTACGGCATCAATTGCATGATTCCTTCAAATGTGTCATGCATCTTCATAAAATCTTTACCCAGCTTTTTGTCGCTCAGCTTCTCCTTTTTCTTCTCCATCGCCTTCAACTCCTTTACGAGTTTTTGGGCTTTCTTCCGGTATTGATCCTCCTTTATTCCTTGCGGTAATGTGGCTTTTGCCATGATTTCAGCCGATTGGACCAGGTCCGGCAATGCCTTCCGAATGGTTGCGAAATCCTTGTTTGGATATGCATCGTGGATTAATGGGTGAAGGAGTTTATGAAATTGATCAAGCTCTGCGACCCGGACCGGTGATTTTGCTGCTGCCGTGTCGGTCGCTTCCTTTTTCTCCTGTGCATTGGTGGCTTTGAAGCCGATGATTATGCCGATTATGAATATGAAAATATGTGTTATTTTCATGTTTCTTTTCCCCCTTGCCTTTTGAAGTGTCTAGAACCATCCCTTCTCTTTGTACCATCTCACCGTTTCTTTTATACCGCCTTCCAATGTGTATGCTTCCTTGAAGCCTAAGTCCCGCTTTGCCTTGTCTATCCAGCATGTCCATGAATCCTGTACAATGTCTTTAGCCTTTTCCCAGTTGATGAGGACCGCTTTCCTGCTGATCATGGAATAGAATTCCGAGATCGCTGCGACAAAGAATACCAGGAGCTCAGGAATTGGTATCCGTAGGACTTTTTTACCCATGATCCCCGCGGTGATGTCACCGACTTCCCGCCAGTCGTAGAATTTCTCACTGGAGATGAAGTAGATCTGTCCCTTGCTTTTTTCGGATTCACCCGCAAGGACGATGCCGTCGACTAAATCTTTCACGTAGATCAGACTGACGTCTTTCTTGTTGAACCCGATCATCGGCTGCAAACCCTTGCTCATCGTGCTGAAAAACTGGAAAATATCCTTGTCCCGGGGCCCGTAAACAGCCGGGGGCCGTACGATAGTGATCGGGATTTTGTCCATCACCCTTGTACAATCCCGCTCCGCCTCCATTTTGCTTTCGCCATAGGCCGTTATCGGGTGATAGGGTGTCGTTTCATCGATCGATCCGTTCAGGCTCGGTCCCACCGCCGCCTGACTGCTAACGTGAACGAACCTCTTCAGGGGCGGTTGTACAGTCAGAATGGCTTCCAACAGGTTCTTCGTCGCAAGCTCGTTCCCCCGGAAATATTCCTCTCTTGTCCTGGCTTTCGTTATACCCGCAACGTGATAGATGTACTCGACACCTTTTACCGCGTCACGAAGCACTGTCTCTGTGAAGAGGTCGCCGTAAACGTATTCAACCGGCACCTCGGAAAGCGACGAAAGGTTGGATGTTTTTCGCACCAGACACCGGATCGTGTAACCTTTCTGGTGGAGTTTTTCAGCAAGATGGCTTCCGATAAATCCTGTCGCACCTGTGACAAGTACCCGCATCTCAATTTGTACGATATGTTATGCTTTGAAGAGACTTTTACAGGGATTGATAACGTCGATCGCAAATTTTCCGGCACTCGTTTTCCCCACCCGAGCCTCTCGTTTTCACTTCGGCCCCTTCCGGGTGACGATTTGGCACAGATATGCCGATATTGCCGCGATTGACTTTTAAACGGCAATGAAGTATATTAAAAAAAATTTTGGCAAGCAACCATTACAACGCACATCACACCGGTAATACCGTTATTTTGTTACCTACGAAACGTCTCCACCCGATTTTCGCTTGCCCTTGTGTTCATTATTCCAGAATAAAGTATGAATCAGACAGTTCAGTCAAAAGTCACCGCTGCGAAAGAGGCGAAGAAACCTGTGGATTTGTTCCAAAAATGCTATGATTTTAAAAGGGCCGATGAGGTCAAAGCGGCCGGTTTCTACCCTTATTTCCGCGCAATTGAAGAAAATGAAGGCCCCGTTGTCCAGATCGAGGGGCGAAAAATTATCATGGCCGGCTCGAATAACTACCTCGGCCTGACCGCTCACCCGAAAGTCAAGGAAGCTGCACGCAGAGCCGTCGAGAAGTACGGAACGGGCTGCTCCGGTTCGCGCTATCTGACCGGTACCCTGGACCTCCATAACGAGCTCGAACGCCGCCTGGCTCTCTTTATGGATAAGGAAGCCTGCCTTCTCTTCAGCACCGGGTATCAGACCGCTCAGGGCATTATCCCGACTCTTGTCCAGCGGGGGGAGTATCTCGTGGCCGACAGGGATAATCATGCCTGCATTGTTGCCGGCTCCATGATGGCTAAGGGCCTCTTTGCCGAGGTGATCCGGTATAAACATAATGACATGGAGGACCTTGAAAGGGTGATTTCCCGCCTCCCGTTACATGCACCGAAACTTGTCGTGACCGACGGCGTCTTCAGTACAACGGGGGATATTGTCAATTTGCCGGACCTCGTATCCATCTCGAAAAAACATAATGCCCGCATTCTCGTCGATGACGCCCATTCGATCGGCGTTATCGGGAAGGGGGGAAGGGGTACTGCGAGCCATTTCGACCTCGAGGACGAGGTCGATCTTACGATGGGAACCTTCAGCAAAACATTCGCTTCCCTCGGCGGCTTTGTCGTGGCCGAAGAACGGATTATCAATTACCTCAAACATCATTCGCCTGCCCTGATTTTCAGCGCAAGCCCGACACCGGCTGCCGTCGCGGCGGCCCTTGCCGCTCTCGATATCCTCGAACAGGAGCCCGAGCGTATCCAGAAACTGATCAGAAACTCTGCCAAAATGCGCGAAGGGTTTAAAAGTCTCGGATTCCGGATCATCGACGGCCAGTCCGCCGTCGTTCCCGTCATCGTCGGCGACGATATGCTGGCGTTCCAGTTCTGGCGGAAGTTGTTCGATGCGGGCGTGTTTGTCAATACCTTTATCAGCCCCGGCGTTCCCCAGGGGATGCAGATGATGCGCACGAGCTATATGGCCACTCATGAGGATGAACACCTCGACCGTATTCTCGACATTTTCAACAAGATCGGTAAAGAGCTCGGCATTCTTTGAGATTGCACCGGTAGGTCATCAAGACCGGACAAATGTGTTCATCGGGGTGGCGTGAAAGTTCATTAATCAGGTGAAATTTTCAGTTCATGGAAAACGTTCGCGTAGAACCAATAGCATCCGGCAACGATCACCGGCAGTTCCTGAAGTTCCCCTGGTCCGTCTATCAGGATTATCCGATGTGGGTCCCGCCCCTCCTCATGGACAGGCGCAAGCTCATGGACCGGAAGAAGAATCCCTTCTATAAGCATGCCGAAGCGGAGTTTTTCCTCGCTCGCAGGGACGGCAGGGTCGTCGGCCGTATCGGCGCCATCGTCAACCATAACCACAACAAGGAACATAAGGAGAATATCGGCTTTTTTGGGTTCTTCGAGTCGATCGACGATGCCGATGTCGCCCGGGCCCTTTTCCGGACTGCAGCCTCATGGCTCCGCGCCCAGGGTGTGAACGCAATGCGCGGACCCGTGTCTCCCTCCGTGAATGATGAGTACGGATTACTTGTCGACGGCTTCGATAAACCCCCGACCGTCCTTATGCCCTATAATCCGCCCTATTACCCCCGTCTGATCGAATCGTCCGGTTTGACAAAAGTGAAGGATCTGTATGCATATCTTCTCCGGAGGGAATCTGTTTTTTCGGAAAAGTTGGTAAGGGTCTTTGAGGCCCTTAAACAGCGTGAAGCCCTGACATTCCGTACACTCGATCTCAAGAATTTCAAACGGGAAATTGAAATTATCAAAGGGCTTTATAATAGAGCATGGCAGTATAATTGGGGCGCCGTCCCGATGACCGATGAGGAATTTGATGCCCTGGCAAAGGATCTCCGTCCTGTCGTTGATCCGAATCTCGTCATCATTGTCGAACATAAGAATGAACCGGTCGGTTTCGCTCTTTCTCTCCCCGATCTCAATATCGCCTTCAAACATAATAAGAACGGTTACCTTCTGCCAGGCCTCTATTGCCTCTACCGGTATAAGAAGTCGATCAATAAGATCCGGATCGTCGCCCTGGGCGTCATCCGCGAGTTCCAGAAGACCGGCGCGGCAAGCATTCTGTTTTTTGAAACCGCCCGCCGCGCCGTCGGCGTCGGATACCCGGCCGGCGAAGCCGGCTGGATTCTTGAGGATAATACCATGATGAACCGCGCTGCCTCACAGCTCAACGGCGAACGGGATAAAATCTACCGCCTTTACCAGATGTCACTCTAATTCGGAGAACCAGCATGCCGATTAAACCTGTTGCAAAGATATGGATGAACGGAAAACTTGTCGACTGGAAAGATGCCAATATCCATGTTCTCTCCCACGTCGTCCATTACGGCTCGAGCTGGTTTGAAGGCATCCGCTGCTACGAGACTAAGAAGGGTTCCGCGATTTTCCGGCTCGACAACCATGTCAACAGGCTCTTTGACTCGACGAAGATCTACCAGACCGATATCCCGTATTCGAAGAAACAAATCACCGATGCGATTATCCAGACGATTCATGCCAATAAGATGAAGTCGTGCTATATACGCCCGCTTGTCTATCGCGGATACGGGGATGTCGGCGTCAACCCCCTCAATAATCCTGTCGACGTCGCCATTGCGACCTGGGAGTGGGCTACCTACCTGGGCGCGGATGCTCTCAGCAAGGGCATCGATGTCTGCGTCTCTTCCTGGATGCGGCCCGCACCCAATACGTTCCCGACCCTCGCGAAGGCCGGCGCGAATTACCTGAACGCCCAGCTGATCAAGGTCGAAGCCCTCAAGGCCGGCTATTCGGAGGGGATAGCCCTGGACGTGTTCGGACAGGTCTCCGAGGGGAGCGGCGAGAATGTTTTTGTGGTCAAGGATGGTACAGCCTATACACCCCCCGTCACCTCGAGCATCCTCCCCGGGATCACCCGGCTGAGCGTCCTGACCCTCCTGAAGGAACTGAAGGTTCATGTCGTCGAAGCCCCGGTGTCACGGGAAATGCTGACCATCGCCGATGAATTGTTCTTTACAGGCACCGCCGCCGAGATCACTCCGATCCGCTCCGTCAACAGGGTCCTCGTCGGCGACGGGAAACGGGGCCCGGTGACGGAAAAGATCCAAAAGTCCTTTTTTGATGTTGTCTCAAACGGCAATGATCCCCACTCCTGGCTGACCTTCATTTCCGGGGATTGATGCCCGCATCCTTGTCTGATAAGAAAGGGGGGAGAACAACGGCCAACACAACAGCAATAGAACAGCTCCGCCCCCGGTCGATTCTCGTGCCGGTGGATTTTTCCGATTCCTCGAAGTATGCCCTGAACTATGCCATCTCTGTCGCAACGACTTTTGGCTCAAGCCTGATCCTCGTCTATGTCGTTGAACCGGCAGTCTACCCGGCGGATCTGGGTTTCGGACAGGTCACATTGCCGAATATCGAACGGGAACTTGCCGAAAGGGGGAAAAGCGAGCTGAATGAACTTGTGAAATCACGCGTGGGAAAGAACCTGAACTGCCGCACGATCGTCCGTACCGGCAAGCCTTCCCAGGAAATCCTTTATACGGCCCGGGAGGAAAAGATCGACCTGATCGTCATCGCCACCCACGGGCATACCGGCGTCGAACATATGATTTTCGGGGGTACAACGGAGAAGGTCGTCAAAAAGGCTCCCTGCCCGGTCCTGATCGTCCGGCCGACCGACTATCCCTGAACTTATTTACTGCGCGTGAGGAAGAAGTCGATGACGCCCCTGAGCGAGTCCTTCGCCGGCGACTCGGGGAACGCCGTCATCGCTTCACGCGCGAGCGAGGAGTAATATTCTCCCTTTTTCGTCGTGTACTCAATCCCCCCGAACTCTTCCGCAAATTCCACCACACGCTGAAGATCCTTCCTCCCGGCCCCGTTCTTGATGATCCGCAGGATGGCCTTCCCCTGACCCGCCGGCGCTTTCTCCAGCGCGTGGATCAGCGGCAGCGTGAGTTTCTTTTCTTTCATGTCCAGTCCGGTCGGCTTTCCCGTAATGCTTCTCCGCCCTGTGTAATCCAGAAGGTCATCCCTGATCTGGAAGACCATCCCGATGTTGTCTCCGAAGATCCTGACGCGCTCAAGCACTTCCCGGTCGCTTGTGACACTCGTCGCGCCGATCTGACAGCAGGTCGAGATGAGCGAGGCGGTTTTGTCCGAGATGATTTTCAGATAGGTCTCCTCGTCAAGATTGAGCTGCCGGGTCTTCGCCGTCTGCAGCATTTCCGCCTCGCTCATCCTCCTGACGGAATCGGAAATGATTTTCAGGAACCCGAAGTCGTCGTTGTCGAGCGACAGGAGGAGCCCCTTCGCAAGCATGTAATCGCCCATCAGGACGGCGATTTTGTTTTTCCAGACGGCGTTGATCGACGGGAACCCCCTCCGTGTGTTCGATTCGTCGACCACATCGTCGTGAATGAGCGTCGCGGTGTGGAGGATTTCCACGAGCGCCGCCCCCCGGTAACTCTTTTCGTTGATCTCCCCGCACGCTTTTGCCGTCAGAAGGACCAGGGAGGGCCGGATTTTCTTTCCCTTCTGCCGCACGATGTAGCGGGCGATCATGTCGACGAAGACCACCTTGGAGCGCATGGCCTGCCGGAAGTAATCGTCGAACAGGTCCATCTCGGCCTTGATGGGTTTTGTGATGTCGTGTAAATTCATACTCGGAGGTGCGTTATGATGCAAGTTGTTCGTTGCGTTTTTTCTGGGCGATCTTTGCTACCCAGATGCTGATCTCATACAGGGCCAGCATGGGAATCGAAAAGACAGACATGGTGAACGGATCCGTCGTCGGGGTGACAACCGCCGCTATGAAGAGTATGACGACGATCGCGTGCCGCCGGTAGTGCCGCATGAATGCCGGCGTCAGGATCCCGAACCGCGCCAGAAAGTAGGAGATCATCGGGAGTTCGAAGATCAACCCCGATAAGAGTACCAGCTGGAGGACAAAACTCATGTACTCGTCAACCGTGATCATGTTCTGAATGGTCGGCGAACCGAATGCCGTGAAGAACTGCAGCATGTAAGGGAGCATGATGAAATATGCGAACGCTACCCCGGCCAGGAAACATAATGTCGTGTAAACCACGATGCTCGAGATGTAGACCTGCTCGGTCTTCCGCAGCCCCGGCTGGACGAATTTCCATAACTGGTAGACGATCCAGGGACAACTGAGGATGATGCCCCCCACCAGCACGACCATCATGTAAAAGGTGATCTGCCCGTAGGGGATCGTGTTGATGAGTTTTAACGGCGGATTCACACGCGTGAGCGGGCTCAAGAGCACCACGTTGACGATCCAGTCCGAATATATTCCGCAGACGACGACGGCCACGACGATTCCCAGCAGCGCCTTGATGATCCGCCACCGGAGCTCCTCAAGGTGATCGAGGAACGACATCTCCTTCTCGCCCGTCTCTTCCGCAGTGTATTCGGCTTCGTTCATGCGGGATCTTCAGCGTAGAGGGGGAATTTGTCGCATAACTGCCTGACGCTGTCTTCGGTGGTTTTGTAGACTCCCGTGTTGCCGATGTTGTTGATGACTTCGTCGATGAATCCCCCCACCATCTCCATTTCGCGCTCTTTCATCCCCCTGGTGGTCAGGGCGGGAGTCCCGAGCCGGATGCCGCTGGTGATGAGCGGACTTTTGTCGTCCCACGGGACCGCGTTTTTGTTCACGGTGATCCCGGCCAGATCGAGCGCCTCCTGCGCGTCCTTGCCGGTGACCTGCTTGTTCCGCAGGTCGATGAGCATCAGGTGGTTGTCCGTTCCCCCTGAAATGATGTTGTACCCCAGTTTGATGAGCGTCGCGGCGAGCGCCTGCGCGTTTTTGATGACCTGCCGGCTGTAGCTCTCAAATCCGGGCTCGAGGTTTTCCCTGAATCCCACGGCTTTCGCAGCTATGACATGCATGAGCGGCCCGCCCTGGATCCCCGGTATCACCATCGAGTCGATGAGCTCCGACATCATTTTCGTCCGGCCGGATTTCGGCGCCTTCAGCCCGAACGGGTTTTCAAAATCTTTTCCCATCAGGATTAAACCGCCCCTCGGGCCCCGCAGCGTCTTGTGCGTCGTCGAGGTTACGACGTGACAAAAGGGGAGGGGATCGTTGAGAAGCTTTTTTGCGATCAGGCCGGCCGGATGCGCAATGTCCGCAAAGAGAAAGGCGCCCGCTTTGTCCGCAATCTGTCGGAATGCCCGGTAATCGATGTTGCGTGAGTAGGCGCTCGCCCCGACGGTGATCATTTTCGGTTTTTCCTTCAGCGCCAGCGCCTCCACTTCGTCATAGTCGATCTGACCGGTTTCCCTTTTAACACCGTATGCCACAAAACGGTAGAGCTGCCCGGAAAAGTTGACCGGCGACCCGTGCGTCAGATGCCCGCCGTGCGAGAGGTTCATCCCCATCACCGTGTCCCCGGGCTTCACAAATGTGAAATATACGGCCATGTTGGCCTGCGACCCCGAGTGCGGCTGCACATTGGCGTATGCCGCGCCGAAGAGCTCCTTTACCCGCGAACGGGCGAGTTCTTCAGCCAGATCGACAAACTCACACCCGCCATAATACCGCTTCCCGGGATATCCTTCGGCGTATTTGTTTGTCATTACCGAACCCATCGCTTCCATCACCGCCCTGCTCACGAAGTTTTCGGAGGCGATGAGCTCAAGCTTCGTGTTCTGACGGTGCGTCTCTTTCCGCAGAGCCTCGTAAATTTCATGGTCGTGCTGCTGAAGTGTCGTCATATGCGTTCTCTAGAGTTGTTCGTCAAAGGTTAGTATCCGTCATCATTATGCCCGAAATGCTTTTCGGCCTTTTCCATGATCCGGACAGGTTCTCTCTTGTCCGCTGCCGGGGTGCCCGGGTCCCCAAAGATGGGGTCTTCAGAGGTTTGTCAGTTTGTGGATTTTTTCAACCCGACGCTGATGCCGCCCCCCTTCAAAGGGGGTCGAAAGAAATACCTTCACGATCTCCGCCGCCCGTTCCCATGTCGTCAGCCGGGCTCCGAGCGCAAGGATGTTCGCGTTGTTGTGCGCCCGTGCGAGCCTGGCCGCGTCGATCGATTCGACGTTGCTTGCCCGTACACCAGCGTGCTTGTTCGCCACGATCGACATCCCGATCCCGGTTCCGCAGATCAGTATCCCGTACTCCGCTTCTCCTTTGCTGACACTTTCCGCCACCAGGTGCGCATAATCGGGGTAATCGGTCGATTCACTACCGAAGGTTCCGTGGTCTTTGAACTCGGTTTTCGTCTCATGAAGATATCCCTTGAGCTTTTCCTTCAGCTCAAAACCCGCATGATCCGATCCTAATGCTATCATGCTGCTATTCCTCCGGTGGTTTGACAAACCATATTTCACCCACGTTCAGCGTGCCCCCTATCCGGATGATCCAGTCCTTCTGCAGCCGCTCGTCCGTCGTCCCCCGCATCCCCACCAGCGCCGCCAGGTCAAGACGCGATTGATTGAATATCGGGAACCCGTACCCGAAGGAGATTCCCCGCTCGTTGATCGCCGTCCCCTTGACCTGATAGTATGTCGCGTCGTAGTAGATGCCGGCTCGGACTGTCACACGCTGGGATCCCGAGCGTAAACTCGTGCTCCCCGATATCAGTTCACCCCCGAGGTTCCACCTGTAACTTGTCCTGAGATCGGGTATGGGACTGCCGTCTTGAGTCGCCTTTTCCCACAACTGGCTGATGAGGTTCGTCGTCACCGTCCACCGTGTGGTCTGGTACGCAATCCCTCCCTCAAGCCGCAAGGGGAGATGAAACTTCCCCGTGGGCGATAGAACCGTATCGTAGGTTACCTGCGTCGTCGTGTAGGTGTAATGCTGTTCATCCCCTGTCGTGAGATACGGGGACGTGGAGATGAGTCCGCCGATGTTGAACGTGTGGTCCTCGGGGAGTTCGAAGAACCTGTCGAGTCCTGTGTAGATCGCCCCGAATGAAAATCCAACGCCGTTCATTCGTGTGAAATGTTCGACTTCCGCCGTCGTTAACCCGCTTCCCGGGAATTCCTGCCGGATGATATGCGAGAGCGTCCCGAAGTAATAGTCGAGTTTTATTCCGACGTCGAGATCGGTCCAGGGGCTCCATGACAGGCCGAGATACGCCTGCGACAGCCCGCCGCTTCCGATGTAATGCACGTTGAAATCATACCCGTTCTGACTGCCGGGAAGCAGGATGTCATAGTTGATCCTCGTGTAGGGGACCGCCCCCGCGGAAAATGTTATCCCGCGCTGGGCTATGATCGGTATCGCGATCATCCCGCCGCCGAATTGCACCGAGGCGAAGTATCCCGATGTCTGGTAATCGGATGTGGCGTATCCCTCGTAAAGCGTGCTGAGCGCCACCTGGACGCGGTTGATGCCTGTCCATTGCGCCGGATTTGGCCGGTCAATGGAAAAAGGGGAGGTGACCGCTATCGCCGCCCCCCCGAGCGACATTGCGTAACTCGAGGAATAATATTGGACGTCTCCCAGTCCGTAGATAGAATATCCCGATCCGCCGTTTCCCCCGAATCCGGATGAAACGACCAGGAACATCATCAAAACTATCGCCCGATGCCTGTTCATCGTACTCTAGGGTAATGCCGTGTAGGTGATTTTGAGCTTTGGCCGTGCGTGCGCCGATGCCGCACCCAGCAGACCGAACCGGTCCATCGTCGTGTATTCCCCGAATGGGTGGATCACAAAACCGAGGTTGATCCCCCGCGTGTTCCAGTACTGAAGGATGTTCTTGACATCCCCCGTGTAGTATTTCTGTCCGGTGCTGTCAAGAGCCGGACTGCATACGGTGCTGTAGGCGACCGAATCATACGGATAGCTGTTGTACCGGAGCATGTAAATGACCACGCTGTCCCGCGAATATTGGTTCAGGGCCGTCAGCAGGGTGTCGACGGGCAGCCAGAGCGAGGCTTCCGTGATGCTGACGTTTTTCGGGAGCGATAACGTGTCGAACCTCAGGACGCTTCTCGATGCAAGCGACGACTGCAGGATCATCGTCCCGGCCTGCACGGGGATCGTTCCGGTGCAGACCGATATCGAACGCGTCGTGCGGATGTTTCTCTCAAGCGTCGTGTCCGCAACATCGTGATAATAGATCCGCAGCAACGGCCGGAAATCCCCCGAAATGTCGATGTAGTTCCCGAATCCCCCGATCATGTTCATACCGAGGGCGTTCTGCGTGGGCTCGAGTACCGCCGTCCCGTTTCCCTTTGTCGACCATAAACGGATGATGCCGGTGTCGATCGGCACCGATATGGTCGAGTCACCCGTCACACTCGGCCAGTACCTGGAACCCGCTACGGTGTCGGTGATGATCGCCGCCATGGTGTCCCATGTGAATTTTACACTGGTCCAGGTGTGGCTGACGTGGTATGCCGTTATCGCAAACGGTCCCGTCGAGTCGTAATAGCTGTAGTCTCTCCGGAGGATGATCACTGCCGAATCAATGGTCTGCGTCGATGTGAAGGAGGAGACGAGGAATTCCATCACGGAGGCCGCCTCGAGGGTGCTGTAGCTTCCGACAAATATGCGCCCCAGTCCGTCGTACCCCTTGACGATCACGGTGGTGTCCCCTGTGGCTGTGATTTCACGCTTTACCAGATGCAGGGTGTCCTGCGGCCTCAAGAGCCCCCGCCCGAGGTCTGTCGGATCCTCGCTGCACCCTCCAGCGAGGATGAGACCAAGAGCCAGTACCGCGATAAAAAATTTCATAAACGTCGTTGTCAGAAACTGTGTGTCGCCGCGGGATGATGAACACTCTGCCGGATGTACCGTACCGCGTCTGCCAGATCCTCGGCGACGTAGGCCATCACCGCCCCGTGCTTCCTGCACATCTCCACCTCGTCCTTGCCGTACCCGGTCAGGACAAGGATCGCCGGGATCCCGGCCGCATTGCCGGTCTGGACGTCGATCATCCTGTCGCCGATGATGTACGACCGCCCGAGATCGAGATCAAAATCCTTCGCCGCTTCCTCAATCATCCCCGTCTTCGGCTTCCGGCAGCCGCATTCCCTGCGGTAGGGCGGTTCGCCGTAATCGGGGTGGTGGGGACAGTAGTAAATGCCGTCAACCGTGACCTGCTCGGTTTTCAGCTGGGCGATGAGTGCATTGTGGATCTCTCCCAGACGGCCCTCGGTGAGTAAACCGCGGGCGATTCCGGATTGGTTGGTGATGATGAAGATCTTGTACCCGGCTGCCTGAGCCTCGCGAAGCGCACCGGCCGCACCTGCCAGGAGATGAATGTGATCGGGATTCGTGAGAAAATCTACTTCTTCGTTTATCGTACCGTCCCTATCCAGGAACAAGGCGGGTGTCTTCATCAGCAATTTTTGATCAAACCCCTGTAGATCTCGATAAATTTCTGCGCCAGATGCTCCTGTGTGCTTCCGTTGAAGTTCCCGTTGGTCATCGAGATGATGTCCCCGTTCCGCGAATCAAGGATCTGCATGAGATCGTCCTGCGGCGCGATCCGGATCCCTTTCTCCGCCCGTACCCCGAATGTCGTGATCACATCGGCGAACGTCAGCCCCGCCTTGAGGAAGTTTAACCTGTCGTGATGCCCGCCGTCCTTTTCAAATAAACCGGCCGGCAACCCGCTCTTGTCATACGAAATCTGCGGGAAACTCGCGTGGGAGGCCAGACTGCAGATCGTGAATATCGTCTTGACGTTCCTGAAGTAGGGATCGTTCTTGTAGACCGAGTGCAGATAAGCCGGTATTAACCCCGACTGCCAGTCCAGACAGTGGATGATGTTCGGCTGCCACCGCAACCGCTTGAGGGCTTCAAGCACCCCCCGGCAGAAGAAGATGAACCGCTCGTCGTTGTCCGGGAAGTATTTCTTGGTCTCGGGATGGAAGTATAAGCCGTCCCTGTTGAAATACCGGTCGTTTGCAAGGAAATAGACCAGGACCTTCTGATTTTCACTGTTGATGTAGCTCGATTTGACGTTCGCACGCTCCACAACCGGCCCGATCGGTATCTCGATGTCCTTCATCCGCAACAGATTGTGTATCTGGAACCGGCGGTTGTTGATCACCCCGTACCCGGGCAGCATGACCCGGATGTCGTGTCCCATCGATCGTACGATCTTCGGCAACGAACCCGCAAGATCACCAATACTTCCAGACTTGATGAACGGGCCCGCTTCGCTTGCTACGAAAAGAACCCCTATCGGTTTTGACATGGATGTCCGAAAATTGGAGGAAATGTATCAATTTGCTCAATAATCTAACAAATTTTTGGCAAAAAAACAACATATTTCTTGACAATCATCCCAACTATTTCTATATTGACAGGTAAGAGGTTTTGTCAAATATTATCAGGGTTCCCCGCATCGATCTTTTGTTAAGGTTTTAACGATTCTTACCCGAATAGGGAATTGAAAGAGTCACCGGACATCCACCATCCTGTGGGAATGGATGCCAACCTTGACACAAGAGTTGTCTGATGCGGTAATTTCTGACCGAATGTCAAGGTATTTCTGACATCCGGTTTTTTTGTTTTTAGGCCATTATTAATGTGAATTGCTTCCGCTTTTTTAGCTCCTGTATCCTGTTATTGGCATTGCTCCATGCCGGCGCCATCCCGGCGGTACCCGATGTTCGTATCGTCCGGTCAGATGCCACGAGCCTGGTTCTTGAATATATCCCCCAGTACAGGACGCAGGATACGGTAAGGAACGATGGTATAACCTATATCCGCTATCATATCGCCCGTAATGTGACCGATCCACTGCTTCCCCCCGGCGCCCCCGCCATCGAGGGGATTGCCTCCCCGCTTCTTTTTCCCGGCCCCGCGGGGAATGGCGTCGATGTGATTTCAAGCGAGTATGAGGATGTTTCCGGCGTTCAGCTTGCCCCCGTTCCTTCTGCCCATAAGGATGATGTCGATTTTACGTACGTTTTCCGCCCCGATCAGAAGGCCTATTCCTCGGACGCGTTCATCCCCTCCCAACTTGTCCGCCTCGACCACATCGGCGAATCACGCGGAGCCATTTTCGGCAATCTCTGGATCGCTTCCTATCAGTATAACCCTGCCTCCAGAACGATCCGGAAGTATAAGAGGATCGTCGTGAGCGTGACCTTCGGTCCCGCCGCCACAGTGACCGTGAAACCCGACAGGCTGACCCGCGGTGTCGCACTGAATGAGGCTGCGATGTCGAGACTGCCGAAAACCGTTTCTCCCCGCCATCCGCTGGCTACCCAGAATTCCGTCCTGGCAGGCGGCCCGTGGTTCCGCTTTTCGGTCTCCGACGAGGGGATGTATAAACTGACCGGACAGGCTCTCCTTGATGCAGGCATTCCATCCTCGACCGATCCCAATACGATCCAGATTTATGGAAACGGCGGATTTGAGGTGCCGATGGATGTCAACGCCCCGTATCCCCCCGACCTTGATGAAAATGCAGTCTATGTCTCCGACGGCGGCACCCCGGGCAGACTCGATGCCTCCGATTATCTCGTTTTCTTCGGCAAGGGAACCCGCGGCTGGAGTTATTCCCCGTCCGAAAAGACCTATCACCATTATCTCAACCATTATACGGAGACAAACATCTACTGGCTCACCTATGGCCAGCATCCGCACAAGGCCATGACGGCAATGCCGGCAATGAATGATCCCGGTGCTTTCCGCCTCAGTTCGCTTGACGCGAAGTTTGTCCATGAGGACGAGAAAATAAATCTTCTCTCCTCCGGCCTTGAATGGCTCGGCGTTCCGATGAATCCCGGCGACCAGCTTCTCTATGTCAGCTCCCTCCCGGGCCTCGATCTGACCCGCCCCCTGAACTACCGGTTTCATGTCGGCGCAAGCTCCCCGTCGTCATCCTCGATCACACTCTCCGAACACGGGACCCAGCTCGGTTCCCCGGTCTTTCTTGCCGGGACGATTATCGGCGATGACGGGTCCCCCCAGCTGATGGATGACATCGTGGAGTATTCCCAGATTCCCGCTTTTTCGGGCAACCAGAGCCAGATCAGGATTTCCTTTGCGACATCCAATCCGGGCGGGAGCGGTTACCTCGACTGGTTTGAACTTTTTTACAAGATCCAGTGCCAGGCGCAGAATGACCTCTGCACGTTCAGCACACCCGATACCGGCGCGAATGTCCTCTGCGCAATCGGGGGGTTTTCCCAGAGTCAGGTTTTTGTCTTTGATGTGACAGCCTTTGATTCAGTCGCGGTGAATACAAATCCGTCCCGCACCGCCGATTCGGTCATTTTCCAGGTCGCCGGTGTCCCCGGCTCACGCAGGGAAATCTGCGTCGTCGGCCAGTCGGGTTATAAGCTTCCCGGCGCGCTCACCAGCGTCCCGAACCAGAATCTCCACGGCGATACTGCGTCGGCCGATGAAATTATTATTACCAATGCCGACCTCCAGCCGGCCGCACTCCGCCTGAAGACGTACCGCGAACAGTCCGCGCCCAAAACCCTGCGCGTCAAGATTGTCGATGTCAACCAGATTTATAACGAGTTCGGCGGCGGCCTCCTTTCACCGGCCGCCATCCGCAATTATCTCCGCTATGCCTATACCAACTGGTCCCAACCGCCCGAATATGTACTCCTGTTCGGCGACGGCACGTTCGATTATAAAAACATCCTCGGGCCGCATATCCTCGATATCCCACCCTGGGAAACCGAGGAGTCGTTTTTCCCGCTCTATTCCTATGCGAGCGATGACTTTTATACGATTTTTACCGCAAGCGGCCGGGTGAATATCGGCGTCGGCCGTATTACCCCCCGCACTCTCCAGGACGCCAATACCGTCGTCGATAAGATTATCGAGTATGAATCACGCCCGCAAAAGGATACCTGGAAGATCCGTACGACCTTTGTCGCCGATGATGCACTGGCCGGCGTGGGACTCGACGGACGGCTCCAGAACGACGGCACGATCCACCTCGACCATGCGGAAAATGTCGCCGCCGAAATACCGCACCTCTTCGAACAACGGAAAATCTATGAGTTCGCCTACCCGACCGTCTATACCCCCGCCGGCCGGAGAAAACCCGACGTGAATAAAGCCATCGTCGACCAGATCAATGAAGGGACGATGCTTCTGAATTTTTCCGGGCACGGGAATCCCGATCTCTGGACGCATGAACATATCTTCGTCCGTGAATCGGATTTTCCGCTCCTGGCCAATAAGGGGAAGTATTTCTTCCTGATCGCTGCGACATGCAATTTCTCGGAATTCGACGGGATAGGCCAGGCAAGCGGCGGCGAGGTGCTCCTCACCATGCCCGGCGCAGGCGCCGCGTCGGTCTTTTCCGCAACCCGCGCTGTCGAGGAACCGTTCAACGAGGCCAATAATATCGCCTTCGTCCAGCAGCTCTTCCTTACCGATCCCACCGGCAGGGTCCTGCCGGAACGCCTCGGCGATGTGGTCTATAGGACCAAACAGGGGTACCCCTTTGAGGATGTCACCAACGACAGGAAGTATTTCCTCCTCGGCGATCCCGCCCTCCAGATCGGCTTTCCCCCGATGTTTGCATCGGTCGACAGCGTGAACCATCAGCCGGCTACCCAGGTCACACAACTCCATGCGCTCGGCAAAGCCTCGATCGCCGCAACCGTGCGGGATACCACGGGGCAGCGGATGAACGGCTATTCCGGTTCCGCACTCGTCGTCACCTATGACGCCGATCAGACCGTTACTCTCAACGATCCCGATGCCGGCCTGATTACCTATAAGGTCGAAGGGGGCGCTCTCTTCCGCGGTTCGGAAAGCGTCACGGGCGGCGGCGTCGCGGCGGATTTTATCGTCCCCAAGGATATCTCCTATGGCACCGATTTCGGAAGGATCCGGATTTATTTTTCGAACACCTCCACCGACGGTGCCGGATATACCACGAATATTACCTTCGGAGGCGTCGATTCTACAGCACCGCCCGATACCAGGGGCCCCGATATCCGCCTCTACCTCGATAACAGGGGCTTTAAACCGGGCGATGTTACCAGTGCCTCACCACTTCTTATCGCCGACCTCTTCGATTCAAGCGGTATCAATACCTCCGGCTCGGGCGTCGGCCACCGGCTCGAAATGTGGCTCGATGATAACGGCCAGAGCACCGATCTGAGCGCCTTTTATCAGACGAACCCGAATACCTATACCTCCGGTACTGTCCAGTATCCTCTGGGATCCCTCTCCAGGGGGTCGCATAAACTGCGCCTGCGCGCCTGGGATACGTATAATAACGCTTCCTCATCAGAGACGATTTTCGAGGTGCTCGTCGGCACCGGTCTGCAGTTATCCAATGTTTTCAATTTTCCCAATCCCGTCCGCACCGCAACCTCCTTCACCTTCCAGCATAACCAGGTGGTCCCCGTCGACGCCGAGGTGAAGATCTTTACCGTCGCCGGCCGGATGATCCGCAGCCTGAAGGTAAATGATGTCCTCTCGCAATTTGTTCAAATTCCGTGGGATGGGAGGGATCGTGAAGGTGACGTTATAGCTAACGGGGTCTATCTCTATAAAATCATTGCCTCTACGCAGGACAAGCGGTTTTCTGCCGAGGCACTTGGCAAACTTACTGTCGAAAAATAATGTGTCTGCCGACCGACTATTATAGATACCGTGCTGGTCTGAAATCTCCACTCCTAATACGCCAGCACCAGCACGGTATCGACGATTTGATTCTCTGCGGGAAAGTTGGTAAATTAGATTCTCCAGAGGACCGATACTAATTAATCGATCAATCCATAAAAGCTCTATTTTAAAAGGAAGTAAGTTATGACTTCGAGAACAAAGCGGGGAATGTCCTCTCTGATGATGTTGAGCCTCCTTCTGTGCGTGCTTCTGATCGCACCGGAGGTGAGCCGGGCACAGGGCGAAGCAGCGGTTCCGTTTCTGGAGATCGCTCCGAACGCCCGCGCCGATGGTATGGGTGAAGCCGGAGGCGCCCTGGCCGATGACGCTGCTGCCTCTCACTGGAACCCCGCCGGCCTGGCTTTTCTGAAAGGCCAGGAGGTGTCGATCACCCACTCGAACTGGTTGCCCCAGTTCCAACAGTCGGACCTTTTCTACGATTACCTCGCCTACCGGAACCATATCGATGACTGGGGCGGGACGATCGGCGCCACGATTACCTACCTGAGCCTCGGGGAATTCAGCATCACCGATAAGGACCCGACGATTCTCGGCACGTTCAAGGCGTATGAACTGGCCGTGACCGCAGCCTATTCGACAAGGATTATCAACGACCTCGGCGTCGGCCTGAATCTCCGGTATATCCGGAGCTCACTTGCTCCCTTTAACGTCCAGAACCAGCAGCGCGAAGGCGTTGCCTCCACGATCAGCTTCGATGTCTCGACTCTCTGGAAGCCTTCAGTCCTCGATATTCCCCTCATCGGCGATGTCGGCGGACGGTTCAGCGTCGGAGCCAATCTGTCGAACCTCGGCCCGAAGATTACCTATATCGATGCCGCACAGGCCGACCCCCTCCCGACCAATCTGCTGCTCGGATTTGCCGCGGAGGTCCTCAAGACCGAATATAACAGCGTCAATGTCGTTCTCGACTTTAACCGGCTCCTTGTCCGCCGCCGCGATGTCATCGATTCCACCGGCAACGTTGTCTCCTCCAATGTCGACAACCTGCCGAAGTCTCTCATTACTGCCTGGGGCGACGGTGGCCTGCAGAAGGTTACGATCGGAACCGGCATGGAATACTGGTACGGCTCCCCGAAACTGATCGCCCTCCGCGTCGGGTATTTTTATGAATCGCCGAACTACGGCGGCCGGAAATTCCTCACCTTCGGCGCAGGCATCCGGTACGATATCTATGGGTTTGACTTCAGCTACCTCTCCGCGAATGCGGATACAAGCCCGCTGGCGGAAACTCTCCGTTTCACCCTGTCGATTGCATGGGGCGTAAGCGAAGAATAAACGGTCTCGCCGGTACGGCCATGCCCCCGGACGTGTTCCGGCGGCGTGGCCGCATCGGTTGATCGAGATCGATGATGCCCGTATTCACCCCCAATAGTAAAAATTTCTTTCAGACACTGTCCCTGCTTACCGTGAGAATTTCCTTCGGCGCGTCTGTATTTCTGGTGCTCCTCTCATCAATCCCCGCATTCAGCCAGAATGCAAAACGACCGCTCTTTTCTCATCCGCTCATACTCCGGCAACCCGCAGGGACCGCGATCCCGGCACTGCCGCGATTTGCCCCGGCACCTCCTGAAACTCTCCGCATCCTTGCCGCCATGATCGAGTTCCAGAAGGATAATGACGACCGTACAACGGGCGACGGGTCGTTCGCCCTCGCCGATACGCTCGGACGCGTCATCGATCCGCCACCCCACGACAGGACCTATTTTGCGAATCACCTCCTCCTTGCCGAAAATTATTTCCGCAAGGCCTCACACGGGAAACTGACCGTCATCTGGGATGTCCTCGACAGCGTCTACCGGATGCCCTATACGATCTCCCATTATAGCCCGCCCCGCTCGAGTTCCACGAATACCGAACTTGGACTCCTGATGCAGGATGCCTGGCATACGGTCGATTCTGTCTCCCCCGGCGCGATCGCCGGTAAACCCTATGACGCCTATGTCATTTTCCACGCCGGCGCAGGCCGCGATATCGACCTTACCGCTCTCTATGGCTATGATCCCACACCGCTCGATATCCCATCGGTCTATGTCAACCTTGCGAGCCTTAAAGCGATGTTCGGTCCGTCGTATCAGGGGATCAGCGTCAATGGCGGGAATACGCTGATCACCAACTCGATGATTATCCCGGAGACCGAAAGCAGACTCCTTTCGTCAATCGGCGGATCGTCATTGTATGAACTGGGTATCAATGGCCTGCTCTGCGCAAGCATCGGAAGCTACCTGGGCCTCCCCGACCTCTTTGATACGCATACGGGGCTCTCCGGGATCGGCAGGTTCGGACTCATGGACGGTGAATCGATCTTCAGCTGGAGCGGCCTCTTCCCCCCGGAACCCTCTGCCTGGGAAAAGATGAAGCTTGGCTGGATTACCCCCGTCACGATCGCCTCGGGCTCCGGCGTCTATGATCTCCCTGCAGTGGAACTTGCCCCGGGCCCGGACTCGATCTACCGGGTCCTTATCAGCGAGAAGGAGTATTTTCTGGTCGAGAACAGGAACAGGGACGCAAACCGCGACGGCGCGACCGTGACGATGGCCATCCATGATTCGACCTATACACGGACCTGGTCGCACGATACAACGGGGTTTAATGCGTACAGCATCTCGAGCCTCTTCGGCGTCATTACCGATATCGATGAGTTCGACTGGAGCCTCCCCGGAGGCGTGAATACCCAGACACGGGAATTCTTCGACGGCGGCATCCTTATCTGGCATATCGATGAGAATGTGATCGATTCCACACTGGCCACCGATGAGGTGAACGCAAATCCGGACCGCAAAGGGGTCAACCTGATGGAAGCCGACGGCTCACAGGATATCGGCCAGGTGTACGGCTTCCTCTCCGCTGGATCGGGGAGCGAAAGCGGCACCCAGCTTGACTTCTGGTACGAGGGGAACGAGGCCCCCCTTCGGGTCCGCTCGAATGCCTTTACACCGACCTCGGCCCCGCCCAGCACCAGCATCGACCGCGCCAATAGCCATATCGTGATCAGGGATTTCTCCCCGCGCGGTCCGCATATGTCGGCCCGGATCCAGATAGGCGACGATATGGTGTCCCCGCTCCCGAATTTTCCGGTCTCGGTCGATCACCCGGTCAGCGGCAATTCACTGAAAACCGCCGACCTCACCGGCGACGGCTTCGACGAAATTATTCTTCCCACCGGCCTGCCGGAAATCCGCTCGGGCTGGGTCTATGCCTGGCAGTCGGACGGACGTCCCCTTGATTCGCTTTTTTCTCCACCGGGCGATCTGGTTCGCCTCTCCTACGCCCTCCGTGATGTTTCAGGCGGCGGCCTCGTCGATAGCCTCTTTCTCAATGCCCACGCAGGCCAGAGGATGACTCCACCCGTTCTCCTGGATACGACCTGCACGGTCGGCATCGGCGATTCGGTCTGGTTTGTGGGACGGAGCGGTCTGCCGTTTGGATCACCCCTCGGAATACCCGCCAGCGGTTTGTCGCTTCTTTCGAAGAGCGGCGATGTTATCAGCTCGTCGTCGGATAGCTCCGTTGTCATCCTCTCCCGCACCGACGTTACGGGCTCCTTGCATGTTCCCCATCCGCTTGCCGCACCCGCCGTGACCGGCAACCTTTCACCCGAAACGGGGCTGAGGATTGTCTTCGGCACCCTCGACGGGTTCGTCTATGCCGTGACACGAGATCTGAAGATTGCCCCGGGTTTCCCCGTCCCGACCTACGGCCAGATCCACTCCGCACCCGCACTCGCAGACGTGAACGGCGACGGCAGGATCGACATTGTCGTCTGCAGCGGGAATAAGATTGTCGCCATGAATGCCAATGGAACGATGCTGGATAATTTCCCCGTCTCAACTCCATCAGCCACGGATATCCTCGCCTCACCCGTTGTCGCCGATCTCAACGGCAACGGTTCGGCCGATGTCGTCACGGTGACACAGGAGGGCCTCGTGGTCGCCTATGACAGGTCGGGGAAGATGCTTCAGGGTTTCCCGCTTCTTACCGGATTTAACCGGGGTTCGTCACCCGCCGTTTTCTATCTGCCCGACTCGTGCTCGGGCTGCACCGGCATCGGCCTTGCAGCTGCATCCGAGGACGGTCATGTCTATGCATGGCATACGGGTGCCCTGAAACCGGGTACAACACCTTTTCCCACTCAGCCGTGGCCCCAGATCGGCCGCGACGGCCTGAATACGGGTCTGGTCGATACGACGTATCAACCGGTTTCCCGTTATGCGTTTTTCCCACAGGACCGGGCTTATAACTGGCCGAATCCGGTCGACCGCAACCATGGGTTCAAAACCCATATCAGATATTTCGTCTCGACTGCCGCTACGGTCCATATCAAGATCTTCGACATGGCCGGCGATCTCGTCGCAGAACTCCAGGGGCCCGGCGTGGGCGGATTCGATAACGAGGTCGTCTGGGATGTGTCGAATGTCCAGAGCGGCGTCTATTTCGCCCATATCGACGCACAAGGGGGAACCGGCGGGAGCGGCTCCGCCGTCATAAAAATCGCTGTGGTAAAATGAAAGGTGGGAAGTGCGCTTCTTGTCCGCCGCGACAGTCTGCCTGCTGTTTGTTTCCTGCCGTGAAATTCAGCCCTACCAGCCCGTTACCACGATCCAGGGATTCCAGCTGGACGGCATCGTGACCTCCTCCAATGGCATACCCCTGAGGAATGTCCAGATTATCCTCCTCTATTATTATGACTATTACTCCACCACACCGGTCGATACCGAGAAGGTTATCGTCCAACCGACCACCAGGGTTGTCGATATCGCCGTCTACACAGTCGCCCATACGCTGGTCCGCCAGATCTTTCTCGGCTACCACGCTCCGGGACCCCTGGCACCGGTCGTGTGGGACGGCCTCGATGCGAAGGGGAACTATGCCCCGAGCGGCGAATATCTCATGCGCTATGCCCTCGACGGGGTCGTCATCAAGTATTCGCCACTGGTCGTCGACGGTAACGTCACCGCCACGACCGACAGTACGGGAAAGTTCTCCGTCGGCGGGAGTAATCTTCCCGTCAACGCGGTCTTTGATGCCTATTTTTCCAACGGTACCTACGACGCAAGCTATATCGTGATGCCGGAAGTCGATATCGTCCTCAGAAGCGGCTCAACCCAGAAACTCTATGCCGCAATCGAGCTTGCCACCGACCAGGTTACCACTATCGCCATGACGCTTGAATGATGCCGAAGAAGATCCTTGCCCTGACCCTTTTCCTTTTTTCCCTTCCCCTCTTCGCCCAGGAGGAGTTCTTCCACCCGGAGCTGAACTGGCGGACTATCGAGACGGAGCATTTTTATGTCCACTATCATACCGGAACGGAACGCACCGCGAGGACTGTCGCCAAGATCGCAGAGGAGATCTATGGCCCGATCACCACGCTCTATCACCATGAACCCGACGGCAAGGTGAGCTTCGTCATTAAGGATTATGACGATTATTCCAACGGGGGTTCGTATTTTTTCGACAATAAGATCGAGATCTGGGCCTCGGCACTCGATTTCGACCTCCGCGGCACCCATAACTGGCTCCGCAATGTCGTCACCCACGAATTCACCCATATGGTCCAGATCCAGACCGCCCTCAAGTTCGGCCGCCGGTTCCCCGCGTTCTATATCCAGTGGCTCCAGTATCAGTCCGAACGACGGACCGACGTTCTCTACGGCTACCCCAACGGCATCGTTTCCTACCCCATATCGGGCTATGTCGTCCCCAGCTGGTTCGCCGAAGGGGTCGCACAGTATAACCGGAAGGAACTCGGCTACGATTCGTGGGACAGCCAGCGCGATATGATCCTCCGCATGTATGCCCTCGACAACCGGATGCTCACCTGGGGCGAAATGTCGGTCTTCGGGAAGACGAGCCTCGGCAATGAGTCCTCCTATAACGCCGGCTTCGCCCTCGTCCGCTATATCGGCGAGCGCTACGGCGACGATAAACTCGAGGCGATTTCCAGAAACCTCGCCTCCCTCACGACGATGACGATCGACCGGGCGATCAAAAATGCCCTCGGCATCGACGGCCAGAAGCTCTACGATGAGTGGCATGACTATGTCACCCGCGATTACCAGAACCGCACCGCCGATATCCGGAGTAATCCAGTCGAAGGTGAAATTATCGGCAATGTCGGCTTCGGAAATTTTTATCCCGCCTTTTCCCCCGACGGGAAAACTCTCGCCTATGTCTCGAATAAGGAGTCGGACTATTTTTCTCTTTCGTCCCTCTATCTCTACGACCTTGCCACAAAAACGGAGAAGCGGCTCAAATCCGGCGTGCGGTCGTCTTTTTCATGGGCGCCCGACGGCAGGAAAATCTATTACGCCAAGACCAGCCGGTCGAATGACCACTGGTCGAATATTTATGACCTCTATCTCTATGACATCGACCGCGACCAGGAAACCCGCCTGACCCACGGCATGCGCGCAAATTCTCCGGCTGTCTCACCCGACGGATCGACACTCGCCTATGTCGCCGGCTCCGACGGCACGCTGAATCTCTATACGATGAAGACCGACGGTTCGGATGTGAAACGCCTGACTTCGTATTCCGACGGCGAACAGGTCTATGACCCGAAGTGGTCCCCCGACGGGTCGACGATTATCTTTGATTATTCCATCCGCGACGGACGCGATGTCTATACCGTCCCCGCTTCGGGCGGGAGCGCGTCACCCCTTATTGCCACGCCTTCGGATGAACGGAATGCGGTCTATACCCCCGACGGCAAAAATATCCTCTTCTGCTCGGATAAAACAGGGATATTTAACCTCTATCAGTATAATGTAGCTTCACGGGAGATTTCCCAGATCACCAATGTCCTCGGCGGCGTCTTTATGCCGGCCGTCAACGGCTCGGGCCAGATTGCGTTTTCTTCGTATACCTCGACCGGTTTTAAACTCTCGTTGATGAATTCCCCTCCACCGTTGCAGTCACCCCCGGTCTACCAGCAGCTACCCTCACCCGTCGCAGGCGCAATCGCGGCAAATGTTGACTCGGATCCCGGCTTCGACTGGCAAAAACTCCGCTCATATGACGACAGCCAGATTCCCCCGGAAACCGATACCACGTATAAGAATATCGTCACGAGCCTGAGCCTGATTCCGTTTCTCCGGATCGATAACTATAACCCCCGCAATAAGGGGATCGATGTCATTAAACCGGGTCTCTATGCCTATTCGAGCGATATGCTCGACCGGTACGGCTTCCTGGCGAGCGCCGCAATCAATAAACAGGGTGAACGTGACCTTTTCTTTACCTTTGATTACCGCGGCAAAATCCCCGGCCTCTTCCAGCTGGGCCTTGAACCCACCGCCTCCCTCGAGGCCTATAATATCACCCGGAAGACGGAGAACTCACTTACCCTTCGCCAGGGCTTTGTCATACCCAATGTGGAACTGACATATAATCTTCTCGAGTTCGATGCCGTCCTCAGGGAGAAATTCATCACCGAGGCGCTCGATGCCGAACTCCGCTATACCCACAGCAGGTATAATGCCGATATCAGCAGTTTTGTCGTCCATGATCCACTCGATCCGACTGCCCCGACGATCGTCTCCCAGGCATATGGCACGCTCTACCTGATCGGGAACGATATCTCGCTTACCTGGAGGTTCAAACAGCTCGCCCCTTCAAGTACTCAGGAGATTAATCCCGTCGGAAGGAAGGTCATGCTCAGGTACGATTATGAGTTCAACTCCTTTAATCCCAACGACTCACTTACGGTCGATCCCTCGAGCGGTCTCGTTCTTCCGTTTTATGAACACCCCGATTTTCACCGGCTCGAGGGTTCTTGGCGCGAAATGATCCAGCTCCCGGGATGGGACCATACGCTCTCGGCTGAGGTCCACGGCGGCGCAATCCTCGGTCCGCAGGTTGACCAGTTTTTCAATTTTTATATCGGCGGCCTCACCGGGATGAGGGGCTACCCCTTCTATTCACTCGGCGGGAACAGGTTTGCCTACTCGAACCTGACGTACCGCTTCCCGCTTTCCAACCATATCGACCTGCGGGCTTTTCAGATTTATTTTGATAAATTGTATGCGTCGGTCTACGGCGACGTGGGTTCGGCGTGGATGAGCGGTCCCCTGAAAAACCAGAAGATGAAATACGACGCAGGAGCTGAATTGCGCCTCGAGGCGTTCTCCTATTATGCGTTTCCCACATGCATCTTCTTCAGCGCAACCTACGGCTTCAACCAGTTCCGGACCTATGTCGCTAACTCAGCCCAGTACGTTACCTACGGGAAGGAATGGAACTTCCATTTTGGCGTTCTTTTTGGATTTGATCTTGACTAAATGAGGAAAGGATTTTCTATGCGCACACTCGCAGCTGCTCTCTTTCTGTCACTTATTCTGACACTCACGTCAGTCGCCGGCGAAAAACCGGCCGTCCAACTGACCGGCAACCCCTCGGTCGACTTTTTCTCGAGCCCGAATATTGTCGCGTCACACGGCTGGTCGGTTCTCGATACGACATTGCCGGACCTGTCAGAGGCCTCGGGCACGGGCGAAAAATCGCCCTGGCTCGCAGCCGGCATGTCGGTCCTCGTCCCGGGCGCCGGGGAGGTCTATGCCAATAGTTATGTGAAAGCCGCCGTGTTTGTCGCAATAGAAGCCGCCTCCTGGATCGTCGCCTATGCCTATAACAAAAAGGGGGACGACCAGACCAACGATTTCCAGAATTATGCCAACCTCCACTGGAGTGCGTCAAAATATGTGAACTGGACCCTGAATAATCTCAGCACCCTGAATTCCACCATGCAGGGCCAGCAGCAGACCTGGGGCGATGCCATCTACCGCGAGGGGTATAATCCGCAGGATCCGCCCAGCTACCTTCCCCCGTATCTCGAGATGAACTGGAAGGAACTCAATGCCATGGAGGACGCGATCCGCCAGGCTACCGGAAACGGCTTTACTCACCTCCTCCCCGACTGGAACGACCAGCAGTTCTATGAATTGATCGGGAAGTATGCCCAGTTCAGAACCGGCTGGGATGACGACCAGCTCCAGGACGGCCAGCTCCCTGTGGCCCTCCCCGCCAGCGGCCATATGATCACCTACCGCGATATGCGCGCCCAGGCGAATAATTATTACGATATCGCAAGCACGATGGTCAGCGTCGCCGTCATCAACCACGTCGTCAGCGCCCTCGACGCCTTCTGGTCAGTCACACGCTATAATAAGAACCTCCACGCCGATCTGAAGATGCGCGTCCAGCCTACCCCCATGGGCGTCGTGCCGATCACCGAGGCGAGGTTCCAGTTCGATTTTTGAAAAAGCCGGTGGGGGGTTATTTCGGAACCCGCACCAGGTTGTATACCCCGGCTCCGAAAAAGATGATGTTCGCCATCCATGCCGTCACGAGCGGACTCAGATCGCCGTTGTACCCGAATGCCTGGCTGACTTTGAGGAAGATCATGTAGATGAAACAGACGGCCAGCGCAATGCCGAACTCGACCCCCAATCCGCCCCGGCGCTTGACCGATGAGAAGGGTACTCCGAAGAGGACCACGATGACACTGGCGAACGGGAACGAGATTTTCCCGTAAAAATCCACCAGCCACCGCGCAACATCCTGCCCCGCCCGCTGCTGATACTCGATGAACTGCTTCAGATCGCCGTAATCCATCTCGTCAGGCTTGAGCTGCTTTTTCCGCACATCGTCGGGGGTGAAATTGAGCGTCGTGATCTCCCGCGATGCGAAACGCTCCAGAATCTCCGATGAGTCGAGGAACCGGCGGTGACTGCCGGCAATGAGCGTCCAGGTTCTCCGGCCCGGATTCCAGACCATCTCGTTCGCGTCGTACCGCGCACGGAGCTTTGTGAAATCAACCGGGTCAAAGTCCTGTATGCTGACCTGCTGCGCAGTGTTCCGGTTGTCGTCGAAATATCCCATCGAAAGGATCCGCGTCGGCGAATCCTGGATGAAGATGTTACTCTTGTCGATGTATTCGACGTTTTTCTGGAAATAGACCCTCCCGATTTCGAACTTTTTCTTGTTCGCAAACGGCACGATCCAGCCGTTGAAGTAGATCGATATCCCCGTCACCAGCAGCGCAAAGATGAGCAGCGGCCCCATCAGACGGTAAAGACTCAATCCGGTCGATTTCATCGCCCCCAGTTCGTTCAGCGTCGAGAGTCGCCCCGTCGTGAAGAGCGCCGAGAGGAGCATCGCCACGGGGATCATCAGCTTGACGATCTCCGGGAGAAAATAGAGGTAGTAGGTCAGGATGATGCTCAAGCCAGCCTGCTTGTCGAGGAAGTCGTCGAGGTTTTCCATCATGTCCACGACGACAAACAGGACCATGAAGGCGATCAGCGAGAAGAAGGCCGTCAGGACAAACTGCCGCAAAATGTACCGGTCGATCCGCGTCATCTCTTCAAGGGGTGTCCTCGCCGCCCGCAGTCTCCGTCCGCCACGACGTCGGCACGAATTTTCTCAGCGTCGCCCACGGTATGGTCGTCGCCTCACGCCCCATCCGCAGCGTGAGCCAGATGCCGAGCGCACCGAGGATGATGTTCGCCGCCCACATGCCGAACCACGGCGCGATCATCCCCCGGTCCGCCAGCTTCTCTCCGCCGATCAGCGCCGCCCAGTAGAGAAGGAAAAATCCGAAACTCAGGGACGTCGCCACGGTGAACGTTCCCCGGCGTGCCATGATCCCGATCGGCGCTCCGATGAAGACGAAGACGAGACACGCAATCGGAATGGAATATTTTTTGTTGATCTCCACCAGAAGGGAGTTGATCTGATCTTCATTGTACTTCTCAAGCATCAGCTGGTTGTCGATCTCGTTCTCGAGCCTGCGGGCCTCGCTCAAAGCCAGAAAGACCGCCTGCTGGTGAAGCGCCGCACTGGTCTGCACATTCCCGGGAAAGGGGAGCCGCTGCACGATCGGAGCCCGCTCGGGCCCCGCCCCGAAGAGCCGCGACCGCCCTGCCTGCGCCGTCCTCCGCAGGCTGTCGACAATCCCCGTCATTTCCGCGGCACTCATCTCACGGTCACCCCGCGATAACGCATCCTCGCTCGACCGCTCGAAATCAAACCCTTCGGCGTTCATCACGATGCGGTGCTTGATGAATCTCATCTTTCTGTACATCGACCGGTCCGTCGTGCTTACCTGGTGGATCTCTCCGTCGGATAAATCCATGATCAGCTTCCGGTAATCGGGCGTGAAGGATACTTTTCCCCGCTCGGCAGTCACGACGACGTTGACCGCGGGATCGGTGTAGTCGTAAATGGTCAGACCTTCGAGATCGTTTGATTTTTCATACGTTTTCCGGGCCAGTATGCTGTATCCCTGTATGTCCTGCGAAAATAATCCAGGT
This sequence comes from Bacteroidota bacterium, assembly GCA_033854175.1. GTDB lineage: Bacteria > Bacteroidota > Ignavibacteria > UBA10030 > SZUA-254 > DATKPE01. Next base: position 1,249 of record JAWOKN010000048.1, on the reverse strand, counting down.
ATGATCGAAAGAGTCGGCTTGATCCTTCGTATGTCAACCATCAACACCTTGACCCGGTGGTTTGCCTCCGGAAGGACGTAGTTGTTGAACTGGATCAGCAGATATGTCAGGACCACCGATCCGGCCGCCACCGGCAGCATCATCCTGTAGAGACTCACCCCGGAGGCCTTCATCGCCGTTATTTCGTTCTGCGCCGACATGTTCCCGAACGCCATCAGCGTCGCCACCAAAACCGCCATGGGGACCGCCAAGACCACCATCCAGGCCAGACTCAGGGCTATTAATTCCCCGATAATCACCCAGCTTAAGCCTTTTCCTACCAGCTGGTCGATGAATTTCATGATAAACTGGAGGAGAAAGACGAACATGATGGTGCAGAATGAGAAGATAAAAGGGCCCACATGGGCCCGGAGTATGTGAAGGGAAAGACGCATGCCTTGTCTCCGGAAATATAGCTTCAAAATTCAGATTTTACAAATATTCTCAATTTTATGGGAGAATCATCACCTTTCACTTGCTATTCATGTGGCTTTTTTATACATTTTTTTGAGTTCTATGATGGTGTGTATCACTGAAATTGACGCGGAGTTAATTTTAAACCTCATTTTTCATCATCTGGTATTTCACCCCTCACGACCGAAAGGAGCCGTTGGTATCGATTCTTGATAGCAGATTCATGACCACGGAATGACAAGTAGTGTCACCGCGGTCGGATAGTACAACAAGATCGCATTACTCAACTTGGCTCGAATTCGCGCGCGAAAACATCCAATTCGGCGTACCTTTATCCTTGAACGGATGGGATCTGTCCTCCTGGCAGGCATTATTCTGTCCGCTCTCGGTTTTGGCACAGGCCCGGGATCACACTCTCCCCCAACCCCGGCCGCTCCCGATGACCATACATCGACAGGGTGGAGTGTGTCGCCGCCTCAGGATACGATTCCGCCGCTTCCCGGCATTCCACCCGCCGACTCGACCCGGCGCTCGGAAACGCTGCGCATGTCGGACCAGGATTCCCTTGCGGCGAAAGCAGATTCGCTGAATCTGAAACGGGATTCGACAGCCGCCAGACGCGATTCGCTGGGGCTCAGACGCGATTCACTGGGGCTCAGACGCGATTCACTGGGGCTCAGACCCGACTCCCTCCTTTCCCGCAAGGACAGCACCGGACGCAAGGATACTTCGTGGGTCGTCTGCCTCGATTCGACCGCCCGTATCGCTCAGTTTCTCTACCACCGGACCGATTCAC
>JAWOKN010000047.1:0-14431 GCA_033854175.1 Bacteroidota bacterium | reverse complement strand
ATGGGCAACCGGGCGGTTCGCGCCGGTTCGCTGAAGTTGGTCGCGGATGACAATGCTCCATGGGAATTGTACGACCTTTCCGCCGACCGGACTGAATTGAACGATTTAATGGAAAAACTTCCGTCCGACGCGGGTGATTTGGAAAAGAAATATCAGGCATGGGCTCAAAGAGTGGGCGTTGAGAATTATCGGGAGCTCCGGAAAAAATTCCGCACGAAGGATGAATAATCCGGGGGCGTCGGGTTGTCATCGATGCTGCTGGTATAGAGAGAGAATGATGTTATCATGGTAAAATATCCTCAATGACGGACGCAGAATCATATCAGGATCTTCATCCTTTCAGCGTCATGGCAAAGGTCACGGGGCCGATCTGCAACCTCGAGTGCGGGTACTGTTTTTATCTCGAGAAGGAAAATCTCTACCCGAAGGAAACTCTATGGACCATGCCTGCCGATATTCTTGAATCGTTCATCCGACAGCAAATCGAAGCCCGGAATGCTCCCGCGGTCTGTTTCGCCTGGCAGGGAGGCGAACCGACCCTTGCGGGGATTGATTTCTTTGCGCATGCGTTGGAGCTTCAAAAGAAATATGCGGGATCGAAAACTGTCGAGAACGTCATCCAGACAAACGGTGTCCTTCTGGATGATGCGTGGTGCGTTTTTCTGGCGAAGAATAAGTTTCTGGTCGGAATTTCCATCGACGGTCCGAAGGATATCCATGACCGCTACAGGCGGAACAGGGCGGGCAGGGGTAGCTTCAACGAGGTCATGCGCGGTGTCGAGCTTTTGAAGAAGCACGGCGTGGAATTCAATACGCTGACCGCGGTCCATCGCCAGAATTCATTGTATCCGCTGGATGTCTACAGATTTCTTAAAAATATCGGCAGCCGGTTCATGCAGTTCATCCCCATCGTGGAACGATCTTCGGCCGCACCGACGCCTGACGGACTTCACCTGATACACCCGCATTTCAGCTCCGGGGCGAGCGTGACAGAGTGGTCGGTGGAACCGCTCCAGTACGGAACGTTTCTCTGCTCAATTTTTGATGAATGGGTCCGCCACGATATCGGAACCATTTTCGTGCAGCTGTTCGACGTTAGTCTGGAGAGCTGGCTGGGAATGCAGCCGGGCCTGTGCGTCTTCAGGGATACCTGCGGGGATGCGCTCGTCCTGGAGCATAACGGCGATCTCTATTCCTGCGATCATTTCGTCTATCCTGAGTACAGGCTCGGGAATATCGTCGATCAATCGCCCCGGGCAATGGCTTCATCTGAACGGCAGAGGAAATTTGGAAACGATAAGCGGGATGCCCTTCCCGCATATTGCACCGCCTGTCCGGTCAAATTCGCCTGTAACGGCGAATGCCCGAAGCACCGGTTCGCGAAGACTCCGGACGGCGAAGAAGGTTTGAATTATCTCTGCCCGGGGTACAAAAAATTTTTTCACCACATCGATTATTCCATGCGGCTCATGGCGGAAGAACTGAAAAACAGAAGACCGCCGGCCAATGTTATGCGGTGGATGAACAGGATGGATACTGTTTCGTTCCGGCGGAACGATCCGTGCTACTGCGGAAGCGGAAAGAAATTTAAGCTTTGTCATGGTGCGTACTATATCATGAAAGGATAACTGTCATGCGTGTCGTATTGATTCTGCCTCTGATGATTCTCTGTTCAGCTTTGGGTGCATTTGCGCAGGATGAGAATCCCACAAAAACCGAAATACTTGGGGCGATGCGGGCTGCAGCCGACTATGCCTCGCAGGTGCTTCTTGATGAAAATGGGAAATCACGCTGCGATTACAGTCTTCTGGACGGGAAATGGTTCGATTATGAACCTGCCTGGCACACCGGCCAGATTATCAACGGACTTGTGGAAGTGTACAAGGTTACGAAAGATGAACGGTACCTTGCTGCAGCCAGAAAGGCCGGCGATTGGTGGACGGGTTTGGAAATCAAGGACAACCCGAAACTCAACGGAATGGTCAGGGCGATCCACGGTGATGGAATCAATTATATCGTCTGCGCTACGGTCACCGACGGTACACCCGGGCTGTTTAATCTCTACCGCCTGACAAAGGAGAAAAAATATGCCGACGTTCCGACCAGGGCCGGCGATTGGATGCTGGAGCATTTCTATATCCCGGAGGCCGGCATGCTCTACGACATGGCGGATCCGGTTACGGGAGAAGTCGTAAAAACGGAGAACCCGGTCCGTACGGATAAGTGGCATAAGGGCCTCAATGCAGCCGCACGGCCGAACAATGAAGGTTCGCTGTACAAGGATATGTTTGAATATACCGGCAACACGAAGTACAAAGATGTCTTTATCAACCTGTGTGAAAGTCTCGTTGCCAAACAAGGACCGGAGGGCCTGTGGATGGATTTTATGCCAAACGATAAATCGAAGCAAAGCTTCCATCCCCGGTTTAATCTCTGGTACGCTGAGTCGCTGATTGAGGGATATACGCTCACGGGCAATAAGGCCTATCTTGATGCAGCAAGGAAAACGCTGACGTTTTACACGAAGTACCAGAAAAAGGACGGCACATTCTACTACGAAAACTTTCTCGACGGCAGCTCCAATCAGAATTCCGTAACCGGATCGACGGTTGCCATGCTCGGCATCCTCTGGATCCGGCTTCAGCAGCTCAGAGCGGGAAACGAGTTTGCCGGGAATATCGAGCGATCGGCGCGTTGGATCGTCGGCAATCGTTTTGCCGCCGACCATCCCGACAAAAACCTCCGGGGGGCAACACTCAATATCCGGACACGGGCGAAAGACGGACATTTCTACCTGACCCAGCGGGATCTTGGGACGTCGTTTGCCATGCGGTTTCTTGCAGCATATTATAACGACCGGTTCGGGGCAAACCAATGAAAAGTACGGTTTTGATACCCCTGGTGCTTTATTTTCTGGTCGGTCAGACAGTCATCGGTCAGGCCCAGGCTCAACGATCTCCCCGGGAAACGGTCCGCCCGGTCGTCGATCGCGTTATTCGTGAGACGTCGTTTGAACTGCAATCGGTCGCTCAGGTACCCGTGCTGAATATCCAGGTCATCGATTTCGGCAGGATGTTTGGCTTGGATCGTACCGGATCTGCCATTGCGACCGGCATAATTTTCTCCGGTGCCGATACGACCGTCCGATTCGGTCTGAGCCATGATTGTCCGCTTGTTGTTACGCTGAACGGAAGCCTCGTTTATAACGGTAAGGACGTACAGACGCTCTGTTTCAAAGAAATCGGTTACGAATCGTTCCGGTTCAATGATACGCTGAGCCTGCACGTGCGAATCGGGGTCAACACGATCATCATCAAGGCGAATCTCAAGGCCCCCCAAAATATCTGCCTCCTGCGCGAGCTGACAAAACCTGAAACGAAACCTGTCTGCCGGTTTCGTGCTGCCGGCGAGGGTGCAAAACAACCGGAAGATGTGTGGAAGTTCATAGGTCCGTTTGAAGGGGATACTTCATTCGCGACGGCTCTTCCGCCTGAACATGAATATCGGGAGGTGTATTCATATGACGGGAGGGAGTTCCAATGGCGGATTCCGGAACCCCGCCAGCTGAAGGATTTCCGGATTCTGCCCGATGCCGTCTATCGCAGGGAATCCTATGCCGAATGGCAGTATCCGACGGGCATACTGATGCTCTCGTTGCTGCAATATGCCGACGCTGCGGATGACTCTGTTCCTTTTTCATTTGTCAGGCACTATTGTTCCTTTACGCTCGAGAATCTTGAGCTATTCAGGAAGCAATATCAACAGTTCCATGCATTCCGCGGCGCGGATCATCGAATATTCCGCTGCAGCATGCTCGACGATGCCGGAGCCCCGACGCTCCCGTTCATCGAGATGCTCCTTAAATCGCATGACAGGGAATATGAGCCGCTTGTTTTCGATATGGTGAAATACGTCTCACAGGGACAACTTCGCCGTTCCGACAGCACGTTTTGCAGGTATGAACCTTCAACCGGAACGGTCTGGGCGGATGATCTTTTTATGAGCGTTCCACTCCTGGCGCGGATGGGAAAACTTATCGGAGATCGCACCTATTTCGACGACGCGGCACGGCAGGTTATGAATTTCCATTCGTATTTAGAAGACACGGCTACGGGACTTTACCGGCATGCCTGGCTCGGTCTTGAAGGGCGACAGTCGCCCGCCGTGTGGGGCAGGGCGAACGGATGGGTTGTCTGGGGAACGTCGGAACTTCTCAAATTTCTCCCGGCATCCCATCCGCAACGCGCACTGATTGAAAATATTTTCCGGCATCACCTCGCGGCTCTCTCGCAGTATCAGGCGCCCTCCGGACTCTGGCATCAGGTCCTGGACCGGAATGATTCGTTTGAAGAAACATCGTGCACTGCGATGTTCCTTATCGGGATGATCCGGGGCGTGGAGCTTGGGATCCTCGGGGAGAGTTTTGCCGGATCAATTTTGAAAGCATGGTCGGGGCTTGAAAGCCGGATAACGAGGGATGGCATCGTGAAAGATATCTGCCGGGGGACGGGAATCGGCAGCGATGATGACTTTTATTTCAAACGGGAACGGTTTGACAATGATCCGCGCGGCCTCGGTGCTGTCATAACGGCCTGCACGGAGATGATGCGGTATCAAAAATTGATAAAGTGAGTATGATGATATGAACACCTCCTCTCGGTTCGTTCGATCGAATATCCTTCTGGTATTTTCCTTGTTCGCATCCATACAGGCGACAGCGGTGTACGCTCAGCAGGGTTATGTGGGTAAACTTTATCCTTCCGAAAGCCAGAAAATCGGGAATCCGGAGTATGGGTACGAGGTTATTCAATGGACGCGGACGGGAAATAACAACCATCTCTATTTTAACGTAGAATCATTTATCGATACCGACCATTTCATCTTCTATTCCGATCGGTCCGGCAGAACGAACCTGTACCGGATGAATATGACCGATGGCACATCGGTCCAGATGACCGACGAAGACAGCCTCTGGCAGAGCGCCTGGCATTGGCCCCGGTTTCATACGCTGTGGTATATTTCGGGGGGCAGGCTTAAGGCCTTGAATACCTCCTCGCTCGAGACCCGGACAATTTTTACGTTTGAAAGGGGACGGCCTGAATCCTTTTCCATTACCTGCGATGGACAATACTGCGTCTACGGTGAGAACAAGAATCCCGGCTTTTCCCCGGATCATAGCACCGGACCATATGCACTGTTCAGGCTGGATCTCCAATCGAAAGAAATAAAGCAGATTTCGCCCGACTTCGGATTCAAGATCGGCCACGTGCAGGCAAGCCCCGACGACCCGGGGAAAATTTCCTACTGCTGGCAGCATGTCTATGTCGAAAATGCTCCCGGGATTGTCGGCAACACGCCGGAGAGGATCTGGTGGAACAATATCGAGGGAACAGACGGCGGCCCTGTCGGGATACAGGAATTCGGATTGCACCGGACTCATGAATTCTGGTTTCCGGACGGAAAGCATATCGGATATTCCGCCCGGTACCATTTTGGGCCGAACAAAGGAAAACAATATATCGGCGTCATCACCCCCGACGGCCGAAAGAACTTTATGATGCCGGCACCCGTTTCTTCCTCGCACAACCAGATGTTTTCCGACAACCGTCACTGGGTGTCGGATCTGTACGACGGGGACAATCTTGCCCTCTTTACCATCGACGGAGAAAAAATCTCCAAGACCGATGTCCTCTTCCGGCATCAGTCGAGTATGGAGGGTCAGCTGAGCCACCCGCATCCGCATTTCAGCCCCGATGGGAAATATATTTTGTTCTCGACGGACAGGTCCGGCGCACCACAGGTGTACTCGGTGACCGTGAATATCGGTCGATGAGATCGCCCGTTGGAGCTTGATGGAACAGAAGTAGTGCCGACTCAATGATGTGCCAACATGCACGGTAAGGGTTGAATACGATGGAGTCCATCGATTATAAGAATATGCAGATATTTGTTGCCCCAAACAGGATATTGATGGGAAAGGCCGCAGCGGATCATGTGGAACAGTGTATTCTAGAGGTATTGAAGACGAAGGGAACAGCGAACATGATCTTCGCAGCAGCTCCTTCACAAGACGAATTTCTGGAATTCCTGATTCAGTCAAAAAAGATCGATTGGAGCAGGGTCGTCGGCCTGCATATGGATGAGTATTTCAGCCTTCTGCCGGGTGCCAGGCAGTTGTTCAGCGTGTACCTGGCCGAGCATCTGTTTTCAAAAGTCCCGTTCCGGCAGGTACATTGTCTCGATGCTCAGGCGAAAAATATTGAGGATGAGTGCCAAAGGTATTCAAGTATTCTCAAAAAACATCCGGCGGATATTGTTTGCATGGGGATTGGTGAAAACGGCCATATCGCGTTTAATGATCCGCCGGTTGCAGATTTTCGTGATCCGAAACTTGTCAAGGTCGCTGTGCTGGACGAAATCTGCAGGCAGCAGCAGGTGAACGACGGATGTTTCCAATCGTTGCCGGAGGTCCCCCTCCGGGCCTTGACTCTGACAATTCCCGCCTTGATGTCTGCAAAACTCCTGAGCGTTGTCGTGCCTTCCGGACGAAAAGCGAATGCCGTGCTTCATGCCCTCACTGGTCCTGTTACCACAGAGGTCCCGGCTTCCATTCTGCAGACCCATCAAAGGGTAACAATATTCCTTGATACGGAATCCGCATCGTTGTTACGTGAAAAAAACAGTTTGTTCCGGGGAAGGTGAATAGATGAGGATGCGATCAAGACAAATTTCTTGTGTTTCAATGCCGTTTCTCTTGTTGCTGAGTCTTGCATCGTACGCAGCGGCAACGACGTTCTTTGTTGCTCCCGGTGGAAATTCAAAAAATTCCGGACTGACGATATCAACACCGCTCGGTTCCATCAATCAGGCCCTGCGCCTCTGCGGCCCGGGCGACACGGTTTGTCTCCTGCAGGGAACGTACAGAGAGCTCATCCGCTTCCCGGATAAACACGGCCGGCCGGAAAACCCCATTTGCCTGATCGGCTATTCTCTGTCGGAAGACGGGTATCCCATCATCGATGGCGGCGCCGTCGAGCCGTCGTCGGAGGCCTCGAACGATTGGATCCATATCGAACAGTCATCCTGGCTGGAAATCGCAAGGATGAAATTCAGGAACGGCTGGACTTTTCCCGTAAAGATCCATCAGTCCTCGTACATCACATTCAGGCATTGCCGGTTCTGGGGAGGCAAACGTGTTATCAATGCCTCGGGTGCCGAGACACACCATATCCTTGTGGAAGATTGTTTCTGGGATCAGGGAGGGAGGGAGCTTTGGACGATCGTCGCTGATACTGACGGCGTTCCCGCCTGGACCTCGATGCATCATGGCGGTATGGCCTATTATAACGGATCATTGATCGATTTCAGCGGAACGAGCGGATCAGTGGTCATAAGAAGAAACACGATCGTCAATGCATTCAACGGAGTCAGGTACAGAGGGCGGAAAGGGTTTGATTCCAATGTGGAGATCTATGAGAATAATGTCTCCGAGATGCGGGATAACGATTTCGAGCCGGAATATTATACGTATAATCTGCATATCTATCACAACGTGTCGCATAATATCCACCGCACGCTGTCGGTGGATAATGTCGAGGGGGGCCAGATTTACTATTACGGTAACGTGGTGACAGCCGATACCGATTCCTGGTCACGACGCATCTGTTCTGGTGTCTGGAAACTCAAGGGAGGCATGAGGAAGCCGGCTCATCCCATTTATCTGTTTAATAACAGCTTTTACGCATCAGGGATCGCTTTCCAGAATATGCGCGGGTCTGTACCTTTTATCCGGCATTATAACAACGCGTATGTCTTTCGCACGGACGGCGGCTGGCATTTGGACAGGTGGGACTCAACCGATGATTTCGATTACGACATATCCAATCTACCCTGGCCCGACAATCTTTTGGACCATCAGATGGAAAAGCATGGAACCATTGCCGATATCAGGTACGAGGATCCCGGCCACGGGAATTTAAGGTTGCAGAAGAATAGTCCGGGAATCGATGCCGGCACGGTCATGAAAATACAGGAGAATGATTGGGTGCAGGAGTTCGATGGAAAGGCGCCCGATGTCGGCGCCTATGAGAATGACCAGCTGGTCGAAGGACCTCCGTTTCGCATCATGAATCCTCCGGAGGGAACGCTGACGTACAAAGAAAAACCGCGGATCGTCAGAGATAAAGTCGCCGGGAAAAGTGTGACAGTATACTTTTCCGACAGGATCGATCCCGGATCGGTCACGAAGGATGATATCGAGTTGTACAAGGGAGATGAAAAACTCATGGTTGTTGCCATGACTCTTTCCCCGGACGGTTACCGGTTGTCCGCTCTCGTAAATGCTGAAGTTGACAGATCCGCATTGTCGATTTCATTTACGAGAATGCCGAGAGGATTAAATGGCGAAGAGGCCACGTATTGGGCCTCAACAATGCCGATTCATAGGGGAACAACCGGGCGGACCCGGACCGCGGGCGATTAGGGTTTCAGACTTCCCGTCATATCAATGATCGGACCACTTCACCATAACCATACAGTTAGGGATTTGAAACCAATCGCAAACCTGCGGTGGTGGATCGGCGGCATGCTGTTTGCGTCGACGGTTATCAATTATATCGATCGGCAGACACTGTCGGTCCTGGCCCCGTTCCTCAAATCGGAATACGGCTGGACGAATGAGGATTACGCATTGATCGTTGTGTCCTTTCGAATTGCGTACGCCATCGGCCAGTCCCTGCTGGGGAGGTTCATTGATCGGGTGGGGACGAGAATCGGTCTGATGATGACGGTTCTCTGGTATTCTTCAATCGCCATGGCTACTTCACTGGCAGGGGGATTGAGGAGTTTTGCGTTTTTCCGTTTTCTGCTGGGACTGGGTGAATCCCCCAACTGGCCCGCAGCGACGAAGACCGTCGCCGAGTGGTTTCCAAAGCGCGAACGGGGATGGGCAGTCGCGTTCTTCGACAGCGGCTCGTCCATCGGAGCAGCCCTCGCTCCGGCACTTGTCATCTGGCTTTATCATACGTTCGGGAGCTGGAAGCCGGCGTTTTTGATTACAGGCACCCTGGGATTTATATGGCTTTTTTTCTGGCGTGTGATCTATCACCGTCCCGAAGAACACCCCCGTATCAGTGAGCAGGAACGCGCTATGATTCTGAACGATCGCGCTGAGAGTGTGTCTGCAAATAGCTCGCGATCTGCTGTTTCGGAGGCGGAGCATCCCTCATGGCTGAAACTGCTTGCGTATCGCCAGACCTGGGGAATCATCGCAGCGCGGGCGCTTACCGATCCCGTCTGGTTCTTTATCGCGGACTGGTTCATGATCTTTCTCGTGGCCAAGGGTTTCTCGCCGGAGAATACGCTCGTGGCGTTCTGGATTCCCTTCGTTGCGGCCGATCTTGGGAATTTCGCCGGAGGCGGAGTCTCCAGTTTTCTCATCAGGCGGGGATGGCCGGTCGGAAGGGCAAGAAAAGCTGTCATTATTTTTGGCGCGGCCGGGATGACCCTCCTCATTCCAACGGCATTTGTTTCGAACCTTTTCGCTATCGCCGGCCTGTTCGCCTTTTCCACTTTCGCCTATGCCACGTTTTGCACCATGGTGCTGGTTCTGCCTTCAGATCTGTATCAAACCACATCGGTCGCGACTGTAAGCGGAATGAGCGGTACGGCCGCCGGTATTCTGACCATTGCATCCACGTTTGCGATCGGCTGGATTGCGGATCACTTTACATTCACTCCCATCCTCATCGCCGCGAGCGCCGTACCGGTGATCGGTGCAATCCTTGCCATGATTCTGATCAGAAACACCAGAGCAACCGGCGACGGCGTGCTTTTAAAAATTTAGGATTCATTATCAACCGGATTTATAATCGTGTCCATGCTCTCTTGCTATGCCTTCCGCTGGATACACATGTCCGTTCAACGTACAGCGCCCGCGATGATATTTCTGACACCCTACTGCCAGTATTGACCTAATGAACGTAAAAAGGACTTGATGATTGCCGCAAAGCGATCCGGCTGGTCCAACTGGACCCCGTGGCCAGCCTCCCGGATTTGTTCTACCTGAAGCCTCGGGTTAATGCGTTGCAGCTCCTCGGCAACATGAGGAGAAACCACACCTCTATCACCAAATACGAGGAGGCTTGGAACGTCAATCGCACTCACTAACAGCTTATAGTCGGGGTTCGGTGGCGTGAGAACGTCAAAGGCGGCCAGGCTCGTTTGAAGCCGCGATCGGGCGAACAGTTCAAGGATCTCCCTTGACCGGTTAGGGTGCCTGACCTGCGCTTCTGCCACCAGCTGGTCATATGACATATTAAGCATTCGCCGGTGCTGATCGGCGACATCACTATCGCGAACTTCGCGCTGAACTTTCGAACTCAGGAATGTTGGATCAGCTAAAACCAGGCCGTGGAGTACCTTTGGTCTGCGGCTGGCCACGACGGCTCCTACCATGCCTCCCATGGAGTGTCCGAGCAGCACCGGACGAGAGAGCCCTAGAGCCTTTATAAGTCCGATGACGTCGTTTGCATGGTCCTCGTATCGGTATCCATATTCAGGTACACTCGACTTTCCGTGACCCCTGGCATCCGGCATGATTACATCATATTCTCCCTCTAAGGTATGTGCCAGGGCTGTCCAGCATGCCCCGTTTGCAGCCAATCCGTGGAGCAAAACCAAGGGAGGCTTGCTTCCCCCGGTCCTCGTATAATGTATCTTGATTCCATTTGTTTCACAGATCGCTCCCCTCCATTCAGTCATGTATTTCTTCCTGCTAGCGTGAGATTCTTGGTCAGGTACGTGAAAGCATAAGCGTCATCCATGCTTTTTCCCCAATGGATGAAATTTGGTGTCATTCGTTTGGTTCCCAGAGCTCTATTTTGTTTCCTTCCGGGTCAAGGATATGAACAAATTTCCCATAGTCAAACGTTTGAATGGTGTCCAAAATTGTCACTCCGTCGTTCTTTAATTCTCCGACAAGGTTTTCTATGTTTTCGACTCTGTAATTTATCATAAAGTCTTTTGTCGAAGGCTCAAAGTATTTTGTGGTTTCCTTGAAAGGGGTCCATTGGGTAATCCCTTTTTTTGTACTGTCGGTACCCTGATACCATTCAAAAGTCGCCCCATATTGATTTGTGTTGAGTCCAAGATTTGTCTTGTACCATTCTTTCATTTTGTTTGGGTCCTTGCACTTGAAAAAAATGCCGCCTATTCCAGTTACCTTTTTCATTTCGTGTGCTCCGTTGTGTTGTGTTTGTATTGTCTTGAATATGAAACCGGAAGAAAATGATGCCGCAATAAGCCAGATTATCAAAGTCGTCTGTTTCATGTGATTGCTTCCTCGATAATGGTTTCGGTTGCAAAAAGGGAGGCAAGCCGATGGCGCAGTATTGTCCATACACAATATTGCGTTTTTATTCCCTTTAAACCCCACCAGAAGGTTTAAGCATGCTTGTCCCCCCCCGTGTTGAATAGAAAAAAGTTACACAATCGAGCCGGGATTGTCAACAGATTGATAAAGCTACAGATTCATGAGGCGTTTCTGGGCGTCAGACTATATTGACGATTCTGACGTTACTGAGGCATTTTCAGAGATGGTCGAGTGCGAATAGTTAAAATCTCACCAAACCGATCGTAAGGGCGGGTCGATACTCTCGGAGGAGGTGATTTCATGCGGTCTTTAAACCGTACTTCACCATCTTTTTAAAGAGATTCGAACGATCGATCCCGAGCGCATTTGCCGCTTCGCTCATCTTCCAGTCGTGTTCCTGCAGTATTGCGAGTATGTATTTTTTTTCAAAGTCCTGAACTGCTGCTTTGAGAACACGGGACCTCTCATCCTGGCTCGATCCCGGGTAGCTGACGGCGTGGCTTAATTCCAGCGCATCGATCGCTTCGTCGTATCCGATCTCTCCGGAATGGTTGAAGAGAACCATTTTTTCCACGGCGTTCCTCAACTGACGCACGTTGCCCGGCCATTCATAGTTCAGCATCAGTTTTTCGACGCAATATACCCATCGTCCACTGGATAAATCGCGGGGCGAGCAAGGATTTCTGAGATTGCCGGTCGTATCCCGTCGAACGGGATTATATGAATACGGAACAGGTTCTGCGTCAGATGGATTAACGACATGGCAGAACCGGGAAATTAACCATAGTGGAGGGCTTCCGGCCATTTTGTTGACGGCCATCTTTAGTAGCGTAATTTTGATCACCCCCCCTGCGAGACCCCAGGCTTCACATGATGTCACGGGAATTTTGTCAGGATTTGACATCGATAAAGCCTCATTGGTATGCAGATTGGATGACCTGGGCAGAAGGGAGGGTGAAGCATATACCACCCTCCTTTGAATTTTAAGGTGTCAAATAAGGCAGTATATCTTTTCGAAAGATCACTGCGCGGACGCAACGAGTTTATAATAATAATTCGGATCCATACGTTTGAGGAATCCGTTTTTATTTTATATAATAGGTGTCACTTTTAGAGAGGACGCCATGAAAGACAGTACGCAAAAAACCGGACGAATCATCACGAAGATTCCTGATTTCACCGGAAATTTTCCATATAAGAGGGCTCGCTATGCGTGTTTGCACCCGCGCCGCGAAAGTGCTGCTTGCTTAACCGAGTCCGGCTGCTCCAAGAGTGAGTTGCCACGTGCATCCCTGATCTTCAAGGTGCCAAGTCGGCGGTATGCCTGGATTCTCACCTATGTTTTCCTCATCTTCCTCGGATCCACGCTGACCAGCCGTTTGTTGTATGCCCAGGCCGCACTGCAGGCACCGGCACCTTCAGGTCCACCGCCGACGCTTGAGGAGGTCCGCAGGACGATGGGGATCCCGTCCCATGGCGATATGCGCGGGCAGCAAGACGCCGTCGGGTTCGCTTCGACGGCCGTGCAGATGGAGAAGACATGGGAGCTCTCGGCCACACCCCCCGCACCGGAGAAGCTTGGCGAGGCGCCTCCTCCAGGGGTTGCAGGCGTGATTTGCCCACACGACGATTATCTCTATGCCGGCCGCGTCTACCGCCAGGTGCTGCCGCTGGTCACGGCGAAGACCGTCATACTCGTCGGCGTCTTTCACGGGTGGCGCAAATTTGCCGCGCACGACGTTCTTGTCTTTGAAGATTACCGTGCCTGGCGCACCCCCGACGGCGAGGTGCCCGTTTCGGGGCTGCGCACCGAGATCATTGCGCGCCTCAACAAGGACGAGTTTGTTCAAAATGACGCCTGGCACGACTCCGAGCACTCATTGGAGGCGCTCCTGTTCTGGCTTCGGCATGTGCGGCCAGACCTTGAGATTATTCCCGTGATCGTGCCGGTCATGCACTTTTCACGCATGGATACGCTTGCCTCCCACCTCGGCGCGGCGATCGCGGCGGTGACGGCTAGCCATGGCCTTGTCCTCGGCAAGGACCTGGCGATCGCCATCTCCTCGGATGCGGTCCACTACGGCAATGATTTCCAGTACGTCGCGTTCGGGGAAGGCGGTGTCGATGCCTACGTAAAGGCCTGCGACCAGGATAAGGGCTTGCTGCGAGGAGTGCTTGCGGGCGACGTCACCACCGCTAAGGCGGAACAGTTCTTCGCCACCTGCGTGAAAGAGGACCTGCCAGCGGAATATCGTCTGCCATGGTGCGGGCGCTTCTCGATTCCGTTCGGCCTTCTGCTTCTCGAGCACACAACCGCCGCCCTGGGGCTGCCAACACCGGTCGGTCACCCGTTGTGCTACGGCACATCGATTAGTGGTCCGGAACTCAAGGTGCGGGAACTCGGGATGGGTTCAACAGCACAGGCCAATCTCTACCACTTCGTCGGATATCCGGCGGTCGCGTACACGGTCGGGGCCGCTCGGCAATAGCAGGTCAGAAACAGATGATATCGTTAGACTTGTGAAACAGTTACTGGTCGACTTGACGGCATCCTGAAAAACTCCCCGATTGATGACCGGAAAGCGATAATAAGGAAAATCATCGGGCAAGTAATCGTAGACAGGGAGAACAAGACCATCCAATTCTTCGTCAGGCGCATTCCAGCCCTGACACCATCCCTTGAAAATCTCTATAAAAAAGGTGACTCGCAGAAAGTGTGGGTTCCCTATAAAAGCGGGGGGCCGAGATATTCTACACCTAGTAGATCGAACGTCATCGTAATTGATGAAATATCAATTTAAAGGATTATGCACAATCAGTGAGTGATTATCTCTCATTGAAATTTCGGGCCTGGTTCATCCATAACCCACTTAGATGAAACTGCTTATCCCATGAACGATAGCAATTCTCTGATGTCGGCGATAGTGAACTTTGCAGAAGGGGATCCACTCACCAGGCGAATTGGATCTCTTCATGCTTCAAGACCTGTGATGGGATGTGAAGGGGCTGACCTCAGTATCAATTCCCTGGGCACATGCCGTTCGGTCGCAAGGCGAATCT
>JAWOKN010000046.1:0-7586 GCA_033854175.1 Bacteroidota bacterium | reverse complement strand
AGCCGGAAATTGGGGTCGTCGGTGAAGAGGATGATGTTTCCCGATCCGAGCTGCTCGTGGATGAGATACGGCGTGCCTTCCACCTTTCGTTCGTTTTCCTTCGAGAGATATCCGCTCATGCGCGGGGAGGCGGTGAATATGCCCGCGTTGTATCCGTGGTCGCTGAGTTCATACAGGGTGTTGTTTTCCTTGAAGACCGCGATGTCGCTGTTGTACCCGAACCCCAGGGGGTGCGATGTGTCGAGTTTGACATGGAGTATGGTTCCCGGAAATTCGTCCATGCGGTGCTTCCGCTCCTTTTCCTCAACCGTCATCCTTTTTTCGAGCTCCTCCTCGGATAGCTTTCCTTTCGTTGTGTCCTTTTTCGCCTCCTCCTTCTTTTCTTCCTTGATTTTTACACCGGCGATTTTGCCGACGGATGCCGACGCGAAAGCCGCTCCCCCCTCGATCCCGATGTAGGTGCCGCCGCCCGCGATCCATGTTTTGAGTTTTTGTACCACCGAGGAGTCGATCTGGTTCCGGTAGCCCCGCCCGTCGCTGTTGTCGTCGGGGAAGATGATCGCCGTGTAGTCGTGCAGATCGGCAGACCGCAGCTGGTCGAGTTTCATCGGGACGAAATTGATGCCGTACGTCATGTCGAACATCGCCCAGATTTCACCGTAACATTCCGGGTTGACAGGAGGGTTGGTGATGACGACAACTGAGGGTTTTTTGAGCCGTACCGCCCGGTCGGATCCAAGGTCGATGCCGCTCTGCGTGAACCCGCTGTTCGCGGCGTAGACACTGATCCGGCTTTTTTGTAGCAGGTCGTTGATGTCACGCTCGAGGTCCGATGGATTCCCCGCAACAGGTATGATCAGCGTCCCACGCCCGAATTTCTGGTCGTTGAGCGTGAACTCCCTCATGGCCACGTTGACCCGGTAGTTGTGCTGGAGGAGCCAGACGAGCGCCCGCGGGGCATCGTTGGTGTTCCATTTCATGAGGTAGGCGTACGAGGCCTTCCCACCGGCGATGGTATTCCCCCCGTGCATCATGACCGTGACCGGACTCATCGGGAACGAAAGGCTGCTCTCAGTCCAGTAGGTCTCCACACCGTAGGCCAGCGGCAGCGTCCAGGTTGAGATGTCGTAGAAAAATGTGTCGCTCAACACCGGGTTCTGCTCCATGAGCGCTGTCAGAAAACGCTCCGAAGGCTGGTCCGTTCTGATGACGTAGACCCCGGAGGGGAATGTCTTTGTCTCGGTTTCCTTTGAGAAATAGGAATGGAGGCCGCTGACGGTAATAATTTCGTGCGGCTGCTGAACTTCTATCCCCTGGTCCAGAAGGAGTCTTACCATCTTATCGGCCGTGCTGGGGTCTTTCCTGGGATCGATGATGTAAGCTTTGACCTTTCCCGCACGCCCCGCCTCGAGCGCGTCGGAATAAAATGTGTAAAACTGATCGAGGATTTTCATCCGGTTCTCGGACGCCGTCCGTAGCGTGGCAATCGAGGTTGTGGAATGGTGCTCGATCCGGTCTTTCAGGGTGAGTATCGCCTCGTCGGTGCGGCGGACTCTCACACCCGACTGGCCGGCCTGCTCGTAGGTCATCCCTATGGCGCCGTGCAGCGACGGCCAGGAATCCCCGTATCCCGGATAGAAGAGATCGAATGCCTCGCCGCTCCAGTAGCTCCATCCCTTCGCGTCGAATGCTTCCGCGTTCGCTTTTCCGAATATTTTGTCCCACTCGCCAGTCGAAGCCGGTATGTTCTTGTTGACGGGTTTGTAGGGAGGGAAGAAGAAATAGGAGCTGTTGTACGACATTTCATGGAAATCCACATGGACCTGCGGCATCCACTCCCGGTAGGCCCCGATCCGTGCCCTGCTCTCCGGCTGCGTCAGCCAGGCCCAGTCGCGGTTGAGATCGAAGAGGTAGTGGTTGGTCCGCCCCCACGGCCAGTCTTCATGGTGCTCTGCCGCGTTTCTGTCTTCATTGGGGCTTGTTCCGCTGTGCGTCCGTTCGAAATTCACGTACCGCTCGCGGCCGTCGGGGTTCAGAAGCGGATCGATGATGACGACGAGATTCCGTAATATTGAAGCTGTGGCCGTGTCGTTCGCGCCGAGGAGCTGATAGATAACGTTCAGTGCCGCCTCCGAGCATGAGGCTTCGTTCCCGTGGACGTTGTACGAAAGCCACGCGATCATTGGCGTCGCGGCGATGATCGCCTGCGCATCTTTTTTTGTCGTTTTCCGGGGATCGGTGAGTTTGATAACGTTGCCCTTGATTTCATCCAGTCGCCGGATGTTCGCCGAATCGCTGATCACCACCAGGTAGAGCTTCCGGTGCTCGATCGTTTCACCATAGGGTATGAGCTTCATCCTTGCCGGTGCGGCCTGCTGCATCGCGAGGAGATAGTGCTCGAGCTCTGCGTATGATGTGTACCGGTCTCCCAGTTCATAGCCAAGAATCTGACGGGGCGCCGGTATGCCCGCAGCCTGCTGGCTCACCGCCGGCCGCGTGAATCCTGATACGAATAGTACCAGCATGGAAATGTGCCATGGAAGGATCAGATAACGTCGGAGCAGTTTGATCATGAAGGACCTTTGCGTGTGTGGTGGATGAGTTTGCACGGCGATTGAGGATGTGTCGGGTGAAGCGCGCCTCAGAACTTGTATCCGATTTTCCGGAGAAAGGTTTTACGGTGATCGATGTCCGATGTCTGCTCAACCCCCTTTGACTTGATGCCGTCGATCACCCCCATGATGCCTCTCCCGTTTCCGGTTTCGGCGACGACGACCTCGACCGGATTTGCTGTGGCACAGTATACCGAACAGACCTCCGGTACCTGCTTGATCGCGTTGAGGATGTTGATCGGGAACCCGTGTTCCATGAAGATGATGAATGAGTGGCCACAGGCCAGGTTGACGGCGTTTTTGACGGCCAGATCGATAAGATTGGCGTCGTTGCCGGAATGCCGGACGAGCGCGGGGCCGGATGATTCGCAAAAGGCGATGCCGAATTTCATCGACGGGTTGATCGAGACGATGGTTTCATGGAGGTCTTCGATGGTTTTGATGAAATGCGCCTGGCCGAGGATGAAGTTCATGTCGGCCGGCTTGTCAATGTTGATTGTTGTCAGTTCCATTTCACTCTCCGTGCTAAGGGAATGGTGTCGCGGTTGTACAGGTGAAGCAGGTCGAATATTGATACAAAAATACGATTTTTTTTGGTCGGATGAAACCGCAGAATCCCCAGTTGTCTGAGAGTTTCTCCATCTGGGCCTGGATTGATGGATGCGCGGGCCGGATCCGATGGGTGGATTGTTCGTTTGTCCCACTCTTGTGCGATTATTGACGCGATAGACTCAAGGCAGAGGGCTTTTTTATTTTTGCCATCGGGGGGCATCAGTTGCTTCCTCCAAAACAGGGGGTATAAACGGATGGCCCGGTCCGTGATAAAAGGGGTTTTCTCCGGTTTCCCCAGCCTGGAGTGCCTCTTTTCCGGAAAAATACGGAAAATCGGGAAATACGGTCATTTTTGAGGAAAAAAATTTCTGCGAAAGATCTTGCCAACGGTTAAAAAATTTTGTATTTTATTAAAGCCAAATAACAGTACACCGTGTTTGACTCCAGGGAATATCGATTAGGTATTTCTGAAGGAACTAATAGCCACGCTTTTACGTTGTAGCTGCAGATGTACTCCCCGTGTTGGTCAGCTTCCATCGAACCTTCCACGAGGTGCCGCATCGCAAGCATAAACGTGGGTGTGAGGTGATTTTGTGAGAGATCGGAGTGCAAGATTTACACCCTCACTCAGGTTGATGCGTAAAAAGCCAAAAACATCTGGCTAAACTGTCGAACGGTAGCCATGTTTGCGCTAGAGCGACGGTGCGGAGCCTCGGGTACATTTCTATTAACATTTTTCGAAAGGATTAATTCATGGAACAGGGAACAGTGAAATGGTTTAACGCAGCCAAAGGTTATGGCTTCATTTCACGCCAGACGGGCGAGGATGTGTTTGTCCACTTTAAGGCGATCGTCGGCGACGGCTATCGCACTCTGAACGAAGGGGACAAGGTCCAGTTTGACGTTGAGAAGGGACCGAAGGGGCTACAGGCAGCAAACGTTCAGAAAATTTAATGAGTTGCTCCCCCATTGTTCAACCCCAGTCGGAGCATTTTCTGACTGGGGTTTTCGTTTCAGCTTTTAGAACAGGAGAAAGTTCGTATGACGCAAGGAACTGTAAAGTTTTATAACCCGGTGAAGGGGTTTGGATTTATTACGACACAACAGGGTGAAGAGGTTTTCTTTCATAAGAGTAATGTGAAAAATACCGGTTTCAGGGATACGTTGGTCCAGGGCGATAATGTGCAGTTTGAATTGAAGCAGGAACAGAAGGGAAAACGTGCCTATAATATCGTGCGTGTGTAAATCCCACCAGCCGGTGTGTTCTGGTATTCTTACGACCCCTCGATCCCCGAGGGGTCTTTTATTTCTTCTTCAGTCAGATTTTTGATTCACATCATGCTCACAGGGTCCACATCCACCGTCATTCTTACCGCCCGGCTTTTCGATGTAGGCATCGATTTGTAGATGTGAAGGACAGATTGTAACGTCTTGTGGAGGATATGTCCGCCAGGATCCTCGTCCTTTGGTGATTTCAGTATTATGTGCCACCTGTACATTCCCTTCAGCTTCGAGAGCGCCGCTCCCGACGGTCCCATCATCCGGATTGATCCCATCACCTTCGGAAATAACTCCCTGAATTCTGTGGCATGCTGCATGACGTCTTCTTCATGCTTTCCCCGGAATTCCAGGAGGATGAGACGGGAAAACGGGGGGTAGTCCAGCTCCTTCCGGAATTCCAGTTCCTCATCATAGAAACCCCGGTAATCGTGCCCGATGATGTGCCGGAGTGTCGGATTATCAGGCTGTGCCGTCTGTATGATGACTTCCCCGGCGAGCGTACTCCTTCCTGCACGCCCCGCTACCTGCGCCAGGAGCTGAAAGGTCCGCTCCGATGACCGGAAATCGGGCAACAGCATTTGCGTATCCGCCGATATTACTCCCACGAGCGTCACACGCGGGAAATCAAGTCCCTTTGCTACCATCTGCGTTCCCAGGAGTATGTCCGCATCTCCTTCTGAAAACTTCTTCAGAAGCATGTCGTGAGAGCCCTTGCGCGTCGTCGTGTCCAGATCCATCCGCACAAGCCGCGCCTGTGGGAAAAATTTCGCAAGTTCTTCCTCCACCCGCTGGGTTCCGAAACCTCGGTAGCGGATTGCCGATGAGCTGCACCGCGGACAGGCTCCTGCAGGCTGTTTCACGAATCCACAGTAGTGACACCGGAGCTGCCGCTTGTTCATGTGATAGGTCAGCGAGATGTTGCAGTTCTCACACATCTCCACATATCCGCAGTCCGGACATTCAATGTAGGATGCAAATCCCCGCCTGTTCTGAAAAAGGATTATCCCTTCCTGCTTCTTGAGCCGATCCTCGATTTTCGTGCGGAGGAGATCGGACAATATTCCCGGCTCGAATTGCCGCTTCACCTGCGGATTGTTTGTGTCCCCTGTCGTGTTTTCGCGTTCCTCAAGACGGAACTTTTCCAGCTTTCGCTTCCGCTCTGCAAGCATGTCGACTATCTCCACCTTCGGCAGTTCTGCAGCCTCCACCCGGTCGGGGAGCTCGAGGAGCGTGTATTTTCCGCTCAGCGCGTTTGTGTACGATTCAAGCGACGGTGTCGCGGATCCCAGTATCACAACGGCGTTTGCATGCGAGGCGCGCACAACCGCAACATCGCGGGCGTGATAACGGGGCGTCTGTTCGTATTGCTTGTACGACGGTTCGTGCTCCTCGTCAACCACGATCAGCCCGACGTTTTTCAACGGGGCGAAGATCGCCGATCTGGGCCCGATGACAACCGGGCACCTGCCGTTCCATGCAGCCCGCCATGCATCGTATCGCTCCCCGACAGACATCCGGCTGTGAAGGACTGCGACCTTGTCCCCGAAGTGATACCTGAACCGGCGTACGATCTGCGGCGTCAGGGATATTTCCGGTACGAGCAGTATCGCCGTCCGGTTCAGCGCCAGAATTTCCCGTATCGATTCGATGTAGATCTGCGTCTTTCCGCTTCCGGTGATGCCGTGGAGGAGAAATGTCTGAAATCTGCGCTCGCTGATGGCCGACTTGATTTTCTCGAAGGCCGCCTGCTGGTGGTCGTTGAGCGTGATCTCAATCGATCCGAGCGCCGCCGAATAGAGATCGTATTCCGCCGATCTCATGACTTCCCGCGTGCTTAAAGTGAGGATGTCTTTCCGGATGAGGGCTTTTAATGCCGATAACGTTCCCCCTGATTGTCTGAGCAGGTCATTGACCGAAATGACCGACGGGACCTGAACTGTTCCCGCCAGAAGCCGGAGTATCGCAGCCTGCCCAAGAGCGCTCTTGGTGAACCGGCCTGAATCGGACAACAGCTCTTCCCATCGCCGGCGTGAATCTGCCGTGATTTTGACGATGTTTTCCGTTTTCGATTTCAATACGGCCTGCGGGGGTTCCTCGGTTATCCGCACAAGCCCCCGTTGCTCGAGCTCGTTGAGCGGTGCGTAGATGGTTTTTTCTCCCACGTTCTTCCTGAGCTGCTGTACCGTCAGTGACCCCTCCCTCGAGATTTCCCGCAGGATCAGGGCCTGTTTCGGCGAAAGGCGGATTTCCCTTCTCCTCTCGGGGGGTATCTCAGTTGCGAGCGTTACCACCCTTTTCCCCGGACGGGCCGCACCCTGCACAAGTACCGCCTTGAGGACTTCCCCCAGCGGCGCGATGTAGTATTCCGCAATCCAGCCTGTAAGATTGAGCAGGTCTTCGGTGAGGATCGGCTCGGGGTCGAGGACGTCCCGGATCGGCTTTATGTGCGGAACGCTGTGCCCCCGCTCAGCAACACTGAGTGATTCTGCGGAGGTTTCAACCACGAAGCCGATGACGATCCGCTTTCCGAACGATGTAATGACCCGCACTCCCCGTTTGATTGCGTGGATGAGGTCATTGGGTACGCTGTAGGTGAAAAGTTTCTCCCCCGCACCGGGTATCGCGAGGTCTACAAACAGGTCTGTCATTCTGTCTTCAGCCGCAAGATGCTTCCATTCGGTTAAAATTTCGATAAAATTATGCCTAGACGCAACTTGAAAGCGTTTCTGTTGATCATTGTATTCCATCTGGCCGACCCGTAAGATCGTTCGTCTGGGAATGGATGATCTCCTGGATTTGCGAAAGGGGGTGCCTGTGAACTTCAACCTTTTAATGAGGGGAATCACATAAGAACTTGCGTTTCTTGCTTCTCATGAGCGCTTTTTGTATTCTTACGGGAAATATTACCTGACATGTTTCGCGTTCTGACAATATTGGTCCTGTTTCATATCTCCCCGGCTGCACGTCCGCCCCTTTCGGTGTCGATAACTTCACTTCGTTCTTTAATATTTGGAGATCTCATATCATGAGAATATCTGTTCTGTTCTTGCTCGTCGTTTTTGCCGTCCTGTCGGCCAGCGGCCGGTCAAAGGTTACAACTTCCCTTGTCCATTACATGAGCGGCGGGGATACCGTTTCCGC
>JAWOKN010000045.1:0-2983 GCA_033854175.1 Bacteroidota bacterium | reverse complement strand
CTTGAGATATTCTTCGAACCGGCCGCTGAGGCCGCAATCAATCTCCTTCTCACTTCCGCCGCCGACTGGCACCGCTCGTTCACATCCTTCGCCAGACAGTCCAGGATAACCGACTCCATATCCTGTGTCATCTCCGGCTTATACGTGGAGGGAAGAAGCGGTTCCACGTTCATAATCTCATACAGGATGGCCGCCTCGTGCTCTCCCGTAAACGGAGATTGTCCGGTGAACATCTCGTAAAGCACGACGCCCAATGAGAAGATATCGGAGCGGTGATCAGCCTCCTGGCCGCAGACCTGCTCGGGGGACATGTACTTGGCCGTGCCGACCGTTGTGCCCGCCTTTGTCAGTGAGACGCTCCCTCTGAGTTTTGCCAGGCCGAAGTCCATGATGACTGCACGGCCGTCTTTCCGTACCATGATGTTCTCAGGCTTGATGTCCCTGTGAATGATCCCTTTTTCATGAGCCGCAGCAAGCCCGCCGGCGATCTGAGCGCCAAGCTCGATGGCCTGCTTGATCGAACCGAGTGGAAGCCGGTCCCGTAGGGGCTTTCCCTCGACAAGTTCCATGGCGATCACCGAGAGCGTACCGTGGCCGGACGGGTCATCCACGTCGAGGACATCATAGACGGTGCAGATGTTCGGATGGTTCAGAGCGGCAGCCGCTTTCGCTTCCTGGATGAAGCGTTCCTTCTCCACCTCGGAGGCATTCAACTGATGCGGCAGGAACTTCAGGGCGACATCCCGATCGAGTTTCGTATCGTGGGCACGGTAGACAATGCCCATGCCTCCCTCCCCGAGTTTTTCGAGGACCTCATAATGAGATATGGTCTGTCCGATCATAAGATTACCTGAATGCAGATATCCATGGTTTTCGTCAGGATGCCTTTGTAATCCTCACCGCTTCTAAATCCAGCCCGAGGTCCATCTCTCCCGTAAACGGGAGAGCGGATGCGGGTGAGGTTTCCCGAATACCGTCACGACAGGCTCCGCCACGCCATCCTGCAGGGACCATCGGAAGTTTGCCGGTCATCGCACACTCAGATTGATTGGACATATCCCATCACTCGACTTTCCGTTGAAACTCGTATTCACCCGACGGGTCATGCTGTTTCAGAGATGTGCATTTCTCCCCGTTTACCATGAATTCGAACGTGTAATCGGCAAACCCCTGCATGCGAAATTTCCTGGGCTTGTACGGGGTTAACTGGTACACCGGTTGACCCGGCACAGCCAAATAGAGAAATCCATCGCTCTTCAGTGAGATATCGACGATCGTCCCCGCAAGACTATATTTCCCCACATAGGCGCGTAAGGTTTTTTGATCGGC
Organism: Bacteroidota bacterium; assembly: GCA_033854175.1. Lineage (GTDB taxonomy): Bacteria > Bacteroidota > Ignavibacteria > UBA10030 > SZUA-254 > DATKPE01. The sequence continues at coordinate 1,654 of JAWOKN010000045.1, read as the reverse complement.
AAGGGACGCATCGGGTTGTCGTTCGAACGACGTCTCATTCTCGTCAAGGGACATCCTGGCGGATTGAATTTCTCCCTGCGGATTGGTGATAAAATTCACCGACCACACTCCAAAGAGCTCGTCATTGGGTGTGTCGAACCGCTCGTAATGATAATGCGTGAGCGGAAGGATAATCTTGTGGAAATCAAACTGCAGGGAGGTGTCCTTCAGGGAGATTGTCAGTTTCCCGTAGGCGGGGTTTTCGTAGACCCCGGCGTACTCAGTGAGAGGATGAGCAGGTGGAGCGTTGGGAACTCTTTCACCGCCCGTCTTCTGTCTCGCCGCACGGTCAGCTTTCTTTCCCTCAATCCTGTCCTGAAGCCTTCTGTCGCTCCAGGGCGTCTGATCCATCCCCAGGAGCCGTTCATAGATATTGTAGGTAATGACATTATACAAAACCGCGTCATGGTCGCCGATGACGAACACGATGACACCCAGACTGTCGTACGGCATGCACGAAACCTGCGAGTGAATTCCGTCAAGATCTCCTCCGTGATACGCGAGATAGTGGCCCCGGTACGATGTAGAAACCCGGCCCATGCCGTACACCGCATTGAGGATTTCCCTGTAGCCTCTCATCTCCAATCCTGTATTGGGTAGTGCAATCGAAGGTGCGAGCGTAGCCTTGACGATCGCGGAAGGAATCACCTGCTTGCCCTGATAGGTGCCATCATTCATGAGAGCCATCAGCCACTTCGACATATCGTTGATATTCGAGATAATCGATCCCGCCGGGCCCACCGCCTGGGCCTCCTGATAGTAGGGTATCCGATACAGTAACGTCGTATCGCGCTTTTCATTGTAGGGGACAAAATAGTCCCCTGCCTTTGTCATATCCTCGATACTAAAAACAGAATGGGTCATCCCCAGCGGCGCAAATAACCGCTCGCGGACAAAATCCTCCCAGGTTTTATGGGTCAATAACTCTACGACATAACCTGCAGCCACATACATCATATTGTTGTAGAGCTGTCCCTGCCGGATCGGCTGACTGGGTTCGAGGTATCTGAGCCGGTCGAAAAGTTCCTTCCGCGTAAAATCCGACCTGTACCAGATCATATCGTGCCGGGAAATGCCCGTGCGGTGGGAGAGCATATCGCGAATGGTCACCGAATTCTGAAGGTCCTGGTTGTAAAATTGGATTGAAGGGACATACTGACGGATGAGTTTGTCCCAGTCGATTTTTCCCTCGTCGACAAGCAGGCCGAGCGCCATCGTGGTGAAGAGCTTGGTATTCGACGCTATCTGGAAGAGCGTGGCTGGCGTCACGGGGAGTTTTTTTCCGTAGTCGCGATAGCCATATCCTTTTGCAAAAACCAGTTTATCCTTGACGACGATGCCGACGCCTATCCCCGGCGAATTCCAGTCCTTCATAACCTTCTCCATGTAACTGTCGAAGTCACCAAGCCTCGTTTTGATGTCGAACCCCTGACCGAGACCGGTGTGATGTCCCACAAAGAACATGGAAACACAAAAGCCAACGAGGAGGAGCGGAGCAACTAGTGTGGATTTCATAAAAGGTTCCTTTCACATTGATCGGCGCCTACTGGTTTATTTTTTGTTAAACTCCCCCCGTCACATATTCTCCCGCACCAATTTTTGAAATTTTTGATTG
>JAWOKN010000044.1:0-11107 GCA_033854175.1 Bacteroidota bacterium | reverse complement strand
TCCTCGTGGTGCCGGCTAGGTAACCATCCCGTGCTCCCGGGCATAATTCACCAGGCTAACGACATCGTGCCGATTCAATTTATCCATAATTTGCTGGCGATGTTTCTCTACCGTTTTCGGACTAATTGTGAGGAGATCTGCAATTTCTTTATTGGTTTTACCGTCGGCGATGAGCTGCAACACTTCCCGCTCACGTGATGTCAGGCTCGGTCCCAGCGTGTGGCCGATTTTGATTTCAAGCAGGATTTTGGTAACGCTCGGACTGAAAAACGCATTACCTTTTTCGACCTCCCTGATAGCGGTAAGCAGCTCGCTTGAGGCGGTCTGTTTCACAAGATAACCGCGAATACCGATATCGAGGGCATGAGCCACCAGATCGCGGTCGGCCGTCATGGACAGGATGATGACCTTTATATCGGGGAGAAGGTGAATAATCTGTGCTGAGGCCTGAAGGCCATTCGAATCCGGCATTGAAATGTCCATCAGGACGACTGACGGTCGCAGTCCTACAGATTTCTCAATCGCTTCTTTTCCGGTCCCCGCTTCGCCCACCACCTCAATATCCTTTTCCATATCGAGGAGTGCTTTCAAACCCTGGCGGACGATCGTATGATCGTCCACGATAAGTACCCGAATTTTATTGTCATCCGCCATATCGGCTAATCTTTTGACAATGGAAGGATAACATTGATGCACGTACCTTTTCCCGGGCTGGAGATCACCCGTAGTTCGCCATGGGCAAGTTTCACCCTTTCCCCCATACCGATAATTCCGAGACCGGTATTCTTGCCCTGCTTTTCGGGATCGAAACCGAGCCCGTCATCGATGATATCGACAATCACCCGAGCCGGATCGCTATGGATATTAACAATTCCTGACGTTGCATGGGCATGTTTCGCGATGTTATTCAAACTTTCCTGGATTATCCGGTAGAGTGCCAGCTTCTGGTCTTCGCCCAGTTTTTCAATGATTCTGCTCTCATGGAAGGTGAACAGTATACCAGTCCTCTTCGAAAACTCCTCAAGAAGCGATTTTGTAGCGTTGACGAGGCCCAATTCCGTAAGCGGCACAGGACGTATTTCTTTCAGGAAATTGTGAATTTTCCCCAGAACAGCTTCCGCTGCTTGTTTCATATCGTCAATCCGTTTAAGGAGTGCAGGATTCGCGACGAGCATCTCCTGTTTCAGGATCTGAAGGTCGATAGTTATCGCCGTCAGATACTGACCGATCTCATCGTGGAGTTCCCGGCTTATCCATTTACGGTCCTCTTCCTGCATTCTGATCGACTCCTGGGACAACTGGGCCAGCTTTTCCTGTGCAATCCGGGCCTCTTCCAGAAGCGCGTGCACCTTCAGGCGGGCCCTTTCCAGGTGATGTTCATACCGAATCCGGTCTGTAATATTCCGGGCGATCCCCCTTGCGGCGATGGCAGCGCCATTCAGTCTGATTGCAGAACTCCGATATTCAAGAAGGAGGACGTGCTGGTGTTTGGGTGACCAGAGGGGAAGGACTCCCACGATTTCATCCTCGGCGGCACGAAGTCCGGTCAAATATTCCCTTACGCGTCCATGATCCTGTTGCCGGGTAAATCCGAACAATGTGTTCTCTTCGACATCTCTTAAAGTGTATCCCACGATTTTCTCGACTGCAGTATTGACACTCAGTATTTTACCTTCAAGGTCGTGGATATAAACAATATCAGACACATTGTTGAACAATTCCTGGTATTTTCGTTCACTCGCCTGGACTTCCCGGACCTTTTCCTGACGCATCTTGAGTTTTATCCTCGAATGAATCAGAAGGACCGTCACCAACGCCACGACCATGGTAAGGACAATGCTCGTGCCAAAGACAAGATCCCACCAAAAGTCTATCGGGTGCGGTTGCATAGAAATGCGATCGTAAACAGGATATTCGTTACAATGCCGAGCCCCCAATGAAGGGTCCAGACTGACAGAGCCGCCTGAAGCTGCAACCCCGCGAATTTGTCAAAATAGATGAACAAGAAGACGTTCCCGCAAAAGTACGTCAAGACCGCGACCGAAATCCAAAACCTCATATCGGCCGTGAGGCTGGGATGATCTTCCCTCACCAGTTCCACCAAAAGAAAGGCAGCAAGCATGGATACGACAACAGCCGAAACGGAATGCGTATATTGCGTTGCAGCCTCCAAAGGTTCAAACGTGAGTTTTGCACAGATCCAAAACAACGCATAAACCGGGATGGTCCATCTCAACCAGGACCGGAAGACTGAACGCTTCAGCCATTCCGAAAACATCAGGATGAGACAGATGTATTCAAAAACATCGTAGGCCTGGGAAACCCATAAATTGTGAATACCATTTGACGCCAGGAAGAGGGAAACGATCTCCTCAATCAGTGCACCAAAGACGAAAATGAATGCCACGAGAGCTGCTCTCCCGGCGTGATGAGTTCGGGGGAGCGCAGCACTCGGAGGCAAAAAATCGGATACAATATAGATATATGCTATTGGTGGAAGTGTCAAATCAGTGACCTAAGACTTTGGCTGAGTCACAAAGCGGCGGGCAGGGAAAGCCCAGATCTAGCAACGGTCCATTCGTCATGTCGTGTCCGTTATTATCCACGCCAACGATGACAAATGTCTGGCTTCCGCTATTATTCTTGCCATTATATATTCTTATTCCAATACAATTGGCCTGATTCAGGACAACCTGCAGAGCGTCCTTCCCAAAATATTGAGCCAGGATATTTCCGGAGGAAGCCGTCTGCTGGTAATTGCTTACCAATGCCTTAGCATTGGAAAGGGTAATTATAAAATTTTCGTGCCCGGTCAATTGCGTCTGCTGGGCGTGCATTTGTATCTGGGGAAAAATGCTGATGGAAAATATAGCAAGAAAAAAGGTGACATACCGGGCATTACGGGGTGCAGAATGGTTTGGCAACATACATCCTCCTAGATTGAATTTGTGGGTAAATATTGAATTAGATAAATCGAACGAAAAGATTGGAACATATTGCATTCCCGCCCTCCTCGCCCTCGGCTATGGAATTGGGGGCACCCTGACTTTTTAACCAGCTTGCTACTAAAATATATTCCCTTTTAGCCCCACACGCAATGGGGTGATCTACCACTATTATAGTAGGTGATCACCCACCATTCCCTGAAAAATGCGTGAACTTCGCATCACGGCCAAACATGAGACCAGGGATGAAACCCGCGCGCTAGCCGAATGACCCAAAAACAGGATGGAGGTTAATTCGCACAAACCCGGCACAAATGGGACTCGTTCAGTATTCACGAGGCCGGAAGCGTCCGAGGTAATATGAGCTCTAAAAAATCCGGTGAAAATACTTCGGGTTCAGGTATCGAGTCATCCAGGGAATACCATCGACGGGTTTATCAGGAGAGGAATTATTCCTATCCGTCCCTTTTGGTAGGTCAATGAGGGAAGGCACAAGCAAGGAGAGGAAGGTTTATTTGCAGGTAAATTAACCTGCATGATTGAACCGCCTCACCCGCAACGGAGTAATACGGTATCAACCATGGTGGTTATATACCTACCTCAATTCAGGTATCTACCCCATTGACAAGCCGTTGGTGTCTTTGTAAATTTGTTTACGATAATACGCGAGGCGATGACGGGATAGACGAACATTAGGCGGTTACGGGAGATCCAAAAGTTCAGCCACGAACAAACGACATTCAGTTCTTTCCATCGCAATTCTTTCATCGCGAGAAATACCGTAATCGCTGAAAACAGTTAACCGGATTTCTCGATCATAGCACAAGTTGAATCCCGCTGCCAGGATCTCCATTTCGGCAATTCAGGCAACATCCAGACAACGAGGAATGACATCCGTGGGACACATCACTTCATCATCACACACCAACAAGGAGGAATCATCATGGCAAAACAACAGAAACAAGCGAAACGTGAGCGCGTGAACCGGATTCTGAACTGTATACCGTCACGCAACATGGAGAATGACTGGGGGCTTGAACACGCTCAGGGTGCAGAATTGCTGACTCTCGGGGCACCAATTCCTCCATCGAAAGACCTGCGTGCAGGATGGTGGAATATCGGAGATCAGGGTCTTACAGGTTCCTGCGTCGGCTGGGCAACTGCTGACTCGGTGGTGCGATGGACCCTTGTCAAGGCTCAACGCCTGTCTAAGGCCCAAAGACTCTCAGTGCGGGAGGTATGGATGGCATCGAAGGAGACTGATGAATTTGTGACACAACCTACGACGTTTATAGAATCTGCGGGGACAAGTCTAAAAGCCGCGCTGGATATTGCAAGGAAATTCGGTGTTGTTCCGGAGAATTACCTGCCCTTCAAACCGGAGCATTTGTATAATGACAACACACAAAACCCGGTGAACACATTCTATGCAGTAGCAGCGTTAAGGAAAATTTCATCCTATTTTAATCTAAAACCACTCCCCCGGGTTCCTCAGGATGTTGTATGGAGAACGTGGTTGGCCACCAGGGGTCCAATTCTCACCAGGTTAGGGGTCGATGCCACATGGGACAATGCGACACAGACGCAGGGGAGACTCGATGTCTATCAACCCAACACTGTTCGCGGCGGTCATGCCGTTGCGCTGGTGGGGTATACCCCGGATCGCTTTATCGTGCGGAATAGTTGGGGAACAAGTTGGGGGGATAGAGGTTTTGGCTATGCATCCATTGCGTATGCCATTCAGGCATTCACGGAATCGTACGGAGTAGTTGTGTAAATCGCCGGGAACTACAGGTCTAATCCCCGCAATGCACGGCCCGAAGAAAAACAGAGACACTGGAGGGTGGTGACCGATCGAATAACCATTGCTGGTAGACGCCTGTCACACACCCCGCAGGTTGTGGGGGATAGAAGATGCCAAGATGTTTCATTTTGCTTTATCAACAGGCGCTTTATTTGTGGTATTGATCTCAGAGCCAACCCTCTTAATCGACATCCCAGCACCGGGTTGGCGGATGCTGGGCTAAAAAACAACATCAGGAGGTGTTATGGACGACGAGAAGTGGTTAGAGTTTTTCTTCCAGCTCCTGCACAGACCGATCCCGTGGGATCCTCCTCCGATCGGAGTGAAATTTGATGATAAGATGATGCGTCAGTTCGCTCAGATGGAGATCAAATTCCTGCAGAGGCAGACGGAACTCTTCCAGCAAAAGCTAGGGGAGTTGGCCAAAATTACGGCGGCCGGTTAATTCCGAATGGCAGGTGGGCAGGCTGCGATCATGCCCACCTGCCGGCGTTATGCAGCGTTCCTGCAAGATTTTCGGGTAACGGTGAGGGACGACCAGATGAACGGGACAGTTCAACATATTGACTCCGCTATCGATGTTCTCCTGGTAGGCTACGAGAATCAAGAAAACCTTGGTTTGCGTTCAATAATGGCTTACCTGTTGAAACAAGGATACACAGTAAGACTCGTTCCATTTATCCCGGGCCGAGACTCTGAAATACTCAGAATTGCGGAGAAATTTCAACCCCGGTTGATAGGATTTTCCCTCATATTCCAATACAGTCTGGGAGAATTTGCATCCCTCATGAGGTTCCTCCGCATCAATGGTATAAAAGCTCATTTTACCGCAGGAGGGCATTATCCCAGTCTGAGACCCGTTATGACAATGGAGTTCATTCCTGAACTAGACAGCATAGTACGTTTTGAAGGCGAGCTGACGCTTGTGGAATTGATACAGAACCTCGGCGAATTTGATCGACTCCGGGAAGTGAATGGATTAGCCCTTCGTCAGGGGCGCCGTATACTCCTGACGCCCCTGAGGCTTCTGATTCCTGAGCTAGACACCCTACCCCCTATTTACCGCGACTTTCCGCGTAAGATCAGTAACGGTATAAAGATTGCATCAATGCTTGCCAGCCGGGGTTGCCTGTTCAATTGCTCCTTTTGCAGCATTCATCAATTCTATGGAGGTGCGAATGGGAGGCTCCGTCGTACGAGATCCCCAAAGGCAGTTGTTGATGAAATGGCGACCCTTTTCCTAGAAAATGGGGTACAATTTTTCAGTTTTCAGGATGATGACTTTGCGTCACGGTCTCCACAGCAGCGGAAATGGCTTGCAGAGTTTTTGGATGATCTCGATAAGGCCGAGTTAAGTGACAAGATAGGATGGAAAATTTCCTGCCGGGTTGACGACATTGAACCTAAAACACTTGAGTCGATGTTGAGGCATGGGCTGATGGCCGTCTACCTCGGCGTGGAGTCGGGTAATGAGATCGGGCTTCGGACACTGAACAAGCACACCAATGTATCGCAAAACCTGAGAGCCATTGAACTTCTCAAGACACATGATGTGGCTCTTGCAATGGGTTTCATGCTTTTTGATCCATCCTCAACGATTGAATCAATCCGGCAGAACATCCATTTCCTGAAAGTTGTCGGAGAAGATGGTTACTTTCCAATAAATTTTTGCAAAATGCTCCCATATGCAGGCACCCCGATAGAGGCTTCGTTACGTGAAGCGGGCCGGCTCAGAGGGACGTTATCTCAACCCGATTATGATTTTGTCGATCCGAAACTCAACTGGTATGCATTCCTGGTCCAGCGAATCTTTCTCAGAAGAAATTTTCACTCTCTCGGTTTAGTAGCCCGGTTGCAGAGCGCAGATTTCGACAACCGGATTTTAGAGCATCTTGACCATCATAAGAGCACAAATGGTCATCGGACGAAATTTCGGGATTTAATCATGAGGGGGAATATCATAGCTGTCGAAACCCTCTCAAAATTGCTCGATCAGGTGATTACACGCGGAGCGGACGCTTTGATTAAAGACGAGGATATGCTCCTTGAACTTGCGCAGGACGAGTGGAGGGAAGAAGCCAGCATTGAAACAGAAATCAGCGCATACTGCCCGCCGGAGGAGGTCCACGGTGAAACCAGTACACTTCACAAATCCGGGTTAAACTGAAAATACCCGGCAATCCGGACCTTGTTTCATGTCACCAATAACAACACAGATGGCATTATCAGGCCGGACGGTAAAATTTGACTGCGTGCGCGAGAGTTTATCGGCAGTCACAGGCCGCTGGGCGGGGGGTTTCGAGGGACTCCTTCTTAAGTTCGATCATTGATTTCTTCTGTGTGTTACGCCCGGTGCCAATATATATTATCGCGCCGGCAGCGGTAATGATCATACTTCGTCCTGATCCCCTAGCCATGCCGCCGAGAGGAGGAGGGCGTGTCGCAAGGTTCTGAGGTCGAAATTGTCAGGTGAGTAGTCGTCCCCCACCCATGTGCGGTACTCGTCGTATTCGTTGTCTTTAGGATTGGCAATTGCCTCCAGGAACCGCTCGAATCCACCCGGACCTCCGCAGTCTTCAGGCGGACCCCGCCGTTCTCCGGCCACGAGGTGAGGCAGCCATCCAGGATCCGCATTTTGAACATAAGCCTCGACCCGAACTCGATGAATCCAACAGTCGCCGAAGTCATAAACGTATGTAAACTCGTCCCCAACGGCGAAGTGGAACTGTGACAACCGGGCTCGGGTTGAATCGCGACCCTCAGATTCGGGTCCGGGCTGCTGATACTTTATACCCCGAATGGTGAACTCGTAAAGGTGGTAATCATACCACTCGTATAACAACTGGATAATACGGTGCAGCCCATGAAGAGATGTATCGGGGGCCAGAATAATTCGACGCCAGATCTCAGGCTTTATCTCAGCAAGTGAGATTTTCAGCTGGAGGCTCTTTGAGGTGCTTTTGGTCATATTGGACTATGTTTGGTTAATCGAGTCAGCGGGTTGGAAAGAATCCGGGCCCGTAAGGGCATCGTACATAATGTCAGAGCGAAAAATGCAGGAGTTTTGTGAATAGATACATCTCACCCTATGGAACGTTACAGATTGAGTGAAGTCTTCAAATCATGTGTTTTTCCATTCTGTGCCGGTTGCCTATGGAAATTCACTTAGTGAGGTGCATGACGAATGGTAGGCAGGATCGAAGGACTCGAAAAAAGCCTGCCCTATCGCAAGCATTCCCCGCTGTGGAATCCAGAAATCTCCCAGGCGGGCCTGTGATTGCAAAGGACCTGGAGGGCCGAAATCTTTTCCCGCCAAACTCGCAGAGCTGTCAACAACCGCCCAGAGTACGCGAGGGGTGACGATGAACCGCTGGCCGTTGGGCACCCTTCCGTGAAGGCCGATACGCCCCACCCTGAGGAACGGACCTGCGATCAAGCCCATAGTTGTGAGAACACCTGAGTTGTGCCATGCGGAATCCGGAAGAATCCGGCCCGCTGCGTTCATGAGTCTGGTAGCTGCCGTTTCCCCCACCATAATATCCCACGCGAATGGCAGAGCGGGCATGGTGACTTGAAAGTGAAACGGCTTTAGCCACCGGATTAAGATATCAGTCTTGATTGTGCGCGATGCGATCACACCGAAGTACCGTGTACATGATTGTCTCGGTGTGACGGTGGCGTAAAACATCCAATCACCGTCGGGATTCCGATGCCAGACGGACGTGTAACCCGGGCCGACGGAAGAAGCAGGGAATCGTCGCATGGCCAGAATGTGTCCCGACGCAAACGGGAGACCCATCACACCGTAGCCGCTGAACCGCTCGTCTGATCCCGTCGGGAGCGATTTTGCCGCTTCCAGGTTTTCGATAAGTTGCTGGGGTAGGTTCACCAATCCTTACTCCTTTGAATTTCGTCTCACTACCAGTTTAGTGTCCGTGAATATCCCGTTATATCATCTTTTACACGGCGGGGAATGATCCCTGTTATTTGATCTCTTGAGGTTCGCGTAGAAACCAATCAATATGTCCACATTCCTTACATGCCAGGATTGTTGCTGTCCGGTTCGCCCAGTCGAGACCTAGGAACGTCATTCCCGGCGTGTTCAGAAGTGCCGAACCAAAATCAAATTGGTTGTGGCCACACTGTGGACAGACGATAGGTTTTCCCTGAATCTGGTACGTGTTGGTGACGTGCACCGTTTTTGTCGAGTCGAAGATCGATGTCTTTCTGCTGAAGATTCCCATGATCATTCCTTTCATTGAGATCGAACGAACTCCATGCTCTCTGCCGGAGAATCACAACCATGAAATAGCGCAATCACAATCTCTCTTGGGGGTTGTTGCGCCTGCTATATAACGACTCCCTGCCGTTTGGCGCTATGGATAAAATTCATCCTAGTTTCGCGCCAAAGCAGGCGTCGTTGCCACTTCTGTTATATGCCGGCACGCCGGGTTATATCCGTTCAGCTGATCCAACGCGCTACTTCTGCAACAAAATACCATTTGCCGTCTCGCTTGATCCAGAATGTTTGGGCACCGCCCCCGCTTAAGTGGATCACCTTTGAGAATTTGCTCCCATTCCAAGGCATGTCGAGCCAAAGTACTGCGATTGCATGAACACCTTTGGCCGTACTTTCCGGCAATGAATACAAACAAACGTCACGAAACTTAAAGCATAGATAATCACCATGGGTATCAGCCCATTGTTGTCGCTCGACTTTGTTGAAGATGTGTACGTTATATCCGGACAGCTCAAATCTGTAATCAGTATTCAGTCCGTCGGTAGAAATAATGACATCGCCCTTCTGGGATTCCTTAAATAGGTTAGCGTCTGTGAACTGCCTTTTCATTTTTGAACCCGGCAGGCTATCCCCATTGACAGCCCACTTAAGCAATGATTGGAAGATGGAATACCGATCGCTGTCGACACCAGCAGACTTTTCAGGTTGCCATACGTCCCTTCTCTCTTCCAATATCATACGTATTGCGGTCAGCGCAGTAGACGGAATGCCGGATTCGTAGACATCGAGCAACGGTACGAATGCTTTCTCGCTCCGCAGGTATTGAAAGACCCACGCCGCACCAAGCGATGTAAGTCTGCGCTTGGATTTTATCTTCTCAAGAACAAAGGGAATGACAGACTCGCCGAAATCCGAAATCTTTTTGATGGTTGGGTCATAGACCGAGTTTATCGTGTCCAGACGATTTACCCAACACTGGATATCATTTGGGTCACAATCCTTCTGCCGGCAAGAGGCAAGAATGCAGACTAAGATCCCCCCGGTGGCTAAAGCGATTCTCTTATGAATTCCTATCATCTATACTTTTCACATTTCAGTAGCATGCCGTTGTCCCGATATTTCGGCGAACAACGCAATATTACTATGAACCTCTAAGTACCATTCCTGTGAAGCACATGGATTGCGAAAGCATGTCATTCTCCGGCATCTCCACGTCATGTTCGTGTCGCCCTATTTCCGTCCGTTAAACGTCTTGAATGCTTTCCCATCGTATCTGGTTATGCCGCCGCCATCACTTCCTATCCATAAAATTCCATCGCCGTCACAGTAAACTGTCCAGATGGCATTGCTTGTCAGTCCGTCCTTTATCGTGTAATTAGTCAATGTATTTCCATTAAATTTCCATAAGCCGTTATCGATCGTTCCTATCCATATGTTTCCCTGTTTGTCGTCAGTGATCGACCATACTCTGGCCAGAGTCCCTTCTTTGCTTGCCAACTTTTTTAGAAAGTCAGGATTTTCAAGTTGGTGTTGTCTGGTGAAATTAGTCACTGTTTTCCCGTCATAGCGGAACAAACCATAGCCATTGTTCCCAATCCAGATGTTCCCGTTTTTGTCTTCAAAGATTGAACGGACTGCAACCCCCAATTCCCTATCGTCAAGCCAGGAAAATGTCACGCCGTCATATTTGCAAACCCCTCTGCTGTCAGTGCCGAACCATAAGTTTCCTTTGCTGTCCTTGTAGGTGCAATAAATTGCATACGGAGTGTGGAAGTTGTTGTTGTTCGTGAGCGGTGAAGTATGCGGCAACTGAATTGTAGAAAGCTGCCTGCCATCGTAATAATAATTAATCAGCCAGACAGCGTTTTGTATGTCGGTTGCTTCAGAAATATATTCAGCGGCAAGTGGTGTATCGAACTTCTTACCATCGAACGAGCAAACGCCATCTCGTGTTTTAAACCACAGCGTTCCGTCTTTGCTCTCCTGCACATACCAAACGAATCTGCTGCAAAGTCCGTCTTTATCGGTATAATGAGCAACAGTTTTGCCATCGTACTTAAACACTCCTTCACCGTCCGTAGCAAACCAAAAGTCGCGTTTGCTGTCTTGAAAGATGCA
>JAWOKN010000043.1:0-18207 GCA_033854175.1 Bacteroidota bacterium | reverse complement strand
GCAGCCCAGTGGTCCTCGGATCCGTCCGTCAATACCCCCGTTTGCACCGCACCCGACCAACAGACTCAGCCGCAGGTGATTTCCGACGGTCTCGGTGGCGCCATTATCGTCTGGCAGGATCTGCGTGATTCGGCAACGACGGGCAGCGACATCTATGCCCAGCGGTTCGATGCCAGCGGTAATCCGAAGTGGTCGATCAACGGTATCCCGGTCTGTACTGCCACCGGCGATCAGCTCCATCCACAGCTCTGCAGCGATGATTCCGGCGGGGCAATCATCACATGGGAGGATTATCGTCTGTCCGATTGTCCTCTCCCCTCGGCCTGTTCTGCGATTTACGCACAACATATCAATCTCCTCGGTAATCCTGTCTGGACTGCCGACGGTGTGCAGATCGTCCCTCAGGGATTCATGAGGGAAAATCCCAAAATCGCACCGGATGGGCTCGGTGGTGCCATCATCGCGTGGGAACAGAATCTGGCTGATACCATCGGCGGATCCGACATCTATGCCCGCCATCTCTACTCGTTCGGGAATGTTGATACGGTTGCGTGGGGTTCGTCCACCGACGGACTTCCCATCTGTCAGGCGATGAATGATCAGAATTCCATCGAGATGATCAGCGATGGCAATAATGGGGCGGTCATCGTCTGGCAGGATTACCGTTCCGACCCGGCAGGGGATATCTACGGACAGCGCGTTGACGGCAGCGGGAACATCTTGTGGGCGGCTAACGGCATTGCGATCAGCTCAGCGAGCGGTCCGGAGAATCAATTCAAACTTGCAAGCGACCTCAACCATGGTGTCATCGTGACGTATATCGGTCCGCAGATTGGTGATGACAACACGGTGCGTGCAGAGCTTGTTCGTGCCAACGGCACGCTCGGATGGGGCAGCGGGAGCGGGATCTCTGTCACGAATCTCCTCGGCTTTTTCGGCTCCCCTGCCATAGTCAGCGATACCCACGGAGGAGCGGTTATCTCCTGGAGCGAATTCCCCGATCTCGGTATTGAGGCGCAGCGGCTCGACACGAGCGGTGCCGGGCTCTGGAATGTCACCGGAGGAGGCATTGTCGTCTGTAACCAGTCAGGAATTGAATCCGCTCCATCCATGGTGCCGGACGGTGCGGGTGGATCGGTGGTATCGTGGCAGGATACACGGAACGGCAACAAGGACATTTATGCTCAGCGGGTCAGCGCAGGCGGTACTCTCCTCTGGATCTCGAGCGGCCTTGCCGTCTCAACCGCATCAGGTGACCAGGGTCCGCCGCGATCTGTCCCTTCCAACACGAACGGCAGTGCCATTATTGCCTGGGAAGATACCCGTAATGGGTCCGGAAATACCGATATCTACTGTAACCTCGCGCATGCGTCCTCGTTCATTGTCCACATCGGCGCACTGCCTGCGTTATATATCTTCGATCCGACCATCAGCATGAACGTCAAAAGCATCCTGCCAACCGGTTCAGAGTTCGACGTCGTCATGACCCGGTATTTTCAACCGCCGGACCCCTGCCTGATGGCTGACTGTTTTGACCCCGCATCGATCACCGGGATTGCAGACAAGGGTTTCTGGCAAATCAGCGCAATGAATGTTCCTCCCGGCACGACGTTCCAGACCGACATCACATTTACATTTGCGAATCTGGCGGATTGGTTCGGAAGACCACCAAACCCGAACATGATCGCGGTGGCGACGCGCGATTCAGGCGGCCAGATGTTCGAGCGCACGTCTTTCAATCAGTTTCATCCGCAGGCGGATCAGATTGTTGCGCAAAACATAACCCATTTCAGCCAGTGGATACTCGCCGTTGTTCCCGAGAGCGCCTCATACAGATCCATCCAGCCGGAGAGTATTGCAACCGCGCGCGATAACAAGGGCAAGCTCGGTAAGGCGGTGAAACTGAAGCCCGACAAGGTGGAATTCTGCACGGTTGTGACGAATCATAATCCGGGTGCGGTTGTCGTAAACGGCCTTCACATGGAATTCAGTCACAAAATTCTTCCCGGGACCATCTCCGCGACTCCTCCGTATGATTCGGTCAACAGCGATGCCGCCTCTCATAAGTGGAACTTTTTCTTTTCTGCCCCGATCGATTCGGGCGGGACAATTAGTGTCTGCGGGTTCGGAGACAAGGGAAGCCGCCAGACCGTATCCAAGTACTGGTGGATATCGAACGGCGTGCAGGTCGGAAAACCTGCCAAGGATGTCCGGTTTACACTCAACCAGCCCAGGTTGCCGATGCCAAACCTGATTAACCTCATTGATGCCGATTACCAGAGCCCTGCCCTTCAGGGTGGTCTTGTGATAGGAATTGCGGATCCCACTCTGAAGAAAACCACGGGATGGGTGAGGCTGAAGAAATCCGGCGATGTTTTGAAATCGCTCGTCGGGAAAAAGGGAAGCCAGCATACCGGCGATCCGGCCGCATTCGATTTTACGGGGGAAAAGGGGATGTTGCCTCCGGAAAAGCAGAACGATAATTTGTTCGCCAATCAGGTTGCGGCCAAGCTCGCCCTGACAAGCAGTGACGATTCGATCACACCACCCGGGTTTTCCGGCCTGACGTATGATGACAGTACGGGTGCGCAGACCCATCCCCTCAACGGGAAGGGATTGTGGGATATCGTGACGGTCGTAGACTCGTTTCTGTCGGGATACCATACGATCATCAGCGACTGCACGGAGGTCAAGCCTGCGGTATCACTCGATTCTATTCTTCGCAGGATCAATCGTGCCTTCAGCGGGCCGGTCGATACAAATTCATTCTCGGGGAGATTGAGTCTCAAGGGTATACTGCGGGATTGGGGGGATATCCCGTATTTGCATCCCCCGGCGGGTGTGACGATACCGCTCCGTAATCCGCCGGTACGCGGTGGGGAACGTCCCGTGACGTATTCGTTGTATCAGAATTATCCGAACCCGTTTAACCCCGTCACGGTGATACGGTATTTCCTCCCGGTGAGCAGCATTGTGACATTGAAAATCTACAATATTCTCGGGCAGGAGGTTATGACGTTGCTTGACGAGCAAATCCTCAATGAAGGTGTTCAGAGTACGGATTTTGACGGATCAAAACTCGCAAGCGGTGTGTATTTTTACCGCCTTTCGGCCAGACCGACCACCCTGGGGGCTGACGCGGGCCCGGGAGGTGGTTATACGGCCGCCAGAAAAATGCTCCTTATCAAGTAATAAACAGGAAGCATCCCTGTAACCCAATCCGTCATTTGTCGTGACGGATTGGGTTCGTTGTTTTTCGGCCCAATCCTGCACACCGACGTGTGGTAATTCCTGCGGAACGCCGATCTGTTCTCCCTGTCATCCTTTGCATAAAGATGTTTTTATGTGGCCCGGGTGGTGACATCGGGCTCCGGCCTGTTTGCTCAAGTCCTTATGAGGATCTTTTCGATGGCGTCTATGCCGAGATTCCGAGCGGGTGGTATCGCAGACCCGGGATCAATCCCTCCAGGTTTATGCTACGGTAAGGTATGATTTCTGAACGCGTTATACGGATGTGTGATGGCGGGCGCGGCAACCGGAATTGACATTCCAGGATGATGTATTTATATTTGTAACGCGGTTCCCTTCATCACGTGTGGTTTTCCGCCTGTTCTTTCCATTTTCCCATTTTCTCTGGAGATCTGTCAGAATGAAGAAATGTGTTTGTGCGCCGTTCATGATATTGTTTATATGTTCCTGTTCTCTGATTTCATACGCACGGCAACCGCTGATGCCAAAGCGGGGCGATCCGGAAACAACAGCGAAGGAGTTCGTGAACCTGCTGTCAAAGGGGGATTATGTTAACGCCGAACGGAATTTCGATAACACCATGGCGGGGGCGCTTCCCCAGGAAAAACTCCGGCAGACTTGGGAAATGCTGATAGGACAGGTCGGGCCCTTCAAAACGCAGATCGGATCGCGCACGCAGAGAGTGCAGCAGTACGATGCTGTTCTTGTGACATGCAAATTTGAAAAAGACACGCTCGATGTCAAGGTTGTCCTGAACAGCTCCGGCCAGATCGCAGGGTTGTATTTTGTCCCGCACACATCGAAGGTGAAGTACGTTCTCCCCTCATATGCGAAACCGGGATCGTACTCGGAACGCGAGGTGACAATAGGGGGCGGGGAGTGGGCGCTTCCCGGGACTCTCACGCTGCCGGTCGGTAAAGGCCCATTCCCGGCTGTTGTGCTTGTCCATGGTTCGGGACCTCAGGACCGGGATGAAACCATCGGGCCGAACAGGCCCTTCCGCGACCTGGCCTTCGGGCTGGCCTCAAAGGGGATCGCTGTTCTTCGGTATGAAAAGCGGACAAAGGAATACGGCGCGAAACTCCTTCCCATAAAAGACAGTCTCACGGTCAAGGAGGAAACCATCGACGATGCACTTGTGGCCGTGTCCTTACTGCGGAAAACCGGTGGTATCGATGCAAAGAAGGTGTTTGTTCTCGGACACAGTCTTGGAGGCATGCTGATCCCGAGGATCGGTAAGCTTGATCCCGCGATTGCGGGTTTTATCGTCATGGCGGGAACGAGCCGGCCGCTTGAGGATGTCATACTCGAGCAGACATCGTACATTTTTTCGCTTGATCCTGCAAAATCCGAGGCACGGAAGAGCCAGCTTGAGCTCATCAAAAAGCAGGTTGCCCGCGTCAAGGATCCGGATTTATCCGTTGCAATTCCTTCAGGGGATCTGCCGCTGAACATCCCGGGGAAATACTGGCTGGACCTCAGGGCATACCATCCGGCGGAACTGGCTCAACGGGAAACCCGGCCCATGCTCTTTTTGCAGGGTGAGAGGGATTATCAGGTCACGATGGAAGATTTCCGCGTATGGGAAAAATCCCTCTCGGGGAGGCCAAACGTGGTTTTTAAATCGTACAAGAAGCTGAATCATCTGTTTATCAGTGGGCAGGGCCGTAGCACGCCGGATGAGTATGCGACTGCCGGTCACGTCGACGGGTCTGTTGTTGCGGACATCGCCCAGTGGATCGGCGGGCAGAAAGTACACTAGATGGATCTTGTTTGTCGTCGGCGCCCGGAGTATCACTTCAATATTATCGGTTATCACTTTCTATCGTTGTCACTATCGGACTGGAAAAATCATGAAAAAGTCGGTCATCTTCTTGCTGCTGGTCGTCGTCTCCAACATTCTTCAGGCTGGATCCGATGTTACATACTCCCGTATCAGGATTTTTGTTCCTGACAAGGGTATGATAGAACGGGTCTGGGAGTCGGGAATCGATCCGGAGGGCTCATCCGGCAAAATCGGGGGCTGGATGGAATTCATCGCCGGCACTCCCGACCTGCAGCAGCTTGCAGCCAGGGGTATCGGTTACACCATACTTGTTGATGATCTTCAGCGGGAAGATATCAAGCATCTCCATCGCGGCCCGATGAATGCCCTGGGATTCGGCTATGGAAGCATGGGGGGGTACTATACATATTCCGAGGTACTCCAGCAGCTCGACTCGATGCTGCAGCTTTATCCCAACCTCATAACGGCACGGGCACCGGTCGCCCAGACTGTTGAGCACCGGTATCTGTGGATGGTGAAAATCTCGAACAATGCCAATACCGAGGATCCCAGCAAACCCGAGGTTCTTTTTACAGCCCTTCATCATGCGCGTGAACCGGAGGGGATGATGACCGTGATCTATTATATGTGGTGGCTTCTTCAGAATTACGGCACCGACCCGGATGCGACGTATCTTCTGAATAACCGTCAGATCTGGTTTCTCCCTGTATTCAATCCCGACGGATATGTCTATAACCAGACTACCAATCCGTCCGGCGGCGGGTATTGGCGCAAGAACAGGAAGGATAACGGCGACGGGACATATGGCGTCGATTTGAACAGGAACTACGGCAATTATGACATGTGGAACTCATCCTATGGCGGCTCTGATGAGAATACTTCGAGCGATGTTTACCGGGGCGCGGGGCCTTTTTCAGAATGGGAAACAAGCGGCATAATGTATTTTCTCATGTCCCACAACATTAAAACCTGTCTGAATTACCATACCTTCGGCAATGATTATGTCTACCCGTGGGGATACCTGCCGTGGGAGTCTCCGGACTCGGTCGCATTTCGTGAATTCTGTTTCGACATGACCGGCTACAACCGGTATGTCAGCGGTGTCGACATGCAAACCGTCGGTTATGTCACACGGGGGAATTCCGATGATTACATGTATGGCGACAGTTCCAAGCCGGTGACGTTTGCAATGACTCCCGAGGTGGGGCCTTCGTTCTGGCCCTCCAGCAGCCTTATTCTTCCGCTGGCCCAGGTGAATCTTGAGCCAAATAAATACTTCACGTTCGTCGCGGGGCAGTACACTGTCGTCAAAGGCTATGAGATTGCCGATCAGAATCACGACGGCGGGATCGAGCGGGGGGAAAATTTCACCCTCACGGCGACACTGAAAAACAAGGGTTTGGGAGGTGCAAACAACATCCATGCGGTTGTTTCAGCAACAGACCCTCATATATCCTGGACTGCGGCGTTGGATTCGGTGGGTGTCATTCCGGCCCGATCCGATGCGCAGGTGGTTTTTTCCGGAAAGCTGAACGATACAGCCATTCACAGCGGTCCCGTCAGCTTTATTGTCACCCTGACCGACACCGCAGGATATCTTCACCGGGACACCCTGAGGACGATATTGGGAACCCCGGTGACGCTCTTGGCGGATAACGGAGACAGCGGGACGGTTCACTGGAATACCGGGATTGGCTGGGGAATCACATCGACGGCTCATTCAGCTCCGAATGCATTCACTGACAGTCCGTCGGGCGATTATTCTCCCAGTTCGGACAATACCCTCACGCTGATTCAGCCCATTCATCTCGCGGGGTACACCTATGCTGAACTGAGGTTCTGGACGCAGTGGCAGGTTGAACCGACCTATGATTTTGGCTATGTGGCGATCTCATCTGATGCAGGCACGACCTGGACCACGCTCCGGACATCGCTATCACACTCGGGTTCGGGGTCGGGTGTTCAAACACCGGGCACATGGGGTTATGACGGCTACACGCCGGGTATGGAGTGGGTCGGCCAGGAGGCGGATATTTCGGCGTATGCCGGTGCGGACATCCTGCTTCGCTTCGGTGTCAAGAGCGATTCGTATTCTGATAGGGACGGAATGTATGTCGATGACATCGCAGTCCTCGGGTACAGGGATTCCATGACAACCGGGGTATTCGACATGGCTGTCCAGCCGCAATGGAACCTTCTTTCTCTTCCGGTGTCGCCCACGAATGGACAGCGGGCTGTACTTTTCCCGGCAGCAACCACCCCTGCATACAGTTATGAAAGCGGTAGCGGATACCTTGTGAAGGATACGTTGGAATTCGGCCGGGGGTATTGGCTGAGGTTTACCGGCGCGGCGACCCAGCCGATCATCGGATCACCGGTGCCGACCGACACCATCCCCGTCTACACGGGTTGGAACATGATCGGCTCGGTTTCCAATCCCGTCCGATACCAGTCTGTGCTGTGCGATCCACCTGGTCTTATATCAAGCCAGCTTTTTGGCTATAGCAACGGTTATCAGGTTTCCGACACAATCTGGCCTGGGAAGGGTTATTGGGTGAAAATGAGCAACGATGCCCATCTGATTCTTTCATCCGGAGGCGGCGCTCAGAGTCTGATATCAGCTGATAACCGGATCCGGATTGAGCCGATAACCGAACTGCCTCCCGCTCTGCCCATCGGCATATCATCCGCAGATCCGAGGATTCCCGGGGAATACAGGCTTGAGCCGGCATATCCGAATCCGTTCAATCCTGCAACGATGATCAGGTATCAGCTGCCGGTTGAAAGCAAGGTTACCCTGAAGGTGTACAATCTCCTGGGGGGTGTCGTTGCGACTCTGATAGACGGAGTGGAGGCGGCGGGATATCGCGCGGTCACATGGAATGCTGCTCGGTTTGCAAGCGGGATCTATATTTATAAATATGAAGCTGCCGCAGTCGCAGGTCCGGGCAAGTCATATGTTCAGGTGGGAAAAGTCCTGTACATAAAATAACAATCCTCCTGTAGGATGCCCGCGGAAGAACAAAGGACCGGGGATGTTCGGTGGAGGCCCGGACATACCCGGCCCTGTGGACACATCTCAGGGTGAAGAAAAATCCGCGCACCCTTACCGATCCATAAATAGTACACCTGAATTGTCCCTCATACCGGATTTGGGAGGGGTCCGTGAGCAGATCATTTTGGGTCTCTTCCGTTTCTTCCGTATATTGCAGATGCCAGAAGATGATATGTTCCTCTCCGGCTGTTTACTCTGGTCATGACAGGTTATTCCGATGAAAAAAAATCTCCTCACAAGCGTTTTTTGGATATCCGCACTCACCCTTCTTCTCCATGGTGCCTCGTTTTCACAATCGACCGATAGTGTCATGGTTACATTCCGGTATGATGACCCCGCAAGGCAGAAAATACGTGTGTTTTTGCCCGGTTCGTTCAATAATTGGGGGCCGAACAATAACGGTGCCATTACCACGGGTGCTCCGTCGCAGATGGATTATGATTCTGCGGGAGGATACTGGTTTTACCGCATAAAGCTCCAGGTGGGAGGGTCGTACCCGTACAAAATTTACTTTCATCTGAACCAGTCCGGCTCGCAATGGTTATGGATCTCGGATCCGCTGAATCCACAGCTCGACGGGAGTCAGTATGACAATTCCCTGATAAGGGTCTCAGATCCGATGATTTTTGAGCCTACCGAACATAATGATTCAACAGGTGTGATAAACGTGGTGAAGGCGGGTATTTTTTCATCTGCCGGAATAACAAGAATCCAGCTGGTGATAAACAGTGATACCGCCAATGTGATGGGGTTCTATAATACCCTGTTGAATGTTCTTTCCTATCATCCGGTGTTGCCTCCTTCCCCGGATGCGTCGGTTGTCCTCCTCATTGGTGATGCTGTCGGACGCGCATATACGTACGAATTCCCCCGTTCCATCCCCCCACCGGCCTCTACGGTGCCGTCGTGGGCTGAGGATGCCGTATGGTATCAGATTTTCCCCGAGCGGTTCCGGAACGGCGATCCGGGCAATGATCCGGTACGGGGTTCACTTGAGGAACCGCAATATGTGCCGCTGACATGGCAGACTTCCCCCTGGACGGGTGATTGGTACGCCCGCGCCCCGTGGGAAGTGGCTGAAGGTTCGAGCTTTACCAACGGTGTCTTCGACAGACGGTATGGCGGTGATCTCCAGGGGGTTCTTGACAAACTCGACTATCTCGATTCACTCGGGATCAATGCGATTTATTTTAATCCGATCTTTTACGCCAGATCGCTTCACAAATACGAATGTACTGCCTACCAGCACGTTGATCCCTACTTCGGACCGGACCCGCAGGGGGACATAGCACTGATTCAGCAGGAGACCCTCGATCCGTCCACATGGCACTGGACATCGGCCGATAGTCTCTTCCTCCGTCTCCTCGGCGAGGCTCACCGCCGGGGTATACGGGTGATCCTGGACGGGGTGTTTGATCACTGCGGCCGGGATTTTTATGCATTCAAGGATGTTCTGACCTATCAGGCCCAGTCCTCCTATAAGGACTGGTTCACCATATATTCATTTTATGATCCGCATGTGCCGGGGAGTCAGTTTACCTACAAATCGTGGAACAATTACGCTCCGATGCCGGAATTCGCCACCTCATTGGATGGATCGAATCTCGCTCCCGGTCCGAAGCAGTTCATTTTCGAAATCTGCAGGCGCTGGATGGATCCGAATGGCGACGGTGATCCTTCCGACGGAATTGACGGCTGGAGGCTTGACACGGTCCCCGATGTTCCGGTCGGTTTCTGGACCGAATGGAATACCTATATCCGCTCCATTAACCCGGATGTCTATACGACATCCGAGGTATGGACCGATGCCACGTATTACATCAAGGAGGGAAGATTTTCAGGTACGATGAACTACGCCGCCTGCGCGTTCCCGATTTATAATTATCTCACCTGGAATACGATGTTGCCGAGCCAGTTCATGTCTGTCGTGAGCGGATATATGGCAAGTTACGGGCGTGATGCGACGCTGGTCTGCCAGAATCTTGCGGATTCCCACGATACGGAGCGTCTTGCTTCGATGATCGTCAACGCACCGCTTTCGACCGGGTGGGGATCAATAAATTCACCTCTTTGGAACAGCGCGTATCTGATCAGAAAACCGAACGCCCGGGAGCGGCAGATTCAGCGTCTGGCTCTTCTTGCGCAGGTGACCATACCCGGTGCGCCGATGATCTATTACGGCGATGAGGCGGGAATGTGGGGGGCAACGGATCCCGATGACCGGAAACCGATGCCCTGGCCCGACCTTCATTTCGCTCCGCAGGCGACCGATCCGCGGGGTTATGCCATGACGCCCGACGATGCAAATTTTGATTCGGTTATCTATAACGGGTACAAATCCGCACTTGCTCTCCGCCATCTCTATCCTTCTCTCCGGCGGGGGGATTTTCAACAAATGGCGGTGAATGACAGTGCGGGGGCGCTGGCATTCTCGCGGTCGCTGAGCGGTGAAATGATGCTGGTATATTTTAACCGGGATTCCCAATCGGTATGGCTCAATGTTCCGCTCAGTCTGCTTCCGGCAAATCCGTCATTCCAGTTCGTCTATTCCACCGCTCCGGATTCCACGCCCGTTCATCTTACATTTGTGAATAATAACCTGTCGGTCAACGTTCCGGCCTTGTCGGGGGCTGTCATGATGGTAAAAAGCCCGGCCTCGCTTACCCTGAAGCTCTCAGCAGGCTGGAATATGATATCCGTCCCCGTGAAAAGTACCGAATACCGGAGGTCGGTCCTGTATCCGGGAGCCACATCATCCGCGTTCCTGTATGATACCCTTGCGGGGTATCTTGTCGAGGATTCCCTCGTATCCGGAAACGGCTACTGGATAAAATACGGCCGGCAGGACTCGGTGTCAGTGAGCGGATACCAGATTTTAGCCGAGACGTTGTCGCTCCATGCCGGATGGAATATCATCGGTTCCCTGTCAAGTCCGCTTCCCGTTTCGAGCATAACGAGCAACCCCGCGGGGATGAGTGTCAGCCGGTTCTTCGGATATGACGATGGCTATACTGCATCAGACACGATCATGCCCGGGAAAAGTTACTGGGTGAAGGTCAACCAGTCATGCACGCTCTATCTTTCCTATGCGTTGTCCCGGCAGACACCTTCCCCGGTCAGGGCAATTCATATCGTTGCGGGGGATGACACACCGCCTCCTCCGCCTGCCGTTGAACCGGGCGGTCAAAACATTCCCAAATCGTACGCCCTTGACCAGGCTTATCCAAATCCGTTCAACCCCTCAGCGACCATACAATATCAGCTGCCTCTTGAGGGCAGGATTTCGCTGAAAATCTATAATCTCCTCGGGGAGATGGTGGCCGACCTCATCGAAGGGGTTCAGCCTGCCGGTTTCCGGCAGATCGTATGGAATGCGGGGAATTTCCCGAGCGGCATATATTTTTGCCGGATGAATTCCTCGCCATTGGGGGGAAATGGCCGATCTTTCACGGGCGTGATAAAATTGGTTCTCGTGAAGTAGATATCCGGAGAAAACCGATGGGCCGGGTGAAGGATACTGGTTGATGATTTGATTTTATAAGAATGGTTTTCTATACTGGGGTGTCAAGAGGAGGCAGTTCACAATATCATATAACCATCAAGGAAGGAGGAGTATTGCTATGCTGAAAAGTGTTTGTATAGCGATTCTCGCGGTCGTTCTTACAGTATCCTTTACTGCCGTCGCCTTTACGCAGGGTGAAGTGAAGCAGGAATCCACGGGCAAGGGAGAGATGAAAAAGGAGGAAATGAAAAAGGGGGATATGGAGAAGGAGATGGCGATGGGGCCACTGAAATCCGTCACGTGCGATCCGTCGTGCGGGTTCATGGTGCGGAGCCATAGTGAGAAGGAGCTTGTTTCAATGGTGAAAATGCATGCAAAACAGATGCATCACAAGACCCTCACCGACAAGGAGGCCAAGGCAATGATTAAAACCGAGGAACCTCCCGCGCCGAAATAATGAGTGGCCCGATACGATCAACGGAATTGCATGGACCTCGTGTAAAGCACGAGGTCTTTTTTTTCATCTGATGGGCCCCTGGGGACGGATGGATGAGACTCTGAGGGCGGCCGGGAGGGAGGAAAAATTTGCCCGGCTTTTCAGGTCATGTTGTTCTGCCGGCCCAAACTCTTGATAATATTGGAGTTGCGATTTACCCGGTTTTTTAAACCCTTTCTGAAATCTGGGTGTCACACTTTACACCACCTTATTGATCAGACACAATACACGAAGAGAGCTTCAGCGCGCTCCTTGATACGGTTGTTGTACTAAAGAACGAAGTCCAGAGAACGATAACTATGCGAAGGAGACGTGTCGATGACAGGACAGGATGGCGGCTTGTGGGGAGTGATTCTTTCGGGCGGGGAAGGGACGAGGCTACAACATTTCATCAAGAGGCTCTATGGCATTGTCCGGCCCAAGCAATACTGCCCGATCGTCGGGGACAGGTCAATGCTGCAGCGTACGCATGATCGTCTGCGGCTTCTCATTCCGCAGGAGAGGATCTGTACCATCGTTAACCGCTCTCATCTTTCCTTCGTGCATTCCCAGCTCAGGGACCAGCCGCTCTCGACCATTCTTGTCCAGCCGTGCGGCCGGGAAACCGCAAACGGTATCCTCCTTGCGCTCCTTCATATTTATGACCGCTGTCCCGGTGCCGTTGCGGCGGTTTTCCCATCGGATCATTTTGTCGGGGATGAAGCCAGGTTCATGAACTATGTGGATCTCGCCCATCGCGTCGTGCAAAGGAAGGGTGAACGGATCATTCTCCTCGGGGTTCAGCCGACCGGGATTGAGCAGGAATACGGGTGGATCGAAAAGGATTACCCGATCAAAAATCCGTGGAATGTCAGGGTGCATCATATCAGCAGGTTCTGGGAAAAACCCGACCGTGATACCGCGGAAAAATTGTACCAGCGGAAGTGTTTATGGAACACCCTTGTCATGGTCGGTAAGGTACGGTCGTTTCTTCTTGTCTTCAAAAAAATGGTCCCCGGGATTTTCGATAAACTGAGTAAACTCATGAAATTCCCCGACCAGGATGACCGGCAAAAGATGCTGAACAGCATCTACCCGTCCCTTCCCTGCGTGAACTTCTCAAAGACCATTCTGGAACGGAACGCGGATCGTTTTTCCGTCCTTGAGGCGGCCGGGGTGTATTGGAGCGACTGGGGGGATGAACGGCGGGTTCTGCGCGACGTGGAGAAACTTCAGCTGACGCTTTCGCATGACAGTTTTTTCCCCGGGATTTCCACGGTTCGCGACCTGGACCCGAATGTTCCCGGAGGAACGAATCCTGCAAGTTCCTTATGATAGCGGCCTGACGGGGATTCTGAAATGGCCAGAACAGATATCCGTTCACCGCCCCTCGTACGGGAAGTTCAAGAGAGGGGGGGTCAGGCGGGATATCCCGTATTGCGAATTCCCCCGAATCTGTGTAATTTCCTACCAGGTAATCAACCATACATATCCAATCATTTACAAGGAGGGAACCATGGTACTGGCATTTTTCCTTCTCGCTTCGATATTGCAGACCACCAAGGATGAAAAAGCCTTTGAAAAGGATGTCATTCATACTCAAACGGGCAACATCACCATCACGTTTGTCGGTCACGCGACGCTGGTCATCGAATTCAATAACATGGTGATCCATGTCGATCCGTGGACCCAGCAGGCCGATTATTCCCGTCTCCCCAAAGCTGATCTCATCCTCATCACGCACAACCATTTCGATCATCTCGATCCGAAAGCGGTTGATCTTATCATGAAGAGTACCACCCAGATCGTTCTTACGGAAGAGACATACAAGACCCTGAAAAAAGGGATCGTGATGCACAACGGGGATACAAAAACCATCGCCGGGGTTCCGATTCAGGCGGTTCCTGCCTACAACACGACAAAAGGCCACGAGCAGTACCATCCCAAGGGAAGGGATAACGGATATATTCTGACGCTCGGTGGAAAAAGGATATACATTGCAGGAGATACGGAGGATATCCCCGAGATGGCTTCCCTGAAAAACATCGACATCGCGTTTCTCCCGATGAATCAGCCCTACACGATGGTTCCTGAACAGGTCGCCCTGGCTGTGAGCAAATTTCACCCGAAGATCCTCTACCCCTATCATTACGGGGACACCGATGTTTCCAGACTGCAGAAACTCATGGCAGGGGAATCCGGGACCGAGGTCAGAATCCGCTCCATGAAATAGGGTGGGCCCACAAGGGTTGTCCGATGTCCCAGGGGGTGGCGGATTTGCATTGTTGATGACATCCGTCCGGCGTTGGTACCGGCAAATTTAATGATAAGATAATATTGCAGTAACATAAAGATTGCATTCGGTGGGCATATTCCTTCTCGTAAAGGACAGGATAAACAAGCCAAGGGAATTCCATGAAGAGAATTGAGGATGATCTGGCCGGTTTGAGGCTATCAAAGCAAAGAAAATACCAGATCCGTAAAATGCGTCAGGGGCGGTGTATCATCTGCGCGGATGACGCATTCGAGGGGACGCTTCTCTGTTTCAGACATCATCTCAAGAAGGGGACGCGCAGACCCGGACGGAATAAATCCAAACACAAGAAGTGGCTGGAATCCCGGGCTGCAAACATCGCGTCGTACTCTCCTCTTTTCCTCTCCGGATGATCTTTTCCCCGAACTCATGTCACTCCGGAAGACGGCCTTCCCTCCGTATTGATCTTCAGTACCCGACGGGCATCGTTGTGGATAAAAAAATCCTGAGCCTGGATTAGACTCAGGATTCTCTAATCACACCTTGGAATTAGTGTGTGAGGTTTTCCATACCTCGGGATGAAAATACAAAATCGGAATAAAAAAATCAAAAATAAATTAATTTTTTTTTTGTGGGGAAGGGGCGTTTAACACCCGCTTATCGTCAAGGTATTGCCTGGTTGTGAATTAAAGAGACTTTTTTTTATACTATATATCGGATATTTGCCGCCGATATCCATAACCCACGGATGGAAGCAACCTGAGGGAGATGTGTTGAAACAGGGTATTTGCTGTTTCAATCGATTCCGGCATAACCGGTCTGGAACTCATTCGGCGCGAATTGTCCGGATTTGACCGGTAGACATTCATCATCATCGACAAGATCACGAAGATCAAATTCCAATGAAAGTATTGAAATTTGGGGGGACATCGGTAGAAAGTGCCGAGGCAGTCCTCAATGTTGCTGAGATCATCCGGAAAGCACGCCATGATCAGCTTCTGGTCGTTGTTTCGGCGTGTGCGGGGGTGACCAACCTTCTCCTGCGGCTCCCCCGGATGGCCGCGGCAAATGAGGAGGAACCAGCGCTGAAGGAGCTCGAAGGGGTGATAAATCGGCACAGGTCTATGGCCCACGCGCTTTTCCGTGACGGGCGTGGGGGGGAGGAGGCGGCGGCGGTACATCTTTTTGATGCCGACTACGAAAAATTGTCGGGTGTTCTGAAAAGTCTCTCGGTTCTCAAGGCTTTGCCCCCGCAGACGCTCGACGGGTGTGCCGCCTATGGCGAAAAGTGGTCATCGTTTTTGCTCGCAGAAACATTGACCCGGCTGGGGATTGAAGCCGTCCGGGTTGATGCCCGCGGGGTGATGGTCACCGACAACACTTTCACCCAGGCGGTCCCTCAGATGGATCGCATCACCCGGCTTGCCGCGGAAAAGTTTCTTCCGCCAATTCAGAAGGGGAGTGTGGTTGTCACTCAAGGATTTATCGGTTCGACGAACGAGGGGATAACGACGACCATCGGCAGGGGTGGGTCCGATTATTCTGCCGCGATCTTCGGCGCGGCGCTGGATGCGGAGGAAATTCAGATATGGACTGACGTCGATGGTGTTTTGAGCGCCGATCCGAATGTTGTCCCGTCGGCACAGCGGGCCGGTGAATTATCGTTTAATGAAGCGGCCGAGCTGGCATATTTTGGCGCCAAGGTTCTCCATCCCAGCACCATCCTCCCTGCCATCGAGAAAAATATCCCCGTCCGTGTCCTCAACTCCCGCCGTCCTGAGTTCGGAGGAACACGAATCACCCGCACCTCGCGTCCTTCCGAGGCATGCATCGTAAAATCGATCGCCTACCGGAAAGGGATTACAGTCATCACGATCCAGAGTACCCGCATGCTGATGGGGTATGGCTTCCTTGCCCGTGTGTTCGACATTTTTGCCAGACGGCAGAAGAGCATCGATGTCGTTGTGACAAGCGAGGTCAGCATATCCCTGACAGTCGACGACGCGACCGGTCTCGAGCCGATTGTGAAGGAGCTTGAATCGTTTGCGACCGTGCGTGTTGACGCCGAAAAGGCGATCCTCTGTGTTGTCGGTGAAAACCTTAAATACACGAAAGGGATCGCAGGCCGGATTTTTGATGCGCTGGGGCGTGCGGATATCAATATTGAACTCATTTCCCAGGGTGGTTCGGAAATCAACCTTACCTTCGTCATCAGTGAACTCCAGGTTGAACGGGCCGTGAGGGTTCTGCACCTGGAACTCTTCGGGTCATAAGCATCCGGATCTCATTTCTTTTTCCAATAAAAAATCCCGGCCCAGAATCCCGGGCCGGGATTTCAACATACCGGAACGGTGCCGGATTACTTTATAAGCAGCATTTTTCGTACCTGGGTAAAAGTCTTCCCGGGATGGTTTTCACTGGCCGCTTCGAGGCGGTAATAATAGACGCCGCTGGACAGGTTGCCTGCATTCCAGTTGACGGAGACAATGCCGGGTTGTTCGACGCTCCGCAGGGGCTGAGCGACTTCCCGGCCGAGCAGATCATAAACCTTCAGCGCCACCGAACTCTTTTCGGGCAGGGCAAATCTGATCGTTGTCGACGGGTTGAAGGGATTGGGATAGTTTTGCTCCAGTGCGTAATGTGACGGCATCCCCGGTGACCGTTCCACGACAGAGGTGACGACAATGTTGAGATTCACACCGGATTGACCGGCGTGGGCCGGTATCGTGGGTACAGAATAGTTCGGCGGGAAGACATTGTCAGAAGTTACGTTGTAGCTGGAGATCTTATCGGTCACGTTCAGGACAAAGTTTCCATTGGTCGTGTCGATCATCGACCGCGCCTGGGCAGTATCACTGTACGCATTGACAAAAACGGGGTAGTTGGGGGGTACACCGTTGATGGTTACCTGGCCGGTTATCTCGGAATTTGCCTTATAGAGAACGAGCACGCGGTAGAGGCTATCCCCGTCATTCATGACCGGTAAGGGGACATACGAGAATAACTGTGTCGTGTTGATGCCGTTGGGACAATCGCAATAGGGACCGACGGTCCAGGCCTGGCCATTCAACTGGCCGGCCGGAATCCCGAACCGGAAGAATCCTGATCCATCTGTCTGCACAACGAGGTGAAGCCCGTAATCATTTCTGTAAAGGCTGACATCCCGGTAGGGGAGGGCCTGGTTATTTTCGTCCTTCAGGTTTCCTGTCACCTGTGCCGCCGGGGCAGTAAACGAAAAGTTGATGCCGGCCGGATCGCCGGAGATATAAATCTGCGTATCGGCAGGTGTCTGTACGGAGCCCGGGAACGGATTGCTGAAGAAGCGCACGTTCCACGGACCGGCCGTATCAGCATTCAGCTTAAATGTAAAAAGTCCGAGAGAATCGGTCAGTGCGGTCCAGAATATCGGCTCTGCCGTGTCATTCTTGCGTTCGAGCTGAAGAACGAGATTCTTGACGTTCCTCGATGGGGGGGGTGTGACTGTTCCGCTGACGGTGTGTGCGGGCGACGGAAGTGGTGCTACGGTCCCCGTCGCAACCATGCTTGACGAGTTATTTGTAAATCTGAGGATATAATGCCCCCCGAAAAATCCGACGCGCTGGCCAAACACCACATGCCCGTTCGCCGTCCTGTCCATGTCGGGCGGACCACCGTTTCCGAGAGTGTCTCCATCGGTCTGTACGAAACTTAAGATGAAAATGTCCGTGCCCGGGTCAATGGCACCGTTCTGGTTGACATCGAGCCAGAAGTCGGCTGTCGTTGCGGATCCCGTCGGGACGTCATATTGCCAGGAAACCGTGTCTCCTGATACCATGCTGAATGTGGTGTCGCTGTGATTGATGCTGAGATTGGTAACCTGTGCGTTTGCCGTCAGAACGAACAATAA
>JAWOKN010000042.1:0-10503 GCA_033854175.1 Bacteroidota bacterium | reverse complement strand
CGACATCGGTCACATGATTGACCTGGAGGGACCGGATATGACTCTGGTAAATCTGGTCAGCGAGCAGTTCCTCCCCGGCGGATTTCTGCCGGTTCATGAAATTCGCCCCGACGGCGATACCAAGGAGGATCAAAGCCGCTAGGGCAACAGAACGCTACATAGCGGGTACGCGGGTTTTGTACGATGGTTCCTGATACCTGGCAGAACCTACGACTTGGGAGGAGAGGCCGTCGGGGGGAGCATTATTGAGCTCTGCGTTCCGGACAATAGAGAGAAACGATCGCTCTTGTTCCACGATTTTCCGACTGGACCGCTCACCGATGTGCCAGACCAAAACATATGATGCTGATATAGTACAAGAGTATCGTTCTATTATCAAACAAACGAATCACCACATGGTCACCCTGATGATGCAGGTTGTCCGAGATATCATCCTTGGTTCAATGTAGTGCTGCCCCGAGCTTGTCGACCGGGTGCCAGGTTGCTCCGTCATCGCTGGAGGCGAAAATACCCAGCTGTGTTCCAGCATATAAATTTCCTCCGCTCTGGCTCAATGAATAGACGACCGCATCGCCTGGTAATCCGTTGCTTATTCTTGACCATCCGGCCCCTTTGTCGGTCGACAGGAACACCCCACCGCTGGTAGTTCCGGCAAACAAGCTGCCGTTTAAGACT
Source organism: Bacteroidota bacterium (assembly GCA_033854175.1). Lineage (GTDB taxonomy): Bacteria > Bacteroidota > Ignavibacteria > UBA10030 > SZUA-254 > DATKPE01. Next base: position 9,828 of record JAWOKN010000042.1, on the reverse strand, counting down.
GCAAGCGACCGGACTTCCGGATTTGTCAGTCCATTGGAACGTTTTTCCCAGCTTGTTCCGTTATTCTGGAGAACAAAAATCCCTTCCACGGTTCCCGCAACCAGCGTGGTTGGGCTATCACTGAGAATCTGCAGTGTAAAAACGCGTGTGTTCGTGAGCCCATTGTTAATTTGTTTCCAGTCATTTTTTTCTATTGCCGACATATACACACCCGTTGTGGTGCCGGCGTACTTGTTTGGCGCTTCGATGGCGAGGCAGACGACCGGGACCGCCGTACCATTTCCGGATTGAAGATCCTGCGCGTGTATTGACTGAAACAGCAGAACACCCAGGATAAATCCGTAAATACACAGACTTGGTTTCAGCATAGAACGACCTGTTATTGTTTGACATGTTAATTAATGAACTCGATTTCGTTGAACGACAAAGCTTCCGGAACCGTCAATCATAGAAGGGCACATCGATGAGGCTGTACTTTTTGATGTATACTAAAACATCTTCTGACCTGATTGGCTTGAGAGAACAGACGATCGGGATTACGATGAGAACAATGATCATACTCCGGTATTCGAGATGATCTATCGAGGAGTTGACTCTGTTGATCATCATAACGCCTGTGGATCGTTCGGGCTGAAGCATTCCATCCGCACTATCGAGTGCCAGCCAGATCCGCTCATCTCCGGAAATTCAATCACGAAGTGCTCTGTCACGGCTTCATTTGTCGGGTTCAAGAGAGCAGCTATCGTGGTCACCAATGTCTCTTCCGCATGCCGATCTCCTTCGTCGGGAGGAGGGAACCGCGCCGTCAGAGTGTATGTATTCATTGTTCGGGAGGTATGATCGCCTGCTGTGCCAACTCGGGGACAACGGCGTTTACGACATCATATGCATGTACTGCATTCGGGTCTGTTGTTTCAGTCGTGGCCCTCCAGATCAGTATGCCGCTATCCTTGGTTGCCCACACCTCAATGGTGTGACGGGCAACTGTGTCACCGTCGGTGGAGGTCGATTGTTGCCCTTCGTGGTGGTATAATGCGAAATATCTTTCTTTCCAGGGATCGTATCGTATGACGGGTTCCGACGGAACATCGCCGGATGCATCTTGAGTGTTTCTCACCCGTGGTACCCTGCGGCTGATCAGCAATCCGGCGAAACCGTGTATCCGAATACACTCATCGACCTGAGCGGTATCCGGTGAAGTGTCCGGAAACAGCCGGTAGGAGGGCGTTCCTGTTACACCGTGTTTTGCAAGTTCAACGACAAATCCGTCTTCCCACATCCGCCGCCTTGCGGAATCCTTTCTCACAGCGATAACGAGCATCGTTGTGAGCGGGGGCGACTTAAACGACGGGGCTTTCCACGTGGCAACAAATGCCGATGATCCGCAACCCTCCATCACGATAAATATTCCGCACATGAACAGACTCAATTTCAGGAAATGCGGCTTAATGATTTTCACTCCAACGACTCCGTTTGTCATGAGACATGATCTCCTTCCATGAATGCATGGAATGTTGATTGCACCAAATTATCGCACGCACCAGAGACATCATCCCCCGGTTGATTTTGTCTAGGAACAATCAGCTTATTGCGACAGGGAAATGATACCATATTCAAACTCATTGGACGATGTCGACCATACATCACCCGTGAATCATTCGTCCTGAGAGACTCCATCTGCGCCGGTGTGTATCCACACTGATTGTAGAGCATCGGCCATCTGTTCACTCCAACGAATTATGAGAAGTATCCCAACCGCCACCCAATGCCTTGACTAACTGGACGCTCGCTGTCATCTGCTGCATCCGGAGATTCATCGCCGTCCGCTGATTGGTTAACAGCGTGATTTGCGCGACGATCACGTCGAGGTAACTATCGATCCCGGATTTGTAGAGGACGTTGGCAAATCTCAGGTAGCGCTGCGACGATGCGATGGCGGCACTCTGTTGGTTCAGTTCCTGTGTCAAGATTCGCAGAGTTGACAGATTATCTTCAACTTCTTGAAAAGCGGCGAGTACGGTCTGCCGGTAGCTCGCGACGGTGCCCTGATAGACTGCCCGTGCTTGTTCGGTGACAGCGTCGCGTTTTCCGGCGTCAAAAAGTGTTTGCCCCAGGGCGGTACCGACGGACCACAGAAGACCGGGGGCCGAAAAAAGAGTTTCCAAGGATGTGCTGAGATACCCCGCCGAGCCGCTTAACGTGATGGTAGGAAAATACGCTGCACCCGCCACACCGATTCGCGCGTTTGCTTCGGCGACGCGGCGTTCGGCTGCCGCGATGTCGGGACGGCGCTCAAGCAGCTGTGATGGAACACCGAAGGGAATTGCGACGGGTTTTACGGCTACCGGATTCGCCAAGATGGAAAATGATGAAGCCGGTTTCCCGAGGAGCGTCGCCATGGCGTGTTCGAGTTGTGCGCGCTGGATACCCAGATCGGTAATCTGCGCGCGCGTGATATTGAGCTGCGTTTCGGCTTGCGCGACATCCTGGTCGGACAAGACGCCCGTGCCGTGCTGAATTTGTATCAGGTTAAGCGACGCCTGATACACAAGCGCTGCCGTATCGAGAAGCTGCTTCTGGGCGTCCAGAACTCGGACCTGAAAATAATCCACTGCCACGTCTGCCTGGACGGTAAGCCGTACGTTTTCAAGATCGGCAAATGTCGCTTGCGCCTCAAAAGAGCTCGCCCCCACTGAGTTGCGAATACGGCTCCATACATCCGCTTCCCAGGAGGCGTCAATTGGCAGCGAGAATTCGGTGCCGGTGGAAGCGGTAGGTGACGAACTTAATTTCGTCAGCTGGGATATCTGCCGTGATTCCGTGACAGAGGGATTAGCGGTCACTGTCGGGAAATACTGCGAGCGGGTTTGTTTTACCACCGCCCGTGCGGCGAGGAAATTGGCGAGCGCTGCGGCGACACTCTGGTTGGATATCGCGACCTGACCCTCGAGCGTATCCAACTCGGGCTCATGGAACATTTCCCACCACCTGCCGCGAATCGTGTCATCCTTCGGCTCTGCTTCTTTCCAGCCTTCGGTTTCTTTGGATTGCTCCGGAGTCAGTTCCATAAAAGTTGCGGGCGTTTGGACGTCAGGCTTCACATACACCGGCGCCGAGTTACATCCGGCCAATAGAACCAGGCACGAAAGAACACCTGCTGTAATGCTAGTTTCCGTTTTAAACGGTGAGAGTATGGTTTTCATTGAATGGTTCATCATAGTTCCTGTGATCGCGGGGTTGCTGTCGTGCATCCTCCAACATAACTTTGAAATGCTGCCATCACTGCTATCCCCTGAAAATGTCGAAGGGCTCGATTTTGAGAACCTTTCTGATACCGACATAGCTCGATATTCCCGCGATCAGTACGACCATGCAGAAAGCCAGCCCCAGGTTCCAGTAGGTGATCATCGCTGCATAGTTGGGCAGTCGGGCTTTGGAAATCGAGATTATCAACGTCACAAGACCGATGCCGAGTCCATAGCCGGTGAACGCAGTCAGGGTCGCCATGAACAGAATCATATAAACCAGCTCGTGCCCTTTCGCGCCGATCGCTTTCAGCGCGCCAAATTTTTCGAGATTTTCGAGGACGAATGTGTAAAATGTCTGACCCGAGATCGACAGTCCGACAATAAAACTGATCACTGTCATCAAGAGGATATTCGTGCCGATACCGGTCTGGTAAACGTAGAAGTCGGTGATGCGATCGTTGAATTCAACTTTGGTACGGGCTACGTAACCGAGCTTTGCGACCTGTTGCTTGATTCCTGCAATGGCCGCCGGGCTTTTCTCCTGCACCAGAATATAGGACAGGGTGAAATGCGTTGACGGGATATATTCAATAGCGCGGTTATAGGTTGTATAGAGGGTTGGTACCCCATTCAGTCCGTTCGCGACGACCCTGGCAATACCCACAATCACCCCACGGTGCTCATTGAGTTCGAATGACGTGCCAATCGCAGGATTTTCCAGTTTCGAGAATTCCGCGTCCTTGACAACAATGAACGAATTGTCATTATAGATATCCTCGATACTCCCCTGTTCCATTTCGGGACGGCCAAACAAGCTGGTCTCATCCAGACCGATGACGCTAACGGATTGGTACGTGCCGTCTTTAAGCTTGACTTGTGCACCGCCGATAAAAATCGGCACCGCGTAGCTGACCCCGTCCATGCTGCGCACCGCATCCAGCAAATAATCGGGCATAGGGATCGGACTTGTGGCGGTATTCACTGCCGGGTCCATGATCCACATTTCCGCAGCGATATTTGTGATCGTCGAATAGGCACGGTTGAGAATTCCGGCGAACATCGCGGTCATTTGCATCATCAGGAACACGGCAAACGTAATCCCGATCAAGAGGGCGGAGAACTTGGCCTTGTCATTCACCAGCAGCTTGAATCCGATCCGAAGAATCCCGCTGCGCTTCATGGCACCTCTCCATGACCGGACTGGCCGGGCGACTGTTGTCCTATGTACACATCGACCAGCTGACCCGGATAGACCGGGGCATCCTTTTTCTCGAACCGGAAAATCACCGGCAACACCCGCAGGTCTACCTGTTCCTGACGCTGATCAGAGAGCTCGATTTTGGGTGAAACAAACGGCTGCACCCGGACGAACTTCAGCGGTACCTTCACGTCGGTCCCGCGGATCGTCATTTGCGCACGAATATGCTCCGGAGAGGGCAGCCTTGAGACCAAAATCTCGTCGACATAGCAGCGCACGGCCAGAGAATCTTGAGGTGTCCCCATGACGATGAGCGGGTTGAATCCCTGTGTATAAGATTCATAAGCACCCTGGGACGACACGTAGCTGCCGATAGTTGCGGCGACGACCAGCACAATTCCGTCGACCGGGGCTCTTACAGAATACTTTCTCAGGAGAGCGTCCGCTGCCTTCAGGGCTGCCGCCGCCTGACGAACACTGTTTTCCGCATTATCCAACACATCCTTGCTGATCGATTCCGGGTCGACGTCATAGGCGGTGCGACGCTTGTGGTACTGGTCTTGAGCTGCCTTCAGGTTGGATCTGGCTACCTCCACGTTTCCTTCCTGTATGGTGTGATCGATCGTAAAAAGCAGAGTACCCGCCGACACGTGCTGGCCTTCGCGTACCAGAACCTGGGTGAGGGGGCCGGAAACCTCGGGATAGATATTGATGTTCGCCCCGTTCGACTGGTCGCTCTCGATAATCCCGTTTGCATAAATCGCCGACTCGTATGGGCTTGTGGCCGGTTTAAACACAGGAGGTTGGGCTTTCCTCTGTATGCCGAAAATATAAGCCCCGATGAGTCCGGCTATGACACCCAGTATTGAAAGCGTAAAGATTATTCTGTTTCTCATTCGATTTTTTCCTCCGACCCGGTGAGATGCCCGTCTTCCATATGGAGGATCCGGTCCGCATACTCGTTGATGCGCGCATCGTGGGTAACGATCAGGATACAGCGGTTTTTATTAAGTATTTTTTCCTTTACGAAGGCGATGATCATCCTTCCGGTGTCACCGTCCAGGGAGGCAGTCGGTTCGTCGAGAATCAGGATTTCCGGACTGCCGCTAATCGCACGCGCGATTGCTACACGCTGCTGCTCGCCGCCCGAGAGCTTCACCGGCACGATATCGCCCCGGCCTTTCAGGCCGACAATTTCAAGATATTTGTTTGCCTCGGTGATGGAGTCGTCCCAGTCGTGCTGCTTCAGGATCAGCGGGATCGCAACGTTTTCGGCCGTGGTCAGACGGGGGAAAAGATGATAGTCCTGAAAGACGAAGCCAATGGTATGGAGACGGAAATCGGCCAACTGATTATTGTTCATCATCCAGATATCAGCCCCTTTGACGATCACCTTGCCACCATTGGGTCGAAGGATGCCGGAAATCATGCTGAGCAGCGTCGTCTTACCGCTACCGGAAGGACCGACAATGAACAGCATCTCGCCAAAGTGAGCGACAAGACCGACACCATTAACCGCCGTCGTCTTGGCCTCGCCTTCGCCAAACCATTTTGTAAGATTCATCGCAACGATCGCGTGATCCTCTCTCGATTGTACACTGTCTGAACTCATTGACGCCTCGGACGATAATTCAACAAGATGATAATTTCCATAAACATGCTCACCTCAGAAAATCGATGCGGCACGTCTCTGACTGACACGGTGGATATCGCCGGCGTCGTCCGTACGAGACTACCCCGGATGACCGCAGTACGTGATGTTGCCGGTGGTAACATTGTCAGCATAGTGATAACCGTTCTCTTGCTATCGCAAATGCCGCATACGGCGATTCCCTACATCCCCATATATTGCACGTGGACATACACCCCTGTATGAATGTTATAAAGCAAATACCAGCCGATGTGGTCCGGGTCATCGTAAACAACGAAATCATCTCCACAGTCCCAGCACCAGTCTGCGCAGAGCGGCCAATCCCATGGGGCGACATCGAAAAAGAAGCCGCCCGGAAACCAGAACCGGTGAAGAACGGGGTCAACCCGATTGACTTGATAGCGAAAGTTCGGTCCGGAATGCGCGAAACGACCCTGCGGAAACGGATTGTCCAGGTGGAACCGCGGATCATTCGGTTGTTCGTGACCAAACCACTGATCGTGGTTGACGTGCGGCATGTCGTTCACATGGCCGGTGGGCAGATGCTCTGTCTGGCGCTGCTCGGCAGGATTACTCCTTGCAGCCGGAGCCTTTGGTATGTGTCCCTGGTTCGCGCGCGGTCGGATTTGTGCAGTGTGACCACCTCGCTGGGTCATCCGGGCACCCTTCTGTGCCATCGCGGAAGGGGTCCATAAAAATGCCGTGAAAAGAATGAGAACCGATGCAAACAGAAGAGCCAGTCTCGTTTTCATAAATTACTCCTTTCATTGATAGTGAGTACACGAAAATAGCGATTGATTCGAATCCTCATAAAAATGCACCTGGATGTACAAAGGGCGAAGCAAACCGTGTTATAATCACTGTTCATGATATAAATCCATGGCTTGTCGAAGTGCAAGAAAATTTTTCCATACTTGTGGCCCTCATCAGGATCCTTCAGCGAGTACTCCCAGCTTTACAAGTTCGGGAACAATGAGTTCAATAATTGCATGCCTGACCTCTTCACGGACATTGCTGCCCTCAACTTCACCTACACCAGACCAAATCATTCGTGTTCCTTCCTGGGTGGACCACACCTTGATCTCATCTTTCACGATTGTGGCGAAGACAGGATAACCCGGATAATATTCGCGATCAAGGTATGCGGAGTACACCGATTCCCACGGGCGGGAAGAGAATGCCGGAGAGGTGATATCGTACCTGGAAGTGACCCCTTCGATCTTCTCGACGGATATTTTCCCGACGAGTATTATCCCGTCGAATTTCCGATCCCGTGTGATGGCAGCCATGTGAGCGGTGTCGGGGAGAGTGTCTGGAAAGATGCGATACGATGGGGTCACCTCGACACCGTGCTTCGACAACTCTGTCGCGAACCCGTCCTCCCAGGCCTGTCTCGTCTGTTGGTTCTTCCTCACAGCAATCACCAGAATTGTTTTAAAAGACCGTGCTACATACGATGTATCCTGCCATGTGTGAGAAAGCTGCATCGATGCGCAGGATGACAACACCAGCGGCAGCAATATCATAACAGCAACATGAGCCATAACTCTGGTGCTTCTGGTTCCCCCGCTTGAATCCTTGAGATTCATCATCCCCGTCATAGGGATATTCTTGTCATTTCCTGTTTCCATTTTTCCTCTCCTTGAAGGCCGTGAAACACATAATGTATCTGCCGTTCCTGATAGGTGAAAACTGCTATCTCCTTTTTCCGTATGATTGCCACATCACATGTTACGATGTCGCATCGAACTGCGGGCGCGCTCACAATGCCGATAACGGCAATATCCAGGATGACGATCATAGGTCCCATGTTCAGAACTTTCGGTATAAATAAATTTATGGATGATGTTGCGGTCATCAGTTCAAATCCGCTGAAGAATTCTGTTCCATGATTGAAAGTGTCAGTAGAGTGATATCGTCTTGAATATTATTGTTGCCGAACTGCATAACCGACTTCATAATCTGGTGGCATATTTCATTAGCGGGGAGAGATCGAGAACTGCTAAGAGTTTCTATCAATCGTTCTTCACCGAACCATTCATTCTGGGAATTTTTCATTTCGGTTACGCCATCAGTATACAGCTCTAAAAGGTCACCGGGGAGGAGTTGAATTGTAGATTGTGGGTAGTTGAAATCCCTTTCGATACCCAGCATGAAGCCGTCATTTGTCAAATGCCGTGTTGTTCCATCGTTGCGAAAAAGTATCGGTGGATTGTGACCTGCATTTGTATAGGTAAATGTTTTGTCCTGTATATCAAGGATTCCATAGAAAAAAGTAATGAATTTACCACTGACAAGATTGTCGATGACAAAATTATTAATATGAAAACAGAGTTCCTCCGGCCTGGCATTGTACACAGCGGTTCTTCGAACCGATGCCTGCAGGTTTGACATAAGTATTGCGGCTGGTATTCCATGACCGATCACATCCCCGATACAAAAACCAATGAATCTGTCGTCAAGCATGAGAACATCAAAATAATCACCGCTTACGGTACGGGCCGGTTGCCACAGCCCAAATATATCGTATCCGTGAACCTGGGGGAATTGATGCGGAAACAATCCCCGCTGCACTTCTTTCGCAAGAGCGTCTTCAAGCTCCAACCTTTTCTTAAATGCAGACAGCATTAATGCAAAAACCAGGAAAAAGCTGAACATGACTAAAGCATTCCAGTAAGGTATTAAAGGATGTGAGTAGTGCTTTTCTGAAGCGAGAAAATCCAATGAGCACCAGACGAGCGCACTTGACAGAGATGCAATAATACCGACCCATTTGCTGAGAAACCATGCGCACATGGCTATGGGGATGAGGTAAAAAATTGACACCGAAACTTCTACTCCGGTAACGTAGTCAAGATAACCGACGATCAGTAGAAGGATACAAGCTAGGAAAACAATCTGGTATTGAGATAGTCTGGTTAAGATTTGAAGTATTTTGACCATAACAACACCTGTAGACAATTCCTCCATTGGGACTTCACCCGTTGGTCCTCTGTGATCAGACGGTTATGTCCCGTGGGTTCGCCGGCCACATCAAGTCGCGTCCTGGATTCATTCCCGGGATTTGACGCATGGGCTTCCATGGTGGTGTCCGTTTCTCTTCGCTGTTTGTTCTTACTCATATCGCAACGCATCAATCGGGTTCAGCATTGCCGCTTTTCTCGCCGGATAGAACCCGAAGAAGATCCCGATGGCAATTGAGAAACCGAACGAGAGCGCGATCGAAAAAGCGGTAACGATAGTGGGCCACTTCGCGATGTTTGAGATGGTTGCGGATCCGACCATCCCCAGGATAATCCCGGTAGTGCCGCCGAGCAGACTGAGCACCAGTGCCTCGATGAGAAATTGGGTCAGGATATCCCGTGCACGGGCGCCTATTGACATCCGAATACCGATCTCGCGGGTCCGCTCTGTGACGGAGACGAGCATGATATTCATGATCCCGATTCCCCCGACGAGAAGAGACACCGAGGCAATGCTTGCAAGGAGGATCGTCAGGATTTGCGTTGTCGCCGTAGATGTATTCGCCAGATCCGACTGATTTCTTATCGTAAAGTCGTCAGGCGTATATGGCTGAATCTTATGCCTCATTCTCAGCAGATCAGTGATCTGCGATTGCGCTACGGGTATATTGTTCAGACTCGACGCCGAAACGAGAATGTAGCGAAGGTTGGTGAAGTGGCTGAGTCTCTGGATGACGGTTGTATAGGGTGCAAGAATAACGTCGTCCT
>JAWOKN010000041.1:0-54975 GCA_033854175.1 Bacteroidota bacterium | reverse complement strand
GCCAATTGGATGCTGCAGAAAACGCACTAAACAACGCGCTTTCTATTAACAATCATATTGAGAGTGCTTACTTAGATCTGACAATCCTCTATTCTGCAGAGAACGAGCGTCAAAAGGTGATCGAGGTACTCTCCAGATACTTGGCTATTCTGCCACCCCAAAGTCAGAAGGCACAAATTGTCGAGCATCAGTTGCAGATGTTAAAGAGTGGATCGTAGGCGAAGTAAGCGGTTGATCTAGATAATGATAAAGAGGCTTTCAATTCATTCATACTATTACAGCATAGCACTTCAGCCATAGAAAATAACCCCGAACAAATGCCCGGGGTCCCTTATATATAGAGCTGAGTTCAGGTGAGGTCCGTGTTGCATATCTGATGCAACAGCAGTTACCTGTTTTTGCCAACAGTTACCTCGTGTTGCTAATCTGTTGCAGTTCGTATCCAAAAAGTCGCATTTTACGCTCCATCGACAGTCAAAATATTTCGAAATCAAATAATTTTAGCCAATATTTTTTATGCCATGAGACTTAGGATCTAGTGGGGAAACCCATGGGGGTTCAAGTCCCCCTCTACCCACATACTAAAAGGCCCACCACTTCTGGATTTTCGTTCATGTAATACCAGCCTAGGCCACCCGGGACTGGTTCAGGCATCGCCCCGGGATGCAAATCCAGTGTTGTTTTTATTCCCGCCAGGTTGAATCAGAGGCATCCTGAAAAGCACCTCTCTCATCACAATCCCCGGAGGGATATCGACCGACATCCCGATATTAATAATAATAGGTATTCGGAACCGGGGCTGCAGGATTATTCACGTCGTTTCCGCCGAGGATTACGACATGTGCGGTACCGGAACCATCCACGTAACTGATTGCTCCGTGATTGAAGAACGGGACCCCGCCTGCCCCGCCAGACCCTGCAATAGTATGGGAACCGGTCGCCCCGTTAAATGAACCGATGCTGCCGTCGACATTGATCGTGGCATATTGATGTTCGGTGGAAGAATTACCGTCACCCTGATAGAGTCCTCCGCTTACGAGGATCGTACCGCCGACGACGAGGGCTGTATGTTTAGCCACCGGTTTGATCAGATGCGTACCGTTCAGCGTCCAGCTCGTATTCTTCAGCTCCCCTGTTCTGAAATCAAGAAAATTACAGGAGATCAGATCCATCCGGCTTGACGTAAGTGTATTGACCCCTGGTGAGACCGCACCACTATCACCGCCGACCATATAGAGGGCGTCTCCGAACTGCAGCAAGGGGGCATACGCGCAGGGATACGGCAATGGTGGCAGAGATTCCCACGCACCCAATGTACCGTCGGGCGCGATGTGTGCTCTGACGACACTGTTTTGCGGCACGTTTCCGGTAGTCGCCCCTCCTGCGATATAGAGCCACGAACGGAAGATGGTTACACCCATCGCATGCAGAGGGGTATTTAATGTAGCGACTTGTGCCCACGACCCAAGTGAGTGATCGCTGTTGATTCTGGCCATATACACCGTGTTCGTCGGATCGCCGGATGTATCTATTCCGCCGACGACATAGATATAGCCCGTCACGCTTGTATCAATCAAAGCATTATAACCGGTTGCGGCGGCTGATCCATGGAACGCTCTCGGGGCGGGAAGGCTCGCTGTCGGTGACCATGCACCGAGTCCGCCGGTTGTGCTGACGACAGAATAGGCGACCGATGCCCGGGGAATGACAGAACCGTCGGCGCCGCCTGTCAGATATACCACGTCTCCGGGGGAGGTGCTACCTGGACTTGGGACGAAGACCGCGCTATGACCCTGGGAGGAATCCGGGAGAGATGCGGTTTGCGTCCAAAAAATGGTTGACGGGCTAAACGTAGCCGACTGTGTCACGGTAAACATGAAAGGCGCAGACTTCCCGGTTGGGGTTTGGACCCAGGTCGGTCCTGACCCGGCCCCGGAGGGTACGGTAGTGATGATAAATTCGTTTGTCCAATTCGCGGCCAGGGTAACCGGTGCCAGCAAAGGATTTCCGCCCCCGTCTGAGAAATAGACGGAGCCTTTACTCACCTCATCTCCGAAGGATTCCCCCTCGAAGATTACCGTGCTGGCGAGATTTCCGCTGGGTTTGGACACACCATTAACGGCCAGGAGGCCGGGCAAAACCCCTTTATAGCTGTGGGTTTTCAGCGATAATTTTCCCCCCAGATCAATAATTTTGACGTCGTACGTGCTGTCGCGTTTGACGCTGTCGGGGGCATAGACAAGAAGTGTCGTCCGGGAGACATACTGGACGCCATTGGCTGGCCAATGCCCAAACGACACGCTGGCCCCTGAATCGAAGTTTGCGCCGGTGATCTGAACAAGTGTTCCCACATTACCGGTATCGGGGGTAACTGTGAGAAGTGAAGGTTGGGATCCTGTCGGTCCGGTAGGACCTGAATTCCCGTCATTCTTGCTACATCCCTGAAAACATGCAAGAAGAAGAACAATGGCGGCAAAACCGCCGAATGTGCAAAGAACTCTGATCGAACTCATAATCCCCTCATCCTAATGTCACTTTTGATATCGGTCAACCCCGATACATGGCGATCAATCTATTGAACGGGTCCGCGATTGTCAACATTGAATGTGTCAACGGACACCTCATTCCGGGGAGCGGGACATGCATTGTGCAGAAAATCCTCATGAAAGAGTCAATTCCGGGTATCCTTCGCAAATGGTTCCGAAGCAGGCAGGCATCACATCGTACTACCGGCAGGGACATGACGGGGGGGGAAATTGTCAGAATAAAGCTGGTACACCCTTAGGGACATCTTCATTCGGACGGGATCTGCGCGACAGTATCCGCCTCAAACTTCCGGACCTCCGGTGAAGATCGAGCTCTCCGGGGACCGGATTTCATTCATGTTTTTGGCGGACTCTGATCTACCGGCAAGATATCTCCGTGTCGGTGGACGATCTTCCACTCGCCGTTCTCCCGTCTGTAGACGTGAGTAACGCGGAGGACCGTCGATTCGGCCGGACCGCCGTCCAGTGATCTGGTGCACCTCTCATAGCCGACGGTATAGGCCAGGTCACCGCTCGCACCTGCCGCTACAACCTCAAAGTCATACGCGGTGCATTTTGAGAACCGTGAAGCAACCCAGCGGGAGATTCTCGTCACCTCTTCGGGATCAGTCTTGCACGGTCCCCATCCACCGAAAAGTGACGCTGGAGCCTTTGTCGACCACATTGCGATTCTGGGTGCGGGATTACCGTTGTGGAGTGCCGTTTCCGCTTCGATCTGGCGGGGGAGTATTAAAGCAAGAAAATCATCAACTTCGCTCATGGCTGTCTCTTCCCTTTCTGTTAAGTCAGTTGTTGTTATGACGCGATCAGAGGAATTCCTCATCCTCCGGGTAAAATCACACTGGAGTCCGCCCGGGTGCGAACAAAACCCCCGCGAGCTCATAGACCGTAACCTGGATTGTCTCGTTAGGCTTCCAGTTTGCGCCACTGGCTGAGGACGGATCCCCGGTAAGAACAAATCCGTGGAAAGTTCTGGATATTGAAGTGCCCTGACAAACTAGATAGCGCATCCCTATCAGGGAAAGTGTTGGCCCAACATTCCTGTGTACAACCGTTTTAGCGCAGCATCGCACCCCCTTTCGGACGCACATACAACATCCTCTCGTCACCACAAGACGGCCTCGGTTGTGATTTCAACATAGGATAAAGAACGCCACCCGTTCATCAGCCGATCAGCAATGCGGGTGATAGGATAAAGATACACGTTCGCGGAAATGAAATCAAGTGGCAGGGGGTACGTGGAGACGCCCAGACCGGAGGCGTCACAGGTGTAAAACAAACCCCGATCCTGGAGAATCGGGGTTCACTTCCGGACCACCATTTTCGTATGACTTATCCCCGATCGGGTTTATCCCGCTTTTCATCTTTCCGGGGGGGTGGATTCTCCTTCCGGTCAGGTCTTTGAGGCTGTCGGATCTGGGGCTGCGGGACGTTCTTTTTCACCTTCTGTTGAGGGGGTGAAACGTTTGGCTGGCCCGTATAGGGTTGTCGCTTCCGAGTCACGGAGGGAATTTGTTTCGGTGGCACGGGTGGGTTCTGTCTCTGCTGTAATCGCGGCTGTTCCACGCGTCGGGGTTGAGGAACCGGTTGTGGTTGAACGCGGCGGGAGTCACCCCCGGTCTCCACCTTCTTCTGCGGTTCAGGTATAATCACCCTTTGTTGAGGGGGATTCACAGCAGGGGGGCTCGCGGGGGAACTTCCCATTCCTGGCCGTCTGACAAGTGCAGGCGGGCGGTCTGTTTCCGGGCCGCGGGAAGGTTGCATCCGGTTATTTCCAACGGATGCATCATGAAGCACCACTCCGCCCCTGTCATCCCGTCGGATATTCTCGACAGGGATACCGCTCTGCTTTTTAATCTCGACAATCTTTTCGGAGAACGGTCTGACGACGGGCACCTCCCTGTTGATGACGACGACCCTCCGGTCAAAGCTTCGTGTGACAGCGGGGTTAACCGCCACGGCACCGTCGCGGCGCGGTGCGAGGCTGTTTCGTGTCGGGACAACATTGATCACGGTCATCGGCCGGCTATTGACGATCTGGAATCCGGGGCTGGCGAAGATTTCCCGATGCCGGACCCTTCCGTCGGCAAAACCCCTGGTCGTTGTTATCGTCACCGACCCGTCGAAGCCCTGATTGTAATAGACAACCGTCGTCACACGGCGGGGTCTCGGCGCTCCCCACCATGGTACGAATTCATCCCTTGGAGCAAGGGGGACCCAGCCGATATAGAGACCGCCGTTGGTGCTCACAAAACCGACGAGTGCGGGGGAATATCTCCGGTACGATCCGGGAACCCAGTACCAGCGGCGTTCATAGGCGACCCACCGGCCGTAATGGTACGGTGCCCATCCCCAGGGCTCATATGAAACCCAGGTCCAGCCGTAGGGATCCCGCCAGACCCATCTCCCTTCCCTGTACGGGGCCCAACCGGCCGGAACGGCTGCGGGTGTCCAGACCCAGCCATACTCCGGGACATTACTCCAGTAGCCTTCGGCGTCAAGATCCTCGATGCCCGCCATATACTGGTTGTCAGAAATATATCGCCTGCACTGGTCCGCCTTTACGAGCTGATCATTGCGGTCGGTATTCCAATCGTCCCAGAGATCGGGTGAATCAGCCGCGGTCATGTCATAATTGTTGTCATTGACGACGATCTGCTGGCCGGCATAGACGGGGACTGATGTTCCGTTATAGACCTCGGCTTCACCCTGCCAGACGGTCATTTTCATTCCGCCGGCATCATATGCATCAATCCTGTAGAGGCCCGGTTTTGACAAGGTCACGGAGGCGTCGGGTGCATCGATTTCGACCGGATGCGAGGGCTCATAGCGGAGGTAGACCGTCAGGGTGCCGGTATACAAAGAAAACTGTGATTTGTCCATAGACAGGTTGAGGAGATCGAAACCCGAATGGGCGTTCAACCGGTAGAAATTTCCATCAAACTCCAGTTCCGCGCGGCCGTCGTCGTTGACATAGATTCTGTCTCCCGTCTGGACGGGTGTATTGACAGCGGCATCATACCAGGAGTCGTCGTCCCCCCTTTGAATCAGCACCGAATCCCGTATGAAGCTGATCCTGCCCACATCGGCGTCAGGTGTGCCAGATGCGTTATCCTGGGAATAACCGACCGGGGGAATTCCGAGAAGGAAAATTGCGATCAAAGACCACAACGAGAAAAACAGCGTTTTCGGACCTGTGAACAGCCGGGTCACGTTATTATCACGGAATGTCGTTTCCATGGCGATTCCTTCCATTCTACATTGCAGAAATTCTGTTTTCACAAACATCAGCCGTCAAATGAGTCAGATTAACATCCTTTAACACTATTCCTGTTTTTCACATCCTCTGTATTCACCCGTTCAAACGGCGTGCCACAAAAAGTATCGAATCCCGCAAAGACTTACAAGCCAATAATGCAGGGAGAGGCAAATTGATCGGCGGACTGGTCAAAGTGTGTCAATTAATGGTCAGGCCTAAAATTCCGGAGGTGCGGGAATCGCGGAGGGTACGGGGAAAAGATCCCCCCGGAGAAAAATCTGGAATCCGGGAAAAACGGGCTTTCACCGGTATCCCGGATCCGGTCCTGAAAAGACGGATAAAACGCTGACATCATCTTCATTCTACGCATATTTGGAGGCGGGGCCATTGGAAATCTCAGAAAAAAATGTTACTATTCACCTTCGAAATGCTTCCCCCAGTGTATGCCGCAGTGGTGCCAACGTATCGCCGGTTGCGATCCGGGCATGGTCCGGAAGGGGGAGCAAAAGTTCGGAGAATTCAGCGATCGAGGCATAAAGCACACTACGGACAGAATTGTTCGCATCAGTTCCCCCGGGGGGAGGATGTCTCACGGAAATTACATTTTTTCACCCAAAAGTTCATTAACGACATGGATGTAGCGATAACGGATATCAGTGAAGTTGAAAAGGAAATCAGCATAAAGGCAAGTGCGACGGAGTTGCTGCCCCACTTTGACAAAGCGTACAAAAAGCACCGTGCAAAAATCGAGTTGAAGGGTTTCCGGAAGGGAAAGGCTCCTCTGGAACTTGTGAAAAAGCTGCACGGCGAAGCGATCGAATACGACTCGTTGAGTGAAATCGCCACTGATTTTTACCGTCAGGTCATTTCCGACAGGGACATCCACCCGATCGGCGAGCCGGTCTTGACGGATATGAACTACAAACCCGGAGAGGATCTCTCGTTCAAGGTCAAATACCAGATCAAGCCTGTCGTTCACCTGAACGAGTACAAGAAGATACCTCTTGAGCGTGTCAGGCACATCGTCACGGCGAAGGAAGTCCAGGACGAGATCACCCGGATCAGGCGGGCGAACAGCGCAACGGCCGAGGTGGAGTCCGCGCCTGATGACGAGCACATTGTGACGGTTGATATTCAGGAAATCGACACGGCCGGGAATCCCATCATCGGGAAAAAAACGACTGATATCCGGGTTTATCTTGCCGATGAAAACGTCCTCCCGGAAATCCGCACCGCGTTGCGGAACATTGCCCGGGGGCAGGTGGCAAGGACCACCCTCACGCGGAAGGCGGAGGAGAAGGATGAGCTGACGCACATCGAGCTCAGCGCGAAAAAGATCGAAAAGGTCACCCTGCCGGAGCTGGACGAGACATTTGTCAAGAAAATCACCAAGGAAAAGGTTCAAACGGTCGATGAATTTGTCAAGGGGGTGAGGAACGACATCGAGCACTTCTGGAATGACCGGAGCGAGCGGAAGCTCGTCGATGAGCTCACGGGAGAAATCGTCCGCCGGCACGATATGACGGTACCGGAATCGATGGTGAAGGGGATCCTCGACCAGATGCTGGAGGACCTCAGGAACCGGTACCCGAACAAAAAGCTCCCCGCCGAATTCAAGGAAGATGAATTCAGGGAACAGAACCGGAGTTACGCGATTTTTCAGGCAAAATGGTATCTGATCAGGGAACGGATCATTGAAGAAGAAGGGATAGCGGCGACCGATGCTGAAATCGAGCAGAAGGCCAAAGAGGATGCGCCGCGGGTGGGGATTGACGAGGAGCGGCTCCTGCAGTTTTACAAGACGTCGGAGAGCGTCAGGGACCGGATCGTTGCGGACAAGCTGATCGATTTCCTCAAGGCGAACGCCGTCATTGCCGATCGAAGCACGGAAGATTTTAACATCTGAAACGCACCACCCACTAACAGAAAAAGAAAGGCAGCAGCATACATGGAAAAGAAAGTCTATCAGCAACTTGTTCCGATGGTCATTGAAACAACGGGGCGTGGCGAGCGGGCTTACGACATCTATTCGCGTCTGTTGAAGGAGCGGATTGTTTTCGTCGGCACGCCCATTGACGACACCGTCGCCGGGCTCATCATCGCGCAGCTTCTTTTCCTCGAATCGGAAGATCCCGACAAGGACATTCACCTCTACATCAACAGTCCCGGGGGAGGTGTGTACGCAGGGATGGCGATCTACGACACCATGCAGTACATCCGTCCTGATGTTTCGACGATCTGTGTCGGGCTCGCGGCGAGCATCGCGGCGATACTCCTGGCCGGCGGAAAAAAGGGGAAACGGACCGCCCTTCCGAACTCCAGAATCATGATCCATCAACCCTGGGGCGGCACGCAGGGAACGGCATCAGACATCAGCATCCAGGCAGAGGAGATCCTGCGGATCAAGCGGCGGATCAATGAAATCCTCTCATCGCACACCGGCAAGAGTGTGGAACAGATCGACAAAGACACCGATCGTGACAACTACATGACATCCGAGGAGGCCAGAACGTACGGCATCATCGACAACATCCTCTTCAAGAAAGCCCGAACGGAGAGCAAAAAGGAAACAAAATAGCCCATGGCAACCAAATCCAAGTCGGAAAGCACCATACGGTGTTCCTTCTGCGGTAAAACCGCCGAGCAGGTGCAGAGCATCATTGCGGGACCTGAAGCCTACATCTGTGAGAGTTGTGTCGCGAGCAGCGTGGACATTCTCCGGAACAACCTCGCCGCATTTTCGCAGCGGCAGCCTGCAAGCCGGACCCCGTTCACACCGATGGACCTGAAAAAAGCGCTCGACGAATACGTGATCGGGCAGGAGCGGGCGAAGAAAGTCCTCGCCGTTGCGGTCTACAATCATTACAAGCGGATCGATTCCATGGATCAGGTACACCATCGCGACGGTGTCGAACTGGAAAAGAGCAACATCCTCCTCCTCGGGCCCACCGGGACGGGGAAAACGCTCCTGGCGCAGACGCTTGCGAAGATCCTCTCTGTTCCGTTCGCCATTGCGGATGCGACAACGCTGACCGAGGCGGGGTATGTGGGTGACGATGTCGAGACTGTCCTTGTGCATCTCCTTCAGAACGCCGATTACAACGTTGAAAAGGCCGAGCGTGGGATCATCTACATCGATGAGATCGACAAAATCGCCCGGAAAAGCGACAGCGCCTCGATCACGCGGGATGTTTCGGGGGAAGGGGTACAGCAGGCACTGCTGAAAATCCTCGAGGGGACCAATGCGGGAGTACCGCCCAAGGGTGGCAGGAAGCATCCGGAGCAGAGTCTCATCAACATCAATACGCGGAACATCCTTTTCATCTGCGGAGGGGCATTCGAGGGGCTTGACAAGATCATCTCGCACAGGATATCCCACAACACCATCGGATTCGGGGCGACCATACACGGGAAGAAAGAATTATCCGCTGACCATTATCTCCCGCTGGTGGAGCCCGACGACCTCCTGAAGTACGGGATGATACCCGAATTTGTCGGGCGGCTGCCGGTCGTCGCCCCACTCCACTCGTTGAACGAGGATGCCCTCCTGAACATCCTCACCGAGCCGAAAAACGCGATTGTGAAGCAGTATCAGAAGCTCTTCAAGATGGAGGAAGTCGAGCTTGAATTCCCCGAGGATGCGCTGCGGACGGTCGTGCGGAAGGCTGTCGAACGGAAAACCGGCGCGCGTGCGCTCCGTTCGATCATGGAAGAGACCATGCTCGAGATCATGTATCAGCTCCCGAGCAAGCGGAACGTGGCCAGATGCATCGTCACGGCGAGGACCATTGAGGGGAAGGAAGAACCGGTCTACGTGCAGAAGGAGCGGCGGGCCTCCGCATAACACCCGCACCCCGTAGAGGGCGACCAACCGGGAATCCGGGCGGGGCGTCTTCCGGAGGACACATCTCAATAAATCCCGTTTTCGCTTCCGGTCTTGGTGATCTTGAGATCCCGCAACTGCGGTGCCTTGACGCGGATCTCGAGCTGGTAGTAGCGGTGGTCGCCGATCGGGACCCATGTAAAATTCATGATCCAGCAGTGAAGGTCGCGTGAGACGTTGATCTGGGGGGCGAGAAACTCCTTGGTGAGGACATCGTAATTTGTCTGCAGTGAAACCTTCCAGTTTTCGGTCAGGTTCAGTTCCATGTGGGCGTTCATATTGACGCTCCGGGTGGGATACGGTGGGACCTTGGTCTCGTAATAATTGAACGCAAACGAGAGCTGCCACGGAATGCTGAAATCAGGGTCCTCCTGTTCATACGGATTATACGACATGCCGGTGATGTTCTGGCGGCGGACGGATGTATCCTGGGGAGCCTGGGCTGAACTTTTTCTCGTCCCGGAGAAGGATGTTGAAAGTCCGAGATGGAAGCTCGTGAGCCTGGCGAGTTTGCCTTCCGAGAGGAGAAACTTGTTGACGACGCGGTAGGAGTAGGGATTGATCTCCTGGAGTTTATAGAGGTTGAAGCTCGCGTCGCCGCTGACATCGAGCAGGGAGCCGATCTTCGTATAATAATTCGTGGTAAGTTCCGAGAACCTGAGGCTATCGGCCGAGAAATTGTAGTTAATCCCGGCGTTGATGGTCATGAGTTGAATCTTGCTCCCCTCCTTCCCCTCCTCCTCCGGTCCCGGGGAGGCGGTTTTCATTTCAAAGACATTGCCGAGGCTGAAATTCGCAATGGCCTGCCCTTGTGCCGGGTCGCCGCCATAGAGCCTTTTATTGTACGAAAGGGTCAGCCGGGGTGTGAGCGTATGCCGGAGTGCGGCGATGCCGAGGAGTCCGGGCTGGACGATGCCGTAGAGTTTTGTGCTTGTCGAGATTCCCGAGGAGAGATTTCCGAAACGCGTTGCCGAGCGGGAGTTGAGAGTTTCCACCGAACTGTCGGTGCGGTCGAGCTGGGGGATGTCGCTCGTAATGAACGTCCGGGAATCCGAAAAGTTCAGGAACGGTGCGATGGTGAAATAACCGACTTTCGGGGCAAAATTGACCGAGGCGGACTGGTTGATGTCCTGCTGGCGGGTTTTTGAATAATCGCTGACGTTCCCTATGGTATCCCTTCCGCCGACCGTCGTTTTGACGCTATCGACCGTGACGCTGTTTTTCGCTATCGTATTATCCATCGACGCGGAATACCCGAGAGTGATCATCTGGTACCAGGGAAGGTTCTCCTCCGAATCAATCTTCTTCCCCCACCGGAACGGGTAGGTGGCGCCGTGATTGAAGCTCAGGCTCGGAAGGACGGTGGTGGTATTGCCGTTCTGGAGGTACTGATTGCGGCTGATGCCGAGCGTGACGCTGTTATTTTCATCGAAGGAGTGGGCCAGGGTGGCATTGGAGGTGATATTCTGGTTCAGGACCTGGTTGATATCGTTGGTGGTCTGATAGGCGTTATTGCTTGAAAACGTAAAATCCGAACTCAGGTGAGTGGCCGGATTGATCTCCTGGCTGTGGAGGATATGGACCTGGTACGATTCCTCCTCGGTGCGCAGCGGATCATTCTGTTCGCCTGTATGGAGCTTTTTATAATCAAGCGAGAGGCTGCCGCTGAAATCGTACCGTAGGGCATACTGGAGTTTTGATCTTGCGGCCCAACCCCCCTTCGAATAGAGGTCGGTCAGGAAGTTGATATCGGTATAATCGCTCATAGCCCAGTAATAGCCAAGGTGGGTGAGATATTTTCCGCGCTGCCCATCCTCGCCGTAGGCGGGGGCGATAATACCGGAGCGCCGGCCCCGCTGGTTCGGGAAAACGCCGAACGGGAGCGCAAAAATGGGCACATCGGCGATATAGAGATAGACCGGTTCGGCGACAATCTTATCCCCGGGGACGACCTTCATCTTGGGGCTGAAAAAGTAGTAATGCGGTTCGGGTGCATCGCAGGTCGTATAGCGTCCGTCCTCCACGAACAGGACATCCTTCTCAACCTTCTTGATCGCCTCGCCGTGATAGTAGCCCTTATCGATGGTGGTATTGGCGACGACAATCTTGCCCCGTTTGCTCTTGAAGTCGTACGCCAGTTCCTTCCCGTGGTACGTCTCGGGGCCGTCCTTCATGACCGGCATACCCTGCAGTTTCTGATGAGTTGAATCGGTGGTGTCGGGGATTCCGAAGGCATTGAGTATGGAGGTGTTCCAGTTGACATCGATCCGGTCGGCGTCGAGGGCCATATCCCGGTAGTTGATGGTCCCCTTATTATACAGGGTCATCACCCTGGATTTCATGTCATAGACGATCGAATCGGTGCTGGTATAAGCGACGAGTGTATCGATGCCGCCCGAGGTACGGGTGGTATCCTTTTTGGTCCGGGCGGTATCGGTGCGTGTGGTATCAACTGCCGAGGAATCGGGAACGCCGGTTGACTGGCCGTGGGCGGCAGCCGGCAGGACGACAGCAAGGAGAATAATGAATGCCAGGCGCATCTGTCAGAAATACACCAGGCTGGCGGCGCCGATAATCCCCGCGCCGTTACCGAGGGTGGCCCTGTGCACCTGTGCTCCCGCGCGGTGGGGAGTAAGGACGCGGGATTTGATGCTTCGTGTGATGGCATCGAAGACAAACTGCGGTGCGGCAGAGATGCCCCCTCCGATAATCACGATCCTCAGGTCGAGGATATTCATTGCCGATACGAGGGCATGCCCGAGGAGCTCTCCGGCCTCGGTGAGGATTTCCCGTGCGATCGGATCATCCTCCTCGGCGGCCTGTGAGATAATGGCCGGTTCGATCCGGTCGAGCTTCCCGTCGACAAGCTCCCCGATTCTTGATGTCACGCCGTTCTTCGCCTCGCTCTGGAGGATCTGCCGTGTCCGTTCGGAGAGGTAGCGCTGTCCGATAAAACTCTCGATGCAGCCCCTGTTCCCGCAGTTGCACTTCGGGCCGTTATAATCGATCGTGATATGGCCGATCTCGCCCGCCCCGCCGTACGGGCCGCGGTAGATTTTTTTGCCGATGATGATCCCTCCGCCGACGCCTGTCCCCCAGATGACGAACAAAAAGTCGTTGAAATCCCTGCCGGCGCCGAAGTGGGCTTCGGCGATGGCTGCGCAATTTGCGTCATTCTCGACGAAAACGGGGAGGGGAAATGCTTTTCGTACGGCGCTGGCCAGATCGACTTCCTCCCAGTCGGCGAAATTCGGAGGATAGAGGACGGTGCCTTCACCTCCGGGGACGACGCCCGGGGCGCCGATCCCGATGCCGAGGCATTCCGCCGGTTTATGGCGGGCGAAAGTTTCCTGGAGGGAAAAGTTGATCTGGTGCATGACAACGCGCGGTCCCCTCATCGCCTTGGTATCGACGACGACCTGGTCGAAGATTTTCCCCTCGGCACTGACGACGCCGGTTTTAATGGTTGTGGCCCCCAGGTCGACGCCAACGGCATAATTTCTCTTTTTATTCATCGTTTTTTGTTTTTCCACCATTTCAGGAGCCGGTCGCGGATGGATTTTTCCGACCCGATCTCGGTCGGATGATAGTAGACCCTATCCTTCATACTCTCCGGGAGGTACGATTGTTCCGTAAAATGTTCCTCGTACAGATGGCCGTACTTATACTTATCATGATAATGGAGATCCTTCATCAGCTGTGTGGGTGCATTCCGGAGGTGGAGCGGGACGGCATCCCGTTTCCCCTCCCGGACATCCCCGATGGCCTCCTCGATGGCCGAATAGGAGGCATTGCTTTTCGGGGCGGAGGCGAGGTAGACGGCGGTTTGTCCGAGCACGATGCGTGCCTCCGGCATGCCGATATAATCGACAGCGGTAAAACAGCTTACGGCCAGTGGGAGTGCGGCCGGGTCGGCATTGCCGATATCCTCCGAAGCAAGGACGATCATCCTGCGGGCGATAAATTTCGGGTCCTCTCCCCCCTCGAGCATACGGGCAAGCCAATAGACGGCGGCATCGGGATCGCATCCGCGCATACTCTTGATGAAGGCCGAGATGATATTATAATGCTCCTCCCCCGCCTTGTCATAGCGGACGGCATGTTTCTGGAAGGCTGCCTTGAGTGTATCGCCGGTAATGACGGCCGATCCGCTTCGGGATGGAGGGGTGAGTCTGAGTGCGGATTCGAGCCCGTTGAGCATCACGCGGGCGTCGCCGCCGCTGAGAAGGATGAGGATATCGCGCTCCTCGGGACCAATCGTCACGCGCCGTTTTTTCAGATCCTGGTCGCTGTCGATGGCACGGTTCAGGATTTTTTCAAGTTCCGGTGTCGTCAGGGGTTGAAGGACATAGACGAAGCACCGGGAGAGGAGCGGGGCGATCACCTCGAACGAAGGATTTTCCGTGGTCGCGCCGATCAGTGTAATATCGCCGTCTTCGACGCTATGGAGGAGGGCATCCTGCTGCGCCTTATTGAACCTGTGGATTTCGTCGATAAAGAGGATCGTCCGTTTATTCAGCTTCTTGCGGTTGAGGGAAGCGCGATCCAGGACTTTGCGGACCTCCTGAACGCCTGAAGAGACGGCATTGAGCTGGAAAAACTCCGCGCGGGTATGGCGGGCGATGACGCGTGCCAGGGTGGTTTTTCCGCAGCCCGGGGGCCCCCAGAAGACCATTGACGGAACCTCATCGCGTTCGATAAAGAGGCGGAGCGGTTTGCCGGCGCCGAGGAGATGCGACTGGCCGATGACGTCATCGATCGTCAGCGGGCGGACGCGTTCTGCAAGTGGGGTACGGATGGATTGGTTTGCTGGCTGGTCTGGTGCGGTCGTGTCGTTGAACAATTCCATAAGAATGTCAGAATCTGCACCATACGTCGGGTCCCGGAACCGGGATTGGACGGTGCGCGATCTCGGCAGGCAGATCCTACTTGACCTTTTTCACCTTATACACCGTTTCGCCTTCACGGATCATGCCATATTTCTCTCGTGCGATCTTCTCGATTGCGCGGTCATCGGTATCGAGCGTTTTCGACTGATCCAGGAGTTTCTGGTGTTCGATCTGTGCCTGCCGGACCTTCTCCTGCATATCCTTCTTATCGGATTCGAGGCTCATTTTTTTCAGAATCCCCCGGTTACTGAACAGCATAAACATAGCGACGGGGAAGGCGATAAGAAGTGTAAGCAGCAGGCGTTTATTTTTCATCCATTTGGACAGCAGGGTGCGAAATTTCCCCCTCGGTTTCGGCCGGCGATAATAATGATCGTCCATGGGGTGAAATGTACGATAAAAATGATGAAATGCAAAATAGTTTCCGGTGGATCCGCCCCGCAGGGGAACATTTAACCCTTATACCAGGCTGATTTCGGAGTGTAGACCGTTTTCAGCCTCTGTTTCCGCCGGAAGCGTTCGATGGCAAGGTTGATGAGTCTCTCCAGCAATTTCGGATAGGGGACGCCCGACGCCTCCCAGAGTTTCGGGTACATGCTGATCGAGGTAAATCCGGGGATCGTGTTGATTTCATTGAAATAAATTTTCAGCGATTTCCTGGTCACAAGGAAGTCGATTCTCGCCATGCCGGAGCAGTTCAGAATCCGGAATGCCCTGACGGCATATTCCCGGAGGCGGGCGGTGGTGGCCGGAGGAAGATCCGCCGGGATCACCGAACGGGATTTCCCGTCGACATATTTCGCATCATAATCATAGAACTCGTTCGAAGAAAGGATTTCGCCCGGGACTGAAGCCAGGGGATCATCATTACCGAGAACGCTCATCTCGATCTCGCGGGAGTTCTCGATACTCCGTTCAACGAGGATCTTAAGGTCATAGGCAAGGGCGAGTTCAATTGCGTCGCGGAGTTCCCGCTTCCCGCGGACTTTTGATATCCCGACACTTGAACCGGAATTCGCCGGCTTGACGAACATCGGGTAGGCCAGGTGTTTCTCCACGGTGTGGATCACGCCGCGTGGATCCCGTTGATACTCCTTATGGGAGAACGAGACGTAGGGTGCGACGGGGATTCTGCCGGACTCGCAGAGCTGTTTGGCGACGACCTTATCCATCCCGACGGCTGAACCGAGGACGCCTGCGCCGACGTAGGGGATGCCCGCCAGTTCGAAGAGCCCCTGGATTGTCCCATCCTCGCCGAATGTGCCATGAACGACGGGGAAGATGACATCAATCCTCATTCTGCCCGACTGCCGGGTGTTCCGGATCGGTACCAGTCCCCGGTGGACGGGATCCGGCAACACGATCGATTCCGGATAGCCCTCGGGAAGGGTCCCCTCCTTCAGCAGCCTGAGACTTTCTCCTGAGCTGATCCACTTTCCGGAAGGGGAAATGCCGATGGGGACGACGTCATATTTGTTCTTATCGAGCGCATTCATGACTGAGGTTGCCGAAACCAGGGAGACCTCATGTTCGGCGGACCGGCCGCCGAAGACGACCCCGATCCGAAGCTTTTTCTTTTTTTGTGGCATAAGGGATGGGTGAGAAATTTAAGTTGAAGGGCGCATCATCCGCCGGATGATCTCCTGAGGGTTCAAATCCGGCGATTCCGGGGATTCGCCGGCTGGTTCACCCGGGCGGAACTCGCACGCCGGTTTCCCCGACATATCTTTTCCGTACACGGGTTCACTCAGAGCCCGGAGCTTCAGCACATCCTCCTCGCTCAGGGCTGTCTCGCCCCCCAGGAGGCGGGCGATAAGTGTGATCTGTGCGGCATGTTCGACTTTTTCCATCTTATAATAGGCGTCCCAGATATCGCGGCCGCAGGTGACGACGCCATGATTCGCAAGGAGTATGGCATCGGCGGATGCAATATAGGGGGCCAGCGATTCCGAAACCTCCGCCGTCGACGGCGTGGCATATTCCGCCAGGGGGACCGCGCCGAGGCCGATAATCACCTCGGGGAAGAGGCAGCTCCGTAAGGGCTCCCTGGCGGTGGCAAATCCGGTGGCGAAGGGAGGGTGGGCGTGGACGACGGCATGGACATCCGGCCGCTGGTGATAGATGAAGAGGTGCATGCCGAGTTCCGTAGACGGTTTAAATGCGGCATCGAGGGGAGAACCGGATTCATCGGTCTCAAGAATATCGGCCTCCATGATATCCCCCTTATTCACGGCGGTCCGGGTCGTGAGAAAATGTCCGCACGGCAGCCGGGTGCTGACGTTTCCGTCGGTGGCCGCGACAAAGCCTTTCTCATACAACCGGTGGCAGACCTTAACGATCTCGGGAAGGATGTCGGTCTTGGCGGACATCAATCATCTCCCCCCGTCATATCCGGTGAGACCATCCTCAGAGGACCCCCAGAAGATCATCAATGACACCGTACTTTCTGAACGGAGGCATGATATAGACTCCTGCGACGGCGGATTTAGCCTCCTTCATAAAATCCTGTGCAATCCGGACCCCCTGGCGGGGGGCGTCCTTCCCGGCTGAGCGCATCATATTCCGCACCTGTTCAGGGATTCTCATCCCCGGAATTTCATTATGGAGAAAATCGGCATGTTTATAACTCCTCAATGGGATGATGCCGAGCATCACGGGAACCTTGAGATGGCCGGTGCGTTTCAAAAAACCCTCCAGGGTGTTCATTTCAAAGAGGGGTTGTGTGAAGGCCACATGGATGCCCGCTTCGGCCTTCCGTTCAAACTTTTCAATCTCGAGATCAAGATTTGCGGCGCACGGATTCACTGCGCAGGCGATGCAGAACGAGGTGGGGTTCCCCATCGCGTTGCCCATGATATCGGTCCCCTGATTCATGGCATTGACGGCCCGGATGAGGCCGATGGAATCGACATCATAGATGGAATTCGCCTGGGGATAATCCCCGATACCGGCCGGATCGCCGGTAATGCAGAGGATATTCCTGATACCGAGGGCATAGGCGCCCATAATTTCCGCCTGGAGGCCGATGAGATTGTGATCGCGGGCGGTCCGGTGCATCATCGACTCTATGCCGACGCGTTGCTGGATGAGGACGGAAATGGCGATTGAACTCATCCGCAGCCGGGCCCTTGCGCCCTCGGTGATATTGACCGCATCGATCCCTCGTTCCTGGCAGTACTGGGCACCTTCGAGGACGGTGGTAAGGTCGAAGCCCCGGGGGATATCGAGTTCGACGGAGGTAAGAAATTTCTTGCCGAGGTTTCTTGAAAACTTGGACCAGCGTGCGGGTTCGACATAGTACCGTTGTTCCGGTTCGACGGGGCCTTTTTCCGCGACCGCGGCCTCGGTCGGCGGGGAGGGTCTTCCGACCTTCAGGCCCTTGACCGCGGTTGCGATTGCACGTATATGGGCCGGTGTCGAACCGCAGCAGGCGCCGATGACGGTCACGCCCGATTCCACGAGTTCTTTTGCATAGGCGGCCAGGTAATCGGGAGTGGCATGATAGATGGACCGGCCGTTGAGGAGTGTCGGGATACCTGCGGCGGGCTGTGCGATCAGGACGACGCCGTCCTTATGGATACTCCTGATAATACTGAACATCCGCTGGGGGCCGACCGTGCAATTTGCGCCGACGATATCGGCCCCGGCCTCGATCATATGTTCGATGACGTCGACGGGAAACGAGCCGTTCAGGATTGCACCGTCCTCGGCGAAGGCCTTCTGGGCGACCACGGGCAGGTCGGTCAGCTGCTTGACGGCCGCAAGGGCTTCATCCAGTTCCTGAAGGCTGACGAATGTTTCGAGCATGATGAGATCGACTCCGGCCTCAAGGAGCATCGCGACCTGTTCGGTAAATGTGTCGCGCGCCAGCTGGCGTTTAATTTTTCCCACCGGTTCAAGGAGCATGCCTGTGGGGCCGACAGAGCCGGCGACAAAGATAGTATCGCCCGCGGCCCGGCGGGCGATTTCGACGCCCCGGAGGTTAATGTCGCGGATTTTATCCTCCAGGTGAAACTGCGAAAGCCTGAGGCGGTTTGCGGAGAACGTGTTCGATTCGACAATCTCGGCACCCGCGTCGATATACTCCCGGTGAATACGCTCGACGGCGGCCGGGTTCTTCAGATTCTGCATTTCATGGGGGAGTTCGGAGTAACCGTAGAGATCCAGGAGTGTCCCCATGGCGCCATCGCAGATGATCGGCCCTTCTTTCAGACGATCGCGGAATAATTTTTTCATAGACGGATAAAATGAAAAAACCCGCCTTCCCGCTCAACGGGAACGACGGGATGACGGGTAATTATACCAAATCAGCCCCAGAGATGCAAGCCAACGCAACAGAAGGGGGAGAAGATGAGCAGCTGACAGAGGCGGCCGTCGTTCATTTCACGCGGGTCTCAAGCCACTGTTCGGCGATCTGGACGGCATTCGTGGCCGCGCCTTTCCGGAGATTGTCCGAAACAATCCACATATTCAGGCCGTTCGGGATTGATTCATCGCGTCTGATCCTTCCGACAAAGACCTCATCCTTCTCGTGTGCCCAGACAGGCATGGGGTAGACGGCTTGTGCGGGATCGTCCATGAGGCAGACACCGGGGGCATTCTTGAGTATCGTGAGGAGCTCCTCCATCCTATACGGTTCATGAAATTCCACATTCACCGATTCGCTGTGGCCCCCAATGACGGGAACGCGCACGCAGGTTGCGGTCACGCCGATTGACTGGTCGCCGAGGATTTTCCGCGTCTCGTTCACCATTTTCATCTCCTCCCGGGAGTAACCGTTATCTCCGAACACATCAATATGCGGAAGGACATTATAGGCGATCGGATGGGGAAACTTTTTCGCATTTCCCGTTTCCTTCCCGAGTTCCGACTCAAGCTGGGAGAGAGCGAGTTTGCCTGCGCCGGTAACGGACTGGTAGGTGGAGACAACGACGCGTCTGATCTTCCATCTGGTGTGGAGCGGCTTGAGGACCACGACCAGCTGGATCGTGGAGCAGTTGGGGTTGGAAATAATGCCATGGTGGCGGGTGATCTCGGCGGGATTGACCTCGGGGACGACCAGGGGGACATTCTGATCCATGCGGAAGGCGCTGCTGTTATCGATGGCGACGGCTCCCGCCCTGGCGGCGATGGGGCAATACTCCCTGCTCACGGCTGCGCCGGCTGAAAAGAGCGCGATGTCAATCCCTGAAAAACTCCCCGTGGTGAGTTCCTCGACCGCGACATCGCGGCCGGAAAATTTCAACACCTTCCCGGCGGATTTCCTTGTCGCAAGGAGGCGGAGCCGGTTTACGGGGAAATTCCGTTCATCGAGCACCTGGATCATCTTTCTCCCCACCAGACCGGTCGCGCCGACGACGGCGACATTGACATTCTTCATGATTCCGACATTCTCTCCTTTGCAAAAATGTGGCCCAGGGATTCCCTCGGGGTAACAACCGTGAACGACCGGCCATCGACGAGCACTTCAGCAGGCCGGGCTCTCCCATTATAATTAGAAGAAAGGACAAATCCATACGCACCCGTGCACATCACCGCAAGGTAGTCCCCCCTTTTCATGACGGGGATGGTGCGGTCGAGTGCGAGGTAATCGCCGCTTTCGCAGAGCGGCCCGACAATATCGGCGACCTCATGACCGCGCCCGGTGAGTTCCAGGGGGACAATCTGGTGATAGGACTGATAGAGGCTGGGGCGAAGGAGGTCATTCATGCCGGCGTCGGCAATCAGGAAGGTTTTGCCCCCGGTCTGTTTCCTGTAGAGGATTTTCGCCAGCAGCACGCCGGCGTGGGCAACGACGGAACGGCCCGGCTGGATTGCGACCGTGCATCCGGCCGTGCGGAGGATCGGGAGTATCGCTCCGATCAGTTTTGTTGTCGCCACCGAACTTTCCGCATGGGAGCGTTCCGCCGGGAGGTCGGGATGGAGGAGATAATCCTTATACTGGACGCCGAATCCGCCGCCGCAATTTATCTGCTGCAATCGGATCCCCATCGGGATCAACCTGCGGCTGAACTCCACCAGGGCTTTCGCCACCCGAACAAACGACGGTTCATCGATGATTTGCGAGCCGATATGGCTATGGACCCCGATGATGTCGATCCCGTCCAAGGAGTGAGCCGTGGAGGCGATGGCTTCGGCCTGGGCTGGCTCAAGACCGAACTTCGCATGGCGGTGTCCGGTTGATGTATAGGGGTGGGCGCCGGCCTCGATATCGAAGTTCAGGCGGAGAAGGACGCGGGCGGTTTTTCCGAGATTCCGGGAGATAAGGCCGATGATGCGGAGTTCTTCCTCCGACTCGACAATAAACGCTCTTATCCCCGCCTCGATCCCGGCGGCGATCTCCCGGTCATTTTTCCCCACACCGCTGAAGGTGATTTTTGAGGGAGGAAAACCGGCATCGAGGGCAAGTTTCAGTTCCCCTATCGAACCGACATCTGCGCCCAGATCCTGGGAGGCGATGATTTTCAGGACCTCGGGATTCGAGTTGGCCTTCACGGCATAATACGACAGATGCGGAACATCGCCGAACGCCCCTTCGATCCACCGGCAATGGTCCCTGATCGACTGCGCGCTATAGACATAGGCAGGTGTTCCGACCTTACCGGCCACATCCCGGAGAGGGGTTTCCTCGCAGTAGAGATTGCCGTCTTTGTATGAAAACCGTTCCATGTCAGTCTGCCTGTGCGGGTAGATTCCGAAAATACCTGATGAGGGCATCGGCGAGGAATCCGACATCGGGTGTAAGGACATCGCCGGTTGGAAGCCCGGTTAAGGAGCTCAGGTGTTCCTTTGCCGCGGTAACCTCCCTCTGTGTCATTCCGACGGTATTCAGGGCAATGGCGGCAATCCGGGACGGTTTAAATAACCCGAGGAGAGACTCATGGAGGCGTATCAATGCCGGAACATCACTCAATGTAAACCCGTAATCATCGGTCTGACGCGCGGGGTGGTGGACGAGGACCATTGCGTCGGGCATCACGCCGTGCATGAGGCCCATGGTGACGCTGGAGTATCCCTGGTGTGTGAGTGATCCCTGCCCCTCGACGTGGAGATACAGGGTACGGGGGCCGGTGATCCTGTCAATTTCCATCTCGATCGCGCCCGCGATATAATCGCCGGGGAGGGAGTCTATGGCGACTCCCCTTCCCGACAGGAAAATTCCGGTCTGTCCTGTGGCGACGAACTCGGATGCGAGGCCGCGTCTGGTAAATTCCCGGTGAAGCTCGAGTGAGGCGGTCATCTTCCCGACGTTGCAGTCGGTACCGACGGTGAGGATGGTTTTGGCCTTTCTGGTTTTCCAGTTCCCTTTGGCGACGACCTCATACTCCTTCGGAACCTTTCTCAGGTCGGTGATTTTCGTATGATTCACGTGTGCGGCCCGGCTGAATTCCGGATCCTCGGAAAGGTAGGTATGGAGACCGCTGATGACACGGAGGCGGAGGTGAAGTGCGCGGAGGATTATTCCGCGCCACTCCGCGGGGAGCTGGCCACCGGCCGGTGCGATACCGACAAGGAGGGTATCGGGGGCACATTCCATGGCAGCCTCGACGTCACGGACGACCGGGATATCGCCCCCGAAACCGAGGATCTGCGATGCGACCATGCCCGCTTTCGTGCTGTCGATAACGGCTGCGACCTGATCCGGGATATACCTGATAACCTGGTTCGCGGTCTTCGACTTCAGGGGGCTGAACCTGCCTTCAGCAAGGATAGCAAATCGGTGGCGCATACTCAGGGATCCTGGTGAGGATTGCCGGGGATTGCGGGATCATATTCAGGCGCGGTGTCAGGCATCGTAGCGAAAGTGCCGTGAATAGTCGATCGCATGCCCCTCGCAGGCATACAAGCCTGTGAACGGATCAAGTTCATACCGGCCCCGGTATTCCTTATGGGCGATTTTCTCAAGCATTCCGATAAAGATATCGATATCCTCCTCGGTATTATAGCACCCGATGCTTGCGCGGACCATGCCGGGGAGGCTCGGGTTATCGCATCTGGCGGCACGTTTCTTTCTTTCCTCATCCTGGGTCACGCCGAGCAGGGTCCTGGTATAGGGCTGCGCGCAAAAATTACCGTTCCGCACGCCGACGGCGCCCTCGACGCTGAGGATTGTGGATACGAGTCCATGGTCCAGGCCTTCGATGGTGAAGGGAATGACGCCCACTTTCTGTGAATAGTCGGAAGTTTGCCCGTAGACGGTGACCCCGGGGATGCGGAGAATCCTCGGGAGTGCATAGGCCAGTACTTTCTCCTCATGCCAGGCGATGTTACTCATCCCGATACTTTGCAGCAGGGTCAGGGCTTTCGCCAGTGCGATAGCCCCCAGGACATTGGGGCTTCCGGCCTCCTCCTTGTCGGGAGGATCATTCCAGTCGACCGAATCGTAGCCCACATAGCTGACGGTTCCCCCTCCGACGATATCGGGGTCGCCTGATTCGAAGAACGGGCGCGGACCGATCAAAACGCCGATGCCGAAAGGGGCATAGAGCTTATGACCGGAAAAGGCGATAAAATCAATATGGCGGGGATCCTGGTCGTCGAGGATATCGATCGGCTTATGGGGTGCAAGCTGTGCGGCATCGACGAATATTTTCGCCCCGGCCTGGTGAGTCCAGGCCGCGATATCGTGAATCGGGTTGCAGTAGCCGGTGACATTTGACGCGCCGGTGATGGCCACAAGTTTTAGGCTGCCCCTGGACTCCCCGATTGCCGACTTGAGGGCGGCAAGGTCGAGCCTGCCCTCGCGTGTAACGGGGACATGCCTCACGCCGGCGACTCTTCTCCAGGGGAGGTCGTTCGAATGGTGTTCCATCATGGTCGTGATGACGGTATCGCGGGGTCCGAAACTGAAGCGGCGTGCGAGTTTATTGATCGACTCGGTCGTATTTTTTGTAAAAATGACCGTATTGGCCGACAGGTTCGCGTTCACGAAGGAGCCGACGATGCGGTGGGCGTCGTCATAGACGCGTGTGGCGACGATCGCCTTATAGCCCATGCCGCGGTGGACGCCGGCGTACCAGGGGAGGAACTCCTCCATGCTGCGGATGACGCTATAAAACGTCGGGGTTGATGCAGCATTATCAAGGAAGACATACCGGCTGATGGTGCCGTCGAGCAGGGGGACGGGCGTATCGCGTCCGATGACATCGCGCCGCAGATCGGCCAATGTTGGTGAATGGTTCTCAGTGGTACGCATGGTAATCTCCGAAATTATCCGCGTGGATGAAATGTTTTATGGATTTCCTTCAGATACTCACGATCAATATGGGTATAGATCTGCGTCGTGGAGATGTCAGAATGTCCCAGCATTTCCTGCACTGCGCGAAGATCCGCTCCGCCCTCGAGCAGATGGGTGGCGAACGAATGCCGCAGTGTATGCGGATGAACGCTTTTCGTGATGCCCGCCATCCCCGCATATCGCCTGATGATATTCCATATCGTCATGCGGGAGAGCGGCTTACCATGAGCATTCAGAAAAAGAACACCGCGACCGCTTCCGTTTTTCACCAGGCGGCCGCGCACCTCTTGCAGGTATTTATCAATCCACGTGATCGCAGACTGACCGATCGGCACCATGCGCTCCTTGGAACCTTTTCCATAGACCCGCACGACGCCCTCATCGCGGAAAAAAAACGCTTGTTGCAACGTTATCACTTCCGACACCCTCATCCCCGTCGCGTACATGGTTTCGAGGATAGCGCGGTCCCTGACACCCAGCCGTGTGGCGGTATTGGGTTGAGTCAGGAGGGCCGCAACCTCGTCCTGTGTAAGGACTTCGGGGAGGCGGTGTGCGCGTTTCGGGGTATCGATATACTCGAGCGGGGTAGTCTTGGTGACACCCTCGCCCATCAGGAATTTATGAAACATTTTTACCGATGACAAATTCCGGCCGATCGTCGGGGGTGAGAGGCCAAGGTCGTACAGAAGTGCGATAAATGACTTAATATCGGCCCTTCCGATCCTGGCAACGTCCTTTTTCCCCTTCTCGCCGAGAAAGGCAAGATACCGCTCGATATCCATCCGGTACGAATCGATGGTATGCTGCGAGGCATTTTTTTCCAGTTCGAGAAAGCGGAGGTACGATCGGAGGTAATCTCTCATGATGCAACGGACTGGTCGCCTGTACGCTCATCCGGATCTGAGGAATGATCCGGAGGCGGGATATGCGACAGGAGCTTATGGGTCTCTCCGGGTGGTGGAGCCGGTTCTGTTTCATCGGCATAATTCATCTCGGGCTGTTCCGGAGCCCGGGATTCCTCCGCCGGAGGTGTTTCCTGAGGAGTTGCGGGAGCCGGCTCAGGTCCGGGTGCAGTTGCGGTCTGTGTCTCGGGGTAGGTAATCCTCTGGTGATGGATCCCGAGGAGGATAGTATAGAACGCCTCCTGGATTTCCGTAAGATCGCGGAGGGTCAATTCGCATTCATCGAGCTGCCCCTCGACGAAGCGCTGTTGGATAAGATTCTCGATGACCTGCCGGAGGCGCTGGGGAGTAAGCTCGGCGATTGCGCGTGTTGTGGCCTCGATCGAATCGGCGAGCATGATAATTGCAGCCTCCTTGGTCTGCGGTTTTGGGCCCGGGTAACGGAAATCCGCTTCATTGATGGTCTCGTTCAGACCGCGCCGGGCGGCCTGTTTGAGGGCCTTGTCATAAAAATAGGACATCCGTGTCGTTCCATGATGCTGGGGTATAAAATCGAGAAGCCTCTGGGGGAGGCCAAATTCCTTTCCGAGTTCGACCCCCTCCTTGATATGCGACTGGATGATGAGCGCGCTCATCCTTGGTTTCAGCCTGTTGTGGCGGTTCTGGGAGCCGACCTGGTTCTCGACGAAGTACTCCGGTTTCACCATTTTCCCGATATCATGATAATATCCTCCGACGCGGGCGAGGATCGGGTTGGCATGGATGGCCTCGGCTGCTGCTTCCGCGAGACTGCCGATCGTCATGCTGTGGTGGTATGTCCCCGGGGCTTCTTCCGAGAGGCGGTGGAGGAGCGGATGATTGAGATCCGCCAGTTCGAGCAGGCTGAGGTCGGTTGTCACGTTAAACGCGCGTTCAAAGAAGATCAGCAGTCCATAGCTCAGCATGGGTGAACAGACGGCGTTGACAAGTGCGAACGCAAGGGAGATCAGGATCGAGGAGAACGTATCATAGGCTTCAAACGCCATGGCGACGATAGGGATGGCGTAGCCGAGGAAGATAAAGATAAGGGACCGGAAGATCTGTGTCCGGTTGCTGATATCGCGGACCGTATAGGTGGCCATTGCGCCGGCGATCAGTGATGTCAGCATGAATCCGTAGTCATTGCCCCTGATGCCCCCCACCAGGAGAGCGATCGTGACGGTGCCATAGAAGGCGACCCTGGAATCAAAGACGATCGCCAGAAGCATCGAGGCGGCCGGTACGAGAATCAGAAACTGGATCGGGGCTGCCACCCTCAGTGTCACAGAGAGATAGGCAAAGAGGGTTTCGATGAGTATGAGGAGACCGATCAGCACCAGTTTCCTGTTGTCGCGGAAAATCTTCTTCCGGAAGTTGTAGATATAGAAGGTATAGAGGCCGAGGACGAGGACCACATGAAGGACGCCGCCGGTCCAATGTTTCCACTCGGAAAATTCCGATGCGCGTTCAATCCGTGCCCTGCGGTAGGAGTCGAGCTTCAACCGGATTTCATCGGTAATGACGGTATTCCTGGATACTATACGTTCGTTCTCCTGGACAAAGCCGACCGTCCGCGGGACATTATCCTCGGCGACCTTGATCTCATATGTCGTTTCCTGCTCATCATAGAGAATATTCGGATGAACGACGTGGGCGAGGATTTTCCGGAGGAGGCCGGTCTGTTCCTTCGTCGCGGCGAACGCTTTGGACCGTCCGATGATGGTGTTGACGGCGGCACCGAGGGTCAGGAGGGCATCGGGTGAAAGAAGCTCCTCCTCGTTCCCGCGGCGGACTGCCAGCTTTTTGTGCGGCTGAAGTCCCGTCAGGCGGTCGACAACGCCGGCGTGGTAGACGGAATCGAGTATGGTTCTGATCCTCGCCTCGGTGGAATTATCTGCTGAGGGCCGCGTGCGACTCCTGTCCCACTGCCCGAAAGCGGTCCACTCACCTTCCGAAACAGAGAACGGGAGCTGGGACATGGTTCTGACAAATGAGACAGAATCGGCCTGTGCACGGGATTTGAGCCAGAGGGAGCGGTTATGCGAAGCCCGGCTCAGGACCGTAAAAAGAAGAAACAGGCTGTCATTGGATCCCCTGATGATGTCGTCCTTACGGATGAAGACGGGGTTCACACTGCGGCCCGCCTCAAGCCGGTCGCTCTCATAATCGCGGGCGTCCCTGTAGACGGGGAACGAGAAGGGTGCGATAAGATCCTTATCGGTCCAGACGCTCCCGACATTATAGACATACTCCAGGGATTCCGGATAGGGAAACAACATGAGGATGAGGAGGACGGTGATGAGGCCGATAAGAGCCTTTGTATACGGATTATCCTCGAGCGGATGGGAAAATACCGTTTTTAACCTGTTTACGATCCTCGTCTGAACGATGGTCATACGTGTAAATATGGGAAGAAGTCGAACGATAAGCAAGAAAGGAGAGCGCGGGGTGCGGATCCAGCGCGGTTCCGGGGGGGCGGGAGTGGATTGACAAAGACGCCCCACTCTTCTTATATTGGATGAAGTCAGTGACGCGCATCCCCACAGCAACCTGAACAACAACCATGGACTACATCAATCTCGGCAAGACCGGGCTCAAGGTCTCGCGTTTATGTCTCGGGACAATGAGTTACGGATCGACGGAATGGCGGAAGTGGGTGCTGGATGAAACCGAGGGGCGACCGTTCATCAGGCGGGCGCTCGAACTCGGCATGACGTTTTTCGACACCGCCGACATGTATTCGATCGGCGGCAGCGAAGAATTTCTCGGAAAGGCCATAAAGGATTTTGCCATCCGCGACCAGGTGATCATTGCGACGAAGGTCTTTCACCGGGTCGGGCCGGGGCCGAACGATCAGGGATTATCGCGCAAGCACATCATGGATTCGATCGACGCTTCGCTGCGGCGGTTGAGGACCGACTACGTTGACATCTACCAGATCCACCGGTGGGATTATCACACGCCGATCGAGGAAACGATGGAGGCGTTGAATGACATCGTGCGGTCGGGCAAGGCCAGGTACATCGGTGCATCGAGCATGTTCGCCTACCAGCTCGCGACCGCGCAGCACACGGCGGAGCGGCACGGATGGTCGGCATTTGTCGCGATGCAGAACCATTATAATCTCGTCTACCGGGAGGAAGAGCGCGAAATGATCCCCTTTTGCAGGCAGGAAGGGATCGGCATCATCCCCTGGAGTCCACTCGCCAGGGGATTTCTCGCCGGCAACAGGCAGAAGGACAAAACCGGCGAGACGCGGCGGTCCATGACTGACGAATACGCGCATCAGCTTTATTACCGGGATACGGACTTTCAGATCGTGGACCGAGTGGAGCTTCTTGCCAGGAAGAAGGGATGCAAGCCGATACAGATCGCTCTGGCCTGGGTTCTTCACCAGCCGGGGATCACCGCCCCGATCATCGGAGCGACGAAACTGGAGCATCTGGATG
Organism: Bacteroidota bacterium; assembly: GCA_033854175.1. Classification (GTDB taxonomy): domain Bacteria; phylum Bacteroidota; class Ignavibacteria; order UBA10030; family SZUA-254; genus DATKPE01. Next base: position 26,791 of record JAWOKN010000041.1, on the reverse strand, counting down.
AAGCCGTCGCCGCGCTGGCGATCAGGCTTGACGAGGAAGACTGTACATATCTCGAGGAACCCTACATGCCCCATCCCATTCTCGGGCATTCATAGGGCCCGGGAAAAAGTGGCCGGAGAGCGCACGCCCGGCAGATCACTTCGCCAACGTTTCCCATCCCCGTTTGTTGAGATCCCTGTAGATATTCCAGCCCAGGACAAGGCCCAGGCCGAGAAAAGCAAACCCCTTCAGTGAGCTTCCGAGGATGATCTGGCCGGTGCCGTAGAGGAAGGCATAGATCATGCCGACGCCGCAGAGCCAGTCGAAAAGGTTATACATCCCGTCGTTCGTGGCAGGGACATCGGAAGCCTCCCGTGCTATCGGACCCCAGAGTGCGGATCCGGGGTGGACGCGGCGGTAGAACGCAAGGAGAACCTCGCGTTTTTCGGGTTTCGTCAGAAAGGTGACGATGAGCCACGCGGATGTGGTTACAGCGACGGTGACGAGGAGGAGGTAGGCAAACTCCTCCGGTTTACTCTCGTCGAACTGAAAACCGTACTGGAGAACCGTTGACGTAACAAAGGCGACGGCCATTGCGGATATCTCGCTCCAGGCATTAATGCGCCACCAGTACCACCGGAGGATATAGACCAGACCGGTCCCGGCGCCGAGGGCGATCAAAAACTTCCACGCTCCTGCGATCGAGCCCATGAAGTAGGTCACGACGGCGGAAAGGATCATCAGGAGCACCGTCGTCATCTGTGCGACCGACACATAATGTCCCTCGCTTTTCGTCCGCACGGCAAAACGGCGATAGACGTCGTTCACGAGATAGCTTGCCCCCCAGTTGAGCTGGGTCCCGATCGTGGACATATAGGCTGCCGCAAACGCGGCTATCATCAGACCGCGGAGGTAGGCAGGAAGGTCGGCGATGAGGACCCTGACATATCCCGATTCGGGATCGGCGATGAACGCGGGATCGTTCTGATAGCGCACCATGGCGACCAGGGCCACAAGAATCCAGGGCCATGGGCGGAGTGCATAGTGGGCGATATTAAACCAGAGTGTAGCCAGGAGGGAATTTTTCTCGTCCTTTGCCGAGAAGATGCGTTGTGCGACATATCCGCCGCCCCCCGGTTCGGCGCCTGGATACCACGTTGCCCACCAGTTAACGGCGATATAGACAAAGAACGTTATAAAGGGCATCCAGACCGAATTCAGGTCGGGGAAAAACGAGAGGACGGAGCCTGAGGATCCCTGCCGTGCCTGTTCGATCTGTTCAAGGCCTGATTTCAGCGACTGGAGGCCACCTGTCGCGCCCACTGCAAAATAGGCAAGAAGGATGACCATCCCCATTTTCAGAACAAACTGGAACATATCGGTCCAGAGAACGCCCCAGAGTCCCGAGAGTGTCGAGATGGATGCGGTAATGATCATCATGCCGAGGGCGATGCCGAGAGCCTCGACCTTTGTCACGCCCAGGATTGAAACGAGGATCTTGACCATGGCAAGATTGACCCACCCCATAATGATCAGGTTCACGGGTAGACCGAGATAGAGGGCTCTGAAGCCGCGGAGAAACGTGGCGGCCTTCCCGCTGTACCGGATTTCAGCAAACTCGACGTCGGTGAGAACGCCGGCCCTCCGCCACAACCGCGCATAAAAGAAGACCGTCAGCATCCCGCTGAAGGCCATGCTCCACCAGATCCAGTTCCCCGCTATGCCGTTTCTCACGACAAGGCCGGTGACAGCCAGGGGGGTATCGGCCGCGAAGGTGGTGGCGACCATTGAAGTACCGGCGAGCCACCATGTCACATTTCTCCCGGAAATGAAAAAATCGCTGACGCTTTTCGTCGCCCGTTTCCGGAAATAGATCCCGATGAGGAGATTAAAAACAAAATAGAGAACGATGACAACCCAATCGGTGAGTGTAAGCTGCATACGTGTGTTCTCCTTATTCTGCCGGCAGGTTCATGGCTGGCGGGGCGGGACTTGCGGGTCCGAGCGCTGAGGCGCCAAGACCCACAATGACGGTCACCGCCGACCCGATGAATGTATACCAGGTAAAATCGATCGGGGTGAGAGAATAGACCGCAAGCATCACGGCCATGCCGGCAAGAAAACCGGTTATGGCGCCCGTCTGGGTTGCGCGCCGGAACAGGAGCCCCAGGAAAAAGGTCCCCAGCAGGCCGCCGTACGTAAATGAGGCAATTTTCAAACCGATTTCGACGACGGGATTCCTTGTATCGGTAAAAAGGAGTGCGCCCCCGATGAGAACCGTTCCCCAGAGCAGGGTAAACAGTCTCGACCAGAAGAGATCCCGGTCCGCGCCGAGGCTCCTTCCCTTCCTGGTAAGTTTGAACAGGTCCAGGTAGCTTGACGAGGCGAGTGAGCTTATCGAGGAGGAGAGGCTCCCCATTGCGGATGCAAAAACCCCCGCGATGACGAGGCCGGCGAGGCCCGAAGGGAGGTTCTCGACGATAAATTTCGGGAAAATCTCGTCATACGAATTCAGACCCAATTGGGAAAGGGACGCGCCGTTATAGAACGCAAAAAGGCAGAGGCCGATCAGGAGGAAAAACCAGAATTGCAGGACGATCAGCGTCGCATCGAGCATGAGGGCGCGCTGGCTGTCCCAGCGGGTCCGGCATCCCAGGAGGCGCTGGACCAGCAGCTGGTCGGTCCCATGGGAGGCCATCGTCAGGAACGTCCCCCCGAGAAGCCCGCCGAGGAGTGTATAGGGTGATGAAAGAAACTCTGCGAGGTTCTTTCCCGTGGAGAGGTTCAGGATCTCGAATTTATTCATTCCGCCGGCGGTCGCCGCGCGGGCGACATCGGACCAGCCGTTGGGGAGATGGGCGACCATAATCGCCATGGCGATGGTTGCGCCCCCGAGATAAATCGCAAGCTGGACAACGTCCATAATGACGACGGCCTTCAATCCACCCAGGAGTGTATAGAGAAGTGTAAACGTGCCGACGATGAGGATGCAGACCGGGTAGTGGTAGCCGGTAATGATATGAATCGGGATGGCCGTAGCAAACAACCGGACGCCCGAAGCGAGGACGCGCGTGACAATAAAAACCGATGAAGTGAGTCTTCGGAGCGCCATGCCGAAGCGTTTCCCGAGAAAATCGTATGCTGTTTCGAGTTTCCCGCGGTAGTAGGCCGGGATAAACAGGACGCTCACCAGGAGTCTTCCGACAAAATAGCCGAACGCGACCTGGAGAAAGTGCATATTGGACTGGTAGGAAAGGCCCGGGACGCTGATGAAGGTCAGTGTGCTTGTTTCGCTTGCGACGATGGAAAAGCCGACGGAACCCCACGACAGGGTTTTGCCTCCGAGGAAATAGTCGACGGCCGTGTGCTGGCCGCGGGAAATCCAGATACCGGCGAGAGTGACAAAAAGGAGATACGCAACAACGATGGTGACATCAAGTGCGGAAAAACCCATCAACATCCCGGTGGAAGGACGGGAACTCTGCAGGTGGCTGCAGCGGGGGTCTGGTTACCCGGCAACGGCATCTTCGATTTTTTTATGAATCGAAAATACGCGGTCAAGCTGCGATATCTTCATCAGGTCGAGCACCTTCTTATGGACATGCACGAGGCAGACGCAGCCCCCGTGTTCACGCATCGTGCGGTCGGCGATCAAAAGGGCGCTCAGACCGCTGCTGTCGCAGAACTCCACATCCTGCATATCGATGATGAGTTTGCTCGCCATCTTCGGTTTGCAGAGAAGAAGAAACTCCGCCTTCAGCTCCGAGGAGGCTGTGGAATCGAGTTTTTTCCCGTGCAGTCTGAGAATGGTTGCTTTCCCGTTTTTTTCAGATTCAAACTTCATGCGAACTCCACGTGATCACAGTCTTAGAACATTGCGAGTGTATCCGCAAGTCTGTCGTATGTAGCTTTTGGGGTGGCCCGTTTCGCCGCACGAATCTGAACGTTGAAGAACGTCTCACTCGCATCCCGAACAAATCCCACCCGGACAGCTGCGGAAGTCGCTCTGCAAATATACGCAGTATGGAGGACGAAGTCAAGATTCAGATCGATGGCGACGTCGTAGGGATGTGTTCCGATGCGTTTCAGCAACGACCGGCGCGGAAGGGAGAACCGGTTGATATCCTCGGGGTCAAGTCTGACGACATCGCAGTGTGTCGATCCGGCGAGCGAGGTGGCGCGTGTCCCCGTATGGACGAGTGTCAGGTGGCCGTTCTCCAGCTGGTCGCGTATCTTCTGGAGTGCGTCGCTGGCGGCGTTCGCCTCCTCGTAGCCCACGGGGAGGGTGATCAGGATATACTTCGCGTTCCGCAGGAAACTCGTCATGATCCTCGGGGGTTCGATCTCCAGCCTGAACTGAAACCTCGCAAACTGCGTACCGAAATATTTGTACAAATTTGTCAGCATACTCTCTGATTGGAATATACGTTATTTTTTCTTCGCGACCGACAAAAATTTATCCTCATCCCACACTTCGATGTTCAATTTTCTCGCTTTTTCGAGTTTTGAGCCGGGATCCTTCCCGGCAACCAGAATATCGACATTTTTTGAGACAGCTGAAAGCACCTTCCCGCCGAGGCTTTCCAGCACCTCCTTCGCCTCTTCCCGTGTAAAAGACGAAAGGGACCCGGTGATGACGAAGGTCTTGCCGCGCAAGGGGCCGCCGGCATGTTTCACCCGCTCGGCGGTAAAGCGGATTCCGGCCGATTTCAGGCGGCGGATCAGTTCCCTGTTCGACCGTTCGCTGAAGAAGTGAACGATACTCCCGGCGATCCTCGGGCCGATATCTCCCACCGTCTGAAGCTCCTCGCCGGCCGCATCCATCAGGTCATCGATCGATGAATAATGTTCCGCCAGAAGCGAGGCGACGCCCGCACCGACATGTCGGATACCGAGTCCGTAGAGAACCCGGTGGTAGGGGCGTGTCTTGCTTTTCTCGATATTCGAGAGGAGGTTCGTTACGCTCTTATCGCCCCACCGTTCAAGATCGACCAGCTCACTGCGGCGGCTCTTGAGGTCATAAATATCCGCGACATTGCGGAGGAAATCCTCCCGGACGAGGCGGTCGACAATCATCTCCCCCAGTCCGCCGATATCCATTGCACCGCGGGAGGCCCAGTGTTCGATACGACCGCGGATCTGTTCGGGGCAGCTCTCGTTATCGCAGTAATAGTTGGCCTCATCCTGAAGCCGGACAAGGCGTGATCCGCAGGCGGGGCAGCGTGCTGAAAAGGTAAATTTCTTTGCGGACGCGGGTCGTTTCCCGCTGACGACCGAGGTGACTTTCGGAATGACGTCCCCGCCCCGTTCGACCACGACGGTGTCACCGATGCGGATATCCAGCTCGCGGATATAGTCCTCGTTATAGAGGGAGGCGCGGCTCACCGTGGTGCCGCCGATAAAGACCGGTTGAAGGACTGCGACGGGGGTAATCGTTCCGATCCGGCCGACCTGGAGGATGATATCATCGATCCGGGTCTCGGCCTTGCGTGAGGCAAACTTGCAGGCCATGGCCCAGCGGGGGCTTTTGGCGATCGCCCCGAGGGCATCCTGTTGGGCCAGGGAGTCGACCTTGACCACGATGCCGTCGATATCGAACGGGAGTGAATCCCTGGCGGCTTCCCACTGGCGCCAGTGCTTGAGAACTCCCTCTATCGTCGAGCACTTTTTTGCATGCTGATCGACGGCGAACCCGAGTGACCGGAGCAGACGGAGATTTTCATAATGGCTCGCGAGTTGTTTCCCAGGGGTATAGAGGGCATACGCAAAGAACCGCAGGGGGCGCGAGGCGACGATTTTCGGGTCCTGGAGCTTGAGTGTCCCCGCGGTGCAATTCCGCGGGTTGATGAAGAGTTTCTCGCCGGCGAGTTCCCTGTCGTCGTTGAGTTTATTGAAATCGTCGCGGAAGAGGATAACCTCCCCCCGGATTTCGCAATTCTTGAGGCCCCTGGCGGCATCCTTCAATCTCAGTGGAACTGTGCGGATGGTTTTGACATTCTGGGTAATATCGTCCCCTGTAACGCCGTCCCCGCGAGTCGCGCCCCTTTGCAATATGCCGTCGGAATAGCGCAGGGCGAGTGAAACCCCGTCGAATTTCAGTTCGCAGACATACTCTGGTGAAGCGCTTTTTAAAAGATCCCTGACCCTCCTGTCAAAATCGACAATTTCCTCTTCAGAGTAGGTATTTCCGAGGCTGAGCATGGGGATGGCATGTTCGACCGTCGGAAAGGTTTTGGTCGGTTCACCCCCCACGCGCTGGGTCGGGGAGTCCGGGGTACGGTACTGGGGGTACTGGTTCTCGAGCGAGACAAGTTCCCGCATGAGCCGGTCATACTCCTCGTCGCTGATGACAGGCTCGGCGAGGACATAATAGCGGTAGTCATGGTCGGAGAGTTCCCGGCGCAGTTTTTCAATTTTTTTCGGGACCGACGGATCAGGGTTTTTCATCACTTTTCGTGCTGCCGGCGGATTTCTCCCGCGGCTGCAGGAGTTCCCGAGTCATCAAAAAATTCTTCACCGGTTTATCCTTCTGTCCCAATGTTCCCAGATGGGTGCCGTTCAGCGTGATATACACGCTACCCCCGTCCCCTGCCGTCACGAGGAAGGACCGGAGGGCTTTCCATTTCATGCGGTGTTGGGGCGGCAAGGTATATTGTCGAGTTGTCGTGCTGTCGATCAGAATGCTCAGCCAGACCGTATCGACCGAAACGGCCTCAAGGGTCAGGCTGTCGAGGGTCTTTGCTCGTGGAACGGCCGGGGGGTGTGCCGAAGAATCGGCAGGTAGGGCAGCCGGGGGGTGTTCGGTCTGCTGTTCCTTGATCACGTCGGGAAAAGAGACCTCCTTGACCGTGGTAGAATCGCGTTGCTGCTGGAGAAACACGATCAACACCACAAGGCCGACAACGACGATTGCTGAAAGGGCGAACAGAGCCTTGAACTGGTGCTGTTTGATCGGGGTTTCGGGTGTCTGGGGCGGATACCGTGGTGATTCGGGAGGGGGCGCATAGGTCTTCACCTCGGGTTGAGGCCTGGCCTGCGACTCCGGAGCCGACGGAGGAGTGGTAGGAGGTGGTGGCGGAGGTGGCGGCTTGAGGAGTTCGTCGGGGTCCAGGCCGACATGGAAGGCAAATGACCGCAAAAAAGCCCGCACATAGGTCTGGGGGAGTTTCAGCTGGACATCGTTCTCGAGATCGACGAGGTATTTCTTATTGATATGGGTAGCAACGGCGATATCGTCGATCGAGATTCCCTTCTCTTCGCGGGCCGTCTTGAGTTTTTCACCAATCGTCGCCATAGGTTTTACCATAGTCTAAGTCGCAGAGCATAATCCGGAACAGTCGGCATCAGGTTCCGGGAGATTGTACAGGTGGTGCATCGAGGATATCGCGGATCTTGCGGGCGATATCTTCGAGTTCATACGGTTTCTGGATAAAGCCGTCGATCGCGTGGGTAAACACCCCGTCGTCGATCATCGACGCTGTATATCCGCTGCAGACGAGGATCTTGAGTGACGGGAAGAGTTCCTTGATATGGTCGAAGGTTGCGCGGCCGCCCATGCGGGGCATATTCATATCGAGGATGACAAGGTCAAACGGGCGTTCGGTGTCGGTCAGTTTCTGGAGTGCTTCCCGTCCGTTCCGTGCGATATCGATCTTGTATCCGAGTTCCTTCAGGATATCCGAGCCCACCTCGCCGATCGATATTTCGTCCTCGACAAGGAGGATATGTTCCGTTCCGCCGGTGACCTCACCGCGTTTGCCGGTCTCGGCCTTCTGGGTACGGCCGTCGGGGGCTTGCGGGAGATAGATCGAGAAGACGGTCCCGCTGTTCACTTCGCTCTCGAGGTTGATAGAGCCGTTATGGCTCCGGATGACATTATAGACCCCCCAGAGGCCGAGGCCCGTACCCTTCCCGTGGTCCTTCGTCGTAAAGAACGGTTCATAGATCCTCCGAAGGTTATGGGGCGGTATGCCGCATCCGGAATCCGCGATCGTCACCAGAACATAATCGCCCGGTTTTCCGTCGGTAAACTGCAGGGAATGATCCTGATCAATATACACAGGCCGGCAATTGATCACAAGCACGCCCCCATCGGGCATCGCATCGCGCGAGTTGATGCAGATATTGAGGATCGACTGCTGGAGCTGGCCCTCATCGCCCTTGACGATCATCGGCTTATCGGCCAGGGTACATTTGACATGAATCGTCTTCGGGGTAGTCGCCTCGAAGAGGCGGAGTGTCTGTTCGATGATGGCATTGACATCGACGGGCTGGAAATGCGGGTCGCTTTTGCGGGCAAAGGTGGTCAGTTGCCTGGTCACGGCGGCCCCGCGCCGGGATGTCGTCTCGATGAGGTCCACATATTTCAGCCAGCGGGTATCGTCCTTTATTCTTCTGCGCATGATGGAAGCCGAGCCGAGGATCGCGGTGAGGATATTATTAAAGTTATGTGCGATGCCGCCCGCAAGGCTTCCGAGGCTGTCCATTTTCTGGGCCTGGAGGATCTTCTCCTCCATTTTCTTCCGTTCGGTGATATCGCGCAGGACCATCCGTGCAAGTGTCGGCCGGCCCTCCGCGTCGCGGACGAGGGATGTATTGAGGCTGACATCGATCAGGGAGTTGTCGGCCCGCTGGACCTGTTCTTCGATGCTCCGCAGCTCCTGGCCGTCGACAAAAATCCTGTCGAGGTGTTCGCGGACGGTGGAATGATAGAACGGCGGATAGAGTCTCAACAAGGACTGGCCGATGATCTGTTCTTTTGAGTATCCGAGCATCCGGCTTTCGGTCAGGTTGCAGCTCCGGATAATGCCGTTCTGATCGACGCTATGGTACATATCGGGTGAATACTCATACAGGTCGGCATAGAGGCGTTCAGATTGTTTGAGTTGTTCGAAGAGCGAGGCATTCTGGAGGGCGACGCTGATCTGGTTCCCGAAGGCCTGTATGAGGCCGAGTTTCTTTGATGCAATCCGCTGATGTTCCTTGCCTGCGATCACGAGGACTCCGCCGAACATCCCGTGGCGGACAAGCGGTATGGATGCCATCATGCGGGCATGTTCCTGCCGGAATTCCTGTGTGGTTTCGGCGACAATTCTCGGGTCCTCGACATGCATCACGCACGGCGAGGTGATCCATGCGATGGTATCGCTGGCGGCAAGCGACTCCTCCCGGAAAAACTTCGCCCTTGTCCCCGACTGGTGTATCAGGTGCAGGGTATCCCCTTCCTGGAGATAAATCCAGCCGTATTCGGCGTGCATCAGCTCCATGACCTTTTCGAGTGCGGATTGGAGCACATAGTCAAGTTCGACTGAATGATTGACCGCTTCGGCGATCGTATTGAGCTCCAGCAGTTCGCGGCGCTGATTTTCCAGCATCCTTCCGTATTTGAGGGAGAAATAGACGCTTGTATACCCGATAATCCCCACGGTCATCAGTGTAATGAAGTCGAGCCAGGTGAAAACCGCGCCGGTGGCGACATGGACCGTAATGATGGTCACCATGACGACGACAACGGCTGTCGATGCCACGATCTGGGATTGTTCCACCAGACCGATTGAACTGAATATCTTGCGTTCCGAGCTCATGGTGATGTTATCAGACACGAAAATGTAAGAAGAAAGAGCCTGAGTATCAAATGGGGGATGATGATCATCTCACGCAGGGAGGGGGTCTTTTCACGCCTTTTCAGGCATCCCGGCGGTTTGCGGAGGGTAGTCCGGGTGGTGAGGGGTGAAGATGGCCGGAGGAGGAATATTTCCTCCCCGTCTATTTTATTCTTGCGTTAAGAATTTCCCAGTGGTTATCATAAATTGCCTTATCAACAACGGGATTTTGCCGGAGATACATCGTAACCACCTTGTGGACGGAATCGACGGGAATGATGATGAACGTGGCGTCGCGGAATGCGACAATGGAATCCATCGGTGCGATGGGGATCTGGCGGATATCGGAGGACGAGGTGACGACAACGGGGTGGGCGATGAGCAGGTTCACGCCGCGGTTCACCAGATAGCTCATGGGGGCCATGCGCTGATGACCAGGGGTTGTCCCCATGAGCCTGCCGTAGCGTGCGACCCACGGATCGTTGATGCCGAGCATATCGACCGTGGGAAGTTTCGAATAAAAGGGGATCGCGCCTGCTGCGGTTGTGGCTATCCGGACATCCGGACGACCGGGAAACGCCCGATGGAGTGTTTTTCCTATTGCGGTCCACGATTCATCCTCGCGCGTAAAAAAACCTTCATACTGCCTCAGGGGAGCAATTGCTATCTCCGGATCCGTTGATGCTGCAAAGGTGAGCGCATGGTAGACCGTGCCGGCGAAAAGGAGGAGAAGAAACGCGGCTCTGACCCAGGCGGGCCGGAGCCAGAAAAAGACGAGCCAGACAATGAGGATGACCATGAAAGGAAAGACCGGCACAAAAAAACGAAATTCCATATGATCCCCCCCTGTCAGGACGATATACGCGTCCCAGGCGAACAGCACAGCACAGGAGAGGAGGAGAACGACATTCTCCTTCTGAAAAAATTTCTTAACGGCAAACAGTGCGACAAGGAGGAAAGGGTAGAGAAAATACGACCAGAGGAACTCATGGATATAATAGAGGCCCCTCCGGGGGGATGTCGGAGAAACGATTTTTGAATAAAACGTATTCGGGAGAACATTCCCGTAATAGAGAGTCTTCCATACGAGCCAGACGCCGAGGATGAGCGCAGCGGGGATGATGAGGATGAGAAGCCGGAATATTGTCTCCCTCCTGCCTGCCGGCTGCCGGATGAGAACCATGCACCCCCCGGCAGAGAGCACGCCGATGATCAGGGCCGAATCGGGCCTTGTGAGGACGCTTGCAGCGCCGAGAACCGAGAGGATGGCGAGGTCGCGTCGTACGGAGAGGTTCAGGAGGAGAATTCTCACCCAGAGCAGGGCTGCAAGGAGGATCAGGGCCGTCTGCATCTGTGTTTCCAGGCCGCTTGTGGCAAATGCGTTGAACGTATAGTTTGAACCCAGAACTGCCACACACGCCAGGGCGATATTTCTCGAGCGGAAGATCATTGTTCCGAGGAAGTACATCGAAACAAGTGACACGACGAAAAAGCAGAGCCCGATAATCTGGGACGATACCGCAGGATCCCATCCTGCGAGCATGCAGAAGCTGATCACCATCGTCCATAAAAAGTTCGTATAACCTTCCACGCGCTCCCCCGGATTCCAGACGAGGCCGTTGCCGTGGATGAAATTATCGGCGTAGCGGAAGGAAATGAACGCGTCGTCCTCCATGAACCTGTTATGGAAGGCGGCAAGGACGAGAATGGCGACAAGAACAGCCAGAAGGAGGGTACGCCGGCGGTCGGTGAGAAGTACGGGAAGGAGTGGCCTTATGTTCATATCGCGCGTATCAGGGGATGCAGGGTGGTCTTCCCCGCCGGAATATCGGGTCATCCGCGACCGGGGACAGGGCTAGCGGCGGATCGGGCAGCAAGAGGGGAATATGACCCGGGGACAATGATCGCCGCGGAGTGGAGCGCGGGGGTATATCAGTCATCGACGAGGTAATATTCCACGGTCGTGACCACCCGGACATTCTTCTTGTCGGGGGAATTGCTGTCGCGGTCGTTAATAGTAAACAAACCCTGGGTAGCGCTGCGGATCTTGCCGATTTTGCTTCCGGAGTCCTTCGCAAACTTTTCGGCGGCATCGCGCGCGTTTTTGGTCGCTTCCTCGATCATCGCCGGTTTGATGGCATTCAATCCCGTGAAGAGGAATTCCGTCCTGCTCTGCCAGTCACTCACCAGGACGACACCCTTGCCGACGAGGGTACCGGCCTTTTCGAGCGATTCCTTGACGAGTCCGACCTTGTTCGATCTGAGGAGGACGGTGGCCTGGGCGATATAGCGGAATTTGCTGTCGGACTTGGGGACGAACGTTTCGGCCTGATTGTCCCTGATTTTTGGGGCTGTCTGGGAAAGCTCGGAAGTCTGGAACCCCTGATCCAGGAGGAATTTTGTGACGATCTGCTGTTTCGCGTCAACGGAAACCTGGAGGTTGGCGAGGTTATTGTCCGTTTCGGAGAACGTGACTGGCCAGACGACCAGGTCGGCATCCACCTCGCGTTCGGCGAGGCCCTTCACGCTGACGAAGCGGTCGCCTGAGCGTGCGGTGATAAATGCGCGGCCCAGGACGAAGGAGGCGATGACGATTGCGACGGCGATAAAAAACCCCCCCACATTAAACCCGCTCCTGTATATTCCCTCATTCATCGGAGAGTCCGGAGCCGTTACAGGGCGATCTTCTCGCCGCAATTGCTGCAGAAATTATTGCCGAGTGTATTCAGGGTTCCGCACTTCGAGCAGCGGGGCGGTTCAAGAGATTTTCCGCAGGAGGGGCAAAACTTCGCACCGGCGGCAACGGGTGATTTGCAAAAAAAGCACTTATCCTTAAGACTGGCGGATGCGGAGTCGGGTGTGAGTTTGATCTCCTTCTCTATTTCGTCCTGAATATCGCGGCTGGCCTTACGGAACTCGCGGATCCCCTTTCCCAGGCCCTGTGCGATCTCCGGAATCTTTTTCGCCCCGAAGAAGATCAGGATAACGAGTAATATCAATATTAATTCCGGCGCCCCTAGATTTCCCATCGATCAGATTCCTTTCTGGTGATAATCCTACAAACCCTTCGGCTCGAACGTCCCTCTTTTCCATCCTTGCGGGTGGTACCCGCCATATTCATCCCCTAGTTTGGCCAAAAAACGGAATTCAGAGGAAAGAGCCCTTTACCGAGAAGTAATGGTACTAAGATTTTCAGGGATTTCCAAACCAGGAGCCGTTCATGTGGGGGGGATGGGGTGACGTCTTACGTTGCCTCCTTCAGGGCCTTCATGACATGCTCCCGTTTGAATGCCGGGGCCCAGGCGACGTGGGTTTTCAGCAACTCATCGGGCAAATCATGATCGGGGTCGAGGCGGACGGCGATGATCTTGTTGTTATTCCGGCGGCTGTGGAATATTTCAAAGTTAATCCAGTTTTTATGCCCGATGAGTTTGGCGTGGCGGTCATCCTTATTGGCGTGTCTTCCGACAATCACCAGGGTATGGCTCGCCGAATGGATCCTCGCGGTAAGTTCCGCCTTGATGCGGGCAACATTCTCCTGGTTGACATCGAGGGGCGGATCGAGTGAGAACTGGAATTCAAATTCGGGGTCCTCATCCCAGCTCTCGAGGAGCTGTTTAAAATGCTTATCCGCGGCATAGTCGTAACTGACAAACACCTTTTTTTTCGTCATATCCTCATCCTCCGTTTCCCGAATTCACGCATCCTGCCCGAAAATCCGGTCAGGGCCGGCTGCGGATGTTCATCGTTGTATCTCCTGAATGACGCTGCCTGCCGCATCACGGATCCGGAGATGGATGGGCATCTGGCCGGGGAGATAATGCGTCGCGCAACCGAAGCATGGATCATAGGCGCGGAAGGCCATTTCGATCGTGTTGAGGATGCCGTCGGTAATCGGTTTCCCTCTGCCGATGAGGCCCCGCGCGGCCTTATTGATCGACATCGAAATGGCCGCGTAGTTATTCGTTGTTCCGACGATGAGGTTGACCTTTGTAAGTATCCCTTTTGCGTCGGTCGTATAGTGATGAGTCAGGGTCCCTCTGGGGGCTTCGACGATGCCGACGCCTTCCGTCGGTGTCTGGGTCGGGATGGTACGGATCGTGGTCCCGGTAATTTCAGGATCGCGGCTCAAGTCGAGGGCCATTTCAGCCGCCGAGAGGAGCTCGATAACCCTGGCCCAGTGTGTGGCGAGGGTGGCATGAACGGGTTTGCCCCCGAGTGTGGAATACATCTTCTCATATTCCGCCTGGGCCAGAGGTGTGGGCATGCCGTCTGACGCGTTCAGGCGAGAGAGCGGGGTTGCGCGGTAGACACCGCTCGATTTTCCGTCCACGAAACCTTTCCAGCCGACCTTTTTCAGGAACGGAAATTTGAGATACGTCCACGATTCAACATGTTCGGCGACATTTTCGAGATATTCCGCTGGTGAATACTTTACAAACTCCTTCCCGTCGGGGTCGACCACACGGACCCTGCCGTCGTAGAAATTGACATGGTTCTTCTCATCCACGAGCCCCATATAATATGTCTTATGGGTAAAGGTATCGGAGAGGATCAGATCGACGTAGGCCTTATTTTTCAGGACGATGTCGTTAAACGCCTGGAGGGTAAATTTCCCGAATTCGACGAACCAGAGGCAGTGCTGTTCGATCAGTTTCCGTTCCTCCTCGTTGATACCCCTGGTGACGCCTCCGGGGATGGAAGTCACCTGATGCGTCTGTTTACCGCCGAGGATCTTGATCACCTCCTGAGTCCGTTTCCGCATTTCGATGACCTTCCCGCCGACCTCGAGTCCGACTTTTTTCACGACGCCGAGGATATTGCGTTCCGCCGGCGGGGCGTCGGGGCCCACGATAAAATCCGGGCCGCCGAGGGCATAAAAGTGTGTCGTATGGTCGCCGGCGTAGAACACATTATAGAGAAGCTGTCGGAGTTTCTTGCCTGTCGGGGGAGGTTCGACGTGGTAGACGGCGTCGCAGGCCTTGGCGGCTGCCATATGGTGAGCCTCGGGGCAGACGCCGCAGATTCTGGTTGTAATCCGGGGCATTTCCTCGACGGGGCGGCCGACGCAGAACTGTTCGAATCCCCGGAGCTCCGGAATCTGGAAATAGGTATTGGCGACCTCCCCGTCATCGTTGAGGAAAATATCGATTTTCCCGTGGCCCTCGAGGCGGGTGATCGGATCGATTTTTATCGTCTTCATGATTTTTCAACCCTCCGGAGAATTGAGTGTGCAAGTGAAAACCTGTAAAACGTGCCTATCGGATCCGCGATCTGGTCAAGAATCTTCTCGATCTCCTCGGGGTCCTGCGCGTCGATGACGGAAGAGAGGGCGCTGATCATTTTTGACCCCTGATCGGGGCAATTGGGCGGGGGCCCGTAGCATCCGCGGCACGGGACATTGGCCTTGGTGCAGAGAGCGCCGCAGCCGTCGCGTGTGGCCGGCCCCATGCAGACGATACCCTGGTCGAGGAGGCATTCCGTGGGGTCGGGGATGATCTCGAACGGCCTGTAGAAGCGTTTCAATTTTTTCTCCTTCCGCTGGCGCGGGCATTCATCGCAGCATGTTTTCGTGCCTGCCCCCAGGACGGCGCCTTTCGGGGGAAGCGGTTTCCCGCTCAGGATATAGTCGATCACGTTCCAGATTTGTTCGGGCTGTGGCGGGCAGCCGGGAATGTAGTAATCGACATCGATGACCTGGTCGAGGGCTTTGACGGTCTCCCAGAGTTCAGGGATTTCCGTCTCCCCCTCGGGCATTTTCGAACGGGTCTGGGGGAGCACGCCGCCGTTCTCCCGGACGGTCGACGGGGAATCCTTATAGACCCACTGGAGGGTGGCCTCCTTCGTGGTAAGGTTGGAGAGCCCCGGTATACCCCCCTCGAGGGCGCAGGAGCCGAACGCGACGACGGTTTTGGCTTTTGACCTCAAGAGGTGAGCGATCTCCGCGTTCTCGGAATTCCGGATCGATCCATTCAAGAGGCACAGATCGATGCTCTTCTCGGGCATGTTCCGCACGTCGTCGTACTTGAAATCGAGTGCGACGGGCCAGAACACGATATCGAACGCCGCGGCGACATCGAGGATTTTTTCCTGGATATCGAGGACTGCGATCTCGCAGCCGCCGCAGCTGGCTGCCCAGTAGAGTGCAAGTTTCGGTTTTGCCATTGAAGATCTCCTTTTAATGAACTCCCGCTTTCACGGGCTGATGGCCGTTTGTCCGCTCTCCGTGCACATAGAGTTTGAGGGGGCCGAGCTGGCGGATCTCCCTGGTCATTTCATTCACGACCTCGGCGAATCTGTCCCCTTCCGAGGCTGACACCCATTCGAGCCGGAGGCGTCGCGGATCGATGCCGAAATCCCTGAGAAGGCGTTTCAGGAACGGGATCCGGCGGATCGTTTTATAATTTCCTTCCTGGTAGTGGCAATCGCCCAGGTGGCATCCCATGACGACGACCCCGTCGGCGCCGAGCTGGAAGGCCTTCAGGATAAACGAAGGGTCCACCCTGCCCGAGCACATCGTCCTGACGATGCGGACATTCGGCGCCGATTTAATGCGTGACACCCCCGCAAGATCGGCACCGGTATACGAGCACCAGTTACACAGAAAGCCTATGATTTTCGGTTCAAATGACATGCTGATATTCCTTCCGACATTAGGTTAATCTCACATCACACCAACAAACCCTCAATTTCAGCAAGGATCTGGCCATCGGTAAATCCCTGTCCGGTCATTGCGGACGATGGACATGCCGCAACGCAGGTTCCGCACCCCTTGCAGAGCGCCTCATTCACATGGGATATTTTCTTCTCCTCCAGGAATTCGATCGCTCCATAGGGGCAGAGGTTGTTACAGATCCGGCAGCCGCTGCAGAATTCATCCTGGACCATGGCGCGGATCGGGTCGATCTCGACCTCGCCCTTCGAGATCAGCGACAGGATCCGGGCGGCGGCTGAACTCGCCTGGGCGACCGTATCGGGGATATCCTTCGGGCCCTGGGCGCAGCCGGCGATATAGACCCCGTCGGTGGTTGTCGAAGTGGGGTCGAGTTTCGGATGGCGTTCGAGGAAGAAGCCGTCGGGGCTCTTCGAGAGGGAGAAGAGGCGTTTTACGGCATCGCTGTCTTTCCTCGGTTCAATGGCATTACAGAGGATGACCATATCGACGGGGATTTCCCGGAACCGGCCGACCAGCGTATCCTCGCTCCGGACCATGAGGGATCTCTCACCCGTATCCGACCAGATCCCCTCCACGACCTCGGCGGCTTTGCCGCGGATCATGGTTATGCCCTCGTCGAGGAGGCGGGTATAAAACTCCTCGTACCCCTTGCCGAAGGCCCGCATATCGATATAGAACTGATAAATCGCCGCATCCGTCCGGTCGTGGACGAGGTGGGCGAACTTCAGTGCATACATGCAGCAGACGCGGGAGCAGTAGGGATGGTGGTTGGTATCCCTCGATCCGATGCAATGGAGGATGGCGACGGAGCGGGGTTCATGGCCGTTCTTCATCAGGACCTTGCCTCCTGTGGGGCCTGTGGAGTTCAGCATCATCTCAAACTCGAGCGAGCTATAGACGTTATCGAGTCTCCCGTAGCCGTACTGGCCCATGCCGGAGGCATCGATGGTATCAAACCCGGTGGAGACGAGGATCTGGCCGACATCGAGTTCGACAACCTCATCCTGCATATCGTAGTTAATAGCGGCGGGTTCGCAGACCGAGGAGCAAATTTCGCAGCCGCCGGTCTTAAAATGGATGCACGACCCGGTATCGATGACCGGGACTCGTGGAACGGCCTGGAGGGACGGCACGGAGATCGCTGTTTTCGGACCGAGTGTGAATTCCGGCTTTTTCCCCTTATAGTCCTCGATGACCATTTTGATATGGCCCGTCGGGCAGACGGAGACGCAGGCGCCGCAGACGATGCACTGATCGGAGCGTTCATTAAAGGCGAGGACCACTTCGCGTTGGATCCCTGTTCGGGCGAATCCGAGCACGCTGGCCTTGACGACGTCGCTGCACATATTGACGCACATACCGCAGAGGATGCAGGCATCGGCGGCCTCATCGCGTTCGAGGCTCAGGAAGCGGGGTTTTTCGACGCCGAGTTTTTCCGCCATATCCCTGACAACCCTGACATTGGGCCACCGGGAGAGCATCAGTTCCATCATCACTTTGCGGAGCCATTTCACCCTCTCGGAATTCGTCTGGATCGTCAGGCCGCCGCGGACGGGATAATTGCAGGCGGTGACGATCCTGCTTCTTTTCCCCCTGACCACCTCGACGCTGCACAGCCGGCACACGCCGTACGGTTCGAAGTAGTCGCAATGACACATCGTCGGAATCCAGATGCCGGCTTTTTCCGCGGCCTTCAGGATTGTGGTATCCTCGATGACTTCAATTCTTGTTCCGTCGATATTGACTGTTACCATGGCAGACTCTCTTGTTATTCGACAAAGATGGCGTCAAACTTGCACACATCAGAACAGATGCCGCATTTCCCGCACTTCATGACATCGATCGCGTGGACCTTCTTGGTTTCACCTGTGATGGCTCCGTCCGGGCAGTTCTTGCGGCAGACATCGCACCCATGCCCCTTCTCGACGCAGATCTGGGGATCGATGGTATAGGTGATCAGTTTGCGGCAGCTATGGGCGGGGCACTTTTTGTGTTTCACATGCTCTTCGTACTCCGTGCGGAAATATTTCAGCGTGGTCAGGACCGGATTCGGTGCCGAACCGCCGAGTGCGCACAAGGACGATTCCACGACCATATTGGAGAGCTCCTCCAGAAGGACCAGGTCCTCCTCGGTCCCCTCCCCGCTGGTGATCTTTTCAAGTATATCGAGCATCCGTTTGGTCCCTTCGCGGCACGGCACGCACTTTCCGCACGATTCGGCCTGAGTAAAGGCGAGAAAATACTTCGCCATATCGACCATGCAGTTATCCTCGTCGGTCACCACCATGCCGCCCGATCCCATCATGGAGCCGACCTTGGTCAGCTCCTCATAGTCGACGGGAAGGTCGATGAGGCTTTCGGGGATAAAGCCGCCCGAAGGTCCTCCTGTCTGGACCGCCTTGAATTTTTTCCCGTCCTTGATCCCGCCGCCGATATCGAAAATAATCTTCCGCAGTGTGATCCCCATGGGGACTTCGATCAGGCCCGTATTATTCACCTTGCCCGAGAGTGAGAAGACCTTCGTCCCCTTGCTCCCGCCCCAGGCATCGGCCGACACGTCGCCCGTGCCGATGCCGGAAAACCACCCGGCTCCGCGCATGATGATCTGGGGGACATTCGCCCACGTCTCGACATTATTGAGGCAGGAGGGTTTATCCCAGAGCCCCTTTTCGACGGTATGGACATATTTGGCGCGGGGTTCGCCCGGTTTACCCTCGATGGAGGCCATCAGGGCGGTCGACTCACCGCAGACGAAGGCTCCTGCGCCGCGGACGATTCTGACATCAAAATCAAATCCCTTGCCGAAGATATTCTTCCCCAGCAGGCCATATTCGCGGGCCTGGCCGATGGCGATTTTCAGCCGTTCGAGTGCGATGGGGTACTCATTGCGGATATAGATAAAGCCCTCACGTGCGCCGATGGCGAATGCGCCGATGCACATACCCTCGAGAACCGCATGGGGGTCGGATTCAATCGTACTCCGGTCCATGAAGGCGCCCGGGTCGCCCTCATCGGCATTACAGAGGACGTAGTGGGTATCTCCGGGGACGTTTTTGCAGGTCTCCCACTTGATTCCCGTCGGAAACCCGCCTCCCCCCCTGCCGCGGAGGCCGGAGGCCTTGATTTCCCGGATCACCTGGTCGGGAGTCATGGAGGTGAGCACCTTTGCAAGCCCCTCATAGGCGCCGCGTGAGATGGCCTCGTCGATATTTTCCGGGTTAATGAGCCCCCTGTTGCGCAATACGATGAGCGTCTGATCCGCGAAAAAGGGGATATCCGACATTTTCGGGACCGGTGTCTTCTCCTTCGGCGGGGTATAGAGAAGTTCCTTGACGGGGCGGCCCTTCAGGAGGTGTTCCTGGACGAGGTACGGGATATCGGACTCTTTCAGGAGCTGATAGAATATCCCGTCCGGCTGGACGACCATGAGGGGTCCGACGGCGCAAAATCCGTTGCATCCGGTGGTCACCACGGCCACCTCATTGTCGAGGCCCTGTTTTTTGATTTCCGCCTCGAGTTTATCCTTGATCTTCATTGACTGGTTGGCGACACAGCCAGTACCTGCGCACACCATCAGATACGTTCGATACGCCATGAGATAATCTCCTTCCGAGTAGTAAGATCTGTTATCGTGTCTTTTCGCTCCCGACGGCTAGGGCATACTCCCTGGCGATCTGGCCACCGATGATATGCGCATCGATGATCTTCCTCACCTTATCGGGGGTGAGGAGGATATACTTCACCGGGGCGGGTTCATCCGCGATTTCGACGGTCATCATCGGTTCCTTGCTGCAGAGGCCCGCGCAGCCCGAATTGGTGACGATGACATCATGGAGTCCCCGGTTCTCGATTTCCTTCATGATCGTGGTGAGGATTTCCCTGGCGCCCGCGGCGATGCCGCACGTCCCCATATGGACGTTGATTTTTACCCTTGAGGCCCCCTGCCGGAGGGTATTCTGGTAGCGGGTTTTGTCGCGTATCTTGGCAAGGTCGTCGATTGATATTTTGCCCATGATAGATCCCTTCGTTAGTACTGTTTCAGGATTTTTGTCACCTTCGAAACGGGAACCTTTCCGTGGAGGTTCTTGCCGATCGTGACGACAGGGGCCAGTCCGCAGCACCCCAGGCAGCGCACGCTTTCGACGCTGAATTTTTTATCGGCTGTGGTCTCCCCCTCCTTGATCTTGAGCTCGCGTTCGATCTGCTCGAGAATTTTGATTGCCCCCTGGACGTGGCAGGCGGTTCCGGTGCAGACGGCAATGGGAAATTTCCCCTTCGGTTTCAGGCTGAACGCCTTATAAAATGTCGCCAGGTGGTACGAGCGGCTCATCGGGACATGGAGGTGGCTGGAGACCTGTTCGATGACATCCCGCGGGAGGTAATAGAGTTCGTTCTGAACATCGAGGAGGACCTGAATGATATAGCTCGGATCCTTCGGGTATTTGCTGAGAATGGCATCAAGAGCTTGCGAATCCATTGTTGCTCCTTGAACGTTGGTCTAAGAGATTGTTTTCTTCCTGTGTGACATATTTTCTGACAAAATTGAGTGTTCCGACGGTATTGATGGCCATATCGCCGACCTGTTCCCTGATATCGATCGTGCGGAAAACAAACTTTCTTCCGTTCCGCTCGTGGGTATAGGTGACATCGATATCGGGTCTCCGGGAGATGATGGTCGTAATGGTCTCACCGATCTCTCCCAATGGTTTCCGGTCGATGTGCGAGAGTTGAAAAACCGCCACCACCATCGTCCCTGCGCCCCGAATTGAATAAATGTCGAGGTGTCCGTTGGCTGATTTCGCCGCTTCCTGGAGAAGCCCCAGTCCGAGTCCGACGCGCCGGGTAGTCCTTGTTGTATAAAAAGGATCGGTGGCCCTTTTCAGGTCTTCCGGATCGAGTCCCCGGCCATCGTCGGTGATTTCGACCTTAAAGAGGTCCCTGGACAGGTCCTCCGTGACATGGATCGCGACATTTTTCGCACCGGCCTCGATGGAATTTTCCGCGATATCGAGAATATGTAAGGAAATATCTTCCATTACGTTCGTCTAGATGTTCGCGTTCCGGCCCTCCTCCGCGCCGAAGGCCATCCGGATCTCGCCGAACGACGGCTTTTCCAGGAGGAGTGCGGTTGTCTGTTTTCCGATATCAGAGAGAACATGAGCGTCGGAGTTCCTGATAAATGTATAACCTGCATATGTGCTGAAGTTTTTCCGGGCATCATCATTTGTAATGTTCACCGATAATTCCAGGGCTTCGAACCTGACATCCCGGGGGATGAAGCCCAGTTGCCCCAGGACGCTGTAACTTTCCCTGTCGATGTGGGACGCGATGGCGGCCCCTTCGAGGCGATGGATCTCGTCCACGACGGATTTCAGGGAGAGATCGGTTGCGCCGATCAGCAGTTTCCGTTCATATCCCTCGACCTGGTCACGCTCGTTTGCGATGATCTGTTCGCCGAACACCTCCGGATCATTCTCGCCGGGGAGGTGGTCATAGACGAGGTGCTGGAGCTCGAGGGCCGGGCTCAGGTTTTCAAATAACGCCAGGACATGGATTTCCTCGCTTGTGCAGACTTCCATGCCCGGAACGACGACGATGGGCGATCCGGCCGCGGCGTTGAGGGCGGCAGAGACATTTTCCGCCGAGTTGTGGTCGGTGATCGCGACAATATCGATACGTTGTTCAAGAGCGCGCGCAATGATTTTTTTCGGCGACATCAGCAGGTCACCGCAGGGTGACAGGCACGTATGAACGTGCATATCGGCCCTGAACGTCGTCAGCATCACGCGAGGCCGCCGACGCCCAGATTGTACAGGGCACCGATCGTTTCAAAAGCCGGTTGTGCGCTCGTGAGGATCGCTACATGTTCCTCGCTTGCTCTTCTGAGGGTATCCTCGGCCGGTGTCCTGCCGTTGACAAGGATAATGGCCGCATGTTCCTTCAGCACGGCGACCGCGACAATATTCACGTGAACCTGCATGGTGACCCAGACATTCCCGCTCCTGCTATTGGCCATGACGTCGCTCAGCAGGTCCCCCGCATATCCGCCGGTAACAGGCCTGTCGAGACTCGTTGCGGGGGTCTGAATGGTCATACCGAGTTTTTCAACTAGATCCCTGACAATCATATCCGCGCACCATTTCCTTTCGCGGGATTTTTCATTCTGTACTTGCTCACGGTTTCGAGAAGATCATTCGATAAAGCTTCAAATTTCTCCATCGCCATAAAGAGGCATTCGTACTCCTCGGCGCTTCCCATGATGACATCTTCCGCAAAGGTCATGCAGGTGGGTGAGCCGCAGGCGCCGCAGTCGATTTTCGGGAGCCGCTCATAGACCTGTTGTTTCTGCTGCAATTTCCAGAGGGCCCGTGCGACATCCTCATCGAGCGGCTGAAGAGGGTACGAGGGAATTTTCCCCGGGAGAGAGAAGAAATTTTTCTCATAGAGGGTGCGGATCTTCTCCCTGTCCTGGCACGGTTCCTTGCCGTAGGTCTGGACCATCTGGAGGACCCGTCCGCGGGCGATATAGGAGTTCTCGACCGTCAGGGAGCCCCCCACGCAGGCGGTGTGGCAGGAATGGACCTCGATGTACTGGATATGTCTCAGTTTTCCGTTTTCGATATCCTCGAAAAGCCGCATGGCGTCTGTCAGGCCCCCGATGGAGAGGCATTCCTCCTCCTTGAGGCAAGCCACCTGGCCGCCCAGAATGGGCCAGCCCAGGCCGAGACCGCGGACATCGGTCATCGTACCGTTCCCGGATACATCGGAAAGGACCTGGAGGATCGACGGATAGATTTCGGATATGGCGATCGTCCCATCGACGAAGGAATGTTTTTTCCTCAGCGGGGATCTGATGGCCAGTATTTTGGCGGGGCACGGGGTGAGGTAGATGACGCCGATCTCCTGTTCCCGCAGGCCGGTGGTTTTCATCGCCTGGTGCTTCGCTTCGCGGGCCGCAATTTCCATGGGCGAGTCAATGGGGATCAGGTGTTCGAGCAGGTTCGGGTATCTGATCTGGATCAGCCGGACGATTGCCGGGCAGAAGGGCGAGATAAACGGACGGGGGCTTGGGACAGCGTCGAGATACTCCTGGATGGCGATGCTCACGGATTCCGAGGCACACGCGGCGTCATAGGCATCGTGAAAACCGATCTTTTTCAGGGCGGCGAGGAGCATTCCCGGCTGGATGTCCTTCCCGAACTGGGAGTAGAACACCGGTGAGGGAACGGCGATGGTATACTTGAACCGGGAAAAATCGCTGAACGAGTCCATCTGCGGAATGATCGCATGATTCGGGCAGACGCGGACGCACTCGCCGCAATCGATGCAGCGGTCATAGAGGAGGGATGATCTCCCTTTGCGGACGCGGATGGCCTGTGTAGGGCAGATCCGCATGCATGCCATACGCCCCTGGCATTTTTCGCGATGGATCTTTATGGACCGGAACTCTCTCGGCATATCAATTCATATCGATCGTGATTTCCAACCGTGTTCCCTTCCCGACTGTCGAATCGATCTTCAGATGATGGGCATTCCGGGCGATATTCGCCAGGCCCATCCCGGCGCCGAATCCCATTTCCCGCATTTCGGCCGTTGCGGTGGAATACCCCTCCTGCATGGCAAGCCGGATGTCGGGGATTCCCGGGCCCTCATCCTCGACGATGATGCTGATTTTTTCCGGTGTCACTTCAAAGGTCATGACCGCCCTTCGTGCGTACATGACCACATTCATCTCGGCCTCATACGAGGCGATAGCGACTCGCCGGATCGTCATGGCATCGATCCCCAGCTGTTTGAGGATGGCTTTAATTTCCGTCGATGCCCTTCCCGCCTGAGCGAAATTCCGTCCTTCAATCGTATACGATTGTGAATAGGACGTGACCATGGTTTACCTGCTGGGGGGTGAGGCGACATTTTCTCCGAACTCCATTGTTGAAATCAGACCTTTTTCATACAACAGACCGCACGCCTCATACATCGAATACGCCGTACCGAGGAGGGGAATATTTTTCTGGCGTGCAAGAGTCACAATCTCGGTTTCGGGTTTTTTCCCCCTGACGAAGACGACGGCGCGGATCTCCGCGATAAACGCGGTATGGACAGTCTGGATATTCACAAGCCCGGTCAGGAGGACTGCGCCGGCGCGGGAGAAGGCAAGGACATCGCTCATGAGATCCGACGCGCAGCCATATTCTATGGGGGTATCGAGTTTTTCCTCGCCGGTGAAGACGTCACACACGAGCAGTTCCCTGATTTTGCGCAAAGTCATCATGGTGGTTTTGTTTAATCCTTCGGTTTATTCGAATGTTCATTGATGAGCTGGGTTCCGAACCAGATCGCCCGGCCGGCGGGTATACGGGTTGACGGGCAGTTCGACCAGCATTGGCCGCAGCCGGTGCATTTATCGGTGTCGACATACCGGGCTTTCTTTCTGATCCTGACCTTAAAATTCCCGATATATCCCGAGACGCTATCGACCTCCGAGTAGGTGAGGAGCGTGATATCCTTCCGGTGGCCGACGGAGACCATCTTGGGGGTCAGGATACAGGCGGCGCAGTCGAGTGTGGGGAAGGTCTTGTCAAATGTGCCCATGCGGCCCCCGATCGACGGTTCGCGTTCGACCAGATAGACATGGTAGCCGGCATTGGCGATTTCCAGGGCGGCCTGGATACCGGCGATCCCCCCGCCGACGACGAGGGTGGCCTTGCTGAGCGGTTTTTTCGTGATCTGGAGGGGCTGGTGAAGGGCGACGCGGCGGACGGCGGCATTCACCAGGGCGGCGGCCTTTTTCGTTGCGGCCTCCCGGTCATCATGGATCCACGAGCAATGTTCCCGGATATTTGCGATCTGGACGAGATACCGGTTCAATCCGGCGGTTTCGGCGGCCAGGCGGAAGGTCAGCTCGTGCATCAGGGGCGAGCATGCGCAGACGACGACGCGGTTCACACCCAGGTTCTTGATATCCTGCTTGATCAGATCCTGGCCCGGATCCGAGCACATGAACTTATAGTCACGTGCGATGGCCACATTGGGTTGTTGTGCGATAAAATCACGGACCTCGGCGACATTCACCGTCGCGGCGATATTCACGCCGCAATGGCAGATATAAACGCCGATCCGCACCTGTCCGTCGCCGTTCGAGGGTTTTGGTGTATCAGGCATATTGCATCTCCGTCAATGATAAAATTTTCTCACCTACCGGTATAAAGGACGAATCAAGTCCGATCTCGCGGGGTGAAAGGCCGATGGCGATCCCCAGAAGCTGCGTGAAATAGAGGATCGGAAGTGCAAAGTTTGTCTTGTAGACCGCATTGATCCTCTCCTGGTACCCTTCGAGGTTGAAGTGGCACAAGGGGCATGTGGTCACAATGACATCGGCGCCGTTTTCGATTGCGCACGCGAGGAGTTCCTTATTGAGCTTCAGTGCAGTTTTCTCAAACGTCGTCATGAGCATGCCCCCGCAGCAGCGCACCTTCATCGGAAAGTAGACAATATCGCCGCCGCAACTGCGGAACAGTTTATCCATGAGGACCGGATTTTCGTGGTCGTCGAACGTCTTATCGGGCCGGACGATCTGGCAGCCATAGTAGGGGGCGATTTTCAGGCCGTTCAGATTTTTCCTCAGGCGGCCGAGGATGGCTGCGATGCCGACATCATTCATCAGGACATCCAGGGGGTGACGGACCCTGGTCTTCCCGCTGTAGTTCAGGCCTCCTTCGGCGAGGGCTTCGTTGACATCGCGGTGCATATCGGAGAGTTCGGAAAGGATTCTGTTGGTCTTTGACAGGACGGTGAAGCAGGAGCTGCACGGAGCGAGGATGTCCATGTTCATTTTCTCGGCCAGGGCGAGATTCCGCGCGGAGACCGCAAGTGAAACCGTTTCCTTGACGGACATATAGACGGTAGCGCCGCAGCAGTTCCAGTCGTCGATTTCGATCAATTCCTGTCCCAGGGCTTTAAAGACCGCCCGTACGGATTCATCATACCCGCGCTGGGTTTTTTCAAGGCTGCAGCCGGGATAGTATGCGTATTTCACGTCATTCTCCTTTCCGCTGTTCGAGTTTCAGGTCACCGAGGCCCTTATAGCCGACGAACTCGGGGGTATACCCGGGTTTTTCCTTCGAATGGCGCATCTCGATTTCGTTGGCTTTCCCGATGATACGGGAGAGCGACTGGTGTGCTTTGATCCTCTTCGGGAACAGCGCCAGTCTTTTGGTTTTCCACATCTTCCTCCCGAGAGGGACAAGGTCGAGCAGTTTCCGGACGCCGGTTTTCGTATAATATCTTCTGATCAGTGTCCCCTCATGGAGCCGTCCATATTTCATCAGGTTGTCGATAAAAAGGCTGGCCAGTATCTGGACCTGGGGGGCGGTTGAGACAAGGTGTCTGTCCATCGCGGTCCGTTTCAGCGCATAGATGGTGTCGGTAATTTTGATACCCGATGGGCAGCGGGTGGTGCAGGCATAGCACGATGCGCAGATCCAGATCGTGCGGCTCTTCATGATCCTTTCCATTTCCCCCGCCCGGAACGACG
>JAWOKN010000040.1:0-53274 GCA_033854175.1 Bacteroidota bacterium | reverse complement strand
TACGGAACCCCCTGGTATCGGGAGGTCGAGGACGAAGGGCGTATTGTTGACCGGGATCTGTCCCATTATGAGGGTGATCACGTGGTCTTTACCCACAGGCACATGACCGCCGGTCAGATACAAGGGGCCTACAAAAACATCACGAGGATATTTTTTTCGTGGAAAAACATCATCCGGCGTTTCGGAAGAATCCTTTCCCTCCAGCGGCGTGAGGAGTCGTGGGTGAAGTTTTTGCTGAAGATCCTCATTCTGATGTTCGTTTACTTCAAACTGTCCTATTTCCAGCGGCATCACGCCCGTCACCGGATATTTTCCCTCGCGGCCGGTGCATCAGAAGCCGCGGCCGGTTCCCGGCGGGGCGGAGAACCTTGTCAGGTGAAGGAGGTAAGTTTAGCAGCGTGATTCCTCGGGATTTCTGACGAATTTATAGCCGACGGTATGGATGGTGAGGAGGTAGCGCGGGTGGGCGGGATCATCCTCGATTTTTTTCCTGAGTGAAAGGATATAGTTATCGACGGTCCGTGTCGTCGGATAGGACTCATAGCCCCAGACGTCGTCCAGGAGGGTATCCCGGGATATGACCTCCCCTTCATGGATGACGAAATATTTCAGGATTTCCAGCTCCTTTGCGGACAGGGTGAGGGGCGATCCGTTTTTTGTCGCCTCAAATTTCTTGAAATCAAGCCGGACGTCATGGAAGGAATACTCATCCATCTCCCTGTCCCGGACGTTCCCGGGCCTGAGAAGATTACGGACGCGTGCAAGGAGCCGCTGGGGGCTGAAGGGTTTTGTCACATAATCGTTTGCGCCCACTTCAAAGCCCATGACCTCGTCCATCTCCTCCTTCTTGCTCGTCAGCATCATGATCGGCACCGTCACGCCCTCCTTCCGGAGATCGCGGCAGACATCCATCCCGTTTTTCTTCGGCAGCATGATATCAAGGATGATCAGGGCGATATTTTCCTTTTTTCCGAGAGCATACCCCCTCTCGCCGTCCGTAGCCGAGAGCACTTCATACCGTTCGTCCTTCAGAGTCGTTTCAAGTCCGGTGAGAATCGCAGGATCGTCCTCGACAATAAGGATTCGCTTCATGGTGAGGTCCTTTCTTCTGAGATGAGTGGAAACAGCAGTGTGACAGATGTCCCCTCCCCCGGCGTGCTCTGAAGATCGATCTCGCCGTGGTGGGCGTCCATGATATGTTTCACAATCGACAATCCGAGGCCCACTCCGCCTGCGCCCCGCTCCCGCCCCCGGGGCGTCTGGTAGAATGGCTGGAAGATATTCCGGACTTCATCCGGTTCAATACCGATGCCTTTATCCGCGACCGTAAGCAGGGCGAAGGCATCCTTTTTGGCGGTGATGATGGTGACTTCCCTTACGTCGTGGGAATATTTGACCGCATTGGTCACCAGATTGATGACGGCCTCCGTGATGGCGTCACTGTCCCCGTTAATCCAGAGGCCCTTCCTCGTCAGATTCCTGCGGACGTCGACCTTCTCGGCATCAAGCTGATATTGTATCGACGCAAGCGTCTCCGCAACGATGGTGTTGAGGTTCACCCTTGAGAAACGGTATTCCTTGACGCCCCGTTCAATCCTCGAAAAATCCAGCACATTGTTGATGAGCCTCGTAAGCCGCTCGCTCTCGCCCTCAATAATCTTCAGGTATTCGGTCCTCTCCCGCGGTGATCTGGATTTTGACTGAAGCAGTTCTGCAAACATCCTGATCGAAGTCAGCGGGGTTTTCATGTCATGGGAGACGCTGGAGACAAAATAGGATTTCATTTTGTTGAGCTCGCCGAGACGCTCGGCCTCGGCATGTTCCAGGATGACCTTCTGCTGGAGGAGCAATCTTTCCATGGCCACGCTCGTCTGGTCCCCGACGGAGCGGAGGAGATCCATATCCTCCTCGGTGAAGCGGAGCCCCGATTTTTTCGGACCGAGGACGATAAAGCCGAGAATTTCCCGCTGGCGGGTGACGATCGGGAAGACGAGGACCATTCCCCACCGGTTAAACACCTCGCTGTCGGCGATTTCAAATTCCACGGTCGGTTCGATGAACCTCTCAATCCCGACCGGCAGCATCAGGGTGGACTTGAGGTGTTCGATTTCGAACCGGACCCTGCGTTTTTCGAGCAGCTGGAAATTGTGGTTGGCATACATCCGGATATAGCCGGAAGGCTGTTCAAGGATGAAGACCCCGATTCTGTCGACGACCAGAAGACTGTCGAGTCCGCGGACCAGGCAGTCCGAGATCGATTTCATATCGATGCACTCCTTGATCTCGGTCGTGAGGTTCCGGAGAGCCTCGCGGAAGTTGTACTCGATGTGGAAAAAGTATCTGTTGACAAAATGCTGAGCCCGGTTTTTCAGCGGCTGAAAGATCAATCCGGTGAGGACGGCAGCGATACCGAAGTAGACGGGTGATACCGAGGTGACCCTCGTGTCGATCAAAAACGCCGCTGCGCCGATCAGGCCGCTATAGATCACGAGGACGAATCCGATCGCAAGTGAATAGACCGCGCCGCGGTGGATGAGGATATCGACGTCCATGACATTATACCGCAGCACGGAAAGCGCAAAAAGGCACGGAATGCCGAGCAGGAAGAGTTTAAACAGATACTCGGGAATAACCGGCGACAAACCCACCGCCTGTGGAAGGAGCCACAGGAAAATGAACGGCGCCGTGCCGATGATCAGTCCCGCGATCACGAGGCGGATTTTCTGCCGGTCGCGCGTCGATTTTGCCTCCCTGTAGGAGAGGAGAATCCTCCCCACGCCGAAGACGAGAAGGAGAAAAGCGAACCCGTTCTGGAAAGTGGAGATGACCTGTGCTGCGTCAAATCCGTGAATCGAGCGTCCCCATCCCGCCGCCGTGTAGACCAGAAAATGTGAAACAGCCAGACACCCGCTGACGACGTACAGGGACACGAGCCAGCGGCGGTTCAGGCGCGTATAGGGGAGCGGAAAAAGGAGCGTAAAATGAAGGAACGTCACCGACGTGGCCCCGTAGGCCATGAAAAAAATAAGCGCAAGAAGAAGGCCGATCCAGAGGGGTGAGACCAGGAGGATCGTTTTGACGCCCAGAAGGCCGATCGATGTGGCGGCTGAACAGACATAGAAAACGAGCGTGGTCTCCTGGTCGGGACGGAAGAGGAACACGCCGAATCCGACGATGAACATGATGACCGCCGTGACGATGCTGAGGATGATCTCATTCAGGGAGTAATAGGGAACGAGCCGTACGACGGTTGTCTCCTGCGGCCGATGTTCTGCGATCAGGGTGACGCGGACATCCTCGCCGATGTGGTGCCAGCTTGCGACAAATTCGGCATCGTCCGGTGAAGAGACGGGTGCGCCGTCGATCTCATAGCGGTCACCGGGGTTGATGACGAGTGGTAAAGCAGGTTTTTTGATCAGGTGGATGACGGCACCGGCCAGAAAAACGATGAAGACCAGTGCAATGCCGTATCTGATTCCCTTCCTGATTTCTGCTGTTATATCCAAGCGTGAATTTCCCTTATTCAGGAACAGAGTGAAACAAGGAAAGAACGATCAGGAACGCAAAATCCTACCCCCGGATTGTCCTGAATCTACGTTATTTTCAATACAATGTCAAAAATAGTTCACTCCCCGCGGGGATGTGTGACGGATTCTGAACAAGAGGTGATGGTCAACATATCCGCGGTAACTGCTCACCCGACAGCATATCGACTATTCGTGAACCCCCGATGGAAGTCCTCATGACGACGATCCCCGGATGATCGGCGGTGATTTCACCGATCAGTGCTGCGCGTGCACCGAGGGGATGGCTGCGCAGGCAGGCCAGAATTTTCCCCGCGTCCCCGGGTGCGACAATGGCAAGAAATTTCCCCTCGTTGGCAACATACAGCGGGTCGAGGCCCAGAAGTTCGCATGCGCTGTTCACCTGGTCCGGGACGGGAATGGCGTCCTGGATCAGCGAAACACCGACCTGGGAGGAGCGGGCGATCTCATTGAGTGCGCTTGCCACGCCGCCGCGTGTCGGGTCGCGGAGGACATGGATGTTGTTGGAGATCCGGCCGATCGATGCGACCATGTCGTGGACGGGTGCAGTGTCACTTTTCAGCTCCGTATCAAATTTCAGCCCCTCCCTGACCGACATGATGGCGATGCCATGGACTCCGATATCACCGCTGAGGATGATTTTGTCCCCCGCCCGTGCGTTTTTCGGGGAGATCGTGGAGGAATAATCGAGGGAGCCGATACCCGATGTGGTGATGAAAATTTTGTCGCCTTTTCCCTTGTCGACGACTTTGGTATCACCGGTGACGATCAGGACCCCCGCCCTGTCGGCTGCGTCTTTCATGGACCTGACGATGCGCGACAGGTCACTCATCGAAAAGCCCTCTTCGATAATGAAGGCGGCTGACAGCCAGAGCGGTTTGGCCCCGCACATCGCCAGATCGTTGACGGTTCCATTCACCGCCAGATCGCCGATATCGCCGCCTGGGAAGAAAACGGGGTCCACAACATAGGAATCGGTTGTAAAGGCCAGTCCGGGCTTCTCGAGGTTCATCACTGCCCCATCGTGCAGAGGTTCAAGGAGGGGATTGCCGAACGTGCGAAGGAAAAGCTCCTGGATCAGCTGGTGGGTGAGTTTCCCGCCGCTTCCGTGTGCAAGGACGACCTGAGGATACTCGGAGAGTGGCACGGGGCAGGTGAAGGAATTCTTCATATCGGGGTCATCCTCGTTCATGCAGTCACCTTTCCCGCCATCATCGGTCGCGGGGGAACTTTATAACGGTAGTAGGCGGCGCAGGCGCCCTCCGAGGAGACCATGGGGGCACCCAGCGGATGTTCAGGGACGCATTGTATTCCGAACGCCGGACACTCGCCCGGTTTCTTCAGGCCCTGCAGGACTTCCCCGGCGATGCAGAGGGGGGATTCACACGTCTCCAGGTGTCCGAGCGGGAAAATCTTTTCAGCATCAAATTCCGCAAATTCCCGTTTCAGGCGGAATCCGCTCTTTGGGATGGCGCCGATGCCGCGCCACTTCCTGTCAGTCACATCGAAGACCCTGCGGAGTAATTCTTTTGCCGGAACATTTCCTTCCTTCCGGACGGCGCGGCTGTACTGATTTTCGACCTCAGCGCGTCCCTCTTCAAGCTGTCTGACAACCATGTAGAGTCCCTGAAGGATATCGACGGGTTCAAAGCCGGTGACGACAAACGGAATCCGGTATTTCTCGGCGATCGGCAGGTACTCATCATATCCCATGACCGAGCAGACATGACCGGCGGCCAAAAATCCCTGCACGCGGTTCGACGGGGAGCTCAGTATGGCGTTGATCGCAGGGGGAACAAGCACATGGGAACAGAGAATCGAATAATTCTGCAGGCCGAGCCTCCGTGCCTCGCACACCGATGCGGCGTTCGCGGGCGCAGTGGTTTCAAATCCGACGGCAAAAAACACAACCTTTTTATCCGGGGTTTCAGAGGCAATTTTCACAGCGTCGAGCGGGGAATAGACAACGCGGATATCTCCCCCCTGCGCCTTGACCGTCAGGAGATCTCGTTCCGAGCCCGGCACGCGAAGCATATCACCAAACGACGTGAAAACCACATCCGGGCGCGATGCGATGGCGATCGCCTTATCGATGAGCTCGAGTGAAGTGACGCAGACGGGGCAGCCGGGTCCGTGGACAAGCGTCAACTTGTCCGGGAGGAGGTCCTCGATGCCGTATCTGACGATGGAATGGGTCTGGCCGCCGCAGATCTCCATGACCGTCCACGCACGGGTGGTCATCCGGCGTATGGCCTCAAGATATCTCTTCGCCGTGTCCGGTTTCCGGTATTGATCCAGATAATTCATGCATCGTCCGATCCGCGTTCCTCCTCGTTGCCCGAAGATGACGAATCGATTTCGTTCAACAATTTTATCGTGGACAGGGCTTCTTCCTCGTCAAGAGTGCTGATGGCGAATCCGACGTGGACAATGACATACTGTCCGATCGCGACTTCGGGGAGATATTCCAGGCAGATCTCTTTCACGATGCCGCCAAAATCAACCTTGCCCATTTTGAGTGGACGGCTGTTGTCGATTTCCAATATTTTACCGGGAATTGCCAGGCACATCTGATGTTCTCCGACTGTTTGGAAGATTAGAATCCGGGAATCCGATCACCGGGCCTCCCTGGAAATTTCATCCGCCGGCACACAAGGGAGAGGATTTTTCCGCAGACGGGCCACGGCATAGATCTGACCGAGGGAGATGCCGCCGTCGTTGGGAGGCACACGTTGATGCCAGTAGGCGTGGAAGCCATCGTGCCGCAATCGGTTGACGGTGTTCTCCAGAAGGAGACAATTCTGGAAGCATCCCCCGCTCAGGACGACCTTTTCCAGTCCCGTCCGGTGTGCGATATCGAGGATCGCATTGACGAGCATATTATGAAACTTCGCTGCGATAACGGTTGTCGACACGCCGCGCGCGATGTCGCCCATGACTCCGCGTACACACGGTTCCCAGTCGATCGTCTGCGGTCCGGGGCCACCGCCTGATGGTTGAACGGCATGGTCATACGCTGCATCCGTACGGAGGTCACCGACCGCATATTCAAGTTCCATGGCCGCCTGGCCTTCGAAGCGGGAGACATGGCGTATGCCGGTCATTGAGGCCACCCCGTCGAACAGCCTTCCCACGCTCGAGGTACGGGGTGAGTTAATTTTTTTCGCAAGCATCCGTTCCATCAGATCAAGTTCACCCAGGGTAAAGCTGTCGACAGTTGCGACGGAGGAATGATGGCGATAGGTATCGCCGAAGATCTCATAGAGCATGCCCATTGCCGTTCTGCGTGGTTCCCTGATGGCGCGGTCGCCCCCCGGGAGAAGGAAATTCCTGAACGTGGCAACCCGTTCGAACGAACGGCTGGTGGTGACGAGAAACTCACCGCCCCAGACCGTGCCATCCGTTCCATATCCGGTGCCGTCCCATGCGACACCGAGGAGAGGCCCGTCGATATGATTTTCCGCCATGCACGATGCGACGTGGGCATAATGATGCTGAACCTTTTCAATCGCATGTCCCGACGTTTCCGCATAACGGGTCGAAAGGTAGTCCGGATGGAGATCGCAGACAATCGTGTGGGGATTGAAGCGATACATCCTCTGCAGATCTTCGGTCACATGCTGGAACGCCTCGAATGATTCCCTCGACTCGAGGTCACCGATATGCTGGCTGATGATGACGTTGTCGTGTATCTGCAGCGCCACGCTGTTTTTCAGATGCGCACCCACGGCACAGACCGCCTTCGAACCTTGATCATTCACGGTGACGGGTAACGGCGCATACCCGCGCGCCCTTCGAAGGACATATTCACGGCCGAGGATCACCCTGACCACGGAATCATCCACATGCCGTTTAATCGGCCTGTCATGGACGAGAAAATAATCCGCAATCGTGTTCAGGCGCTCCAACGCCTCCTTTTCATCGATGCAGATAGGTTCGTCGGACAGGTTGCCGCTGGTGGCGATGACGGGGATGTTCAGTTCATGGAGGAGAAGATGATGCAGCGGTGTGTAGGGCAGCATGGCACCGAGCGAGGGATTCCGGGGGGCCACGGCGGCGGAGATGTCCACGGGCGGGTTGGTCTCGCCCCTCGTGCGCCGCAGAAGAACAATCGGGGCTTCTGCCGACCTGAGGAGGCGGTCTTCCAGGGGTGAAACGGCGCAAACCTTTTGCAGGTGTGTCATTGAAGGAAACATCACTGCCAGCGGCTTGTCCTCGCGGTGTTTGCGGTACCGCAGGAGTTCCACTGTCTCCTGATTCCTGGCGTCGGCCAATAGTTGAAACCCGCCGAGACCTTTCATCGCAAGGATGCCGCCGCGGAGGATAATGGCAGCTCCTTCCCGGAGGGCATCATCCCGTTGGGCAAGAATGTTCCCCTTGCCGTCCCACAAAGCCAGATGCGGACCGCAGTCGGGGCAGGCGATCGGCTGTGCATGGAATCTCCTGTTCGACGGATCGTGATATTCCCTGGAGCACTCCAGGCACATCACAAATCCCCTCATCGTGGTATTCACCCGGTCGTACGGCAGTTCCTCGATTATCGAGTAGCGGGGCCCGCAGTTGGTGCAGTTCGTGAAGGGGTAACGATACCTCCGGTCCGAGGGATTAAAGATCTCGTCCCTGCAGTCGGGGCAGGTGGCGATATCGGGGACAACCAGGGCGGACGTCTCCCCCAGGGCGTCGCTTGCGCGGATCTCGAACCGGTCATAACCGGCACAATCAAGAACCGAGTACTCGAAACTCTGGATGACGGCGTGCGCCGGTTTTTCGCTGTCAATACGGAGGATGAACTCATCGAGCGTCGTCTGGTCCCCTTCGGCATCGAGAAAGACCCCCTGTCCGTTGTTGAGGATCCATCCTTTCACGCCGAGTGTGTGTGCAAGGCGGTAGACAAATGGTCTGAAGCCGACTCCCTGGACCGCGCCGCGGATGGCGATATGGTATCTGCTGTTCATGGATTCCTGATGACTCTTGTCATGATCCAGTCGCACCACTCCTTGATTCCGGCTCCGGTGGTGCATGACGTGCGGAAGATCTTCAGCCTGGGGTTGACCGCAAGGGCATTCTTTTCCAGTTCCTCGATCCGGCAGTTGACATAGGGAAGCAGGTCGATCTTGTTTATCAGGAGGACCGATGCATTAAGAAACATTTCCGGATACTTCAGGGGTTTGTCATCCCCTTCAGTGGTGCTGGCCACGACGACCTTCAGATCCTCGCCGAGATCATAGTTTGCCGGGCAGACGAGGTTCCCGACATTTTCGATCACCAGGAAGCGGATTGCCGCGAGGTCGAGATTCTGGATTGCGTTCTGGACAAGGGTGGCATCGAGGTGACACCCGCCCCTTGTCACAATCTGCACTGCGGGAACCCCCAACCGTGCGATCCTCTGTGCGTCGAAATCAGTCTGAACGTCGCCCTCGATCACTCCGATGGGGATTGAACCTTTGAGGCGCGGGATCGCCTGTTCAAGGACACTGGTTTTGCCGGCACCGGGTGAACTGACGATGTTGACTGAAAAAATTTTGTGTTGTTGGAGGAGGGCTCTGTTCTGTGCTGCGATTTCGTCGTTCTTTGCCAGAATTTTACGTTCGATCGTCACAATGGTCACCGCAAATCCGCCTCCTCCCTATCCTCCAGGTCAAATTCGACAACCTGCAACTCCCTTCCGGAGAGAACGTCGACATGTGATTCATGGCAGTGAGGACAGCGGAACATGAAATCCGGCTGGACAAAGGTTCTTGTGCAGTCCCTGCAAAATGCCCTGACCGGCACCTGCTCCATAATCAGTCTGGCCCGTCTGAGTGAAGTGTTCTGGACGAGGATGTTGAAGCAGAATTCAAGTGACTGGGGGATGACTCCGGATAGATCGCCGATCTTTAATTTTACGGCGCGCACGTCCCCTTCGGAATCCGGGGGAAGATTCTGTTGGACGATTTGAATAATATCGCGAGCGATTGACATCTCGTGCATCTTCATAACCCCTTGATATCACCTTCTTACGCAAAAAATGGGCCATGATGTGGCGGGGTCCTTGTCATCCATTGACACTATTCATCATCAAAGTGTGAAAACTTATCAAATTCTTAAATTCCCCCTTTTTACGGCTATCAAGATTGATAAGTGAAAACGACGCAGGAGGCGGATATTTTCAGGTTACATCCCTCGGGGTGGGGGGGCGGGGTGCAGCTCTTACTCGATAATGATTTCGTCGACAAAGAGCCATGCGGCATTCCCCTCACCCGGACTTCCCACGGGTATCTTGCCGGCATTTTCCGCCACGACGCGTACATATCTCGCCGTCTGACGACCGAGTGAAAGCGACACAACGCGGTTCAGGTTCCGCAGATCCTCACCGCCGATTTTTTTGACGGAGGACCACTTGAGTGAATCATCGGAAACGAATACCTGCACACTTCTGGGCAGGTAAATCCAGCTTTCCGGGGCATCAAAAAAATCCATGGTGACGGTTGAAAACCCGGTCGGTGATCCCAGATCGATCGTGGCATCAAGATCCGGGCCCCAGAAGCCCAACCAGTCCCGGGCGAAGCGTGTTGTGTCGCCCCGTATGCCGTCGACGAGTGTGAAGGCCCCGCTCGCCGGATAATTTTCATGAGGCTGGTTTTTCAGGGTAATATTTCTGCCGGTGGATTTTGAAACGACAAAATGCTGTGTCAGGACATTCCCGATCCTCCGGTGATCCCGGATGAAGGCACATTTGAGTGTCAGGTTCCCGGAAACCGGGATGGGTCCGTGGTAGGGAAACGAGCTCTCGGCCGGTTCGCTGCCATCGATCGTATACCGGATCCCCGAAGAATCAATAACCGATGAGAGGGCGACCTCGATCCCCGGATTATTCCGCGCGCGCATGACAGACATCGATAGATCAAATATCGCCTTCGAATAATGGAATCCCAACCGGTCCAGGAGGGTAAAATGGTGCAGCAACCGGTCACGGAAATCGGCGTACGAGCGTTCATCTTTCGGTGTCCAGTCGACTTCCGCGAGGGCGGCCATGCGCGGGAGTGCCATATATTCGACCTGCTCTGGGGTCGGGATATATTCAGTCCAGACATTCCCCTGGGCACCGAGGATATATTGCTCTTCGTCCGGTTGTAATTCCGCGGGGACGGGTTCGTAGGAGTAGACTTTTTCGACGGGGGTATAGCTCCCCATGGCGAGCGGTTCTGACTGGGGATTTCCCTGGTAGTAATCAAAATAGCAGTAACCGCCCGGTGTCATGATGACGTGATGTTTCATTTTTGCGGCGGAGATCCCCCCTTCGGTTCCGCGCCAGCTCATGACCGCCGCATTGGGGGCGAGTCCGCCTTCGAGGATTTCGTCCCAGCCGATGATCTGTTTACCCCTGCTATTGAGGAACTTCTCGATCCGGCGGACAAAGTAGCTTTCGAGTTCGTTTTCGTCCTTCAGATGTTCCCTTCTCATTGTCGCCTGGCAGCGGGGGCAATTTTTCCATCGTACTTTCGGGACCTCGTCACCGCCGATGTGGATATATTTTCCGGGAAAGAGATCGCACACCTCCGAGAGCACGTTCTGGAGAAAATCGAACGTTTCATCCTTCGTGCAGTAGACATCGTCATACACACCCCAGGCCTTGCCGACCTCGAACGGGCCTCCTGTGCATGAAAGCTCAGGGTACGATGCCAGGGCCGCCAGGCAATGGCCGGGCATTTCAATTTCAGGGACGATCGTCACATGGAGCTTTGCGGCATAGGCCACGACCTCCCGGATTTCATCCTGGGTATAAAATCCGCCGTAGCGGACCGAATCAAATTTCTGCGCACTGTAGGGTCCGATCATCGAACCGTTGCGATAGGCACCCACCCGGGTCAGCCGGGGATACTTCTTGATCTCTATCCTCCACCCCTGATCCTCGGTAAGGTGCCAGTGAAACGTGTTCATCTTGTACATCGCAAGAAGGCTGATATACCTTTTGACAAACTCAGCCGGAAAGAAGTGGCGACAGACATCGAGATGCATCCCGCGCCACGGAAAGCGTGGGTAGTCGGTGATATCCACCGATGGAATTTTCAATCCTTTCTGATCATCGGCAGGGAGGATCTGCATCAGGGTCTGGATGCCATAGAACACACCCGGTCTGTCGCCGATGATGGCGATACCGTTGTTATCGGCATGCAGGGAATATCCTTCAGCCGGCCGGTCCGGGATTGTGGAGAGAGAAAGGAGTATACCGGACGCTGGCGGTTTATCGGATTCCTCGAGACGGGGCGCCAGGTGATACATCCTCTGGAGGTAGTCCTTCAGATACTCCGCTTCAAACCGCAGATCTGGTGATGAATACCGGATGCTGATATGGTCACCGAGTTCAAATGTATCCTTGTTCACCTGCAGGAACGCAGGCCTGGGTATAACGGGCAGGGTCGCCATGGTATCATCCTCCACCGACAGGGTTACCGGGACGATCAGGAATGTGATGAGCATTATTGTCAGTACAGAGCGCATAATCTTTGCATTCACGACCGGACACAAATGAGATTCATAAAATTCCTTCACCGCGGCGGTGAAAACCACCGGGGTATGGGGGGCGCGGTGTATGGTTGAGCGCCCTGGACGCAAGCCATGACCTCCGGCGCACCGGCCGGTAGGGTGACTGAAACGCGTCATCTGCCGATCTTCAACCTCCGTACGGCATCCAGGGTCGGTTCGATCACCGTCGGAGAACCCGCCACTTTCATCGCACTGGCGATATCCTTCAACCCGTTTCCGGTCAGAAGGCAGACAATTTCATCCTCCGGACTGATGAGTCCCTCTTTGGCGGCTTTGGTCAATCCGGCATATGCAGCAGAAGCTGCCGGTTCGCAGAAAAGTCCTTCCCCCCTGGCAAGTTCGGGAATGGCGTTGAGAATTTCCTGATCCGTCACGGTAAGATACGCGCCGCCGGTTCCGCGCGCTGCGCGTACGGCACGGACCCCGTCGCGGGGGAAATCAGCGCTGATCGAATCGGCGATCGTCTCGGCTTTGACGCGGATGATCTGTTCTGTCCCCGCCTTCCACGCATTATAGCATGCCGCCGAGGTATCGGCCTGGACGCCGATGAGCCGGGGCATTTTGTCAATCCAGCCCAGTGCGAGGAGATCCCTGAATCCCTTCCACAATCCGCAGATAATATTGCCATCTCCAACGGAGGCAAACACGGCATCGGGTGATTTCCACCCGAGTTGTTCGCAGATTTCGAGTGCCGCCGTTTTCTTTCCTTCAACGGTATAGGGATTGAACGCGGTGCTGCGGCAATACCAGCCGAACTCTTTCGTCACCTGGAGGCAGAGGTCGAATGCCTGATCATAGTTCCCTTCGACGAGAACGACACGGGCTCCGAAGATGAGGAGTTGTGCAATTTTCGCCTGTGGGGCGGTCCTTGGGACAAAAATCACCGCGGGCATTTTCGCTGCCGCAGCCAGGCCGGCCAGGGCGGCTCCTGCGTTACCGGTGCTTGCGGTTGTGATGAGCTCTATTCCGAGTTCGCGGGCCCTGGCGACGACGACCGCGCTGGCCCGGTCCTTGAGGGAGGCTGTGGGATTACGGCCGTCGTCCTTGAAATAGAGATTCTTCAGGCCGAGGTGCGCACCTAGCGTGGTCGATTTGTACAGCGGTGTCCACCCCACCTGGAGCGGAGGTGCTGATGATTCTGGATTATCAAGGGGGAGAAGCGGTGCATAGCGCCAGATGGAAAAATCGCGTGACGCAGAAACGGAGCGCGGGGAACAGACCTTCCGGATTTCGCGGAAATCCAGAATGGTATCGAGGATGCCGTCGTCACCGTGTCTTGGACAGACATAACGGACAGAATCGGGGTCGTACTCCGCACCGCAAAGAATACACTGAAAATGATAGGTCATAATTTCTCCGGTTCCCCTTTTCGTTGATGAACTGAGCAGACGATCTGCACGCCGGCATGCTAATCTGGCACCCGGGCCCTTTCCGTGTCGGCAGCGCGGGAGGCCGTCTGACCCCTCTCCGCTCCGGCCGCGATGCATTCGGGCATCCGTCGTGCGGTGGGTCGCGCGATCAGAGGGGCTGCGGTTTATTTCGGATAAACATGTGTTCCGGTTTCGCCGCGCAGAGCCCTGCCGATATTTTCCGGGTTCGTAATGATCGCATGTTTCCCGCCCGATTCCAGATACCAGACAATGGCCTCGATTTTCGGCGCCATGGAGCCCTTGGCAAAGTGTGTGCCTTCGGCGAGATACCTCTTTGCCTCGGCGAGCGTCATCCTGTCGATCCATTTTTGGTTCGGTTTTCCGAAATCGGTGGCAACCTTCTCGACCGCGGTGGCAATAAGGAAGAGATCCGCCTTGACCTGTCGTGCGAGGAGGCTGCTGGCGAAGTCCTTATCGATGACGGCCGCGGTACCGCGGTACTCGCCGTCCCCGGCATCGATGACCGGTATACCGCCGCCGCCGACGGTGATGACAACGATCCCCTGGCGGAGGAGGGTTTTCACGGTGGTCAGCTCGACAATCTCCTCAGGCAGTGGGGACGGAACCACGCGGCGCCAGCCCCGTCCGGCGTCCTCGACCACACTCCAGTCCATTTCCGTTTTCCGCCGCATCGCCTCACTGCGGTCCATAAAACCGCCTATCGGTTTCGTGGGATTCGAGAAAGCGGGATCGTTCTTGTTCACGAGGACCTGGGTAATAATCGTCGCGCACGATTTTTTGATGCCGCGGTGGAACAATTCATTCTGCAGCGACTGCTGGAGTTCGTATCCGATTGCGCCCTGTGAATCCGCACCGCAGACATCGAGAGGAATCTCGTGCATCCCCTCGGCCTTGGCTGCTATTTCCGATCTCCGCAGGATGAAGCCGACCTGCGGACCGTTTCCGTGGCCTATCGCCACGTCCCACCCCTGTTCGATCATATCCGCGATATGGCGGGATGTTTCGCGGAGGGCGGATTCCTGGTCCTCGACCGTCTGATGCTGGGAATCCTTTATAAGGGAGTTCCCCCCGATGGCCACGACCGCAAGTTTTTTCCTGCCCTGGGTCCTGGCGCTTTTTTTGGCGACGCGGCGTGCAGGTTTTTTCGTTATGTTCTTTTTTCCACTCATCATACATCTCCTCTATGAAACGTCCGGCTTAAGACCATGTCCGGACGCCGGTTAGCGTTCAGCTCATTGTCAGTGCCATTGCGGCCTTCTGGACGTGCATGCGGTTTTCCGCCTCGTCATAGACCACCGAATTCGGCCCATCCATCACGCCGTCGGTGACTTCAATATTGCGGTCGGCCGGGAGGGGGTGCATATAGATCGCATCCGGTTTGGCAAGTTTCAGCCGGCGTTCGTCCATGATCCATGATGAGTATTTGCTGATGATATTCGCCCCTTCCTTTTCATCCTTCGTGTGAACCATTGCACCCCATGATTTTGCATAGATGATGTCTGCGCCCTTGCAGGCTGCGTCCATATCGTCCACAATTTCGAATCCGACGCCTGCCTTTCTGGCCTGATCGCGGGCCTGATCCAGGATATCGGGCATGAGTTTGAATTCGGGCGGATGGGCCAGGACGATATCGGGTCCGAACCTCGGCATCTGCAAAATCAGCGATTGCGGTACGGACATCGGCTTCTGGTACGACGAGGCATAGGCCCAGGAGACCACCATGCGTTTCCGCCGCAGATCCCGGCCTTTCTTCTCGATAACCGTCATCAGGTCGGCGAGGATCTGGAACGGATGATAGATGTCGCACTGCATGTTGAGAACAGGAACGCGGGAATATTTTGCGACTTCGTTGATATAGGCATTCCCGACCTTCCAGTCCACGTGGCGTATGGCGATGCCGTCAAAGTACCTCCCGAAAATCTCTCCGATTTCCTTGGGGGTATCGCCGTGGGCGATCTGGGTGGACCGGGATTCGATGAACGCCGCATGTCCTCCGAGCTGGGCCATGCCGGCCTCGAACGAACCCCTTGTCCGTGTACTCGAGAAGAAGAACATCATGGCAAGAACCTTGTCACGAAGAATGGCATGGGATTCATTTAACGAACGTTTGCGTTTCAGATCGAACGCAACCTCGAGGACTGTTTCAACTTCTTCCCTGCTGAAATCGAGATCTCCGATAAGATCGCGGCCGTGTAAATATGTCTGCATTGTAGTTTCCTCTGTGTGATGGTTATGTCATATCATGATCCGGAGTTACGCGCTCCTGGACCAGCGGTACCGAATGCCTGTGGCAGAGACTGCTGGTGCCGATCCCTCCTGAAGATGACAGATCGGCGATCGGGCCGGTCATTCAACGGCTCCGAGAACAAGGGCGATCAGTGCCATGCGCATGACGACGCCGTAGAACGCCTCCTGCCAGTAGCGGGACCACCGTGTGATATCGACATCCGGGGGTATCTCATCCATACGCGGGAGTGAATGAAGCAGGACCATGTCGCTTTTCGCCTTCCGGATGAGGAGATCGCGTGTAAGCTTGAAATTTGGAGGAGTCAGGGGTTTCTCCTTCGTCGCTTCCACCCTTGACTGCGTATAATCGGCCTGGATCACAGGTTCGACCAGGATCACGTCGGCATTTGCGATTGCCTGTTCAACGTGATCGGCCTCGGCAAAGTTGAGGCCGTACTGGCGGAAATCGGCTTTATACTCCTCCGGCATCTTCATTTCGGGTGAATTGGGGAAGAGGGCATTTGCCGCCGGACCGACAAAGGTCACCGGGCAATCAAACTGGGTCAGGGCATAGCCGAGTGAGTGCATTGTGCGCATGCGCATATCTCCGACGGCGAGCCAGCGGAGACCGTCAAGCCGGCCCTTCTCGCGGTAAACCGTATAGAGGTCTGTAAGGATCTGCGTCGGATGTTCGCCCCAGCCGTCCCCGCCGTTGATAATCGGTATGGAGGACCATTTCGCAGCCTCGTGGGGTGCTCCTTTCTGAAAATGCCGCATGGCAATAACGTCGCCGTAGAATTCCAGCATCTTGACGGTATCTTTGATGCTTTCCTGATAAAAATCGCCGGCCCGGGTCATTTTTGCGTCCGAGAAACCCGTCACATGGCCGCCGAGGCGATGCATGGCAGCCTCATGGGCGAGGCGGGTGCGGGTGCTCGGCTGATAAAAGGCTGTAACGAGGGTTTTACCCTTGAGCATGTCGGTGTTCTGGCGGTTTCGGGCGATAGGCTCGAGCCGTTCCGCAATTTCAAAGACGCGGAAAAACTCGCTCCGTTCAAATTCTTTCAGCGACAGGATGTCGCGGCCTAAAAAGCTACGCATCGGGATTTTCTCCTTATGTATGTGTAATGGTTGTAATAAACTTTTTCCCCGGCATCCCTCAAGGCTGCAGTGTGCAGAGAACACGTCCGGGATACGACCGCGGATGACGGAACTCTGCCGGATCGGTCTTTCCGCAGGCGGGCTCTGCACCGGACAACCTGTTCAGCCTGCAGAAACGGGCGTTCCGGAACCCGCCACAGATCTCAAGAACAGAAGATCGGCGCCGGGGCTGATCAGCGCGAGCGTGCAACCTCGCGGTTAAATTCCTCAATGAGCTTGTCGAAGTATACGACCTCCTTTTCAAACAGGTTGTCCCAGTACGAGGGATTCCACTGTGCATCCAGCTCATCCGAGGTTTTGCCCTGCTGTTCGACCCAGGTGAAATATTTCAAGTGATGGATCGACTTTCTGTCGTAATATCCCAGTTCCTTGAAATAGTCGATTTGTTGATGCATGAGCGGTCCCGCATGATCCTGAGCTGCCTGGAGCATGGAATATTTTCCGCGTTCTTTCTCGAGTTCCTTCAGACGGGACTGGTAGAGGTCGGTCGAGTCGGTAAAAATGGTGAAGATGACATCATGTTCATCGAATTCGTAGTACTTCGCGGTCTTGATCGATGAAAGGAGGTTGCAGATTGAGGAAATACCGAGAATCGACAATTTCCCCGATTCGTCGGCAGATATTCCCATTCTGCGGAGATAGCGTTTCCCCTCTTTGTCATTGAAGAGTCTCAGGACTCTCATGCAATCCTCATCGTCGATGGCTGCAACGGCGTCGGTGTTCATGACGTTATGCACCCACGGAACATGTTTATCGCCGATCCCCTCGATCCGGTGGGCGCCGAATCCGTTCAGGAAAAGGGTCGGACACTGGAGAGCTTCTGTCGCAACGACTTTCAGGTGCGGATAATGTTTTTTAAGATAATCGCCCGCGCCGATCGTCCCTGCTGAACCGGTGGCGGAGATATATGCGGATGCCCTCCGGTTTTTGATCTTGAGTGACTGGAACACTTCTTCAATTGCGGGGCCGGTGATGTTGTAATGCCAGATGGGGTTTCCGAATTCCTCAAACTGGTTGAAGATGAGGTTCTTCGGATC
Source organism: Bacteroidota bacterium (assembly GCA_033854175.1). Classification (GTDB taxonomy): domain Bacteria; phylum Bacteroidota; class Ignavibacteria; order UBA10030; family SZUA-254; genus DATKPE01. The sequence goes on along the minus strand of JAWOKN010000040.1, from coordinate 35,388 downwards.
CCTCTTCAGCTCCCAGCATTTATCATAGATCTCCTTGACATTCGATTCCGTGCCGGGTGTGGCGATGACTTCCGCACCGATCTCCTTGAGCCAGCGGAAGCGTTCCTTCGACATACCTTCGGGAAGTATGGCGACGCCGGTACAATCCAGAAGGGCGCAATCGAACGCCCCGCCGCGGCAGAAGTTTCCGGTCGAGGGCCAGACAGCCTTATGTTTTTCGGGATCAAACTCACCGCTCACGAGGCGGGGGACGAGGCAGCCGAAGGCTGCGCCAACCTTATGGGCACCCGTGGGGAAATATTTTCCTATCAGACCGATAATATGGGCCTTGACGCCCGTTATGGACTGAGGGACTTCCAGATAGTTCACGCTGCCGAACAGCCCGGTTCCGGTGTCGTTCTTCCATGTAATGCGGTAAAGATTGAGGGGATTCACATCCCACAATCCCACATCCGGAAGTTTCTTCAGGATCGGTTTCGGGACAAGATCCGGATTCCTCATCTGTGCAAATGTCGGAATCGTGATATCCCGCTCCCTGCAGCGGGCAGCGGTTTTTTTAATGACGGCCGGGTTGAGTTTTCGGATGATTTCTGACATTCTCATTCTTTCAATTATTTTCGGGAAATGTATATAACCATTTCACACTTCGCTTCAGGTTCCAAGCATGGGGTTATACACGTGAGGGTCTTCAATGACCGGTTATTTGCATCGAGATTAAAATTCCATATTTGTGTCTTACCGGAGCCTCCAGGCCGGCATCAAGCGGTGTGAATTTCGTCAATTTTCGGATAAATTTCAATACGCATTTTTCCAGATATGGGATAATCATCTCTGAGTTTAAATTACATCAACAAAATCGCGTGATCGGCCAAAAGGGCCGGGATAGATCATGATTTCCCACTCATTTTTGCGACGAGGGCTGCATAAAAAGCGGCAGCGCGGGTAACCTGGTCAATATCACAGGCCTCGTTGGGGGCATGGGCATACCGTTCGTCTCCTGGTCCGCAGATCACGCATGGAACGCCGTGCATACCCGCAAGTGCCACGGCATTCGAGCTATAGGTCCAGAAGCCGACCTGCGGGGAGATCCCGAAGAGCCGATGATATGTGTCAGTGACATTTTTAAGAAAGGGCGAGTTTTCGTCGAGCATCCATGTCGGATAATACTTTTCGGTCGGGTAGACCTTCCCGGTGTAGGCGGTTTCTCCGAATGTAAGAACGGTTACCTTGACGTCATCATACCCCAGGTGTTCGACGGCACTCTTCATCAGGTCCAATGCGCTCTCCCTCGATTCGCCCATTGTCAGACGCCGGTCGATACGGATCCGGGCCCCATCGGGTATGGCACAGGTTGAGGGGGAGAATGAGGCGATTTCGGTCACAGCAACCGAGCCCTTCCCCATCATTCCGTGGGCCGGCAACAGGGCATCCATTTTTTCAATTTCAAGTATAATCCGTCCGATCTTATATATCGCATTATCTCCAAGCTCTGGCGATGAGCTATGGGCGCTTCTTCCCTTCACTTCGATGGAGATATCCATCCTGCCGCGGTGTCCGCGGTAGACGTGCATGTTGGTCGGTTCTGTCAGGATGGCAAAATCGGGGAGGATATTTTCCTCGCGGATGAGATACTGCCAGCAGAGCCCGTCGCATTCCTCCTCCATGACTGTACCGGTAAAGTAGATGGTGAGGTTGTCATTCAGGCCGAGATCCCTGATGATTCCTGCCGCGGCGATCATGGCAGCAAGTCCCCCCTTCTGGTCGACAGAGCCGCGGCCCCAGACCTTGCCCCGGTCGATTTTCGGGCTGAAGGGATCAAAGCCCCACTGGGAGCGGTCTCCTTCGTGGACCGTGTCGACGTGGCCGTCAAACGCCATTTTCACGTCTCCCCTTCCGATACGGCCGATCACGTTGCCGAGCCCGTCAATCCGGACATCCTCCAGCCCGGCGCGGATCATCTCCCGCCTGACGAGTTCGACGCAGTCTTTTTCCTTTGCGGAAAATGACCGTGTGCGGACAAGTTCCATCATCAATCCGACGGTGTCGCGCTCTGCGGCTTTAGCCCGGGAATAAATCGTCTGGTAAATGTTCATCAATCGTCACATCGGCATTCGCTTCTTCGGGAGGGTGGGATTCACGGTCAGAGTTTTTTCCAGAGCTCCCGGGTAAGCTCGCGTGCACGTGCGTTCACGCGATCCTCATCGACATCGATCGTGAGGTGTTTATGTTCCATGAGGATCCTCCCCCCGGCAATTGTCGTATCGACCGCCGATTGTGAGATTCCAAAAACAAGATGTCCGAGGACCGTTGTTTCGTCAAGCGGTGTGGGGGGGAGGTAATCGATAAGCACGATATCGGCGGCATACCCTTCCCTGAGTTCACCGACGGAGGGTTTCCAGTAACGATTGGCGATCTTCGCATTATTGACCAGGAGTGCCGAAACCGACTCCATAAAGCCGGCGCTCGGATTATTCCGGCCGAGATGCTGCGCCCACAATGCCACGCGGACTTCCTCAAGCATATTGACCGTCATGGCATCGGTTCCGAGTCCGACCAGAACCCCTTTTTCCGCAAGTGTCGGGAGATCCGCGATGCCGACGGCATTGTTCATATTGGACTGGGGATTATGGGCGACTGCGGTTCCGGTTTCCGCCAGGAGATCCATTTCGTGGTTCGACACATGAACGCAGTGTGCAGCGATCGTGCGGGGCCCCAGGATGCCGAACTTCCTGAAGCGTTCAACGACGCGCATCTTATGATGTTGTTCACAGTGATCCTGATCTGATTTTGCTTCGGCGACATGGACATGGAACCCCGTATCGAGGTCCTGTGCGCGGGTGGCGGCTTCGGCAAGTGTCGCGTCGCTCACGGTAAAGGATGCATGAAGCCCGAACAACCCCTTGATCTGATTATCGCCATTTTTCCTGCAGTGCGAAATAAATTCTGTATTCTCCTTCAGGCCTGCGCGTGCGATGGCGTCGCCATCCCGGTCCGACACTTCATAGCAGAGTGACGCACGCAGTCCGACCTCTTTCACGGCGCCGGCGATCCGTTCCAGCGAACCCTCCACGGCAAAGGGGCTTGCATGGTGGTCGATGAGGGTCGTGGTGCCGTGCCGGACGGCGTCGAGGAGGGGGATCAGCGCGCTGTAATACGAATCATCGACCGTCAGTTTCTTGTCCAGTTTCCACCAGAGGTTCTTGAGTACTTCGTTGAAATCCCTGGAGGGTGCAACCCTGCCGAAGCCCCGGACCATGGTCGAATAAAAGTGCATATGCACGTTAATGAAGCCGGGAAGGAGGACCTTGCCGCTTGCGTCGATGATTTTGTCATATGATCCGGTAAACGACCCGGCGGGTGCGATCGATGTAATGGTACCGTTCTCGCACAGCAGGGCATGGTCATAGAGCACACGGTTTGGCTGGCCGAGAGTGATGATGATTCCGTTTTTGATGAGAAGTGTCATATTACGCCTCATGGAGGAGAGCAAGTTCACGTTTTGATCTCGTGCGCATGTAGAGCGCGCCCGAAAAACATTTCTGGACGCAGATCGAGCAGCCGATACAGCGCCGGGGGTCGGTTACCGGGAGTTTCCGGGCGTCGAGTTCGATGGCGAGATAGGGGCAGCGGGTACAATTTCCGCAATGCTGGCACAGCTCCGGATGAAGCGCCGAGATCCGTTTTCGTGGTGTCAGATCCATGAATCCCGTAATGGGATCAGGCAGTGCATAACCGATAAGTTCGGGGACAGACCCGATGCCCCGTTCCTGCATGAGGTGGCTCAGCCCTGAATGAAGTTCATCGACGATCGCATAGCCGTATTTCATGACGATCGTGCAAAACTGGACGGTTTTGGCGCCCAGGGCCAGAAAATTTGCCGCCGCCTTATAATCCATTGGCCCGCCGTTTCCCGACACCGTTATACCGATCCGGGAGACGTTGGCAAGCGTAAGATTTGAAATCGGGAGGACACCCTCGCCGCTCATGCCGACGACGATGCCTTCCTCCCACGACGGTTTCGTTCCCTTCCTGAATGCAAGTGTCGGAAAGGTATTGGCGAGTGTGACACCGGCCTTTTTTTCCGGATGGCGGGAGAACACATCCTCTATGGCCTTCATGATCGGATAGATCGATGTCACGGCGGCGGTGAGTTTGAACAATTTCGGGATCTCCGGATCGCTAATTTCCATGACCCAGCCGATGATCTTGGCGGTAAGTTCCGCATCCTGTGAGACGATGTCGCCTTTTGTACCGTCGCCGCCCTGCGGGCAGGAGAGGCTATACTCGACACCCATGGCACCTGCAGACTCGAGTTTCCGCGTGTTGGACTGCCAGGAGGCGGAATCATGTTCGTCATCCCCGGTGACGGAGCCGCCCGTTGAGGCCAGGGTGAGGCGGTCCGGATATTCCCGGCGGAGTTTTTCCAGTTCCCTGCAGACCCGGTTCAGCGCGTGACCGGATACATTATCGCAGTTGCCGTAGGTCGATCTGGAGAATGCGACCATATACTCCGCGGGTATATGGATCGGTACATTATCAAAGGCGGTCTTCATTATCCCGCCCGCCCAGCCGGCCTCGTAGGCTTTCTTCATCTGGTTGTATCCGTCGGTAGGCGGAGCGGCTGAAAGCAGAAACGGGGAATGAATTTTCCGGCCGAAGAATTCGGTATCGAGCGGCACCGGTATCAATCGCCGGCCCGGGAGGATTTCCCGGCTCTTGGTCGGGGATGCATCCTTCCCGACCGGCTGACCGTTTCGACGTTTGAAAATATATGTGTCGATTGCCCGGGCGGCGTTTTTACCTGCAGCGACTGCCTCAACGACGGTGGTGGGGCCGTTCATCATGTCCCCGGCGAAAAACACACCCCGTTGTTCCTCTTTCCGTAGAGATGAACGGGCGCCGGCGGCAATGATGACGAAATCCAGATCGGGCCGCGTCTGCCCGGTCCCCTTCACATCGACGACATTCCTGGGGTGAAATTTTTTTCCCCTGGGGAGGGCGACCTTCATCGTCTTCAAACCGGTGATGCGTTTACCCGCACTGCAGATCTCCGCGACCCGCACCCGGCCTGAGAGTGTGATGCCGGAGGTTCTGACAGCCTCCCGCTCCTTGGCGGTGAGCGGCATTTCGGCCCAAGTCTCGAGTGCGAACAATTCCACACTCATCGCGCCGCGGGAGAGTGCGGTTTCGGCGCAATCGAGTGCGACGGCTCCTCCGCCCACGATTGCGACACGCTTGCCCTTGACGTTGTATGTTGCGGGTCGGGAAAGGTATCTCATCCAGTCGACGGCCATTCCGCTTCCGGCGACCGGGGGGATGAACGGTTCATCAAGACCGGCTGCGACAAGAACGGCATCATAGGCCGATCTTTTCACCCGTGACCATCGTTTGTTTCTGATCGAAATCTTTCCGAGAGAGAGTAAAAAATCGATATCCGTTTTCAGGACCTCGGGGGACAACCGTGAGGCGGGAATCAGCGTGCACATACCGCCGGGTCTGGCCGACCGGTCGAAGATCTCAACCTTATAGCCCATCTGAGCCAGGAGAGCGGCTGCACCAAGGCCCGAAGGTCCTGCGCCGAGGATGGCAACGCTCCGTCCGTTCAGGGGGGGCTTTTCAAACTCCGGCATCACATCGAAGGACTTTGCTTTTTCAATGATCGTCGCCTGGACTGCGGGTATATTGACCGGGGAATCAAAAGTCCGGCGGACGCATGCTTTCATGCAATGTCTGTCGGGGCAGACAGCGCCACAGACGCCGCCGAGAGGATTCGCACCCATGATGAGTGCGGCCGAGCGACGGTAATCCGATCGCGCACCGACCCGCACGGCCATAATGAAATCGGCAGGCGAGCAATCTGCCGGGCACGCCTCCTTGCACGGCTTTTCGGAGCAATACTCACACTTCTCGAGCTCGGTTTTCAGCTGCGCGTCGCTCAGGAAACCATTTTTCGATTCTTTCATCTCATCGATCCCGGTTGTTATTCAACATGCCAATTCAGGTAGAAACAACAATTTTCATGCCGCCCGGAGTGGGTTATACCACCAAGTTCCTCAGCGTCCGGCGATAAGGATATCAATTCGAGGGATTCGCAGAAATGGTGACACTCCCCAAAATCGTTTAAAAAACGCGGGATTGATCAAAGCCGAGGAGGAGGAAGAAGAAGGGGTGTGGCGTTGAACGGACTGTTTTGTAATCAACAATGAGAAAATATGCCGTAAGTTCTTTCAAAATACCGAGGCGCGGGCGCCCCTCCCGGAATGAGCCGGGGACCGTGAGGTGACGAAGCGAAGATTGCTTCTCCGTGATAATATTCTTACAATAAAATCCGAAAATTATTTTACAAGCGTGGACAGAGTGAGTGTTTCATACAATGCCGGATAACGAACCAGGCAGCAATCAATCCGGTATGCAGCAGCCCACAGAGCGCTTTCGTGGGTTCGGGCGCATTTTCCGGACCTTACGCTATCGGAATTACCGTTTATTCTTCGGCGGCCAGCTGATCTCGCTCATCGGGACCTGGATGCAGCAGGTGGCGGTGATCTGGCTGGTCTACCAGCTGACAAATTCTGCGCTTCTTCTCGGCATCGCAGGATTTGCGAGCCAGATTCCGATGTTCGTTTTAAGCCCCTTCGCCGGTGTACTTGCCGACCGGTTCAACCGTCACCGGATCATCGTCGTCACGCAATCGCTGGCGATGATCCAGGCCACGATTCTCGCCATCCTCACCTACTCCGGAGGTATCACCATATGGTACATCATCGGGCTGATGATATTTCTCGGATGCATCAACGCGTTCGACATGCCGACGCGGCAGTCGTTCGTTCTGGAGATGGTAGAAAACAAGGAAGACCTCGGCAACGCCATCGCCCTGAATTCCTCGATCTTCAACAGTGCACGTCTGATCGGGCCGTCGATCGCAGGCATCATGATCGCTGCAGTCGGGGAGGCGGCATGTTTTCTCCTGAACGCCGTCAGTTTCATCGCGGTCATCGCCGCATTGCTCGCGATGAGGCTGCCGGAGAGACTCCCGACGCATGTTCACCACACGGTCTTCGAGGGTTTCAAGGAAGGGTTCCGTTACGTCTCCACCTTCCGGCCGATACGATCCATCCTGCTCCTTCTTGCACTGGTTAGCATCATCGGCATACCCTTTACGGTCCTGATGCCGATCATGGCGCAGGATATTCTGCACGGGGGAGCGCACACGTTCGGATTTCTCATGGGAGCCCAGGGTGTCGGTGCGCTCGCCGGGGCGATCCTTCTCGCATCGCGGAAGAGCGTCCGGGGGCTCCTGAAGTGGATCAGCACGGCGGCGATCGTCTTCGGAGCGGGCATTTCCGTCTTTTCAGTTTCCCACAACCAATGGCTCTCGATGGCGATGCTTACGCTGGCGGGATTCGGAATGATCGTACAAATGGCCTCGAGCAACACCATTCTGCAGACGATATCTGACGACGACAAACGGGGAAGGGTGATCAGCTACTACACGCTGGCATTTGCGGGAATGACGCCGTTCGGCAGTCTGCTCGCAGGGAGCCTGGGAAGCGCCATTGGAGCACCGATGACAATTCTTCTCTCCGGGTTTGTCTGCCTTGTGGCGGGAATCGTCTTTTCGACACACCTTCCCAAACTCCGGAAAGACATACGGCCTGTCTATCAGCGGATCGGCATCATTCAGGAGATACCGCCGCCGCCGCAATCGGTGGCGGGTGCATAACGGATCCTGCTTCCATCCGATTTGTATTTAACGTATATTCACCTCATGAACCATGAGACTACCGGACGCCGGGACCGCCGTAACTACTATCTGAACATTCTTGAAGGTGGAGCATACACAGCGGGCACATCGCTGATATCAGCGCAGACGGTTCTTCCGGTCCTCGTGACACGTTTCGGGGGGGGAAATCTCGCCGTCGGGACACTCGGGGTGCTCACATGGGCCGGCACTCTCCTTCCGCAGATTTTTGCCGCACGCTACGGGCAGTCGCTCCGGTGGAAAAAACCCTGGGCGGTGAGGCTTGGGGCACTCCAGCGTTTGATGGTATTATTCATTGCCGGCATTCTCCTCCTGCCGGAACGTCCTGATTCATCGCTCCGTCTGGTGCTCTTTCTCCTCTTCTTCGGCTGCAATCAGATCATCGTCGGGGTGAGCAGCCCGATATGGTATGATTTTTTTGCAAAGCTCATACCGGCCAAGCGGCGCGGCCGGTCGGTCGGGTTCCGCAGTGCGCTTGGCGGGATATTTTCCATCGTCGGTACGTTTTACCTTACGATCATCCTGACGAACTACACCTTTCCGGTCAATTTTTTCATCATTTTTATCACCGCATTCCTCTTTGAGTCATGCTCCCTCCTTCTCCAGTTGAACATGGTCGAGGATCGGCCGAGCCAGAGCCCCGAACTGGGGTCGGTCAGGACCTATTATCGGCAGCTCAGGGGGATTCTCGCTCTCGACAAAAACCTCCGGCACTTCCTTGCCGCCGCCTCATTTCTCATTCTCGCGACCATCCCGGTGGCGTTTTTCAGCCTCTACGGACTGAGTCATTTTCACCTGGATGAGTGGATTATCGGGGAATTCACCTTCATGATGGTGTGCGGACAAATTTTCGGGGCGGTGGCCATGGGATACATCGCCGATCATCTCAGCAACAAGATCGCGCTTGTGGCCACGGCGGGATCACTCCTGGCGGCAACGTTTCTGGCGCTCTTCTCGCCTTCACTTGCCTGGTACCGGCTGGTCTTTTACTTTCTCGGGCTCAATCTCGGCTCCGAGGTCATGATACGGTACAATTTCATCGCCGAATATTGTCAGGCCGAGTTCCGGTCGGTCTACATCGGTCTGACCAACACCCTTCTTGCTCCCTGGTACCTGGTGGCTCTCCTGGGAGGGGTGATCATCAATATCCTCGGATACACGGCTCTTTTCATCATCGGCGCCACATGTTCCGCCGTCGGAATCATCTATCTCTGGTATATTGTTCAAGAGCCCATCGTGCGGCAATTCGCACCTGCCTCATCTGTGAAGGTTGAGGAGGTGACACTCTAAATCGTCGTCAGGGGGGTTTCAGGAGGGATGACCCTTTGCAGCAGGGGTTTGGACCTCCGAGCGGAAAAGGGTTATTTCCCCCGTCAGGGGTTTGGTGATGTACCCAGATGGACCTTCCTCAGGCGGAGGGAGTTTGAAATCACGCTGACCGAGCTGAATGCCATTGCGCCGGCGGCGATGATCGGATGCAGGTAGCCGAATGCCGCCAGGGGTATTCCGAAGACATTATAAACGAACGCCCAGAAAAAATTCTGCCGGATGGTCCGGAATATTTTTCTGGAGAGGATGATGGCATCGACGATTCCGCGGAGGTCGCTTTTCATCAGCGTGATGTCGGCGGTCTCTATGGCGACGTCCGTTCCGCGTGCCATGGCGATCCCGACGTCGGCCTGTGCGAGTCCCGGAGCGTCATTGATACCGTCTCCGGCCATGGCGACGATCGCACCTTTCGACTGGAGGGTCCGCACATATTCGGCTTTCTGGCCTGGCATGACGCCGGCCAGAACGGTCCGGATGCCGGCTTCCGCGGCCGTTCCACGGGCTCCCGGAGCCGTATCGCCTGTGGCCATAATGACATCGATATTCATCTTCCGCAGTTCGGTGACGGCCGTTGTTGACGATTCCCTGAGCGGATCATAGATGATCAGGACGCCGGCAGGTTTCCCGTCAAGCGCAACGAACACGGGGATTCTCCTGTTGTGCATTTCGTCCGAGAGGAGATCCTTCATGCCGGAAAAGCTGACACCGTGGTTTTTCATGAGTTCCGCGTTCCCCACGACGACCTCGCATCCGTTGACAGAACCGGTGATTCCCATGCCGGGGTGGGATTCAAACCTGTCGGTTTGGTAAAGGTTGATGTTCTTCTGCACCGCGGATTGGACGATAGCCTCGCCCAGGGGGTGTTCCGATTGCTTCTCGAGGGATGCGGCATAGGCAAGGAGGGCCTGTTCGCTCCGGTGTTCGAGCGGAAGGGTCCGCATGACGGCCGGTTTCCCCTGTGTCAGGGTTCCTGTTTTATCAATCACGATATGGGTGACCTTCCGCAATCGTTCGAGGCTCGCGGCATCCTTGACGAGAATACCGTTCTGGGCACCCCTTCCCGTGCCGACGATGACCGCCGCGGGTGTAGCCAGGCCGAGGGCGCAGGGGCACGCGATAATAAGGACCGCGATCGCATTCACCATCGCCGATGAAAACGCAGCCCCGACGGCCAGATACCAGGCGAAAAATGTGACAATGGCGACCCCGATAACGACGGGTACGAAAATCCCCGATATTTTATCGGCAAGCGTCTGGATCGAGGCTTTGGAGCTCTGGGCTTCCTCGACAAGTTTTACGATATGGGCGATCATCGTATCCTGGCCTATGGCGGTCGTACGCACCTCGATGCTTCCGTTCCGGTTCATGGTGCCTCCGATGACACTGTCGCCGGCGGATTTACCCGCGGGGAGGCTTTCACCGGTCACCATCGATTCGTCGATATAGCTCCTCCCTTTCAGGATGATTCCGTCGACCGGTATTTTTTCCCCGGGGCGGATGAGGACAACCTCATCCTTCCGGATTTCGGAAATCGGAATATCGGTGACACGATCGTGCCGCACGACGCGGGCCGTCTTTGGCTGGAGTGCGAGGAGGTTTCTCAGGGCGGTTCCCGTCTGGTCCTTCGCCCGGGCTTCGATAAACCTGCCGAGAAGAACCAGCGTGATAATCGTCGCCGCCGAATCAAGATAGAGATCCGGCAGATCGGCGGATGCAGCATGATGGGGAAATGCCACCGTGAAAAGGCTGTAAGCGAATGCCGCGCCTGTACCGACGGCGATAAGGACATTCATATCCGCACCGCCCCGTTTCACAAGTTTCCAGGCTGATGTGAAAAACCTACGGCCGGGGACGGCCATCACGATTGCGGTCGCTGCAAGGAGAAAAAATTCCAGACCGGGATAGAGGCTCCGGAAGTACCGGGCCATCAGAGGGATCATCTGCAGCATGCTCAGGGCGACGACCGGAAGTGTCAGGATCAGGGAGAGGAGAAAATCTCTTTTCAGTTGTTTCTGATAGCGTGTGTGGCTGTCGGCGAACGGATCTGATGATCCGGCAGGTGACGGGATGACGAGTTTGTACCCGGATTCCTCGACCGAAGAAGCCAGATGGGCGATATCCGTCTTCGACGGATCGAAGACCAGCGTGACCTTTTCCGAGGCGAGATTGACACTGGCGGTTTCGACACCGGGAACGTTTTTGAGCGATTTTTCCACGCGGGCGACGCAGCTCGCGCATGTCATCCCCTCGACTGGAAGAACGACCGAATGTTTCATTTTCGCCGCTCCGCGGAGCCTTTCAGTCTGTCAGCTGACGGCGACAGGTTCATAGCCGGCACGTTTCACGGCCTCCTCCAGCTGTGCGGGTGAGACTTTGGATTCATCATACCGCACTTTCGCCCCGCCGACGATCACCTCGTCAACCTTCACGTCGCCGATCTTCTCGAGTTCCGCGCGAACTGCCATAACGCAGTGATGGCAGCTCATGCCCCTGATTTTGAGATCCATACGTTTCATCGTCCTGTCCTTTGGATGGCTTGCACCGTTTTCTCTCTATAACATAACGGTCCGGATGACAAAATACCTTACATTTAAATGAAAATATGTTACAGATACCGTGGGGGGATGAAGGCTGTCATTCAGCGTTTTTGGGTTTTCCTCCCCACCTGGTCGATGGGGATGCGGGTACCGGTCCTCAGTTTGATAAACGCCGTGGGGGACATGCCGGTGATTTTTTTGAACTGGTTGGATAGGTGGGCGATGCTGCTATAGCCGAGTTTATACGATATTTCCGTCAGTGTCAGGTCACCGTACTTGAGAAGCTCCTTGACGCGTTCGATCCTCTGGATGATGAGATATTGTTCAACCGTGATATTTTCCACTGAAGAAAACAGTGTACTGAGTGTATGGTAGTCCCGTCCGAGTTCCTTCGCGATAAAGGCGGAATCCTTGAGGGCGATAGGATTTTTTTCGTAATCATTCTGCACAAGCCGGAGGACGGCATGCTTGATTTTTTCAATCAGCCTGACACGCTCGTCCTCGATGAGTTCAAAGCCATTCGCCTCGAGGGCAGTCTTGACACTTCCGGTCTGCCGGTCCGTGAGATCCGCGTCGATGGTCACTTCGCCGAGGATGACATCCCTGACGGGAAGATGCAGGTTGTCAAGTTCCTCGCGGACGACCCTGATACAGCGCGGGCAGACCATATTTTTTATATAGAGCTTCGTCAATGTCCGACTCCTCCGTCAGAGAGGCGGATCCGGAGATACGGCCCGAAGCCGCCCGGGGTCCTGTGATCAGAGATTAAAGTAAAGTTTGTATTCGAACGGATGGGGCATCGTTCCGATCGACTGAATTTCCTGTTCCTTGACACCCACCCAATGCTCCAGCAGTTCATCCGAGAAGATATTGCCGCGCTTGAGGAATTCATTGTCCAGAGCCAGCGCGTCGAGGGCTTCGGCGAGATTGCGGGGAAGAAAATGGAGCCGGAGTTCATCAAGCTCCTCGTCATGGATATTTTTGTCAAACGGGCCGTACCCTTCTTTTACCGGATCGATTTTTTTCACAATGCCGTCGATCCCGGCAAGCAGGATTGCGGAGAGGCACAGGTACGGATTGGCCGTCGCATCGGGCGGGCGGTATTCAATCCGTGTTTCGTCGGGCCGCATGACATAGCCCGGAATCCGTATCGCGGACGATCTGTTTCCCGTGCCGTAGGTCCGGGCGACGGGGGCCTCAAAACCCGGGACGAGCCGTTTGTAGGAATTTGTGCTGGGATTGGTGAACGCCGACAATGCGGGTCCGTGTTTCAGCAAGCCTCCGATAAAATATCGCCCCATGAGGCTGATATTGCCGTACTCCCCCTTCTTGTAAAACAGGTTCTTCCCCCTCCTGGTCAGGAAAAGGTGGATATGCATGCCATTACCCGCCTGCTGGTACATCGGTTTTGGCATAAACGTGACATAGAGATCGCGGTTCCGTGCAAAGTTGAACATGACATATTTCACGGTAATGATATTATCGGCGGTCGTCAGGAGATTATTGAACTGCGTTTCGATCTCCTGTTGACCGCGTTCCCCGGTTTCGTGATGATGGTATTTGACCTTGATGCCGAACTGCTGGATGATCCTTGTCGCCTCATCGCGGAAATCATCGTACAGATCGAAGGGATTAGCGGCATGGTAGGCGTTTCTGAAAAATTCCTCACCGTGGCTCACCTCATAGAAGGACGCCGCGGTGCGTGTATCGAACCTCACCTTCGAAAAAATATAGAATTCAAATTCGGGCCCCCACCACGACATATCCGCACCGACAGTCTTTCTGAGGATATCTTCCGCGCGTTTTGCGACGTAGCGGCCGTCGAGCGCGTAGGGCGACTGTTTGCTGTCCGTGAGGTGGATATTCGTGTAAAAGCTCATCGTCGGGAGCGACCGGAAACTATCGATCACCATCGTCGAAAGATCGGGGATAAGGCGCATGTCGCTGTTCTCCACCTTCCGGAACCCGTAACTCGATCCGTCGAAACCGACCCCCTCGGAGACGAGTTTTTCGAGGATTTTCGGCGAGACCGGGAGTGACACATGGTGGAGATAACCGGTCAAATCGATACATTTTAAATCGATAACCTCGATTTTCCGTTTTGTGAGGATTGAATTGCAGTATGTGAGTTGTTTAGTGTTCATAAAATTTCAGGATGTTCTTGATACATACGTGAATCCGGCTCCATCGAAATGCAGGACGGGATGAGTGATGAAACCTGCAGAAGATACTAAAATTTGTCATCAATATCCTGTTTGACGGGGCGGAGCGGATTCCGGCCGGGTTGTTCCACGCTGGCGTTTTGCATCCACCCGAAAGCGAAAAGATCGTCCCCCCGGATCATGGTCACATATCGGCGGCTGTCAAATGGACGATCCGCGGGGTAACTCCGGATGGCACCTGACGTGTGTCAGGCGGCATCCAATGCGGGTTGAGAAAACCCTTTTACCTGTGCTATCCCCCGCAACTGCGGCGGCGGCCAGCTTCACGCGGAGGATGGGAGCAGTCATCTGATGCCTTCTTTTGTTGTTCACTCTTTAATTTGTTACATTCACAAGGTTTAACGAGATCCGTTGCGTACATAACCCGAGGATGATGATATTCCGCCGCAGGACATACACACTCCGGTACAGGAATCGTCGTGTACCCTTTCGCACGATTCTGACGATCTTCACTTTTTTCCTCGCCTGCACGATACGGGCGCAGACTGATACAATCTCTCTTCAGGAGGCCATTGGGCTTGCTTGGAAAAACAACGCCTCCCTAAAACTGGCTCAGCTCCAGTATCAGGAATCGCAGCATCACACGAGTGAAGTCAGGGGTTTACGGTATCCTCCTCTCCTTTTCCGGACGCATTACCTCTATGCCCCGTTACCCGGTTACAATGAAATCGTCACCAACAACGGTGAATACGGATTACAATTCACAACGAGCATTCCGCTCTACGACGGCGGGGCCAGGAGCGGCCTCGTCGATCAATCCGTCACGCTGGAAGACCGGTCGCTGGTCTCGGTAGAGAAATCCAGGGTCGAGGTGGGCTATTCCATCCGGTCGATATACTATGATATACTCCGCGCCCGGGGTGAGCTCACCATCAGGGAAAAAACAATCGACCGGCTTCAAAATTATCTCTCGCTGCTTCGTCAGCTGCGCCTTGGCGGGAATGCGACGGAGAGTGATCTTCTCAAGGCAACGGTCGATCTGGACAACGCCCAGGTCGAGCTCGACCGGACGCGTCAGGACCTCGAAAAGGGGAAAAAGCTTCTCGTCAACGTTCTCGGAATTCCGCTTGACCGGAGGATTGAGGTTCGGGCTGACGCTCTGCCGGATTCAGCCGCTCTTCCGGCCTTTGACATCGAAAATTCACCCGATATTCTCCTCCTCGCGCACGATAAAAAATTTGCAGAACAGGATCTACGCATAGCGCAGGCGGACCGTCTTCCGGTCCTTACCGTTTCAGGTGATATTGGTGCACTCGGCGTGAAACCTTATCAGTTCCATCAGGACATCGGGTATTCCATACTCCTGTCTCTCGACATCCCTCTTTTCACCTGGGGAGCGCTCGACAACCGTATTGAACAGAAGGAACTCGAAATTGAAAAGACCGACGCCCAGCTCGAGATTCAGCGAAGGGAACTCGAAACAGAGTGGAGGACGGCTGTCGACAACCTCGGAGCGGTTCGTAAGAACCTGAACGATTACGGAAACACGATCACGCTGGCCGAGCAGAACTATCTGTCTGCGAAAGCCCGCTTCGCCGGCGGAACAGCCACATCGCTCGAGGTGCTTGACGCCCAGCGCTCGCTTGTCGAAACCCAGCTGAACTTCAATAAAACACTTTTTGATCTGCGGGTACTCCTTGCAGGCATCCTGCGGTTAAGCGGGAAGGAATAGCCGCACATGCCCTCCCATGTCGAAATATCCAATTTCCACCATGATATGAGAAAAGAAAAGAAGGTTCTGCAGATGATTCCTGCACGCGCTGTGGCCGTGCGGATCCCGGCGGGGGTGATCATGCTGGGTATTCTCGTGTTCTCGGGCGGCTGCAAAAAAAGTGAGACCTCCGACGCAACACCGGCGGTCAGCGTGGAGGTCCGTACAACGCCGGTCATGCGGGGGTCGGTGGAGGAAACCGTCGATGCAACCGGAGAAACGCACATTCAGCGGGAAGTCCAGCTCCGCTCGTCCATCAACGGCATCCTGGTCAGCTTCAAGTATTTCAATGGTGATAAAATCCCGAAGGGATCGGTCATCGCCCAGATCAGATCCAAGGAGGCGCAGGCTGCGTTTCAGGGGGCCGAGGTCCTCCTCCACTCGGCGCAGACGGAGGAACAGCGGGAGGAGGCGCGGAAGGCCTACGAGCTGGCCGAACAATCCTCGGCGACGGTGGCCGTGACAGCTCCGTTCGACGGTATTCTCGCAAACAGGGAGAAGAACGAGATGGAGGTCATCGCTGAGGGTGACCTGATCGCCAATCTTGTCGACCCCTCCTCCATCGTGTTTGTCGCCGATGTCCCCGTGGCCTCGCTTCATTTTGTCCGGACAGGCCAGCAGGTTCATCTAAAATTTTCCGGCACGCCGAGGACGGTGCTGACGGGCACGGTCCGCCTGATTGAACCGCTCATGAATCCGAATGATCAGACCGCGCATGTGAAGATCCTTTTCTCACCGCCGGCGGAGGTACTGATGGGGTCGATGTTCGGGGAGGCGTCGATCGTCACGGGGGAAAGAACAAATGCCCTTCTGGTGCCCAAGAAAGCGCTCCTGGTCGACGATGAAAACAACAGTGTGAGCGTCATGGAGGCGGGTAGGGATTCCCTCGCCCACCGGGTCGTTGTGCGGGTCACGTGGCAAAATGATTCACTGGCCGCCATTGCGGCTCCGGGCATCTCCGAATCGACGGACGTCATCATCGAAGGTCAGTACGGCCTTCCCGATTCCACATCCATACGGGTAAAGCATTGAACATCCCCTCGTTCGCCGAGCGGCATCCCAAGGCCATCATTTTCACCATTGCGGTATTCGGCATAGCCGGTGTTGTGGCGGCCATCCATCTTCCCATCTCGATCTTCCCCGATATCACCTTCCCGCGGATTGTGATACTGGGTGATCTCGGGGATGAACCGGCCGAAAGGGTGATGATTGCGCTGACGAAGCCGCTTGAGGAGGCGGCAAATTCCATCCCCGATGTCCGCAATGTCCGGTCGACCACGCAGCGGGGGGCGACGGAAATTTCGATCAATTTCAACTGGGGCACGGATATCATCCTCTCCCAGCAGCTCCTGCAGGCGAAGATCTCCTCAATCCGCAATGAACTTCCGGCAGCCGCCTCGATTCAGGTCGAGAGGATGAACGCGACCTTCTTCCCCATCATTGGATACTCGCTCACCTCGGGCAAGCATTCGCTTGTTGAGCTTCGGGACATCGCCCTGTACACCATCCGTCCCGCCCTCAGCCGGATTCAGGGGATATCGCAGGTCCGGGTTGTCGGCGGGAGGACGCGGGAGTTTCTCGTCACGGTCGATCCTGTCAGGCTCACCGCCTACAACCTCGACATCAGGGAGGTTTCGGACGCGCTCCAGAAAACAAACGTCTACTCCACGGTCGGTTTAATGGAGGCGCATCACCGGCTCTATCTCACGCTTGTCGACAACATGTATCCGTCCCTTGAGGCGATACAGCAGACGGTGATCGGGACACGGGGGACGACGCCCATACTCCTCAGGGAAGTCGCAACCGTGACGGCGGCCGAGCGTGATGAATACATCCGGGTGACGAGCGACCGGGAAGAAGCCGTGCTGATCAACATCATCAAGCAGCCGAACGGGAATACCGTCCAGATAGCCGACGACGTTGAAAAGACCTTGTCAGAGATCCGGGGCCAGCTTCCGACGGACATCACCCTGAAGGATTTCTATGATCAATCCGACATCATTCTCGATTCGTTCCGTTCCGTGAGGGACAGCATCGGGATCGGTGTCATTCTGGCGGTGGTGATCCTCCTGGTATTCCTGAGGAACTGGCACATCACATTTGTCGCAGCCATCATCATCCCGATCACCGTCGCCATGACGGTTCTCCTACTCTCTGTCGTCGGTGAGTCGTTCAACATCATGACGCTTGGGGGTATCGCGGCGGCGATCGGTCTTATCATTGATGACACCATTGTCATTGTCGAGAATGTCTTCCGTCATTTTGCCGGGGGGCACGGGACTGTGGCGGGATCGATCCAGGAATCGGTGAAGGAGATGGCCTCAGCGATCGTCGGATCGAGTGCGGCCACCATCGTCATCCACATCCCGTTCGCGTTCCTCTCCGGCGTCACGGGTGCCTTCTTCAAGTCGTTATCCCTGACCATGGTACTTGCGCTTCTGGTTTCGTTCACGCTTTCGCTCCTGCTTGCGCCGCTTCTGGCGTCGCGATTCATTCCCGTGACCGATTTTGAGAAGGAAACCCGGCGGGAGAGCAAAGGGTTCATTCTCGGTTTTTACCGCCGCACGCTGGCTGCTGTTCTCGGCAGAAGGATGCTGGTTGTTCCGCTGATCCTCGCGATTGCGCTCTGCGGGTACCTGTTCTACGCACAGCTCGGGAGCAGTTTCATGCCGGAGATGGATGAAGGCTCGTTCATCCTGGATTACTGGACGCCGCCGGGGACATCCCTGACCGAAACCCACCGGATCCTGACGGAGGTGGAACAAAGGATCATGGAGGTACCCGAAGTCGAATCGTACGCCCGTCAGACGGGGACGCAAATGGGCTTTTTCATCACCGAACCGAACACCGGCGACTACGTCATCAAGCTCAAAAAGGAGCGCAAACGCTCCGCCGACGAGGTGATTGATGATCTGCGGGAGCAGATAGAATCGTCGCAGCCGGCCCTGCGGATCGAATTCGGGCAGGTCATCGGTGATCTCATCGGGGATCTGACAAGTGTGCCTTCGCCCGTGGAGATCAAGATATTCGGGGACAACAGGGCGTTCATTGAAACCACGGCAGTGAAAATTGCTCAAGTCATCAGCACCGTGCCGGGGGTGGTGGACGTGTTCAATGGAATCACCATCAGCGGTCCGGCCTACATCGTGGTGCCGGACGAACGGGCGCTCGGGCGGGCAGGTCTGACCGTGGAGGACATGACGCAGCAGCTCGGCCAGGACATTCTCGGCTCGATCAACACCGAGATTCAGAGGGGAGAAAAGCTGATCGGCATCCATGTCAGGTTACCCGATGAGTACAGGACGAGCATTGAGCTGTTGAAGACGGTCCGGCTCCACAGTCCGAACGGGGGGATATTCCCGCTCGGATCGCTGGCTGCGGTCAGGGTGGATCCCGGTCAATCCGAAATATCGAGGGAAAACCTCAAACAGATGGTCGCGGTGACATCGCGGATATCCGAAAGGGATCTCGGATCGACGATCCTGGATATTCGGACGAAGCTGAAAAACGAAGTCGTTCTTCCGCAGGGGGTGAGCCTCCGGTTCGGCGGGACCTACGAGACGCAGCAGGAGGCCTTCACCGCGCTACTGCTGATTCTCGGCGCGGCATCGCTGCTGGTCTTCATAGTCCTTCTGATCGAATTCGAATCGTTTCTTGTCACGCTGGCCGTCTACTCCGTCACCATCCTCGCGCTTGCGGGGGTTTTCTTCTCGCTCTGGATAACGAACGTCACGTTCAACATTTCAAGCTTTGTCGGTTCGATTCTCATTGTCGGCGCTGCCGCGGAAAACAGCATATTCCTTGTCCATTACTGGAGGAAAAACCTTCTGGAGGGGAAGCCAAGGCTCGATGCGATCCTCGACGCGGGTCTTATCCGCATCCGTCCGATCGTCATGACGGCGCTCGCCGCGATCATCACACTCCTGCCGCTTGCGCTCGGGGTTGGTGCTGGGGCGCAGATGCAGCAACCGCTGGCGATTGCTGTCATCGGCGGTTTCACCATGTCGACATTCCTGATACTGTTCATCCTCCCGGTTATCCTCTCCTATCTGCCCGGCAGGGTTGGAGGAGCTGCACGTCGTGGGATTTCCGCACAATGACGAAACACCCAGAATGAGAATCCCATGACGACCCAGGGAATTTCCCCGGACTGACCTGGACACCTGCCGCGGACCGAGCCATGCCGACTGAAACGACGACCCCGAAAATCCTCATTCATGCGATGACCTGGTCCGGCATTGTATTCATTTTACTCCATCTGGTGGCTTTACGATCACCGTCGGCCGCAAACTGGGGTTATCATCATCTGGCGTTCGTTCCGCTCTACTTGCGTTTCATCGTTCTCATCCTCATGTTTCTCTGCACGCTAGGATATGCGCAGGAGCGATTGCTCAGTTATCTCACGGTGATCGGTGAATGGCACACGAACCTTCCCCGGCCGGTAAGGATCATTGTTCATGCCCTTCTTGTAATCCTGGCGGGAGTACTGTTCTGGCTGGTCAGGGAGAAGGTGTATTTTCTGGGTGACGGCTATTTATTCATCCGGAATTTGGCTGTAACAAAAGGTCTCGACCAGATTGCGTCAAACTTCAAGGATGAACCCCTCGCCGGGGCCTTCATTTGGCTCATCGACAACATTCTCCTTCGCACGGGATTCCATCCGGCCGGGGATACGCCTTTCCAGGTTCTCAGCATCATTTCAGGGGCGGGTTTTCTCGCTGTACTTCCGCTGGTCGTCCGTTCATGTACGCCCATGGCCGTTGACAGGTTGCTGATCTCCCTCTTCATCCTTTCCGCGGGTGGGACGCAAATATTTTTCGGGTATGTCGAGACGTACCCACTCTCCTATCTTCTGTTGATCCTTTTCGTCTATCTGTCTGTATCATATCTGAAATCGGCCGTTTCGCTTGTTTATCCGTCGTTTGTGTATGGTATTTTATTCACCAGCTATTTCGGGATGATCAATCTTGTCCCCCTCCTTGCGTATCTTTTTTACATCGGATTCAGGCGGCGGGAATTCTCCAGGCTTGCCATCTCCCTGCTGGCTGCGGCGGCAGGCCCGGCTCTCATACTGGGTATTTGCGGATACTCCCCCGCGTCACTGTATCAGATATTCACTCTTGGCGGGAAGCATTTTGTACAGCTGGCTGGAACAGTCGATTCACTCCAGTCATACACATTCTTCGATCCTGAACATTTCATCGATCTGTTCAACCTTCACATCCTCCTTGCGCCCTTTTCCCTTTTGATCTTCCTCCTTTTCATCATCTTCCGGTTCAGGACATTCGCCGACCGAAGGGAGGTTTTTGTCTTTGGAATGCTCTGTGCGGGATGTTGTTTTCTTTTTCCGCTTCTTCTGAATCCCGAGCTCGGGATGAGCAGGGACTGGGATCTGTTTGCACCGTATTTCCTGGGAATCCTCTTTTCGACGGCCCTGTTGTGGGCATATCTCGACACTGATCCCGGGGTCAGACGGAGGGTGATGGTGTTGATGACAGGGATGACGCTCCTCCATTCTGCCGCCTGGATCGGTGCAAACGGCAGCCAGGAGATGGCAATGAGGCGGTTCGCCCTTCTGCAGGACCGGCGATACTGGGGGAGGCATGCGATCACCGACGCCAATGAAGAACTGGCAATTTACTACCGGGAGAAACAGGATTTTCCCGCCGCGATCCGGCACCTCCGTATCGCAACCGGAGCGGACTCCACGCACGCCAGATTATGGAGCAGCCTCGGGTATGTCTATTACCTTTCGCACATGCCGGACAGTGCCATCGGGTGCTACGAGCGCGCGATTCATTTCGACAGCAGCAGATGGAAGGATTACGTCATGCTCGGGGCTCTTCTGAGCACGATCGACAATTATGATGAAGCCATCAGAGTGACAGAGCAGGCGATCCGCGTCAGCCCCGACTCGGCGATTGCCTATGACAATCTCGGTGATTACCTCTGCATGGGGAAGCAGGCATATGAGGAGGCAATCCCGTACTTTTTGCGTTCCATCGAGCTCGATCCGACCGATGCGCAGTCATATTACGATCTCGGTCTCTGTTATTACGCCATGGGGAAAAGGGATGACATGGTACAACCGCTCGAGCGGTTCCTCCGGCTCGAACCGGAGGGTGCGCGTGCGGCGGACGTACGCTCGCTCCTCCGCGAGCAGGGAGAGAAATAAGAGGGGAAGACCTGTTGATCGTGAGTATCAAATGGCACTATCTGAGAATCAGCATTTTCTTCTGCTGGATAAACGCCCCGGAGTTTCCCCTTAGTGCATTTGCCTCCAGCCGGTAAAAGTACACACCGCTCGACAAACCCTGGGGCGTCCACTCGGCCGATTTATAGCCCGCGGGTTCGACATCGTCCCTGAGTATTGCCACCAGATCGCCAATGATGCTGTAGACCTTCAGGACCACCCTGCTTTCAGTCGGCAACTGGTATTCTATCGTTGTGGACGGATTGAACGGGTTCGGATAGTTCTGCAGCAATGAATACTCGGCCGGGATCGCGCGGGAGCCGGCAAGATGCAGAATGATTTTCGAGGATGGTGAGGCGACAGAAACAAGACGGGAACTGTCGATGCGGACGGCCTGCCCGTCGATGAGGATCTCGGAATGGACATTCCCGGTTTTCGTCCGGAAGGCAATCGTCAGGGGATACGCACCACCCTGTATCCGGAGGGGAACTTCCTTATGGCCTGCTGGGGTGACCGTGACAATCGACCTGTCGGCGGAAAAGCGGGCATCGAAAATTCCGGCCGGGGGCAGGGGCGGCATGTCGGGAGCCATGGCTGGGGTCGGATCAACGTTGGTTTCACCGAAAAAGAGAGTACGTTCATCGCCCGCGGCATCACGAATCACCATTTTCGTGAGTCTGGAAAGATCCGGCATCGCAGTCACCGCCGGGACAGCATGCCCGTTTTGGGCGGGTGCAAGTACGAGCTGACCGTCGGCATTCGTTTTAACCCAATATGCACTTCCGGGGACAAGGATTTGGGACGTGGCATAACCGTTCAGGAATGTGAAATAGGGTGAGATGACATTGCCCGAAGGGATCTGGAGAAGTGAATCGGTATCCAGGGAATCGGTTATTGTCCCGATCATGTTCCAGCCGGCGGTGAGATGAAGCGTATCGTTCGACAACGGATATCCATTGAGCGACACCGTGTCGTCCTGGGGATACTTCAGCCAATATCCCACGGTCGGAAGGAGCGAGTCGGCGATCTCATAGGAACCGGCGAGAGAAAAATAGAATGCACTGCCGAGTGCCTGCGGGTAGAGGATATTTTTTCTGCCGTCGAGGACAGCGACGGGAAGTGATATCATATTCCATCCCTGGCGGATGCGGACGGGGAAGAATATCCTGCTTACCCTGAAGGACCAGGCAGGCGAGTAGGAACTTATTCCATACTGATTTTTTGCGCGGATGTGCCAGTAATACGTCGCACCGTAGACCAGACCGGTGATCTGTCTGGATGTACCGCTGACAGTCGAATCATCGAGCAGCATTTGGCTGAAGGCAGAATCGAGCGCGACCTGAATCCTGTATGTCTGTGCGTTGGAAATCGCATTCCACTGGAAACTGGTACTGGTTGCCTCATTCATCGATCCATTGGATGGCGTCGTTTGCAGAGGGGTTGCAGGGGGACCCAGGATGTTCAGAATGCCCGAGCGATAATGGAGACTGTCCCAGAAGCCCCCGCCGCCGAGACTATAACCGCCGTACACAAAATTGCCGCCGTTGAACTGAAACCGGCTTGCATAGTAGTAGGTTCCGGATGTGGTGATCGAGGAACCGATGGCTGCAGCGTACTCATCGGCGCCGTTGGCGTCAATGTTATAGGCGGCGGGCAGCCAGGTTGTCCAGCCGGAGGGATTTGTATTGGACGAATTATATCCTATCCATGCCTGTATGCCGGCTCCCTGACCGGTGGAATCGGTAATCCGGATCCCATAGACGCGCGCGTAAACGGATGTTGAATTTCCGATGCCGACCGACACGCTTCCCGGATACTGAAGGTTCGCGAATGTGATTTGCGGCGTACCCCAAATGGCATAGTAGTGGAGATGTGTCGTTATGCCGGTGGCTGCGGTGGTATTCTCGTCATCGGGGCATGCGTCGAACGTCGCGTTCGCGTTTGCATTCCCGGTGAGAAAGCACTGGACGCCGAGGACGGCGGGATTTCCGATGGAGGATTTTAGTATTCTTGTCTCGACCCAGCCATCCTGGGGTGAGCTCGACGTTATACCCACGCCATATTCGCCGGAAGCCATGGGTGTACCCACACCGGCCCAATACGACCCCGTCCATGTATGGAACTCCGCATAGCT
Organism: Bacteroidota bacterium; assembly: GCA_033854175.1. GTDB lineage: Bacteria > Bacteroidota > Ignavibacteria > UBA10030 > SZUA-254 > DATKPE01. Next base: position 11,503 of record JAWOKN010000040.1, on the reverse strand, counting down.
TGAGAACTGTCCCCGGATGATATAATCGGGGGGATCGGGGTGGCTGTACACAATGCTGCGTGACCAGCTGTCACTTGTACCTCCACCGCCTTTTGTATTGATGAGAAAGGCCCAATTCAGTCCAAGGCTGGCCTTGACGAGTGCGCCGAAGTAGAAATACTGATTGTCGCTCGTCACGTAGAGTTTTTTGACCTGGGCCGTATCGAATCCGACGATGGTGTCGGCAATATCCACCGGCGATCCCCAGACGCCTTCCCCCTCGAAAACCCCATCGATGACGGGATGGTTCATGATGGTTATCGTAAAGGATGTCGTCGCGGTATCGCCGTACCCGTCGCAGGCCTGGACAGTGACCGGGGCAGATGCGCCTGCGCTTGTGTCGGGAGTTCCCGATATCAGGCCGGTAGTTGAAATACTCAGCCATGCGGGGGTATGAACGAGGGAGACGGTCAGAGGATTATTGGAGGTGTTTCCGTAGATCAGCTGGCAGCTGAACGGAGTATTCAGATACGCGGTTTGCGGAGGAACCGCGATGATGTAGGGCGGAAGGATCATACGTTTTGTGGTGTCGGCGACATAGAGAGAATAATTCCGCGGGAGTGCCCACAATTTGATCCGGTTATGAGGATCGCCGCCTGTCGGACCGACGACGACCTTGTCGACGTCATGCCCTGTATAATCCCGGAATACCGTTCCCACGGGGTAATCGGTATCGACCCAGACATCTATCCAATAGGTTGCGTTATCGTTGATAACGAGGTAGCCGCCCGGCTGGGAATTGTACCCGTCCCGGCGTGCAACGTAGATATCCGATGCAAGGGAACCCTGATCCGTATTATTGTCTTCCCGGATATAATAGGGATTGAGGCCATTGCGTTTTGTTGTCCCGCCCCCGAGAAAATTCGCCCTGATCCAGTTGAGCGTGTCGATCTTTCCGCTCAGGCCGTAGGTAAAATAATCCTTGAAAAAGACGCACGGTCTCCCTTCCGAGAACATGATAAACGCATAGGCCATATGTTTATCATAAACGATCGGATTGTGTCCCGAACCTACCGATCCGTCCCAGCCGATCCTGTCAAAGTCGTGGTTCTCGGCAAACGTGACCACGTTATAACCCGACATGCCTCCGGCGACGAGGCCGGCATAATCGAGCTGTGTCATGTCGTACGAACCGTCGGTGGCGTCACACATCGCCTGAAGGGCGAAGCGGAGGGGAAAGTCGAAATTTGAGACCGTCCCTCCGTTGACGTTCTGCACCTGATAGTGCCAGTTGGAGATATTTGACACATTGTCGAAATATTCGGCGACTGCAAAACCGCCCGTATCTACGGCCTGAAGCCAGGGGCCCATGAACACAGGATCAAGGGCTTTTGCCTCATCAAGCCGGAAGCCGTCAAAACCAAGGACGTTTCGCAGGTAGTGGCCCCAGGTCGTGAGGCTATCTCCCACCTGGCTCTGGGAAAGTGCCAGGTATTCGCCGAACTTGTATGCAGGGTCCACACCGTGATAATTTGCTGGATTCCAGTCGCAGGGCGGGGAGCTGAGGTGATTCGGGTAAAAATCGATGGCAGATTTTTTGAATCTTCCGGAGCCGTTGGGATAGTTGAAAATCAGCCAGGCCGATTCCGGAAGGGTCGGGGATATATCGCAATCGTAGGGAACCTCCCGTTCACCCCCGTCGAGATGTCCCATGACCGCATCCGCATACACCTTGATTCCGCTGGCATGATAGGCATTGATTGCATTGATGAGTTCCTGTCTGCTTCCAAACCGGGTCTCGACGGTACCTTCCTGGTTATAGGATCCGAAATCGTACTGATCGTACGGGTCGTATCCCATGGAAAACGCGCCGGAGGCTCCCTTGGTGGGGGGCGGAAACCATATCGCGCTGAATCCCCCTGCCGCGAGTCTCGGTGCAAGTCGAGCAAGCGAATCGTACCAGATACCACCCGGGGGGGAGTTCCAGTAAAAGCCCTGCATAAAAACGTCCGACTGGGAGATACCCGACACGGATTTCATTGACGGTTTGCCGCCGGCCCAGGCAGGTAAACTCGTGAGAAGGACGAGGAAGCTGAGAAGAACGGAGTTCCTGAAATCAGAAATTGTCATGGTCTATCATACAAAATCAGACCATCACTTTCAATCCCCAGGCGTAAGTGCATGATTACTCTGGATTTTCAAAGGCAGAAAATATCCGGTCAAACGGGGGCTGGTACGTCCAGGCGGGGACGGGGTTATTCTACTTTATATTTTTTCAGCCACTGGAAGACAGCCCAGGTGGCCGTGAGGTCCTCCTCGTTATACTTCAGGATTTCGGACATGATCTTATCGCGGAGCTTGTGATCGTGGGTCTCAACGGCGCGGATATACTGGACGATCGACCAGTCACCTCCAAACTCCTGCATCGAGCGTCTGAACCCGGCATGTTTTTCGATGACTTTGAGGCCGTAGCTGTATTCGGGAAGGACCAGTGCATCGCGTGTGATTCTGAGAAGGTCGACGCAATTCTGGAGGACCCGTTCGCCGACGCCCTCCCGATCTCCGTATCTCCGGAGGTAGGTTTTTATCTTCGTCGTCTCATAGTTATGCCAGTGGACGAACGGAAGGTCGCCATACTCGCCGAAAAGGGAGCTGGCATTTTCGAGGAATTTTCCCCACCCCTCCCTGTCCCCTTCCTCGCCAAAACCGGCCAGTGCGGGAAGGTAGCTCCCGGGGCGGCGGCCGTAGACCTGCATTCCCCAGAGGTACACTTTATCCAGCTCATCGAACTGCGGGGGTAAACCCTCGAGGTCGAACATCACCAGGTTATCGTTCGCCGGGAGTACCAGGGGCTTGAGCAGTTTTTCCTTCAGGGATCTCAGGGCCTCGGCCTGGAGGAGAATTCTGGTTGCTGCGACGCCGACGCGCACCATATGTTTGCCGTGCGGTTTCCTGAGTTCTGCAAGCCGGTCTGCCGTATAATTCTTCAGGAGTTGATCAATCGTGGTGATCCCCTGATCCCTGAGCGCAACCGCGGTACCCTGGTCAAGTTCGTAGACGAGCGCCACATCGTTCATTTTTTTTGCAATGTTCCAGCATCTGTCCCGGAAACCGCAGCTCAGGCATTTCGACCATCCGACGGGGGAATACGGCTCATCGGCCCGGTGGGAGAGTTCGACGATCTTCTTCAGAAGGGCCATTGCATCGGCGCCACCGTCATACGGCAGCCGTATGACCGATTGATCCCCGAGGTACACCTCGAGTGCTGAAGGCGGCCGGTGGAGATTCTGTTCATACAGCCACCCGTAGAGCTGGAGCTGAAGGACGATTTCCTCATGGCGTCCGTTTCCGACATGCCGGGAGAGCTTGCAGTCGCGGATTCTGTAGTCGGGGCCCTCCCAGATGAGAAAATCCGGAATCCCCACGACCGAATCACCCAGTTCGGGAGTTTCGGAAATCAGCACGCCCTGATAGATGACGGGGACGGACTTTTTCATCGCTTCGGCGGTACGGCGGGCCCGTTCCCTGAGGTGGCCCTTGCTCAGATTGAGAACCTCGGGAAAGGTTGCGAGGTGATTGTTTTCATGGCGCTGACCGAGTTCCTCCATAAGCCGGTCGAAGTCTCCGGGTTCGCCCTCCGGCTCGCCGTGCGCCCGGAGAAAAACACGCCGTTCGCATCTGCTGGGTCTGTACAACGAAAAGATATCGGAGGGGGAAAGCATTATTCAGGCAGCTCCAGCACCTTGACATCGGGGAGGGCTGCGCCGATGATCCCCTGGAGATCGCCGTACATCCCGGCGGTACTTTTCAGCATGCGGTTGATCTGCATTTCCCGTTTGGCCCATGCCTTCTCGATCGAGCGTTTTTCCGCCTCGAGATCATCCTTCATCGCGTTGAATGATTCCACGATGGCCTCGATACGCTGCCGGAACTGCATGCCGGTCAAATACGCATAAATCTGATCCCGTTTCTCCTCCATCCCGGCCATTGAATTCCGCAGATAGGCGAGCTGAAGGAGATTCTCCCGCAATGCTGATGCAAGGCCGACTGCGGAGGCGAAATCGGTCACCCAGATCCCATCAAGAAAGCCGAAGCGGTTCAAATCCTTCGGAAGGACGGTGGTAACCAGGACTGCAATTTCAGCCTTCACCAGGCGCTGATCGTCCTTAAGTTTTTGAATCCAGCCATCGCTCCATGCCTTTGTCCTCTTCGACTCCCAGATGATCATGCCGCATCTCTGGCCCTTCGGGCTCTGGACGATCTGGATGACATCGGCGCCGCGGATGCCCTTGGGTACCGGTTCGATCGAGTCGGCCCGGAACTGCTGGCGGAGGACGGTCTCAAGCTCCATCTCCTGGACCTCGCCCTGCATCTGCTGCGATGTCAGCTCCATTTTCCTTTTCATCTCATCCAGCTGCAGGCGGAGATCATTGAGTTGTTTATCCTTCTCCAGTTCTCTCATCCGGTGATCCTCCGTCACCTTTTTTAGCGTCTCCTCCCGTATTTTCCTGCGTTCGTCGTCGAGTGTGCGGTCGACCTCGAGTCTGAGGTTCCGTTCCCGCTCCTCAAGATCGCGTTGCCGCTTGCGTAGGTCCAGCTCCTGCTGGGCGGCGGCAGCAAGTTTTTTCCGCTGTTCCTCAAGTTGTTGCTCTTTATCCTTCAGTTCGAGCGAGACAGATTCCAGTGCCTTTTTCCTGGCCTGGTCTTCGATCCGGGTGCGTTCGGCCGCAAGCGAATCCTGAAACTCCCTCTCCTTCGCCTTCAGCTCGGTTGCATGCTCCTGGTTCCTTCGTCTCATCTCGGTATCATAGTGGAGGCGGAGCTTATCCTCAATATCCCGCGTGAACGCTTCGGTAAGCGGGATCCGGGCCCCGCATTCCGGGCAAGTGATATATTGTTCGGCCATAGTCTTACTCTCAGTTTTCATGTGACATTATTCACAACCGCACTCGTTCTTCCCGTGTTTCATCCCAGGCAGGGGCGCATGTTCCGGTAGAGCGAAAACCTGTCAATCAGAGTTTCCCGAAGACCACCAGGACGATCTCCAGGACGATCAGCAGGATAATTATCCACTCGAGAATCTGTGAACGCTGCCCCTCGATCCGGGAAATGACAAACGTGCTTGACCGGGAGATGATGGAAACCTTCTGCTGGATAATCCTGATGCGGTCTTCGAGATCAAACTCGCGTTTGAGGCTCCGGTAGAGCGTATCGATCGGTCGTCCCCCGTCCCAGATGATCTCGGGATCGTCGAAGACCGACAGCGTGTAGGCCAGTTCCTGTTCAACGGCAAGTGCGAAACCGACCTTACGGGTCAGTTCCCGTTGTGTGTGCGGTATTTTCCCCGTCCGCTGCAGGAAGCCTATTGGCTGTTCCAGGTTCGCGAGAGCATCGGCGACGAGTTTTTCATAAAATTCCACCGAGACGGACCGGCTCAGGACGGTTCCGACGACAAGTGCGATGTCGCGGTTGAATTCCCTGACAACCAGCTCATCGGTACCGGCAGGCTTTTCCGGCCGGGGTGCAAGATAAAGGACGAAATCATCCTCGCTGTACGATTTGTTCTCCCTCACGGCAAAGGGGCGGATTTTCCCTATCCAGGCCTGTTGGTCGGTCTTGTCCATGTCGAAAAAGACGATAGAGCCGTAATCAAAGACCCCGATCATTATCGACGGCGATATCTGCACGAGAAGCGGGTTATTCTGGAGGATTTTCCCGGCCCGGTCTTCCTCGAACATTTTCCGGATCTGGGCAAGATCGAAGGAGGAAGCCATATCATAGGCTTTCACCAGAATCTTATCATGTATTTCCCGATCCACGGACATGGACATTGTCAATAACTGTGAAGGCAGCACGGTATTCCCCCGGGGGAACGCCTGATGCAATGTACAAAATCGGTCTTTAAGATGAAACGGATTGAAGGATAGCGGAAGAGGTGCTGTATGAGACGTTCCCCCCGCCCGGATGAGAGAGGTCGTTGAGGGCCGGAGGGAATCGGAAGTGTTATGATCGTGAAGAAAACCAGGATGCCCCCCGGGGTGGGGGGAACCGGTCCTGCCGGTCAGTGCTTCAGTTCTGTATCCGTGACGATGAGCCCCTCCTCGTTCACATACAAACCTGATTCAGAATCCGGTAATTTTCTCCTCCCCCTCCCCCTTCCATCAGGGGTGAGTCTGATACCATCATGGGAGATCGTGATGACGGAGTCATCAGAATATCTCCTCATGAGACGGCTGGTTCTCCGGCGCCGGCATAATTCCCGGCACAATAATTTTCCGATGAAGATGAGGCAGACAAGGAGAATCAGCCCAAGAGCCAGATTCGTTACATCGAGCCAGATTCCCCCTGGACCAACAACGCACATCATACGTCCCCCAAAACTTGAGAAGCGAGATTTACCCGGTCATCATCAAAATTTTTACCCACTAGGATGAATACAAGTGACATGCCACATGCAGCATGGCGTATGGATCCGGTTTTATGGAGCGTAATCGAGTTTTTTTCGATCCCGGCCGATCCTTCGTATGTTGAAATTCCGGACAGAGAAATTCATATTTCCAACGTATTTGATATTATTTTATGCAGGTCATGGCCCGAGGCGGGAAAGTGTGTGAGGGGGAAAAGCAAACGAGGCCCGGGAATCCAGGCCCCTGAAGGAGGATGACAATAAAGGGCTTATTTTGCGAGGATTATTTTCATGGTTTGAGAAAATATTCCGGCCTCGAGGCGGTAGAAATAGACTCCGCTTGCAAGCGCTGAAGCGTCGACGCGAACATCATATCTTCCCGCCGGACGGCTCTCATCGAGAAGTGTCGAGACACACTGGCCGAGTGTATTGAAGAGCTTCAGAACGACATGGCTGTCCGTTGGCAACTCGATATGGATTGTTGTCGAGGGATTAAACGGATTGGGATAAGCCGGGGACAGTGTAAAGTTCGCAGGGAGAGAGGTGCCCATGTGCCCTTTACCCGGGGGAGGAGGCGGATTCTCGCCTGCTGCAACAATACGGATGCGGTTGACCGACTGGGGATGGGGCGATGAAGAGAGCATGAGTTGTCCGGCCTGTGAGGTCTTGACCCAATAGCCGTATCCGGGACGGATGCTGTCCGCTTCGAGGTATCCGTCCTTATACTCGAAAAAGTTGGATGTCACCATGCCGGGGGGCGAGGAGATAATCTCCGACACCGGGACCGGCGTGCTGATCGAGCCGATCATGTTCCACCCCTCGGCGACATAAAAGGTATCGGCAGTTCTTTCCCTTCCGCGCAGGGTAAGAGATTGCTGTGTGGTAAACCTCATCCAATACCCGTAACCGTTTTTCAGCGTCTCCGCAACCTGATATCCGGACGCATACTCAAACGCGCTTCCATTGGCCGTCGGATACAGAACCCCGAGGCTGTAATCGCTCATCGTCAGGGGCACTGAAACCATATTCCACTGACTTGCGACGGTGAAAGCGAGTGGGATCGACCCATCGTTGAACCGCACATCCAGCGTGTGATTTCCCGTTATATTCCTCAGTGTGTAGAGTGTGTCCCTGCCCAGGTAGGCTCCGTCAAGAAACACGCTGTCGACGCGGCAGGAGGAATCAGGGTGGAGAACAAAGGTTGCGCTATCACCGTACACCACGTCGATCAATCCCGACGGGATCACCGATCCGTGGACGCCTGATGTGACTGTGATCGTATAATGGTTAATGGCGAATGTGACCGCAAGCGTATGACTGACCGTCATATTATTGAATGTATATGTCGTATCCGGCGCCTGACCGACACCGTCGATGAAAAGGCTGTCGACGTGGTATCCAGGCAGGGGGACGAACGAAAATTTCTGGCTGCTTCCGTATGAAAGAACGACCGCACCGGATGGAACAACCGAACCATTCGGACCGGAGCTTGCGAGGATGGTATCCTTGTTCAGGCTGAACCAGGCCTGGATGGCGTGGGGAGCGGACACGCCGTAAAAAGTGTAGGTCAGGAGCGAATCGACCTTCAGGCCATCGACCGTGAGGCTATCGAGATGGTATCCAGTCCGGGCGTTCACGGCGAATGTCGTATCGTGGCCTGACGGGACAAAGACGGTACCCGAGGGCACGATCGAACCGCCCACGGTTGCCGAGGCAGCGATGATGTTCATGGTCGTTTGTGAATTCACCCATGCCGTGTACCAGAGTGAGGCAAGCGTGACAGTCGCACGCTGGAACTGATCGATCGTGAAATCCCCCACCTTCTGCCAGAGAGCGTTGGTATACGCGGCAGGCACCGAGCCGCTTCCGCTCCAGCCCGAGACGGATTTCGCATAGGTATCTGCGTGCATGATGGAGTCGACATAGGATTGCGAATGATCAATAAACGCAAAGATATAATTGAGGGGCGAAGAAATATACTGGACAGAATCGGGCTGAATGATGAGGGATCCCTGGTAGGCGTTGATCATCGTCGACTCATACCGGCTATGAATTCCGTTATTTCCGGTCAGCTGTCCGTCGTAATTTTTTGTGCAATGAAGCGGTTGATGGGCGTCTGCCACATAATGGCCGAGATCGCTCATCGTCCGGACGATGGCGGTATCATTCCGCCGAAATTGTGCGGTGAGTGAATCCACCTCCCACTGTATGACCCACGGAAGAGTGCCCTGATTCCAGACTGTTGACCGTCCGAAGAGCATAATCATCGAGTCGAGACTCTGCGGAAGCGAATGGAAATTCGGATAATAATCGATATCGATATAATGGCGTTCCGACTCGGCCCAGAACGACGTATCACCGCTGATTTTTCTGTTATCCGCGTCAGAGGCATGGGATGCGAACAGAAGGCTGTCCGCCTTCCATACCGACATATCCGCGGGCAGGTGCATCGGCGCCTTCTGGTTAATGATCTTATGCCCGGTTGAGCCCCAGGAGAATGCCTGTGAAGACAGCCAGAGGCACGATAAGAGGATGACAGAGACTTTTTGAATCAGCGAAAACTTTTTTCTCGGTAATGAATCGTTTGCGTGGGGGTGATCCATGAATGTTCTATGCGTGCGGATTTGGCGTTAAAATGTTTCGACTAGCCCGGAGTCTGGGATGGAAATTACAACGCAGCAGACGACAGGGATGGTACAACAAAAAAGATATTTTTCGGCTTCATTATTTGAGCCCAATATACGACTTTCGGCTCAGATATAAAAACGCCAATTCAAATCAACGATATTTAATTTTCCCGATTTTTATTCCGGATGCGGAACGATTCTGAAGCCGGGTGAAAAATTGTATCGGCATCAGGACTCCTATCAAATTGTGCAGAAGATTTGCAGCGGAATAACATCTTATTTTTACTCGAGATAGACCCGGGGAAAAATCGTGCAACGAATGGGAGAAACTTTAGCCGTAAAAAAATGCGGAACGGATGGTATTTTGTTCATCAAAGGCCTTTCATTTTTGCCATCCGGGGCACACTCCAGGCACCTATCATGAAAACCTCTGAAAACCGGACATATTCGATGGAGCATAAAATCCGAAATATTGCTAAAACTGACAGATTCAGAGGATTTTAAAAAAAATAAAAACTTCAGGCACTGAAGACCCCTTTTCAATAAATTTCATCGGGGTGGGTGGAGATTTTCAGGAAAAAAAGTGTATATTGATCTGGGATGAAGGTAAATGAGATCTTGGACGACGTGTCCATGTTCACCTTCATCAGGTGAGGCCACTGTTCCTGTGCTTGTAATTTTCTGTTGGTATATTTTAACTCTGCTTGCTCAAGCTTGATTGGACTATGGTGAAATCCATTTCACGGGTATTCGCCCTGCCAATCTTGTCCATTATTGTCACCGCAGGTACCACAGACCTGAATGCATCAACGTCCGTTTGCATATGACGAACTGTAAGGAACGAAGGTAAAGCTCCTCCGGAGCCAGAGTTAATCCCTATAAGGTTAAGCATCATGCCCGGAAGCGCAATGCAGGACAAATATCTCCAAAACAAAACTATCAAAAATTCAACATTCAAATTACACCAGAAAGGGATAAGGAATCCGTTTTGCGATCGTTTTATCCACCCGCAGTAATACAACATGGTATAACCTCTCCGAATTGCAGGCGCTCGGGATTCCGAAGTCACCCCTTCATCGTGTTACGCATTCACCAAGGTTTTGACGAAGTACATCGAATTTGGATTAATGAAGCGGCAGACAACGTTGCATCTCAAAATGACTAACATGAAGATTTCACTCGGTATCACGATCCTCATCTTCGCTCTCGTCTCGCTATTCCCGGTTTCGTATGCGGGTGCGGCAGCCGTCTACTTTGCCGGCACTGCTGACGCCTCCCAATCCACGTTGACACCAACCAGTGCCTCCATCACCGCCAACGGCACGGACACTCAAATCCTGACCGTCACAGCGAAGGATGCATCAGGCATTCCCCTGACGACAGGCGGTTCAATCGTCACCATAACACTACAATCGGGGACGGGGACAATAGGTCCGGTAACTGATAATGGAAATGGCACATATACGGCGACTGTGACTGCGCCGACATTGACCGGGAGTGGCGTGTTTGTCGCGACTCTCGATGGTCAACCTGTCATGAGCGGGACGGGGAGCCAGACCCAGGCGACGGTGACATATCAATCTGGTTCACTCAACCATTTTTCAGTTGCTGTTGACAGTCCCCGTATTGCCACGGTCCCCTTGTTTATAACAGCCGTCGCCCAGGATACGTTCAACAATACGGTTACAGGATTTGTCGGGACGGTCTCGATATCAATAAACTCCGGATCAATTTCACCCACGACATCCGGAAATTTCACAAACGGCGTAATAACACAATCCGTTACTCTTTTACAGGCCGGTACTGGGAAAATCATCACCGTAAACGATGGTGCGGGCCATACCGGATCGAGCAGCCCATTCACGCTGATAAAAAAGTCGACAGCGGGTATTTTTACAACAACACCAAATCCATCAACATTCGGGCAATCTGTTACATTCAAGGACAGTATCACCGGTACAGTCCCCGACGGTGGCAGCGTCTACTTCATTGTTGACGGTATTATTGTTGATTCTGCCAGCATTAACGGAAGCGGAGTGGCAAGCGTCAGCAAGACGAATTTGTCGGTCGGATTGCACCTTATAAAAGGTTTCTACGGCGGTACGAGCAATTATGATACGAGCACTTCAAACATTGTGGGAGATACGGTCAATAAAGCATCTCCGACAGTGCAATTGAAATCGAGTCTGAATCCCTCCACATTCGGCCAGAGCGTTACCTTTACCGCTCATGTGGACAATGCAGTACAGACACCGACAGGAAGTGTATCATTTTTCGACGGCACAACGCTATTAGCCACCGTATCTTTGACATTCGACAGTGCACAGACAAGCACGGCGAATCTGACAACGGCAAGCCACACGATCAAGGCAGTATACTCCGGGAACGTCAATTTCAAGAGTGACAGTACGACCATCACCCAGGTCGTCAACCAGGCATCTGCGACGGTGGCACTGAAATCGAGTCTGAACCCCTCCACATTCGGCCAGAG